>NZ_LT960614.1:1313000-1969500 GCF_900231165.1 Hartmannibacter diazotrophicus
GGCGGCTCGAAACGTCCCTCCAGCCGGACCGCCCCCTCGGTTGCGACAAGGCCGCGCGCGGCGAGATCCTCCAGATGGGCGAGCACCGACAGCCTTGCCGCGCCAAAGAGCGACGGGTCGAGCCCGACATAAACGGCGGAGACGATGTCGGCGGTTGACCGGGCGCCCATTGTAATGGCCGCAAGGATGGCCACCTCGCGGCCGCGCCGGTGTTCGATGAGCCCGCGCACGAAGTCATGGGCCTGACGCAGTTCACCGCCGTGGCCGGGCAGGTAGGTTGTCTCGGGCGCGGCAAGCAGCCTGTCGAGCGAGGCCATGTAGTTGGCCATCGATCCGTCCGGCGGTGCGACGATCGTGGTCGACCAGGCCATGACATGGTCGCCGGAAAAAAGAACGTCACCGCCCTCAAGGGCAAAGGCGAGATGGTTTTCCGTGTGTCCGGGCGTTGCGACGACGCGAAAGCGGCCGGCCGGGGTTTCGATCAGATCGGCATCGCCGGCGACGAGATCGGGATGAAAGTCGCGGTCGCCGGAGGCGTCCATCGGGTTGCTTTCGCCCGGCGGCAACGGATGGGCGGGACGGTGCGGCCCTTCGCCGACGGTGAGCGCGCCGGTCCTCTCCTTCAGCCGCGCGGCAAGCGGCGAGTGGTCGCGGTGTGTGTGGGTGACGAGGATGTGGCTCACCGGTCGCCCGCCGCAGGCGGCGAGGATTGCCTCAAGATGACCGTCGTCCTCCGGACCCGGATCGACGACCGCAAGCTCCGACGTGCCGACGAGATAGGTGTTCGTGCCCCGGAAGGTGAAGGGGCTGGCATTCGGGGCCGTGATGCGCCGGAGACCCGGGGCAATCTCCACGGCCTCGCCATGCCTTGGATCGAAGTCGCGGTTGAAGGAAAGGGTCGTCATGGCGGCACGCTTGCACCGCGCCTTTGAATTGGCAAGACCGTCCGCCTGAGACAGAAGCGCCGGCAAATGTGATTTGGGCGCAACTGGCCCGGCTGAAATGATAAGGAAAACGCCGAGCCGCCCATCTTGGCCCGGGCAGGGGGAGAACTGATGCAGGAAGCGAGCCTTCGGCTGCTGATCTTTCTGGGGATCTTCACGGTTGTCGCGCTCATCGAGTGGTTCCTACCGAAACGCGTGCCGCGCGAAAGCCGCTGGACGCGCTGGAAGGTGAACCTGTCGATTCTCCTGCTCGATGTCGTCATCCAGCGTCTGACATTGGGAGCGGCTGCCTACGTGACGGCGATTTACGCCGAGGAACACGGCTGGGGCCTGTTTCACCTTCTGGACTGGCCGCCGCTGCTGGAGGGACTTCTCGGCTTCCTGATTCTCGATTTCGCCATCTACCTCCAGCATGTGCTGAGCCATGCCCTGCCGGTGTTCTGGCGGCTGCATCAGGTGCATCACACCGATCTCGACGTGGACCTGACCACCGGAACCCGCTTCCACCCGATCGAAATCCTCGTCTCGCTCCTGTGGAAGATCGGTCTGGTCGCGGCCCTCGGTATCGGGCCCTGGACCGTCGTCATCTTCGAGGCGACGCTGAACGGCGCTGCCGTCTTCAGCCACGCAAACGTGCGGATCCCTGAACGGATCGACAGGGTCCTGCGCTGGTTCGTGGTCACGCCCGACATGCACCGGGTGCACCATTCCGTCTATCCGCGTGAAACCAACTCGAACTTCGGTTTCTTTCTCTCCGTCTGGGACCGCCTGTGCGGCACCTTCATCGACCAGCCGAAGGATGGTCACGAGGCCATGACCATCGGACTTCCGGCCTATCGAAATCAGGCAAAGCTGGGTCTTGGCACGCTCCTCGCCATGCCCTTCTGGCGGCGGCTGATACGGAGCAGCGGGAAGGCGGATCGGGATTGAAGCCGGCAAAGGCTGCGATCATCTAAAATCGGCTCAAAAAGTCTCTTGCGGCAATGGGAGGCACCCGCTATAAGGCCGCCACCAGCGGTTCGGAGTGTAGCGCAGCCTGGTAGCGCACCTCGTTCGGGACGAGGGGGTCGAGTGTTCGAATCACTCCACTCCGACCAATTTTTTCCTTCATCTGAAGTGGATCTGCGCGGCTCGGCCGGCCCACCACTCGTGAGCGGCGATGAACGGCATTGCCGGCGTCATGTGGTCGCCGCCGCTCCGGTTTGCCCGTGCGACGGCCACCGCCGGTGTTCGACCATCACCAGTTCGGCGTGATGCCGAATCGCTCCTGCAGGTCACGGCCTTCGCTGCTGAAATGCGCCTGCAGTTTCCGGAAGGCCTCCGGGTACTGCTCGGCCCCGTCGCTCTTGGACGGAACGATGTTCCACATCTGGTACATGTAGGCGAGCTTCGGCGGCAGGCGCGAGAAGAACCAGCGCAGCGATGTCTTGACGCCCGGCAGGGCCTTGAGAACCGGCGGCAGGGAGACCTTCTTCTTGTCGCCGCCGACATGGAATTTCTGGTGCGCGATCTCGCTTCTCCAGGCCGGGTCGAGCCCGAGGTGCGTCATGATCTTGCTGATCGTCTCGTCAGGATGGCCTTCAAGATCCTCGGTCAGCACGACCAGCAGCGACTCCTTCGGGAAGACCGCCAGATAGCGGTCCAGCATCCGGCTGTACTCGCTCCAGACGACGCAGCAGTCAGCCTCGTTGGCGTCCTCGTGCGGCAACTCCCTGGCGCGGATGAGTTCTTCCCGATTCAGCCAGCGGTCGACATGCGCATCGAAATTGTCGTCCAGCATGCCGCGCCGGACGCACATGCGGTAGTGCGAGAAGGTGCGGGCGACCGGATTGCGCAGAATGGCGATGAGCCGCACATCCGGAAACATCGCGCGGATGCGCGGGGCAACGCCCGGTGCGCTGATATACTGCGGTGTCGCCTTGCCGATCAGCACGCCGGCCGGCCGGTCCTTTTCGAACACCTCGTCCGCGAACTGATCCCAGTCGCCGTCGTCCCTGTCGAAGAACGTCCGCTCCTTGCCGATGGCCATCTGTATTTGAGGATGCGTCGCCAGAATTTCGTGGAGTGCCGTCGTGCCGCCCTCCTGGGCTCCGATGATGAGGAAGTCCAATTCGTTCTGTTGCATGAAGACCGTTGCTTGCAAGAATGATTCGGCGGCGGCCATGGAGGCCGAACTCTCCGGATGGCACCCAATGGCTCGGGCCCGGATGCCAGCACGCTTGCGAGCGACATCAGGTGCTTCCTTCGGCGGCGTGCACGGGAGGCAGAGTACAGGAGAAAACACTGACCGCCTTTAATGCGATGGTCACCGCAGGACCAACATTGCCGCGAGGGAAGCCAGAAATTGGCGCCGTCGACGCAACCCGAGGGGGGTGTCCACGACGCTCAACGCGAATGGATCGGCGCTGCTCTGCTATGATTGTCCCCTCATCGTTACGCCCTCAAACGAAGATCGATGGACATAAAATCGTCCCATCTTTATCACGAACTGAGCCTCGCTGTGATTTGGCCGGAGATCGATTTGAAGATTGATACGAGACTTTTAAGGCTGCTCGATGCGTCCATCTCGGTGGGCATTCGTGGAGCTGCCGCAATCAGTGCATTTTTGCTACAAATTTTGATTTCCCGTACAACTGGCGCTGCCGGAATTGGGCAATTTCAAATATTACTGACTTCAGCAACTGTAATTTCAACATTTTCTACATTTGGTATGGGTTTAAGCATTACAAGAATTGTAGCCCAAAAAAGACTATCGAAAAGTGCTATATTTAAAACAATTGGAAATGCAACCATAGCATCATTGTTTATTCTATCAATTATTGTAACAATAATTACTGTAAATATAGATTATCTTAATAATATTATAGACGATCTAAATACCGCAACAATATTATCAATAGTCATTGCGTCGGCGTTTCTTAGTCAGACGGAAATATTTGGAGGGGCCGCTCGAGGTGCGGGGTTGCACTCAGTAGCGCAAGCGACATCCTACTTAACTACGCCGTTAATCGCTGGCATACTAATATTCAGTTCAAGTTACTCGAACGCTGACGTTGATCCGTGGAAATCATACTTAATTGGATGTTGCCTATCTTCTATAGCCATAGCGTTTATATCTGTATATTGGATCGGTATTCGGAAGGGAGCTACTTCAGGAAGTAGCGACAAATCCATAAAGTCAATGGATATACTGAAAAACAGTTCGGGATTTTTCTTTGCTGGATTTGCGCAGCTGGCAGGAATTTGGATCGTTACATATACGTTGAGTGCAGTGGCGACGCTCGGAGATGTAGGTATATTTAAGGCGGCAGAGAGATTTGCTTTTATCATTGCTTCGATAGGGCAATCTGTATCGGTTACTGTGGCAGCAAAGTATGCGCTTGCCCATGTAGAGGGAAATCATAGGAAACTAGTAACACTAGCGCAGGGGGCAACCTTAACAACTTTCTTAATGACATTTCCATTGATACTTGTTTTGTTCGTATTTTCAGACTTTTTTATGGGATTGTTCGGTGATGAATTTTCTCAAAAGGGAGAAGTTTTAAGAATATTGATTTCGGGTCAACTGTTTGCATCTCTTTCTGGCGGCGTATTCCAGCTCCTAGGGATGACGGGGAATGCATATATAGTCGGAAGAACCAGTGTGATATCAACTATCGTCACGTCAATTTTGGTATTTGTTCTGATTCCTTTTGGTGTAACTGGCGCAGCGATTGCTCTATCTGTTGGCAACGCAATTCAAATGCTTATGCTGAATTGGGCAGCAAGGAGATTCTTGAATGTAAGATGCGATATTTTTCATGTCATAGGTGCCCGGTTTAAAGAGAGGATCAAATGAAATCAGAGGACTTCTGCCCAAGAGTTGCTATTATTAATCAGCATGGAAACAATTATGGTGATGATATTGCTTGCTATGCGGCGGTAGAGCAGGTGAGAAATATCTTCAGAGATGCAGAAATTACTCTGATTTTCAATAATCCAAACGAGGTAATTCTAGGTGCGCAGCCGATAGTTATTGAAAATGTGCAACAAATTGATGATATTCTGTTCAAAAAATCAGATATTATAGCGCTATTGCTAGATGTTTTTGGCCTAAGAATGTTCGGAGGTCTATTAAAGTCCAGCGGAATGAAGCGTTTTGAGAGAGAAATAGAAAAAAATGATGTTGTTATTGTTAGTCCAGGTGGTCAGAATATTGGCAAATATAAGGACTGGTGGTACCTGATGCAGGTATTGTCATCTATAAATGGTGGAAAAAGCCCAATTTTCTTCCTAAATACAATAGCTAGATCCGGAAACGCTCTATTCGATTGGCTGGCGCGGTTTTGTCTGAAAAATTCTGAAGTGTTTGTTCGTCAGAAAGACAGCTATGACTATGTAAAAAGCGTTGGTGCATCGGTGTCTCTCGGCGTTGATACGGCTTTTTCTTTTTTGCCTCGTCATGGCGAGTTAGGTCCCGTGGAGAGGTTAAACGAAATTGTATTTATTCCAACTAATCTGAGCAAATTTTTTCGAGGATTCAATGCGGAAACTGTCGAAGGAGTTGTCTCCGATATAGCCGACACCTTGTCTTCAGAGTCGGTACCGCAGGCATTTCGAATTAGAATTGTACCTCATTTGCATTCGTCGAGTGCAGAGAGCGATTTTTTGAACCAGATCAAACTGAAAATTGAAAAAAATGGAAGAGAAGTAGTAGTCGATCATGATGTAAGGACGTTTTTTGACTATTCCGACCGTATAGCGGCGGCCCGTGTTGTCATAAGTATGCGGTATCATGGAGTAGTTCTGTCCGGCGTGCATCGCACTCCATTTGTTGGAGTCGCCTATGAAGAGAAAATGCAATATGCCGCTGCCTACCTTGGGCAGTCGGATTTCTCGATACCTGTTTCTAAATGGTCTGGAGATGCATTTAAGTCTGCTGTGGAGAAGGTTCTAGAGAAGGAACTAAATATTCGAGACGAAATTGGTGGTAAACTTCCTTTGCTCCGAAGGCTTTCTAGGTTGCCAGTGGATTTCTTGGCGATTAAATACGCCGTCGAAGATGTAGGAAAGTGATATATATTGATGAAATAATACGCGAGGCGATTTGTCTTCCGAATGGAAACATCGTGTTTTCATTGAATGTGAGAAGCTCGAAGGATCGACAATTTGAGCAAAAAAATTTCGGTTGTCATTGTCACATACAATTCCAAGTCCTTCATCGACGAGTGCCTGAAGCCGATCGTTGGATCGATCGGTCCGGATCTGGAAGTGATCGTCTGGGACAACGAAAGTCCCGACGGCAGCCTCGGCTATGTCCGCGAGAACTATCCCTCGGTTCTGGCGTTCGGCGAAAATGGCAACCGTGGTTTTGCCGCCGGAAACAATGCGGCCTTCAGGCATTGCACCGGGGACTATGTTCTTCTGCTCAACCCCGACGCCTTCCTGGAGAATGCCGGCCAGATCGCCGAAATGGCCGCCGTTCTGGACCGGCGGGCGGACGTTTGCGCCGTCTCGCCGATGCTGCTCAATGCCGACGGCAGCCATCAGGTCGGCGACTGCGGCTGGCGGCATTCGATTGCGAACACCATCGGCCACTTCCTTTTCCTGCATCACCTCTTCCCCGACATCAGGGGAATCTATCTGACGAATGCCAAGCTCTTCTCCCGCCCGAGCGTCGAGGTCGACTGGCTTTGCGGCGCCTGCATGATGGTCCGTAAGTCGACGATCGACACGGTCGGAGGTCTCGACGAAGAGATTTTCATGTATGGAGAGGATGTCGAATGGGGCGAGCGCATGCGCGCGGCGGGGGCGAAGCTGCTTTACCTGCCCGGCATCAGGGTGACCCATCTTCAAGGGGCGACGCAGAAGGGCGAGAAGGGCAGCTATTTCATTTCGACAAAATGGCTGGACGCCTTGTCCGACCAGATCGGGCGAACCCAGTCCGGCTGGCAGTTCACGCTCTTCAAGGGCATTGCCTTCGCGGGAATGGCGCTGAGATTTCTGATCTATTCGACGCTCGATCTCGTCCGCGGACGGAAGATTTCAGCCAGGGCGAAAGCCATGAAGGCCTATGCCTGCCATGCCCTCAAGCTGCGGCGCGGGCAAGCGGTCGAATTTCCGGGAGTTCGCAACCGTCAATAGTCTTGCGACGGCAGCAAGTAGAAGACAGCAGGTTCTAGGTGCAGTCGCGATTCCGCGGGAATCCGTTGCTCATGCAAAGGAGAACACATCATGGAACTCACTCGACGGGATGTTGTTAGGTCCTGGCTGCTCGGGTCAGGTTGCCTCTTTGCCATGCCCAGCTTGGCCGAAGACAATACAGTGGGGAAGCCTGTTGTCTTTGCCGAAAAGATCCATCCGAAGAGCGACATTACCGACCTGCTCGATGATGCGCTTGAGGAGTGTTCGAAAAAACGTCTTGGTGCGGTGGTGCTTCCCGCCGGCGAATATTACGCCAAGTCTATTAAGCTTCGTCACAACACGAAGTTGATTGGAATGGGGGCTAGTTCAACGCGACTTATCGCAAGAAGTCGCAGCGAGGCATCTGCCTTTTTGACCATCGACGAAGGTCCAGTTGTCCGCTCTGGTGCCAAAGGATTGTCGCTGATTGGCGGTACCAACGCAAAACCATTCAATCCCGGTCAATGGGCGTTCCATGCCGAGGCTCGGCCAGAGCCGGGTGCAAAGTTGGCTCATGGCGGTTTATGGCAGTCGCTGTTCGAAGACATTGAAATTCGGGGATTTTCTCAGGGGGTACATTTAGATGGCGGTGGTAGCAGCACCCTTCTACCCAACCAGTTTCTGAGTTTCCGCGAGTTCTTCGTCTTCCTAACCCCAGAGCCGACTGGTCCGAGCATGAAAGTAACCGGACAGTCGGCACAGACTATCTTCCAACAGTGCCAGTTCGATTGCCAAGGCAGTAGGTCACCATATCCAACGGTTGAAATTGGTCCCAGTGAGAGATCTGGACGTGTTGCACCTGCAGTCCTGCGCTTCGAAGTGTGCACCTTTCAGAACGCCCGTTACGGTGCTCTCTTGAAGAACACGCAGAACGTCTCATTTGAAACGTGCTGGTTCGAGCAGCTCGACGGCGGCGTCGAGGTTGGCGAGGGCTGTTCCGCCGTGACGATCGAGGGATGCCGTTTTGCCAATGCGGGAAACATCGATCCGGCCGTTTCATTCGCGCCGGGAACGCAGGGTGCGGTGCGCTCCAATGTCTTTGCCGGCAAGGAAACGCGCGTCTCGCGGCGGTTTGGCGCCAAGGCGGATGTCGTGGACGAAAACAACTCGTTCTTCTGGGGTGCGGGCAAGTGACAGGCGCGCATGTCGCCAGACGTCAGATCCGGCTGCCGATCCGGCCCTATGTCATACCGGTCACTCTGCTGTTCTGCGCGGAGGTGATGTCGGGCGAGACTGTCTTCGTTCTGGCGGTCGCCTACGTCGCGGTCACCAGCGTGCTGCGCCATCGCTTCGTGACGCCGCCCCCCCTGTTCTTTCCGCTGGCCATGATTGCAGGGGTCGGCTTCTTCGTGACCATTTATGACTCGGCCTTTTCGAGAGACGCCGTCAAGGGCTTCTACTACATGATCCGCCCGGTGGTGTTTCTGTATGTCGGGTTCTACCTGAGCAGAACGCAGATGCGGTACCGGACGCTGGTGAACGCCGCGCTGATCGTGGCCGGTGTGCTGAGCCTCTATTATGCTGCTGGTTACGTGCTCAATCCGGAAGTCGCCGACGCCGGGCGCTATGCCCTGCGCGAGGCGCTCGGAACCGGGTACATGGTTGTCCCGATCGCTCTTTTTCTGGTCTTGTCGCATTACAAGATCGAGCGGGACATCGTCCTGATCGGCGCTCTGTCCGCGGTCTACGTCGGAGCCATCCTGCTGTCGGACTCACGCTCCGCGATCATCGTCTTCATGACCCTCATGATCGCCAAATATTTCCCGAAGCCGCTCTTTTCGCTGGGCGCCGTGCTGCTGGCAGTCCTCCTCTACTTCATAACCACGCCCTACATCGACTCGTTCTTCACCACCACGTCCCTGACGACGATGCTGGACAAGCTGCCAAGCGGCGTTGCCGAACTCGTCCCGGTCGAGCGCTATTTCGACAAGGACGTGAACGACGGCTGGCGTGGCTACGAGGTCTACCGCGCATTCACCTTCGTCTGGGAGCACCCGGTGCTCTATCGGATCTTCGGAACCGGATGGCACTCGCAGGTGCCGATCTTGTGGAAGATTCTTCTCGGAGACGAATTGCTCGACGCGATCCCGGTCTTCCACAGCGGGTTTTCGACGCTCCTGGTCCGCGCCGGATATTTCGGCATCTTCATGTTCGTCGTTCAGATCGCGCTGCTGGGCTCGTTCTTTTCCTCCACGAAGGTCGAGAACGATCATGCGCGGGAGATCCAGACATTGGGGCTCGGCATTGCCGGCAGCCTCGTGGTGCTGACCCCGCTCATCGGCGGAATTTACAATCCCGGCTCGACGAGCCAGGTCTTCCTGCTGTTCCTCGGCTACTGCGTCGGCCGGCACCAGCTCGACATCCGGGAGGTTCCGCGGCGGAAGAAAACCTATCGGCTGTTCAAGACCGGGCCGAGGCGGCGGATGCCGCGCGCAGGCTTCGCGGGCCGCCGCGTCGAATATTGAGGCGCGCCGCCGTCTATCGCAGCCCCTTTTGAAGCGCCTCGAAGGTCGCTTCGCCGCGCGCCGCGCTCGCCTCCAGAGAACCGTCCGGGCCGAGCCGCCAGATCGCATCGGCCAGTCGCGCCTCGCGGTGGAGGTGGGTCACGAGCACGACCGTGGCGCCACGGGTTACGTGATCGAGGCCGGCGAGCACCATCGCCGCGCTCTCCTCGTCCAGGCCCTCGGTGGGCTCATCGAGCACGAAGACGTCCGGTTTTGCGACGAGCAGGCGGGCGAGCGCCAGCCGCCGGCGCTCGCCGCCGGATAGTCCGCTGCCACCGTCGCCGAGGCGGCTGGCAAGACCGGCTTCAAGGCGTGCCAGCACCGGCGTGAAGCCCGCCGTCTGACAGGCCTCCATGAGGTCGCCATCCGTTGCGTCAGGTCGCCCGAGACGAAGATTGTCGGCGATCGATCCTGAAAAGAGCCGGGTCTCCTGCGACAGGAGCCCGACGCGAAGCCCGTTCGCGGCAAGGCCCGGGCGGACGAGGCCTGCCCCGCCGATCCGCACCGTCCCCTCCGTCGGATGGAGGAGGCCGGAGGCAAGACCCGCCACCGTCGACTTGCCGCAGCCGCTCGGGCCGATGATGGCAACGCGCCGGCCTTCGGGGATGCTGAGGCTGAGGCCGCCGAGCACCGGCGGGCGGTCCCCGGCGTAGGCAAAGCGGACCGCGTCGAAGTCGAGATCGGCCGTCGTGCCGGGGCAAGGCATCTTCGGTACGCCATCGTCCGCGAGACGGTCATCGTCCAGCATCAGCGGCGCGATCCGTCGTCCCGCGACCGCCATGCGGCCGAGATCGAGCGCGGCCGCCCGGATCGGCGCGCCGAGTTCGGCGGCCGTGAAGGCGCCAAGGACGATCAGGCCAAAGAGCGGCCCGTCGATGATCCCCTGCGCGAGAAGAGGCGCGCCGGCAAGGGCCGCCAGAGCGATCGAGACCTGTCCGCCAAGGCCCGCGACAAAGCGGATGCCGGCTTCCTGACGGGCGAGGCGGCGGTCTGTCTCGCTGGCCCGGTCGGCGGCGTCGATCACATGGCTGGTGGCCTGTCCGAGCCGGCCGGCGAGCGCCAGTTCCGTCCGCCCACGGTCGAGGTCGATCAGCCGCACGCGCAGCGCGTCGAGGGCGACGACCCGCCGCCGCGCATCCTTGCGGGCACGAAAGCCGAGAAGCAGCGGCAGCAGAAGGCCGAGGAGGAGCGCTGGCGCCAGGATCGCCAGCATCAGCGTGACCGACAAAAGACCGAGAGCCACCGCCGCCAGAAGGGTGGCGAGGAGCGCTGCCGCCAGCGGCCCGGCGATGCGGATCGTCAGCCCGTCAAGTGCGTCGACGTCGCTCGAAAGACGGTTCAGCATCAGGCCGTGGCGTTGCTTTGCACCGCTCGCCATCAGGCCGCGAAAAATCGAGACGCGAAGCGCGGAGAGCAGCCTCAGCGTCGCGTCGTGGGTCACGAGCCGCTCGCCATAGCGCCCGAAGGGGCGCAGCAGCGCGAAGAGGCGGATGCCGCTGCTCGGCACCAGCGTGTTGAAGGCGATGAGACCCAGCCCGGCAAGTCCGGCCCCGGCGATCAGGTAGCCGGCGCTCGCCATCAGGCCGGCGCCGGCGGCGAGCGTCAGCAGCAGCAGGAGGGCGCCGACGATCAGCCGCTTTGCCTGCTGGCGGAGAGAGAAGCGAAGGATGGCAAGGAGCGCCGTCATGCCGGTGTCTCCTGGCCGAGGACCAGGGCGGCATCATTGTTCTCGACCGGGCGCAGTCCGACAACGCCAGCTTCGATCCGGACGATCCGGTCCATCTGCCGGGCGAGTGCCTCGTCGTGGGTCGCGACCAGAAGCGTGCGGCCGGCGGCAAGCTCCAGCAGCCCGCGGCGCACCCAGTCGGCGGTTTCGGCATCGAGGCTTGCGGTCGGCTCGTCGGCAAGGATCAGCCGCGGCGAGGAGAGGGCGGCCCGCGCCACGGCGATCCGGCGCATTTCGCCGCCGGAAAGGCCGGCTCCCGTTTCTCCAACCGGCGTTGCCAGTCCACGCGGAAGGCGATCCGCGAAGGCACAGGCGGCAAGATCGAGCGCGCGGGCAATCGCCTCGGGGGTAGCGTCGGGTGCGGCGAGCGTGAGATTGGCCTTGAGGCTTGCCGCCAGAACATGGGGGCTCTGCCCGATCCAGGCCGTCTGGCGGCGAAGACGCGCCGCCGTTTCGGGCGACAGCGTCTCGCCGTTGAACGCGATGCTGCCCTCATCGGTCTCGATCAGTCCCGCGAGGGCGGCAAGCAACGTCGATTTGCCGGCACCGCTCGGGCCCATCAGCGCCACATGCTCGCCGGGGCGAAGGTCGAGGCTCACCGGCGCGAGCATCACGCGGCCGGTCTGCGGCGCCACGACCGAGACGGACCGGGCGGTCAGGCCAATGGCCGGACCAACTTCGCGCGCGCGGCCTTCGATGGCTGCATCGGCTGAACCGACGATGCGGGCACCGTCCCTCTCGATGAGGTTCTGGAACCGGTCCATCGCCGCCGTCGCTGCGGCCTTGTCGTGATAGGCGGCGGCAAAGTCCCTCAGCGGCTGGAAGAAGTCCGGCGCGAGCAGGAGAACGAAGAGGCCGGATGTCAGGGTCAATGGGGCAAGCGTTGCGCCGAAGGTGATCCAGCCGAGCAGGCTGAAGCCGACATAGACGGCGACGAGGCCGACGCCGATGGCGCTGAAGAGTTCGAGGACCGCCGACGACAGAAAGGCAAGGCGCAGCACCGACATGGTGCGAAGCCGGATCGACTCGCCCGTTGCGGCAAGGTCGCCTGTCATGCGGTCGCTGGCGCCGAAGAGCCGGATGGTATCGAGCCCGGCCACGCGGTCGAGCAGCGTTCCGGTCATGCTGCCGACTTCCGTCAGTTGCGCTGCGCTGCGCTGCTTTGCCGACGCGCCGATGATGGACATGAAAACGGGGATCAGCGGTCCGGCGACCATCAGCAGCAGCCCGGCAACCCACGAGACGGTGAAGACCGCAACGACGATGACGATGGGCAGCACGCTCATCCTGACCCGGGCCGGCGCATAACGCAGGAGATATGGGTCGAGGCTTTCGATCTCGGAACTGATCAGGTTCGCCAGTTCACCGGACTTGGGGCGCGTCGTGTCCATCGGCGAGAAACGGGCGATGCGTTCGGCCGCCCGCGCCCTCAACCGCTGCTTGGCGGCGGTCGCCGTTTTCGCGGCGGCCAGGTGCGATGCGGCATCGAGCCCGGAACGAAGCACGGCGATCAGCAGGAACGCAGCGACCATCGGAACCAGCGAGGCCGCCGGCTGCATGGCCGTGACGCTGTCGCCGATGACGAACGCAAGCAGGCCGGCCTGCGGCAGCCAGAGAATGCCCGACGCCAGCGTCAGTGCGATGGCTGCGCTCGACGTACCGAGAGTATGAAGCGATGACCCGTCCGGCCTTTTTTTGCGTTCCCCCATGCCGAACACATAGAGCCTTGAGCGGGAATTCCAAAGAGGGCAATTGGCCATGGGGTTCGGGGCCTCGCTCGGGGTGCCGAAGAACGCGGATCTTGAAATTTAGTAATTTCGCATATAAAAAGATACAAGAAGGAAAGGTGCATGCGCATGCGCGATCCGGCGTGGCGCGCAAAGAAAAGAGTTCGAATGAACCCGCGTGACCCATGGCGGAAACGGGTGGGACGATGCGCCTGCCTCAGGGCGCCGCGCGATCATGCCTTTCCGCAAGGACCAATAAGCCCGTCACGACGTGCCGTTTGCTTTCCCCGTGGCGCTTGAGAGACCAACATGCAGAATGATCGGCAGACTGAGCCCCCGGCGATTTTGTGCCCCGTCGTCCCAAGCGATCTCGACCGCCTGCACGACAAGGCCGATGAGGCCTCGCGCCTTCTGGCGGTCCTCGGGCAGTCCAAGCGGCTGATCGTTCTGTGCCGCCTGATCGACGGCGAGATGTCCGTCGGTGCCCTTGCCGAGGCGGTCGGCCTCAGCCAGTCGGCGCTGTCGCAGCACCTTGCCCGCTTGCGCCATCTCGGCATTGTGGCGACCCGGCGCGACGGCCAGACGATCCATTACCGTCTCGTCTCGGAGGACGTGAAGCGGCTGATCGCCGTCCTCCAGGAAATCTACTGTCGTTGAGAAGGACCCATGCCCGTGCATGTCGTTTGCCCCACCTGCAGCACCGTCAACCGCCTGTCCGAGGAACGGCTCCAGTCGGACTGGAAGGCCGCCAAATGCCCGAAATGCGGTGGGCCGCTGTTTCCAGCAAAACCGGTCGACGTCAGTGCACCGGTGCTGAGCCGCCATGTCGAGCGGTCGGATTTGCCCGTCGTCGTCGACTTCTGGGCCGCCTGGTGCGGTCCGTGCAAGATGATGGCGCCGCATTTCGCCGAAGCCGCCGGTCAGCTTGCCTCCAAGGCCCGCTTCCTGAAGGTGAACACGGAAGAGGCGCCCGAACTGTCCGGCTCACTGGGCATCCGCTCGATCCCGACGATGGTTCTCTTCAGGAACGGACGCGAGGTCGCCCGGCAGGCCGGCGCGATGGGGTCGGGTCAGATCGTGCGCTGGGTCATGGACCACGCCGGCTGATCGTGCCGGCAATTCCGCATCGCAAGGCGGGACGTCAGCGACGCTGCCGGCCGAGCCAGCGCGGCGTGCGGTCCTTGTAGGCCGTCCAGTCGGCACCGAAGCGCTCGGCGAGATGCTGTTCCTCGCGCAGGACGGCGAGATGATGGACGGCGAAGGCCATGGCGAAGGCGGCCATGATCATCCACGCGGAATCGAAGATGATGGCAAGGCCCAAGAGCAGGGTCGTGTTGCCGACATAGATCGGATTGCGCGACCAGCGGTAGGGCCCCCGCGTGACAAGCCGGTCGGCCGCCCTGTTGGGAAGAATGTTGGTGCGTGCCCGCCGCAAGGTCAGCATCGCCCAGATATCCAGGGCAAGACCCAGGATAAACAGCAGGAGCCCGAGCAGCCCCGATATCCCGGTTCGCGTCGGCAGCACCGCCTCGATGAACAGGCTGCAGAAAAATGCGCCGGCCAGAAGGACGGGCGGCCAGGGAAACTGGTTCGGACGAACGGCGTAATCGATATGCATGTTACTTCATGAACTTCGTGACGCCGCTCTCAATAGCGAAAATTCCCGCAGCGGCAAAGGTGGCCGTGCGGTCCATTTCGGCCCCCGACGCGATGAGGTCTGATCTGGCCCCGATCAAAGCCCGCAGCGGTCCTGCGCGTTTACCATAGATCATCGGATACGAAAGTGTGAGCGCTTTTGCGCTGGAGCGGCGTCATGGCCGAAGGCGCGCGGAAAGGCCATTCGCCTTCGGCGTTGCCGGGGACGTCGTGAGGCTGTCCTGGCCGGGTATCACTGCTGCTTGCGGCGCAGATCCTCGTCCGACATCATCTCGAACCACATGGCGTTGAGGACGGCGAATGTCGCGGCGAGCGGCAGGCCGAGCAACCAAGAAAAATACCACATCGAAACATCTCCCTTCACGAGGGGCTGATCGCCTGACGGCGACGGTGTCGATGGCGCCCGGGCAAGCCGGGCGCCGGGTTCGTCAGTAGGCGTGGTCCTGATCGCGCACGATCGCTTCCTCGTCGACCTTGCCCCACAGCACCTTGTAGACCCAGGCCGTATAGGCCAGCACGATGGGCATGAAGATCACGGTCACGACCAGCATGTTGAACAGCGTCGCGTGGCTGGACGAGGCATCCCAGACCGTGAGGCTCGCCTTCGGCTCGATGGAGGACGGCAGCAGGAAGGGGAACATCGAGACGCCGACCGTCGAGACGATGCCAAGCACCGAGAGCTTGGAGGAAACGAAGGTCAGGCCCTCGTAGCGCGTGCGGATGCCGAAGAAGACGCCGATGGCCCCGAGGAAGCCGAGCGCCGGCGCCAGCATGAAGACCGGATAGGTCTCGTAGTTGGCGAGCCACGCACCGGACTGGACGGCAACCTCCTTGGCGAGCGGGTTCGAAGGACCATTCGGATCGATGGCCGACGTGATCACGTAGCCGTCGACGAAGGCCCAGAGAGACAATCCGCCAAGCGCGAAGAGGACGATGGTCGCAAGCGCCGCCATCTGACCGTAAATGCGCGCCCGCTGCGCCACCGGCCCGTCGGCCTTGAGCCCGAGCCACGCGCCGCCGTGCATGACCAGCATTGCGACGGAGGTCAGACCCGTCAGCAGGGCATAGGGGTTGAGGAGGCCGAAGAAGCTGCCCTCGTAGGTCATCCTGAGATCGGCATCAAAGCGGAAGGGAACGCCCTGAAGCACGTTGCCGATGGCGACGCCGAAGATGAGGGCGGGAACGAAGCCGCCGATGAAGAGCGCCCAGTCCCAGGTTTCGCGCCAGCGCATGTCCTCGCGCTTGGAGCGGTACTTGAAGGCGACCGGACGCAGGATCAGCGCCGCGAGCACCACGAACATGGCCAGATAGAAGCCGGAGAAGCTGACCGCGTAGAGCGGCGGCCAGGCGGCGAAGATGGCACCGCCGCCGAGAATGAACCAGACCTGGTTGCCTTCCCAGACCGGACCGATGGTGTTGATGGCGACCCGCCGTTCCGTGTCGCTCTTGGCGACGAAGGGCAGGAGGGCGCCGACGCCCATGTCGAAGCCGTCAGTCGCCGCAAAGCCGATCAGCAGGACGCCGAGAAGGACCCACCAGATGACCCTGAGAAGGTCGTAGGGAACGAGTTCGAAAAGGATCATGGCTGGTTACTCCGCGGCGGTCGGATGCGGGACGGCCGCATGGCCGGACGGGCTGAGAATGCCGGCGCCGGCCGGTTCGGGCGTGTCGGATGGGCCGATGCGGATGAATTTCAGCAACAGGCCGACCTCGACCACCGCAAGCGCCGAATAGAGGACGACGAAGAGCAAGAGCGTCAGCGCCACTTCCCAAACGCCCAGCGACGAGACGGCGACGGCGGTCGGCAAGAGGCCCTCGATGGCCCAGGGCTGACGGCCGTGTTCGGCAACGAACCAGCCGAGTTCGGCCGCAAGCCAGGGGAGCGGGATCGCATAGACCGCGACCCAGAGGAGCCAGCGGTGACGGTCGAGCTGCCGCTTGGAGGCAAGCCAGAAGAAGGTGGCCGTCAGCGCGATGAAGAAGAAGCCGAGACCGACCATGACGCGGAAGGACCAGAACAGCGGCAGGACGTTGGGCACGGTGTCCCAGGCGGCCTTCGCGATCATGTCGTCCGTTGCCTGGCGTGGGTCGTCGACATAGCGCTTCAGGAGATAGGCATAGCCGAGCAGGTGATCCTTCTCGGCAAAGTCGGCGCGGAGAGCTGCCTCGTCCGGCGCATTGCCGGCGCGGATCTTCTGGAGCTCGTCATAGGCCGTGATGCCGGTGCGGATGCGGCCTTCGGCATCGGCCACGAGTTCCTTGATGCCCGGAATCTCCTCGGTCAGCGACCGCGTCGCGATCAGGCCCATGACCCAGGGGATGTGGATGGCGTAGCGGTTCTCGCGCGCTTCCTGATCCGGAATGGCGAAGAGCGTGAAATTCGCCGGCGCCGGCTCGGTCTCCCACATGCCCTCCATGGCGGCGAGCTTCATCTTCTGGTGGGCCGTGGCCTCGTAGCCGCTTTCGTCGCCGAGCACGACGACGGACAGCGAGGAGAGCAGGCCGAAGCTTGCGGCGACCGCCATCGACCGCTTGGCGATCTCGGTGTGGCGATGCTTGAGGAGATAGAAGGCGGAGACGCCGAGGACGAAGAGCGAGGCCGTCACATAGCCCGCCGAGACGGTGTGGACGAATTTTGCCTGGGCGACCTCGTTGAAGATGACGTCATAGAAGCTGGTCACCTCCATGCGCATCGTGTCGGGGTTGAAGCGCGAGCCGACCGGGTTCTGCATCCAGCCGTTAGCGATCAGGATCCAGAGCGCCGACATGTTGGAGCCGATCGCGACCAGCCACGTGACCACCAGATGCTGCAGCCGCGACAGCTTCTCCCAGCCGAAGAAGAAGAGGCCGATGAAGGTCGCCTCGAGGAAGAAGGCGACGATGCCCTCGATCGCCAGCGGCGCGCCGAAGACGTCGCCGACATAGTGGCTGTAGTAGCTCCAGTTCATGCCGAACTGGAACTCCATGGTGATACCGGTCGCCACGCCGAGCGCGAAGTTGATGCCGAAGAGCGTGCCCCAGAACTTCACCATGCGCCGCCAGATCTCGCGGCCAGTCATGACGTAGGTCGTTTCCATGATCGCGAGCAGGATCGACAGCCCAAGCGTCAGCGGCACGAAAAGAAAATGGTACATCGCCGTTGCGGCGAACTGCAGCCGCGACAGCGAGACGACGTCTATTTCCATGATCAGGTCTCCCGATTTGGGAAAGGGCATCCACGCATCATTGGGCGCGGATGTCCGTAAGGTCTAGGGCCGGTTTCGCGTTGTCGGTCCGGCATGCCGACCGAAACAGGCTCAAGATATTGATTTTGTGGCATTCCCGTGTGGTCCAGGCAGTTCAGCCTGATCGGGAAATACTCAAGAGGTGGTTCTGCGATTATTCCGGTCGGCAGATTTCCCGGCGGTGGATGGCAAGGCCTGTCCGGGCGAGCAATCCACAGATCACGATAGTGGTAAGAACTGCCAGCGCAAGTCCAGTGTTGCGATGCACAATCGAGTTGGACATTTCGGCATACGTGAAAGTGGCGATGGTGAGGGCCGCCAGAGGGAAGGAATAGGCCCAGAAGGACATGACAAATCCAAGACGCCGGAGCTTTCCGGCCTGCGTCAGCACGATCAGCGCGAAGAGGATCGCGGCGCCGAATAGGATGCGCCCGAAAGGATCGAGGGTGCCGGTCAGGCGTGCCCAGGCGACAAAGCCGACCGAGGGCGGCGCGACGAGAATCATCAGCGTCGGCAGGAGGCGTCCGGGCAGGGGATCGTGGAACACCATCCGGTTGAAGACGAGGGTGAGCAGCACGATCCAGAAGACGAGGCCGACGGAAAAGAAGAACCAGGAGATTTCGGTCATGCCGAACTCGACCCCGGCAATGGGGACGATGATGTTGCCGACGGCCGGAATGAACCAGGCCGGCGTCATCTGCTTCGGCTCGAAGGGGCGCTGGCCGATCCAGGCCGAGACGACCGCGAGCGTCGCGACAATTTGCAGGCCCGCGCCGAATGCCCAGAGCGCAAAGGCCGCCTGCGGGTGAATGGCCCTGAAGGCCGTTCCGATCAGGATGAGGGAGATGCTGACCGCCGGAAAGAAGGAGAGGCGCACCGGATGGTGCCACTCCTCGGTCACGGCATGGGGATAGCGGATGGCCTTGGCCGCATAGAGGATTGCGAGAACCACGAAGACGGCGAGGGCGACAACGGCAACGGCGGGCCCGATGGCCGGGCTTCGCCCGAGAACATGCTCCGCCTTCATGATGGCCAGTGCGAGGCCGGAAAGCCCCATCACCGTCGCGAAGAAGACGATCGGAAAATTCTCCAGCCGGACCGGTGCCACGGTCTCCGGCTGCACGACTTCTGCGGTCATCACTGTCTCCATGGGTTGCCCCGCCGCGCGTTCGCGGCGGGGCTTTTCGTACGCGTTGACTGATCCGACCTGCGCGTCAGGCGTCTTCGTCGAGCTTGATCGACTTCAGCTTGTCGATGCCGAGGGCCTGAAGGGCGAGCTTCTCGTAGAAGGGCTCGGACTTGCCGATCCGCACCTTGCGCAGGAAATATTTCTCGAAGCCGATCTTGGCCGCATGCACCCACTTGCCCGACGACGACCAGTTGACGTTGCGCGGCGGGATCTGCGGCTGGGCCACGAAGGCGACGCCGCCGTCGCCGAAGTCGGCAAGGCAGACCGCGTTCCAGGAGCCCTGGGCGTCCGGTTCCTTGCCGTCCAGGATACGGGCGATGTTGTGGGCCGTGGCCGTCACCATCGATTCGATCATGAAGCCCGTCTTCGGCACGCCGACCGGAACCGGCGTCTTGCCGACCGGCGGAATGGCGACGCACACGCCGACCGAGAAGATGTTCGAGAAGGTCGGATTGCGCTGATGCTTGTCGGCGAGAATGAAACCGCGCGGATTGGTGAGGCCCTCGATGTCGCGGACGGCGGAAACGCCGCGGAAGGCCGGCAGGATCATCGAATAGGCAAAGGGCAGGTCGTGCGTCGCCTTGACGCTGCCGTCCTCGGCCAGCTCGGTGACATGCATCATGTCGCTGTCGACCTTGTCGATCTTGGCGTTGTTGATCCATTTCACGTGATGCTGGCGCATCTCGGCCTCCAGGAGACCCTTGGTATCGCCAACGCCGTCAAGACCGAGGTGCCCGATATAGGGCTCGGCAGTCACGAAGGTCATGGGCACCTGATCGCGGATGCGGGCATCGCGCAGCGCCTTGTCGAGAACGAAGGTGAACTCGTAGGCCGGGCCGTAGCAGGAGGCTCCCTGCGCCGCGCCGACGATGACGGGGCCGGGCTTGCGGACGAGCTGCTGAAAGGCTTCCTTGGCCTTGAGGGCGTGGCCCACCTCGCAGATCGACTGGGTGTGCCCCTCGGGGCCGAGCCCTTCGATCTCGTCGAAGGCGAGTTCCGGTCCGGTCGCGATCACCAGGAAATCATAGGACACCGAACTGCCATCGGTCAGGTCGATGCGGTTTTCCTGCGGGTGCAGGCGCGCGGCCCCTTGAGGATGAAGCTTGATGTCGCGGCGCGCGAAAACGGGGCCGAGTTCGACCTCGATATCCTCCCGCTCGCGCCAGCCGACCGCCACCCACGGATTGGAGGGCACGAAGGAATAGCGATCGCCCTTGTTGACGACCACGATCTCGTGCTCCTTGCCGAGAATGTCGCGTAATTCGTAGGCCATGATGACGCCGCCCAGACCGGCGCCGAGAACTGCGATTTTTGCCATAGGGTCATCCTCCCGGAATGTTTCTATGATGCTCGCCGCAGGCGGGCCGCCTCCGTTTTCGCGGTCCTTTCAAATGCTTGCGGTCGGGCAACCATCCTTCCTGTCGTACTACGATAGCGTGCAAGGCTGCGGCCGGAGAGTTCGTAGGAAGGCCGACAATCTTGCGTACATCGAGATTATTGTATATTCGTAATTTCGAAAACACAAATAGATTTGGAGGGCGCAATGTTCGGTTTCGGCTCGCGGGGACAGACGAAGACGCTGTCGCCGCCTGACGTCTTCAAGTCCGTCAAGTCGGGCGAGATCTGGCTGATCGATGTCAGGGAAGCATCGGAATGGAAATCAGGCCGGATTCCCGGGGCGTTGCACCGGCCGCTGTCGCGATTTGCGGACTGGGCAGACAACCTGCCCAAAGACAGGCCCATCGTGCTCTATTGCCTCTCCGGCGCACGCTCCGCCAAGGCGCTGTCTCTCTGCCGGAAAAGGGGGCTCGGCCACGACACGCACATGGCGGGCGGCATCAACGCCTGGCTTGCTCACGGCTTGCCGCTGGAGCGCTGAGTCTCACGGCAAGCGAGAGGGGGCTCCTCACTTGGCGAGGCATTTCTCCGGATTTTCGAGACAGGCGAGAAATTGCCGGACGGCTCCCGTCCGGTAGCGCTCGCGGTGGCTGAGCGCCGAGAACGTCCGCCGGCCGAGGTCGGGCGCCAGTGCGATGACGCTGCCGGCGGCAATCGCTGGATCGGCGGCAAGATGCGAGGCCACGGTGGCGCAGCGGCCGGCCGCGACCGCCGCAAGGACCGCTTCGTTGGACGGCAGTTCGAGCGTCACCTCCAGGTCGGCAAGAGCGAGCCCCTTTTCCGCGAGGATGGCCTGGAAGGCGGCGCGCGTACCGGAGCCGCGTTCGCGCAGGATCCATGCTGTCCTGCCGAACTCGGCCGCCTTGATCGGCGTCGATCTTTCCGCCCAGTCATGAGCCTTGCCGACGACAAGCACGAGGTCGTCGTGACCGACGGCCGTGATGTCGAGATCCGGCTGGGCCACCAGTCCCTCCACGACGCCGACATCGGCGGCGCCTTCCGTGACGGCCCGCGCGACATCGGCGGTGTTGCCGACGGAAAGGCTGATCGCGACGCGCGGAAACTGCTCGTGGAAGCGGACGAGGCGAGGCGGGAGCCAGTAGCTGGCGACCGTCTGGCTCGCATGGATGCGCAGATGCCCCATCACCTGACCGCCGAGGTCTTCCAGCACGAGGGTCGCGGCCTCGGCGCGGGCAAGCGTTGCCCGTGCCTCCGGGACGAAGAGCCGGCCGGCCTCCGTCAGCGCGATGCGCCGCCCGATCCGGTCGAACAGCTTCACGCCGTGGCGCTCCTCCAGCGCCGCGATCGACGCACTGACCGCCGACTGCGTCAGGTGCAACGCCTCAGCGGCGCGGGTGACATGCAGCCGCTCGGCGACGACGAGGAAAATACGAAGCTGCTCCAGTGTCATGACCCGCAAAAACTCCCCGCGGCGGTCTATCCGCAGTTAACAAGTAAAATCGATTGTTTTGAAAAGAACAAGTCGTTGGATCGATTATTCAGGCATCTCTAGAGTACCGCCAACATGGTCACGGATCAGGAGGCGGTTATGGCGTCGGATATCGGCAGCGCAGCGGAGATGAGTGCCGCAGAGAAGGACATCCCGCAAGGAGCAGGCCTGTCACCCTTGCTGGGGTTGGTACCGGGTCTCGTCCTCACCTGCGCGATCGCCGCCATTGCCCTCGGGCTTCACAACGAACTCGGCATCGCGACGTTGAGCCCGCTTCTGCTGTCCATCGTGATCGGCATCGGGGTCGGCAATCTCATGCCCCTGCCGGCGGTGGTGCGGCCCGGCATCTCGTTTTCGCTGAAGCGCGTTCTGCGGCTCGCGGTCATCCTGCTCGGCCTTCAGCTGACCTTCTCCGAAATCGGCGCGATCGGCCTGCGCGGTATCCTCATCGTCACCGTGACGCTGGGCGCGACCTTCATGGCCACCAAGGCAATGGGGCAACTCCTCGGTGTCGAGCGCCGGCTTTCCGAACTGATCGCGGCAGGCACCTCGGTCTGCGGCGCGTCGGCGGTGCTCGCCACCAATCTCGTGACCGGAGGCAGGGATGAGGACGTCGCCTATGCGGTCGCCTGCGTCACGGTCTTCGGCACGCTCGCCATGCTGCTCGATCCTGTGATTGCCCATGCCATCGGCCTCGGCGCCGTCGACTATGGCCTCTGGACCGGCGGAACCATTCATGAGGTGGCGCAGGTCGTCGCGGCGGCTTTCCAGGACGGCACGGAGGCCGGACATGTCGCGACGGTCGCCAAGCTTGGCCGCGTCATCCTGCTTGCCCCGCTGGTGCTCTGGATCGGCTTCATCCGTTTTCGCGACACGACCGGCCCGGTCGGCCAGCGCCCGCCGCTGCCCTGGTTCGTCTTCGGCTTTCTCGCGATGGTGGGATTCAACAGCCTCGTTTCGCTGCCGGCCGAGGCGCATCAGGTGATGGTCACGGTCACGACCTTCCTGCTCGGAGCGGCGCTGGCGGCGATGGGACTGGAGACGAACATCGTCAAGCTCAAGGCTGAGGGCTTGCGCCCACTGCTGCTCGGGGCACTCGCCTGGGTCTTCATTTCAGTCTTTGGTCTGGCACTCGTGATGGCGACGGCGGGCTGACCGATACGGATTTGCGGGAGAGGGGACCGATCCCTTCATCGGGAATTCGCGCGTTTCCTCGAAGGTTCCTTTTCCCGCAATACCTCTCAATCCCACTCGACATCGAAGCGGCGCACCAGCGTATCGATCTGCTCCGAACTCAGGAACCGCGCGCCGAGACCACGGGTGAGCAATGTCAGCTTTGCAGTCTCCTCCAGTTCCTCCATCGCGTAGACGGCTGCCTCCAGATCCTTGCCCGCGACGACCGGTCCGTGATGGGCGAGCACCACCGCGCTGCGACGGCCGGCA
Organism: Hartmannibacter diazotrophicus; assembly: GCF_900231165.1. Classification (GTDB taxonomy): domain Bacteria; phylum Pseudomonadota; class Alphaproteobacteria; order Rhizobiales; family Pleomorphomonadaceae; genus Hartmannibacter; species Hartmannibacter diazotrophicus. The sequence goes on from NZ_LT960614.1 coordinate 1,336,424, forward strand.
AGGCCCCGGATCGCGTCGCCCATCGCCGGATCGCCCGGCATGTAATAGGGCAGGAGCTTGACCTTGCCGAGCCGCATGATGCCGTAGGCGGTGAGAGGCGGCAGCAGGTTGTCCGGGTCCGTGTCCGGCAGGACGGAGAGGGCGACCGAATGGGCCGAGTGCAGGTGGACGACGGCGCCGGCCTTTGCCCCCCGCGTCTCGTAGAAGGCGCTGTGTAGCGGCATTTCCTTCGTCGGCTTGTCGCCGGAAACGAGCGTCATCGAGGCATCGAAAAGGCTGAGCCGTGACGGATCGAGACGGCCGAAGCTCGACCCGGTGGGCGTCACCAGCAGCCGTCCATCCGAAAGCCGGGCCGAGATGTTGCCGCTCGACCCGCCGGTCAGCCCCCGGTCGTAGATGGACTTCGCCATTTCGCAGATCTGCTCGCGCAGGCGCGCTTCCTCGCTCATCGCTCGTCCAGCCTTTCGAACGCGTCGGTGAAGAAGGTCTCCTTGCCGAAGTTGCCGGATTTGAGGGCCAGCGCCACCGGCTCGCCGGAAATCTCGGCGAACGTCCATGGAACTCCGGGCGCGATTTCCGCGTCGACCGCAAGGCGGCTGACGCCAAGCGCCTTCGTGACCGCTCCCGATGTCTCGCCGCCGGCAACGACGAACCGGCGCACGCCATGCGCAAAGGCGTCGACGGCGATGTCTGCCAGCGCCTCTTCGACGATCTGGCCCGCGCGGCCGACACCGAGCGCCTCCTGCGCTGCGCGGACCTCATCGGGCTCCGCCGTGGCATAGATGAGCGGCGCGCGTCCGGATGGCTGGTCGGCAAGCCAGGCCCGCGCCGCCGCCGTGCCGTCCTTCGCCAGCGCGAGAGGGTCAAGCTTGAAGCCCGGCGCCCGGTCCAGATAGGCCGCGACCTGTGCCCGGCTCATCGCCGAGCAGCTGCCGGAAAGAACGACGGCCTTCTCCGCAATCGGGGGATGGTTCGCCTCGCCGCTGTCGCGCGAGAGCAGCCCGTCCTCCCGGTAGAGGGTGGGTAGCGGCCGGGCGATGGCGCTGCCGCCCGTTACCAGCGTCATGTCTTTGCAGGCGCGGGCGATGGTTTCGAGGTCGGCATCCGAGATGGCATCGGTGATGACATGCGCAATGCCGTCGTGACGAAGCTGCGCCAGATACCCCCCCAGCGCCGTGGGGCCTGCGGCGACAACGGCCCGGTCGGCCAAACCGACCTTGCCCTCCACCTGAGGATCGAGAAGACGCATGAGATTGCTGTCGCGCATCGGCGTCAGCGGATGGTCCTTCATCGGGCTTTCGGAAAGCAGCTGCCGGCCGACGAAGAGGTGGCCCATGTAGACGCTGCGCCCGTTTTCCGGGAAGGCGGGACAGTAGATCGTTTGCTCCGCGCCAAGGTCGGCCATCAGCGCTTCGGCGACGGGACCGATATTGCCCTCGGGCGTACTGTCGAAGGTCGAGCAGTATTTCCAGAAGAACCGCCGGGCGCCGGCCTGCCGCAGCCAGGCAAGGGCCGCACGGCAGTCGCGGATCGCCTCGTCCACGGGCGCTGTCCGGCATTTCAGGGCGATGACCTCGAAGGGGGCGCAGTCCTCGGGACGGGCCGGCTCGCCCGGCACGCCGATGCGGAGCGAAACCTTGGCTCCGCTTCGCGCCAGAAGCCCGGCAAGGTCCGTTGCGCCGGTGAAATCGTCGGCGATGCAGCCGAGCAGCGTCGTCATGACGCCTTGTCCTTCTCCGGCGCGCGGCCGGGCGCCGGCATGCCGACCTTGTCGGCCAGCATCTTGGCGAGCATTGCGTCGTCCTCGCGGCCCATGCCGGCCGCGCTTGCTTCCTGGAAAAGCGACAAGGCGGCCTCGGTGATGACGGTGGGAAAGCCGAAGGCGGCCGCCTCGTCCCGCACGATGCCGAGATCCTTGACGAAGATGTCGACCGCCGAATGGGTCGCGTAGTCGCCGTCGACGATATGAATGCCCCGGTTCTCGAACATCCATGAATTGCCGGCGCTGGCGCTGATCACCTCGTGCATGGTCTTCAGATCGATGCCGAGCCGTGCGGCGAGCGTGATCGCCTCGGCGGCCGTCGCCATGTGCACGCCCGCGAGCAACTGGTTGATCATCTTGACCCGCGCCGCCGTGCCGACCTCTTCGCCCAGCCGGAAAACGCGGGCGGAAATGGCCTCGATCGCGGGGGCAATGGCGTCGAAAGCGGCGGACGGTCCTGAGGCCATGATGGTGATTTCGCCGGCCGCGGCCCGGACGGCACCGCCCGAAACGGGCGTGTCGAGGGCGACCATACCGGCCGCTTCGAGACGCCTGGCGATGGCAATTGCCGCGCTTGGCGCAACGGTCACGCAGTTGGCGAAGATGGTGCCGGGGCGGGCCGTCGTGACCGCGCCATTGTCGCCGAAGAGCACCGCTTCGGCCTGGGCCGCGTTGACGACATAGACAAACACGACATCAGCATCCGCGACGGCGTCTGCCGGCGAGGCGAAAGCCTTGCCGCCCTCGGCGTCGAAACGCGCGAGCACATCGGGCCGGATGTCGACCCCTCGGGTGGGTAGGCCGGCGCGCAGCAGGGAGACGGCCGCCCCCCAGCCCATGGCACCAAGGCCGATCACGGTCGAGGTCAACGGCTTGGACATGATGGCTCCCCCAGCCTTTGGTCAGGCACAACGGGTTTGCCCGCAGGCCGACATGGCGATGTGTTTGTTGATCAGGTCCGGTATCCAGACCAGTTTCCGTCCAATAGACTGGGAGTGCCGTGGATTGTCAATCCATGCCTGCTGCACGGCTATGCCGCTGGCCTCCGGCAGAGCCAATGCCGTCAGGCCCGAACATGAAGAACCCCGGTCCTGCGTTGGCAGGACCGGGGTCATTCAAACAAACAGGAACGGAATGTCAGTGACGCGACATCCAGCGGTCGATTTCCTCCTCGACCTCTTCCTTCGTCTTGCCGTATTCGGCCTGCAACTTGCCGGCCAGCTTCTCACGGTTGCCGTTGATTTCGGTGATATCGTCGTCGGTCAACTTGCCCCACTGGGCCTTTGCCGAGCCGGTCATCTCGCGCCACTTGCCTTCAATCTGATCCCAATTCATGTCGAAGCTCCTTCCTTGTCTTTTACTTCGACCATAAAACGTCGGGACCTGCCGAGAAGTTCCGCGCCCTGTGCCATGAGCGCGGGCATCCGGTCGACAATGGGGCTCGGCTGTTCAGCCGAAGAGGCGGGCGAAAAGGCCCTTCTTCGGCTCGGCCACGGGAACCTTGGCCGCCGCGTCCTTCATGACCGTCGCAACGGTGACGTAGGTCTCCGTCCACGCATCCTTGAGTTCCGGCGTCCAGGCGTCGCCAAGACCTTTTTCGAGCGTGTAGAGCAGCGTCGATCCGACCGTGTCGTAGTGCTCCGGCTTGACGCCGTAGGCGACATGCTTGGCGCCGAGTTCCTGCACCACCGGCAGGATGGTCTGGACCTGATGCAGGTTCTGGACGGCAACGCCCAGCGTCTTCATCAGCTTGCCCTTCTGGTCCGACATGTCGGCCGGAAACATCGAGCGAACCTCGGGGGCCACTTCGAAGAGGCGGTTGTAGAAGATGTCGGCGGCGGCGTCGGCGATCGGAGCGACTTTCTGGAAGCTCTCCTGGACGAGTTTGACTTGTTCGGGGGTCATGTCGGGATCCTCTTGGGTCTCATGGCATCGGCCTTGCGGCAGTTGGCGTCGGGGTGCCCCGCGGCTGGGAGAACCGCGGAGCGGAATGTTTCCTTCTGGCGGCGATCAACTGTCGACGGGAATGCGAATCACGACACCGCCCATCACGTCATCGAGCTTGAAGTCGGTCTTCGGCGAATCCTTGTGAGAATTGTGGCAGGAGACGCAGCCCTTGGCGACGGCGACATCGGCATACACGGCGGTGAAATACTTTTGCCCGCCGAGTTCTTCTTCGCCGTAGTAGGCCTCTCCCGGATTGTCGTTGACGAATTCGAGGCCTGCCTTCTCGACATCGGTGCGCGGGCCGTTCTGCTTGTTGATCGGCCAGAGCGATAGCAGTGAGTAGGAGAAGGCGTCGGTCTTGTCGGCGACCAGTTCCGCGCCGAAGCGGAACATCTGCGCCGGCAGCGGCGCGGCGACGTCATCCTCGAAGAACTCGGACGCCTTGATGACCTTGTGGTCGATCGTCAGGCGCCCGATGATCATCTTGGTGTAGACCTCGCGGTCGGAGGCCATCACCGCATGCAGCATGTCGGTGACGAGCTTCGGCTCGATGCCGTCCGCGAACACGGTGTTCGAAAGTCCGACCAGCATGCCGGCACCGACGGTGGTGCCGACGAGTGTCTTGAATACGGTCCTCTTCATCACTATCCCCTCCTGATTGCACCTAGTGTGCGATAGTGCACGGGGAAGACCCTGGGGTTTGGCGATCACTTGGTCTTCTCCGTGCGGCTGACTGCCCAATCGATGCTTTCGATGTGCAGCGTTGGATGCCCGTTGAAATTGCTGGCAACGAGCCCCGGGTCGGCAAGCGCGTCGAGCGAGTACTGCAGGCTGTGACAGCTGAGGCAGACCGGCCGGATCATCTTCTCGTTCGGGCGCAGGGTTGTGTTCTGATTGTGCTCGGTGGTGACGCCGCGCCGGCTCTCGATCTTCGGCATGTGGCAGTCGGCGCAGGAAACCCCGCTTCCCGGCTCGCCCGTTCCGACAAGCTCCGCCTGCCAGAGCCGGTAGTGCGGCGAGGTGAAATAGGCACGGGTGTGGTCGTCGTCGTGGCAGGAGGCGCAGGCCTCGACGGCCGCCACCTTCAGGTCCACCTCGTGCGGCTTGTGACAGGCGTTGCAGGTGCCGGTCATGCGGTCCTGGGCGTCCGGCTTCATCGGGATTAGCGCCTCCGAAACCGGCATGGCGCCGAGCGGTTCATCCTTGAAGACTTTGGCCGCAACCTCGGTGAGGACGCCGAGATCCGGTGCGTCCTCGCGGGGGCCGGGCAGCTTCGGGTGGAAGCGCATGCCATGCTTGCCCTCGCGGAAGCTGGCGGCCTCGGGCTTGTGACAGCTCTGGCAGACGTCGAGGCCGGGGCTTTCGATCCAGTTCGCCGCGATCACAGCAACGTCGCCGGCCTCCGTGCCCTCCAGCTTCGGCGCATGGCAGCCGGCGCAGTTGACGCCGCCGCGCGCGTGCCCGGAGCCCGCCCAGGCGGCAACGGCCTCTTGGGTGAGCAAGGCCGGCGGGGCCACGGCATCGCCGGCAAGAAGGACCTTGGCGAGCGCCTCCTTGGCGGCCTCCGCCGGGTCGTCGCCATCGTCGGACTTGGCCTTTTCCAGATAGGCGGTCAGTGCCGCGAGCGGATCGTCGCTCTTCATGGCCGTCAACACGGCCGGAACGGCCCGGCTCTGCGCGGCAAACGGCATCACCGGATGGTCTGCGAAGTCCGGCATGCCGGCATGCTTGACGAGGAATTCCTCGTAGAGCGCCGTGTTGTCGTGGAAGTTGTGGCACCCGGCGCTGGCGCATGAGGTGAACTCGAGGCCCTTGTGGGTCGGCCGCTCCTTTTCGATGTCGTCGTGGCAGGCGAGGCAGTAGTCCATCGGCTGGGTGACGGCGATCGCGCGGGTCACCTCCGGCACGTGCTCGGCGTGGCAGGTGGTGCAGAAGAGGGCGTCGAGCTTCTCGCGCCGGTCGGCGTTGCGCGGGTCGCGGAATTTCTTCACCGGGTGGGAATCGTTGGCAAGCTTCAGCTCCGCCTCGTGGCAGGTGAGGCAGGCCTTGTTCATGTCCTTCTCGACCTTCGCCTTGTCGGCGAAGAAGCCGGAGGTGTGGCAGGCACCGCATTCCATCTCGATCTGGTGATGCGCGCCGGTCGTCTTGCCGATCAGCAGGAACTGCCGTCCGCCGCCGACGAAGACGATGCCGGCGACCGCCGTGCCGGCAACGAGTGTTGCCAGCAGCCAGATGGTCCAGAGGAGCTTGTTGGCGGGAAGACGCAACACCGGACCTCAGTAGCTGTAGACGGCGAGAATGTGGGCGAGGATCAGGACGGGCAGGGGCCAGAGCGCGAGGATGTGGATCCAGGTCGGTAGCTTCTGCGGTGCGCTCTTGGACCCGACGAGATCGCGTTCCCTGAGTTCGTGCTCGCCGCCAGTGACGAGACCGGCGAGAGCGCCGAAGAGAAGCGCCGTCAGGAAACTCGCCATCAGCCAGAAATTGAGGTTCGAGCCGAGCCGGAAGCCCGTATGCCAGACGAGCACGCCGGCGGCGGAAAGACCGATGGCAAGATGGACGAGCCGCCAGCCGTTGTAGCCGCCAAGTTTGGAGAAGAGCCGGATGCGCTTGCGCAGGCCGAGGATCGCGGCGGCGGCCGTCAGGCCAAGCAGGATATAGCCCGACCATTGCTTGAAGATCGTGTCGAACCAGAGCTTGGTCAGCAGTTCGCCGATGACGAAATGCTCCGGCAGGGCGATGCGCGGCAAGGTCCAGGAGGCGAGCGCCATGATGCCGGCCGCCGAGGAAAGGCCGACCAGCCATTTCCACCACCGGACCGGTTCCGGTCTGGCGTCGCCCGCTCCCAAAAGATCCTGCACGTGCATGGTGCAGGTGCCGCAGACCGAATTGGCGCTGGTGGCGCTGCGCACCTCGTCGAGGGTCGTCGCTCCCATGGTGACCGCATCGAGGATCGCGCCCTTGGTCACCCCGGTGCAGTTGCACACGATCGCCTCGCGCGGCCAGGCTCCAGGACCGTCCTCCGCCTCGCGCCAGAGCCGCCCGGTGCGCGAAAAGGAACGCAGGGTCAGGAAGCCGATCCGGGCGCGGCGGGTGACGGCCTGCTGCAACCGCGTTGCCTCCGGCCAGTCGCCGACGCCGAGCGCGGCGACGATCCGTCCACGGTCGACGAAGAGGCGGCGATAGAGACCCTGCTCTGCATCTGCGAAGACATGACTGCCGACGCCCGGCTGCTGCGCGATCGACTCAAAGTCGCCGATGGAGAAGACGTCGACGCCGAGGATCTTGAGCTTGGTGGCAAGCACGGACCCTTCATAGGGCACGGGCTGACCCGTGATCGAGGCGGCAGCGGCGATCGCCTGGTCGAAGCCGGGGCCGACGAGCCCGTAGACCATGCCGGCATGCTCGGCGCATTCGCCGACGGCATAGATGTCCGGATCGGATGTCCGCATTTCGTCGTCGACCATGACGCCGCGATTGAAGTGAAGGCCGATCGCGGAGGGAAGCTGGGTGTTGGCACGCACGCCGGTGCACACGATCACGGTGTCGGCGGCAAGGCTGCTGTCGTCGCCAAGCGTGACGCCCTCGACGCGCGCCGTACCGTCGATCGACTTGATCCGCTCGCCGGTTCGGACCGTGACGCCGAGTGCCTCGATGCGGGCCTTCAGGGCCGCGCCGCCAGCTTCGTCGAGCTGGCGCGGCATCAGGCGGCTTTCATGTTCGACGACGGTGACATGGGCGCCGCGCCGGCTCATGCCCCGCGCGGCTTCAAGGCCGAGCAGCCCGCCGCCGATGACGATCACCTTCCGGGCGGACATCGAGCGGGCGATCAGCGCCTCGGTGTCGGAAAGGTTGCGGAAGGCGTAGACGCCGGTGAGATCCTTGCCCGGAATGCCGGGAATGAAGGCGCGCGAACCGAGCGCCAGCACCAGCTTGGAATAGTCCATCGTCCGGCCGGTGGAGGTCAGGATCCGATGGTTCTCGCGGTCGACGTCGACGATCGAGACGCCGTCGTAGCGGTCCACGCGTCCGGGGCCGGGAAAGCGTTCGGGCAGGTTGACCTGGCCGAGCTGGGAATCGCCGGCCAGCAGCGGCGTCAGCTTGACCCGATTGTAGGGTTTCCAGCGCTCGGCATTGAAGATGACGACCCGCTTGCCCTTGCGCGAGAGCTCCTGCGCGATGCGCACGCCAACGGGACCGGCACCGGCCACGATCACGGGGGCATCCGGTGCCGCGGTGATAGCACCGGCGTCGACGAACGCCGGCGGCGCCACGTCGGGCGTAATATCGATGCCAAGGGATGCGGCCATGGTCATGGAGCAGTCTCACCCAGGGTTCGTCAGATGGGAGGGGTCCGAAAACGCCACCGTCCGTGCGCGACCGGAAAGGGTCGGCACGACATGTGGCAGCGTTGCCTTTTTGGGACGCCCCCCGTTGGGCGAGACCTCGACGACCCGGCCTTGGGTGCGATGTCGCAGAGAAGGAAGCAAAGGTTGGGCCACCGGTTGGGTGGCTTAAAAACTATAATGATTTCAAACTGGCGTCGTTATGCCGGCTCATTCGGCTGGCAGGCCGGCGCTGCCAAAACATGCAGACGACCTGTGCATTCCGGTCAAATTGCGAGCAATTTAGCATTTGCCGATTTTCTGGGCTTTCGAGCAATCGGTCGAACGCGTTGGCGTCGTGACCCGATGCGAAAAGGCCCGATCCTGATGGGACCGGGCCTTCGAGGGGGCTTGTTTTCATTGAGGAGCAAGGGGGGAGGGGACGTCCTCGATGTTTATCTGCCCCAAGATGCGGCGATCAGGACGACTTGTGCGCCCGAAGCATCCAGATGGCCTTCTCATGCGCGCCGATGCGTTCGGTCAGCATGTCGTGGGTGACGAGGTCATGCATGTCCTCGGCCGCCTCCGCGACTTCACGGGCCTTGCGGGCGCACTCCTCGTGGGTGGAGGCCAGCAGTTCGAGCATTTCGTCTGCCGAGGCCGACGGATCGACCTTGAAGCCCTTCGGGCTGAGGACGGTGCCGTTCTTCGAGGGCACATGGTAGCCAAGCGCGAGGATGCGTTCGGCCAGTTCGTCGATGGCGGCGAACAGCGCCTGATACTGCTGCTCCGTCAGCGTATGGATCGAAAGGAAGGCGCTGCTGCGCACGTTCCAGTGCACAATCTGCGTCTTGATCAGCAGGCTGTAGCTGTCCTCGAGAATTTCGGAGAGCTTTTCGCTGATCTGCTTGCGGTTCTGGTCTGTCAGACCCGTTTTCACGCCCTTGGCATTGTCAATCTTGGTGACGTTCGTCGCAGAGGCTTTCATGACGATCTCCCGGTGTTTCTTGTTGGAAGTCTGGATGTGCGGGTAGAACGCGTCGGCCTCGGCGAGGTTCCGGCCATCATTTCCTTTCGCGGGCGCTGCGTCGGTGATCGTCATCCGCCTGTGACAGGTCAATTTCCGGCTGCTACTGTCGCTCCGCAGGCGATCAGGAAATGAAGCAACGGCGGGACGATGAGCGAAGAGATTGGCGAGCTTGAAGACCTCGGCACCGGGTCCGGCGCCCCCCGGGAGCGCAGCCTGACGCTGGAGCAGGCGATCGGCACCAAGATCCGCCAGTACCGCAAGCAGCTGGAAATCACGAGCGCCGAACTGGCCGCTGCCGCCAAGGTTTCCTCGGGCATGATGTCGAAGATCGAGAACGGCCAGATTTCGGCGTCGCTTTCGACGCTCAATGCCGTTTCAAGGGCGCTCAACGTGCCGCTGTCGGCGCTCTTCGCCGGCTACGAGGAACGGCGCGACTGTTCCTATGTGAAGGCGGGGCAGGGGGTCGGTATCGAGCGGCGCGGCACCAAGGCGGGCCATCACTACCAGCTTATCGGCCGCTCGCTCGGCTCCGACGTGGTCGTCGAGCCCTTCCTGATCACGCTCACCGAGGAGGCGCGCCCCTACGCGGCCTTCCAGCATGCCGGCCAGGAAATGATCTACATGCTGACCGGCAAGGTGGTCTATCGCCACGCGGACAAGACCTATCTCATGGAGCCCGGCGACACGCTGTTTTTCGATGCTGCCGCGCCCCATGGACCGGAAGATCTGCTGGAGCTTCCGATGACCTATCTCTCGATCATCATCTACCCCAAGGAGTGAGGCGAGCCCTGAAGCACAACGCGTTCAAGCGAATGCGCATGAACGAGAACGTTATGCTTCATTTTCAAGAGCATAGAGCGGCGTGAACGGCGCTCATATGAATCCACATGACCGCACGCCGCTCTACTCGGCCGCCTCCTGCTGCTCCGGCCGTTCTCCGGTCCATTTCAGGATCGGATGGCGCGCCGCCCGCGTCTCGTCGAGGCGCCGCCGGGGCGCGTGGATTGGAGCGGCCTTGAAGCTTTCGGCATCGCCCGCCTTGGCACGGGCGACCAGAGACCGCAGCGCGCCGACGAACTGGTCGAGACCGGCCTTCGATTCCGATTCCGTCGGTTCGATCAGCATGGCCCCGTGGACGACCAGCGGGAAATACATGGTCATCGGGTGGAAGCCCTCGTCGATCATCGCCTTGGCGAAGTCGAGCGTGGTGACGCCGGTTCCTTCCAGGAAGCTGTCGTCGAAGAGCGCCTCGTGCATGACGTGGCGGTCGCCGAAGGGCAGGGACATGACGTCCTTGAGCCGCGCCTTGACGTAGTTGGCGTTGAGCACCGCGTCCTCGGCGGCCTGCTTCAGGCCGTCCGAGCCGTGCGACATCATGTAGGCGAGCGCCCGCACAAACATGCCCATCTGGCCGTGGAAGGCGGCGATGCGCCCGAAGGGCGTTGCCGTGTCGCCGGCCTGCTTGCGGGTTTCGATGAACTCCGCCTTGCCATCCGCATCGAAGCGCACGAAGGGCACCGGCGCGAAGGGGGCGAGCTTCTCCGACAGGACGACGGGGCCCGCGCCGGGGCCGCCGCCGCCGTGCGGCGTCGAGAAGGTCTTGTGCAGGTTGATGTGCATGGCGTCGACGCCGAGATCGCCCGGCCGCACCTTGCCCATGATGGCGTTGAAGTTGGCGCCGTCCGCGTAGAAATAGGCGCCCGCCTCATGCACGGCCTCGGCGATGGCGACGATGTCGCGCTCAAAGAGGCCGCAGGTGTTGGGGTTGGTCAGCATCAGGGCGGCGACATCGGACGAGAGCTTCGCCTTCACCGCCTCAACGTCCACCGTGCCGTCCTCGCGCGCCGGGATGGCGACGACCTTGTAGCCGAGGAGGGCGGCGGTCGCCGGGTTGGTGCCATGCGCCGATTCCGGCACCAGCACGATGGACCGGGATTCGCCGCGCGCCGTGAGGGCTGCCTTGATCGCCATCATGCCGCAGGCCTCGCCATGGGCGCCGGCCTTCGGGCTCATGGCGACCGACGACATGCCGGTGAGTTCCAGCAGCCAGCGTCCGCAATCGGCGATGAGTTCGATCGCGCCGGGAACGGTGGCAAGCGGCTGCAGCGGATGAACGTCGGCAAAGCCCGGCAGCCGCGCCATCTTCTCGTTGAGACGCGGGTTGTGCTTCATCGTGCACGAGCCGAGCGGATAGACGCCGAGGTCGATGGCGTAGTTCTGCCGGCTGAGGCGCACGTAGTGCCGCATCGTCTCCGGCTCCTTGAGGCCGGGCAGGTCGATGGGAGTCTTGCGGGCGTGGGCGCCGAGCCGCGAGGCAACCTTGGGCGTTTCGGGCACGTCGACGCCAGTCACGTCATTGCGGCCGACCTCGAAGATCAGGCCGTCCTCGATGTCGAGGCCCCGGTTGCCGGTGAAGGTCTCGACGTCCGTGCCAGTGGTGGCCGAAGGAGCGGTCGGCCGGCCGATGCTGTTCATGGTCATGCCAAAACCTCCTTCAGAGCCTCGACCAGGGCCTCGCGGTCCTCGTCCGTATTCAGTTCCGTCGACGCGACGACGATGAGGTCGTCGACGCCCTCTGCCGCCCATTCGAGCCGCGAGACCGGCACGCCGGCGAGGATGCCCCGTTCGGCGAGACGGTCGACCACATCGGCGGCCTTGTCGGAAACGCGGATGGTGAACTCGTTGAAGAAAGTCCGGTTCAGCACCTCGACATCCGGCAGTTCCGCCAGCTTGTCCGCGAGGAGGACCGCGTTGGCGTGGTTGGCCTTGGCCAGCCTTTCCAGCCCCGTGCCGCCAAGCAGCGTCATGTGGATGGAGAAGGCCGTCGCGCAAAGACCGGAGTTGGTGCAGATGTTCGAGGTCGCCTTGTCGCGGCGGATGTGCTGTTCGCGCGTTGAAAGCGTCAGCACGAAGCCGCGCTTGCCGTCGGCATCCACCGTCTCGCCGCAGACGCGGCCCGGCATCTGGCGCAGGAATTTCTCGCGCGTCGCAAAGAGGCCGAGATAGGGGCCGCCGAAATTGAGCGCGTTGCCGATGGACTGGCCCTCGCCGACGACGATGTCCGCGCCTTGCGAACCGGGCGGCTCGATGGCGCCGAGTGCCACCACTTCCGTGAAGACGGCGATCAGCAGCGCGCCATTGGCATGCGCCTTCTCGGCGATCGGGCGAAGGTCGATGAGTTCGCCGTAAAAGTTGGGGCTCTGGACGACGACGCACGAGGTCTCGCCGTCGATCCGGGCAAGGATGCCCTCGGTGCCGTCCACATCCGGCGGCAATGCGTCGACCGAATCCTCGGCCATGTCGCTGACCGTCTGGACGACGGCGCGATAATGCGGATGCAGGCCGCCGGAGAGCACGGCCTTGTTGCGGCGTGTCAGGCGATGGGCCATCAGCACGGCCTCGGCGGTCGCGGTCGAGCCGTCATACATGGAGGCATTGGCGACCTCCATGCCGGTGAGCCGGGCGACCTGGCTCTGGAACTCGAACAGCACCTGCAGCGTGCCCTGGGAAATCTCCGGCTGGTAGGGCGTATAGGCGGTGAGGAATTCCGAGCGCTGGATCAGGTGGTCGACGGTCGCCGGCACATGATGGCGATAGGCGCCGGCGCCGACGAAGAACGGCACCGAGCCGGCCGAAACATTCTTCGCGGCAAGTCGGGAAAGCTGGCGCTCGACTTCAAGCTCGCTCTTGGCGCGCGGCAGGTCGACGAGGCTCGTCAGGCGCTTGTCGGCCGGAATGTCGGCGAAGAAATCGTCGATCGAGGCCGCACCGGCCGCCGCCAGCATCGCGCTGCGATCATCGGGGGTCAGGGGGAGATAGCGCATGGGGAAACCTCGCTCAGAGGCCGGCGACGAAGGCGTCGTAGGTGGCCTTGTCCATGAGGCCATCCAGTTCGGCCGGGTTGGCAAGCGTCAGCTTCATGAACCAGCCGTCGGCCTCCGGTGAGGCATTGACGGTCTCGGGTGCATCGGCAAGAGCGGTATTCGCCTCGGTCACCGTGCCGGTTACCGGGGCATAGACCTCGCTCGCCGCCTTGACGGATTCCACCACGGCGGCCTCGTCGCCCTTCTTGAGAGCCTTGCCCACCTCGGGCACCTCGACGAAGACGATGTCGCCGAGCTGGGCCTGCGCATAGGTCGTGATCCCGACGGTGGCGGCCTCGCCGTCGACGGAGATCCATTCGTGGTCTTCGGTGAAATAGACGGTCATGATGATGTCCCTGGTCGAAATAGGTCGTGGATCAGGATTTGGGTTTGCGGAAAAAGCGGTTCGGCACGAAGGGCAGGGCGGTTACCTCGGCGGCGAGCGGCTTGCCGCGCACGATGAGATTGACCGCCGTTCCGGGCGCCGAGAAGGCGGGCGGCACGTAGCCCATGGCGATGGGCCCGCCGACGGTGGCGCCGAAGCCGCCCGAGGTGACGATGCCGATGACATTGCCGTTCGTGTCCTGGATTTCGGTGCCCTCGCGGGCCGGCGCGCGGCCCTGCGGCTTCAGGCCGACGCGAAGGCGCGAGGGGCCGTTGGCGATTTCGCCGGCGATGCGCGTAAAACCCGGAAAACCGCCTTCGGTGCGGCGGCGCTTCTGGATCGACCAGAGAAGGCCTGCCTCGATCGGCGAGGTCGTCTCGTCAAGCTCGTGACCGTAGAGGCAGAGCCCGGCCTCAAGGCGAAGGGAGTCGCGCGCGCCAAGACCAACGGGCTTGACGGCGGCGTCGGCCATCAGCAGCGACCAGAGCGCCTCAGCCTTGTCGTCGCGGACCGAAATCTCGAACCCGTCCTCGCCCGTGTAGCCTGAGCGGCTGACGTGGCAGTCGATCCCGCCGATGGCAATGGGGCCGGCCGACATGAAGGCCATGTCGGCGACATTGGCGCCGAGCCGCGTTAGGACGAGGACCGCCTCCGGACCCTGCAAGGCGACGAGGGCGCGATCCTCAACGATCTGAAGGCTCACGGATGAAGGCAATCCGCCTTGGAGAAGCGCGAAATCATCGGCCTTGCACGACGCGTTGACGACGAGGAACAGGCGGCCGTCGTCAGCCGGATCGGCAGAGCGATGGACCATCAGGTCGTCGATCATGCCGCCGGCTTCGTTGAGGAACTGCGTATAGCGCTGCGCGCCGGGCGCAAGGTTGAGCATGTCGGCCGGCACGAAGGCTTCAAGCGCCTTGGCAGTGGTCTCATGGTCCGGCCCGACGAGAAAGGCCTGACCCATGTGCGAGACGTCGAAGAGGCCGGCGTGCTCGCGCGTCCAGGTGTGCTCGGCAAGAATGCCCTCGTATTGCACCGGCATGTCGTAGCCGGCGAAGGGCACCATGCGTGCGCCCAGCGCGACATGAGCCGCATGAAGCGGTGTCCGCAGGGGAAGGTCGTGCTCGGAAGTTTCTGCTGGCAGGGCCATTGTCAGGATCCGTCGGTCAGAGTGCGTCATGGTCCCATGCATTGGAACCAACGCCCCCTCTGTCATGGACCTGAGAGATTCCCGGTCACCCGTTCGGGCAGATCCGGTTTCGCCTTCGGTGAACAGCCGTGCATTGCACGCGGCTGCTGCTTTCCAGAGTTCAGTCGAGGCTGCCGCGGTCCATTTGCCTGAGAGTTTCCGGGGCGGTTGCTCCTTCGGCGCCGTTGTCGAACAGGAGCCTTGCCCTGCTGCCAACGATCTCTCCCGCGTAGCCTGCTAATTGGAATGATCAATTATATGATCGGCGTTGTCAATGGAAACTGCGCTGACATTCCAATGCGCAAGCGCCGATGAGCCGTGTCCGGCCCGGAGGATGAGGATCGGGTCGGCCAACGCCAACCGCATGGCCCGGATTTTCGGGCGAATGCACGATCCGCATCGCCGCATGCGGAAGGTGCTCGTCTTGATGCGGACGATATCTTGTCGCCGGCACAACACGATTTTCTGAAGGGCAAGTTCCGGATGATCAGCGTGTATCGGCGCAACGAGCAGGGGCGTGCGACGACGCAAACAGCGTTCTGACGACGCTGCTCAAGTCGCTGACAGGGCGGTCATCCCATGCGCTCAAGCAAAATTCAATCGGGCGGCCGCGAACTCGGACACTCCTGTCCTCAATCGATCGCGGCGCCCGAAGAAACGGCGGGCGTCCGGCCTATTTGCCGCTCTCGTCGAAGCCGATCAGGATCTGCACGGCGCCGCTCGTCTTGTCCGGCGGAATGGAGATGCCGTCGACGACCTGGGTCCAGAGGGTATTGGCATCGGTTGGCGTCGCGGAAGCGGGGATCTTGAAGAGTTGCGAATAGAGGACCTCGCTGCCGTCGCGCAGGACGACGACACGCAGCGGCAATGTCGCGGATGCGGGGGTGCCCGTCGGACCCAGGATGAAATGGCCGCCGATGCCCACCTTGATCGCCGTGTTTCCATCGGCGGGATTGGTGTGGCACTCGCGCGCCGTGTCGGTGATCGTCGCCTGATAGCGCAGCGCCTTCGGGTCGCCGTCCTTGCCGCGCTCATAGGAGGTGAGGACATTCGTTCCGTCGCGGACCAGCACGTTGGGGCAGATGGCGACGACCGCGAACTGCTGGCGAAGCTTGGCCTCTTCTGCGGGCGTCACGTTGCCCGGAATGAGAGACCGGACCGACTTGCCGGAGCAGCCCGACAACAGGGCGGCTGTTACAAGGACAAGGGCGGCGAACGCGGGGCGACGGACAATAGAAACCATTCGTGACACTCCTCCTGGCAGCGCCTATAGCAGAGGCGCGCCGACTTGGCGACCACTTGCATACATCGCGCTGCAGGGGGCTGTGGAGGACCGCACGTGCGGCCGCCGCCTTGCCTGCCTGGCCAGCGGCCTCTTGACAGGTTGAGCGACTGACCGCCAATACGGACGGAACAGTGATCAGGTGGCCGGCTCTGACCCGGTCATGACCCGGTCATGCCTGACGGATCAACACTCGAGGCTCGATGTGACCCTATCCGCGACCAAGTCTCCGCTGACCATCAAGCTTTGCGCACCGCGCGGCTTCTGTGCCGGCGTCGACCGGGCGATCCAGATCGTGGAACTGGCAATCGAGCGCTTCGGTCCCCCCGTCTATGTGCGCCACGAGATCGTCCACAACAAATACGTGGTGGAGGAGCTGCGCCGGAAGGGCGCCGTCTTCGTGGAGGAACTCGACGAGATCCCGGTGACCGAAAAGCCGGTGGTCTTTTCCGCGCACGGCGTGCCGAAGTCGGTCCCCGCGGCGGCGAGCGCCCGAGACATGTTCTTCCTCGACGCGACCTGTCCGCTCGTCTCCAAGGTGCACCGCGAGGCCGAGATTCACTTTCGCCGCAACCGGCACATCATCCTGATCGGCCATGCGGGTCATCCGGAAGTGATCGGCACCATGGGCCAGCTTCCCGTCGGCGCCGTGACGCTGGTGGAAACGGAAGCCGATGCCGAAACGGTCACGCCGCCGGAGGGCAAGGAACTCGCCTGGATCACGCAGACGACGCTCTCGGTGGAGGACACGCGTGCGGTCGTTGCCGTGCTCACACGCCGTTTTCCGGGCATCCACGCCCCGCACAAGGACGACATCTGCTATGCCACCACCAACCGGCAGGAAGCGGTCAGCCAGATCGCGCCGGACGTGGAGGCAATGATCGTCGTCGGCGCTCCCAATTCCTCCAATTCCCAGCGTCTGCGCGAGGTGGCCGAGCGGGCCGGCTGCGCCCATGCCGTGCTGATCCAGCGGGCCGATGAGATCAACTGGGAACGTCTTGCCGGCATTCGCACGGTCGGTATCACGGCGGGCGCCTCGGCGCCGGAAGTGCTGGTGGAAGAGGTCATCGACGCCTTTGCCGAACGCTTCGACATCACGGTCGAGACGGTGCGGACTGCCGACGAGACCATTGCCTTCAACCTGCCGCGCGAATTGCGCCAGCCCGCAGCCGAGTGACCGGAACCCGATATGGCGGTCTACACCGATGTTTCCGACGAGGAACTGGCCGCTTTCGTGGCCGGCTATGATCTCGGCACTCTCGTCTCCTTCAAGGGCATCGCGGAGGGGGTGGAAAATTCGAACTTCCTGCTGCGCACGCAGGCCGGCCAGTACATCCTGACGCTTTACGAGAAGCGGGTGAACGAAGGCGATCTGCCGTTCTTCCTGGGTCTCATGGACCATCTCGCCGCCAAGGGTCTGAATTGCCCGACGCCGGTCAAGGCGAAATCCGGAGAGGCACTCGGGCGCCTTGCCGACCGGCCGGCGGCCATCGTCACCTTTCTCGACGGTATGTCGGTGCGTCGGCCGCGCGTCAGCCATTGCACTCAGGTTGGCGAGGTGCTGGCGGATTTTCATGCCGCGGGCCGCGATTTCGACCTGACGCGCGAGAATGCGCTGTCGGTGTCTGGTTGGCGACCGCTGTTCGACCTGTCGCGCGAGCGGGCGGACGAGGTCCTGCCGGGGCTTCGCAACGAACTGGAACGCGAACTCGACGCTCTGGAGGCGTGCTGGCCGCGCGATCTGCCGACGGGTGTGATCCACGCCGATCTCTTCCCCGACAACGTTTTCTTCCTCGGCGAGACACTGTCGGGGCTGATCGACTTCTATTTCGCCTGCAACGACCTGCTCGCCTACGATCTTGCCATCTGCATCAACGCGTGGTGCTTCGAGCCGGATCGCCAGTTCAATGTCACCAAGGCAAGGGCGATGGTCGCCGGTTATCAGCGCCGCCGCCCGCTGAGCAAGGCCGAGCAGGAGGCATTGCCGCTGCTGGCCCGGGGCTCGGCGCTGCGATTCCTCCTCACCCGCCTCTACGACTGGCTGAGCGTTCCGCCGGGCGCGTTGGTGGTGCCGAAGAACCCGTTGGAATACCTCTATAAACTGCGCTTTCATCGCGATGTCACAAGTCTTGCTGCCTATGGGGTCGCATGATGAGCGGCGGTGAGGACGCAAAAACCGTGGTGATCTATACGGACGGGGCCTGTTCCGGAAATCCGGGACCCGGCGGCTGGGGCGCAATCCTCACCTATGGCGAGAAAACGCGCGAGCTTTGCGGCGGCGAGGCCCAGACGACCAACAATCGCATGGAGCTGACCGCGGCCATCGAGGCGCTCGACGCCCTGAAGCGCTCCTGCAAGGTCGAGCTTCACACCGACAGCCAGTATGTGAAGGGCGGCATCTCCGGCTGGATCCACAACTGGAAGCGCAACGGCTGGCGGACCGCAGACAAGAAGCCGGTCAAGAATGCGGATCTCTGGCAGCGCCTCGAAGAGGCCCGTGACCGGCATGACGTTAGCTGGCACTGGGTCAAGGGCCACGCGGGCCATGACATGAACGAGCGGGCCGACGAGCTTGCGCGCAAGGGCATGAAGCCGTTTCTCAAGTCTTCCGCCCGCGCTGCCGGGGGCGTTGCCGATGAATGATCATTCGCAGGCCTTTGCGGACCGCCCCGACCTTCTGACCGGCAGCGAGACCGGAAGGACGCTCGTCGTCGCCAATCCCATATCCGGGACATTCCACCGGCGGCGGCTGGAAAAGATGATCGCTCAACTGCGCGCGAAGGGCGTCGCGGTCGACCTTCACCTGACGTCGCGGGCCGGGGAACTCAGGACGCTTGCGGAGACGCTGCCGGAAGACGTAACGACACTGGTCGTTGCCGGCGGCGACGGCTCGCTCAACGAGGCGGTCAACGGTCTCGTGCGCCGGTCGGGCAGTCCGCCGGCTCTGGCGGTTCTGCCGTTCGGCACGGCCAATGTGCTCGCCCGGGAACTGAAGCTGCCGTTTCACGCCAGTCCGATCGCGCGGATGCTGCGCCGCCGCCGCCTGGCGCCCCTCCATCTCGGCCAGATCGGCGACCGTGCCTTTCTGCTGATGGCCTCGGCGGGCTTCGACGGCGCGGTCGTTCATGCGGTAGATCCGGCCTTGAAGCAGCGCTACGGCGCTCTGGCCTATGCCTTTGCGGCCCTACGTCTGGCAATGGCGCGCAAGGGCAGGGACGTGTTGGTGGATGCCGACGGCGAACGGATCGTGTGCCGGATTGCCGTCGCAACGACCGCCCGCTGCTACGGCGGGCCGATGTCGATCACCACGAAGACCGGCGTGACCATGCCCGGCCTGCGCCTCGTGACGCTCGCCGACGACCGCCCGCTCACCCTGCTGAAGGCGGCGGTGATGCTCGGCCTCGGGCGGCTTGACCGTCTCGCCTCGGTGGGAGACCGGCCGATGACGGAAGTCCGGATGTCGGGGCAGGGGATCGCCATGCAGATCGACGGCGATGCCATGGACACAACCGACGCTCCGATCCGGGCCCATCCCCGTCTTCTCAGCGTGGTCGTCCCCTGATCAGACCGGTTCAGGGTCCAGCCGGGCGGATTCCTCGGCTTCTTCCTCGGTGCACAGAACGATCTGGCAGTGGCAGTCCTCGTGCGGCTCAAGCGCGGCGAGCGCACGCTCGGCAACCGGCGCCTCGGCTCCGGATCGCTTGACCATCATCACGGCATCCACCTGGCTGACGAGCGGACGCAGGGCCCGTTCGTTGCCGGTCGGCGGTGCGTCGAATACGATGACTTCGGCGTATCCCCTCAGCAACTCCATGAAATCGAGGAAGTCCACATCGCCAAGGCGGGCGATCGCCTTCTTGCTGGACTGGAAGTCGCCGAGCGGAAGGATCGACAGCGGCACATTCTTCTGCAGTTGCAGAGCTTCGAGCAGTTCGGCATTGCCGTCGATGACGTCGGCGAGCGTCGGTCTTTGCGTGGCAGCTTCGGGCTCGCCATTGGTGATCAACAGCGTCTCGAACCCTGAATTGGCGGCGCTGCGGGCAAGGCTCCGCGCGACCGCCGCATGCGGGGCCTTCGCCGTGGCGCCGGCCACGAGAATGAACTGGCGCGGGATCGCATCGTTGCCGGCACCGGCAATCAGATCCATCCAGGGCCGGACGATCTCGCCGATCGGATCGGCATGGGCCCAGTCCCGCGTTTCGCGATTGGCGGCCGCCGACAGGGAATAGGGCGCCTGTTGACCTGCAGTGCCGTCGGCAACCCCGGCCTTCTCCCGCAGCTTCGAAAGGTGTGCGAGGAAACGTTCCTTCCGGCTGCCCGCCGGTGTCTCTGCTGCGCGCTCGGTCTCCGCCGCGCGCTCGGTCTCCGCCGCGGCGAACCGGCTCTTCTGGTCAGGCGCCTCCATCGTCGGTTTTGCCGCAGGCTCCGCCCGTTTGGGGGCCGTTGCCTCGGCCGTCTCCCGTCGGCCGGCCCGGTCACGCTCTGGCGCCGGCGGCGGCGTTCTGCCGCCGTTCCGGGTCTTCGCCGCGCGGCGTTTGAGCAGTCCGGCCGTCGTGAGGGCCTCGCCGAGAAGCGCCGAGCCATATCCGCCGGCGACGCCCAGCATCAGGCCGCCGATGGCGACGATGATCGGGCTGAAGCGGGTGGACTTGAGTGGCGGCGTCGCCGGCGAGACGACGCGGGCCTCGGAATTTTGCAGCGAACTCTGCTCATTGGCCTGCTTGAAGCGGGAGAGGAACTCTTCGTAGAGCCTGCGGTTGGCGTCAGCCTCCCGCTCGAGAGCCCGCACCTTGACCAGCGCTCCATCGGTATCGGAGGCCCTGGACTCAAGCGAAGCGAGTTGCTTTTCAAGGGCGAACTGCTGTTCGCGCGCGGCATTCGCGGCGCGCTCCGCCAGCGAGATCTGGCGATTGAGTTCCGCCGTGATCTGCTTTTCCGTACTGGAAAGCTGCGCCTTGAGCGCCAGGAGCTTGGGATGCCGGTCGCCGTAGATGAGGCTCTGGTCGGCGATCTGGCGCTGGATTTGCGCATGCTGCAGGCGAAGATTGGAGATGACGGACGACCCGGACGTATCGGCGCCCGTGTCGGCCAGCGGATTGCTGGCGTTGTCGCGGGCCTGCTGGTAGCGCGCCAGCGCCTGTTCCGCATTCGACCGCGCGAGGGCCACCTGCTGTACCAGATCGCTCATCTCCCGTTCGCGAACGGTCGTCGAGTTGCCGGCGTCGACGATGCCATATTCGGCGCGGGCGGCCGCAACCGCCGCTTCGGATGTGTTCACGGCGTTGGCGAGGCTGGACAGGCGTTCCTTCAGCCAGTCGGCGGCCTCGGTCGCCGCCTGGATGCGGGTGCCCGTCTGCTGGGACACGAAGGTTTCGGCGACCGCATTGGCATAGAGCGCCGCCTTCTCGCGATTTTTCGACGTAAACGTGACCTCGACCACATAGGTGATGCCGCGCCGCTCGATCGTCAGTTGCTTGGCAAAGCGGGAAAGGAGGGCGAGTTCGGTCGGAGCCTTGCCGGAGAGAAAGGACTTGCTGTTGAATTCGGGATCGTCCGCGATCTTCAGCTTCTCGATCAACGGCCTCAGGAAGCCGTCCGACTTGGCGACCTGGACGAGACTTTCCAGCGCGATGGCATCGTTGCCGATGCCGGGCAGCACGTCCTCGTTGGCGGTGATGCGCGGCGTGCGCGGATCGACGAAGACGAGAGCTGTCGCGGAATACTTGACCGGCATCACGTAGTAGATGGCGAAGGCCAGGATGAGGGCGACGATGGAGAACTTGACCGCCCGCCAGAAATAGGTCGACAGGAAGCGCAGAAGGGCTAGCGGATCGATGAGACCGTCCGAGATGGTTGGCTCTGACTGCTCTGCAGCCGGGGACTCCCAATCGAAATTGTCCTGCCGACGCATGACTTAGCCCCTCACCAAATCCGATCAGGCGGAAGAGTACCGCCTGTTTGCAAGTATCTTTTGTCCGTCGATGGCGACGGGCCCTTCGCCGGGTGGCCGAAATTCAGTTCCGACATGCAAATCCGCCTCGCGGCGGCAATGCCGTGATGACCAGCTTTATGGTGAATAAAACACTGCGCTGTTAAGATTCAGTTATCCATGCCGAACGGTTGATGAACACTGGCAACGTGACATTAAATGCGCGCGTAGGTGAATGACGACAGTTCAATTGCGCTTCGCCTGACCGGCCTTCGGATGCCGGCGGGGAACGCGGTTCTTGCCTGGAGTTGGCCGCGTGTTCGCCGCAGGTATCCATTCCGCTGCCGAAAAGGCACCGCGTATCGATGGGCGCTTCGGCCTTCTCGGGTACCATTTCGTCCATTCCCTGGCCGTTCTCTCGATCGGCTTCTTCGTGACGGCGCTGCCGATCGTCCTCAGCGACATCAACAAGATCTTCGCCATCCTGATGGCCGTCATCGTGGCGCTGCTGGTCGCCAACTTCATCCCGAAGTCGATCCCGGCGGTCATCCTGATCTCCGCGCTCTTCCAGAATCTCTTCGTTTCCATGACGTCGCCGTTGATCCAGTCGCTCGAGACATTCAACTTCGTCCGCGGCTTCAACTTCCTGACGCTGGTGATCTTTTTCCTGTTCTACTGGTTCGGGGTGCTGTTTCAGCGGCAGCGCTACAACGCGCTGTTCATGCGCTATTTCTATGCCAGCACGATCGTTCTTCTGGTCGTCGGCGTCTATTTCGCATTTGGCCTCATCAAGAACGGGCAGGGCGCGATCATCTACCTGCGCAACATCGCCGTCCCGTTGATGGTCTTCCAGGTGACGATGACAATCGCCTATTCGCACCGCCCGAAGGTGACAGTCCCTTTCATCGTCGTCGCGGTACTGATCGTCTTGCTCGGGTATTTCGAGTTCTTTTTCCGCGATGAATGGCTCCAGCTCACAAACTACTCCAATTACGCCTACTGGAACACCACGGCTTTCCGTGAAGTCGGCTATTATTACCGTGTCGCCGCCATCCATCGGCAGGTCATGACCGGTCTGACGGACCAGTTCAGGGTCACGCTCTTCAACACCCCCTTGCTCGCCGATCTCGATTTGAGCGTTCTTCGCCTCAACGGGCCGAACATCCACTCGATCAGCTACGCCTACGCGCTCTGTTTCCTGTCTCTCTTCAGCTTCGCCAACCGCCGCTTCGGCCTCTTCATGCTGATCTTTCCGATCCTCGTCTTCACCAGCGCCAAGGGCGCCCTCGTCGTCGTGGCCGTGACGGTGTTCATGGCGCTGCTGAACGGACTGTTCGAAGGCCGTTTCGCCCTCGTTTTGTTCGGACTGTTGATGATCGCCTACTGCACTTTCGTCATCATCAGTGGTATCAAGGTCAGGGATTATCATGTGCTGGGGTTGATCGGCGGCCTGAAAGGTTTTCTGTCCAATCCGATCGGACGAGGACTGGGTGCCGGCGGCAATCTTGCGGTCGACTTCGGCAAGCTGGACTGGGAGGCGGCGCAGAACGAGGGCGAAACCGAAACTGCAGTGGAAAGCGCCATCGGCGTTATTCTGTTCCAGATGGGAATAGCCGCCTTCGTCGTCATCGGGTTCTATGGCTGGGTTGGGTTTACTGTGTGGCGGATGTTCGTGAAATTGCGGCATCCGCAATATTGCATTGCGGCTTACGGTCTGTTTGCCATTCTTGTGAACGGATTGTTTCAGGAGGAGGCGTTATTTTCGCCGCTGTCACTTGGGCTGATGATTTCATTTGCAGGACTTGCAATCGGTTCCGCCGCGCGGACCGGTGCTCTCGAGGTTGTCCTGCGTCCTTCCGATCATCGTGCCTTGTCCCCGCCGGTGCGCTCATCCGGGCGTGACGTGGCGGGGTACCTGTCACCTGCCTGAGCCAAAGCCGCGATACAAGCGCTGTCGCAGGGTTAGCGGCTGGTCTTGTGCGGACAATTTCGATTGCGCGATGACGATGACCGTCGTCAGGGTGTATCTGCGTGTCGGTTAGTAGAAACGGACCTGAATGACCGAAGAAAGCCAACTGATAGGATCCCATCCGGGGGAGAAGGACCAGAGCGGGCTGCGCTCCTCACTTCAGGGTCTTCTTGCGATGGCGCGCGCCTATATTGCCGACAAGGGCAATCACGGCATCTTCGGCGTGATGCTGTTGAAGGTGGCGAGCGCGGTAGCCTCCATTCTCTTCCTGTCCGTTTCCGCGCGCGCTCTTGGCTCCTATGAATTCGGCCGCTTCGCCGTCTGGTTCTCGCTGGCTTCGATCGCCTCCGTCGTGGCCGTCTTCGGCCAGGAATTGCTGATCGTCAGGACCTGGAACGAATACGTCGCCTCAAGGCGCTGGGCTCTCGCCAAGGGAGCGCTGCTTTCGGGCTTCGTGATCACGATCGGCATGTCGCTGCTGGTCGGCCTGGCGCTGTTCGTCTTTCAGGACGAGCAGACCGGCGACATCGTCTTTGCGGCCGGGCTCGGCATCTTCCTCGTGATCAATACGCTGCAGCAGCATACCTCCTACGCCGCGCGGGCCATCGTCAATATCTTCGTGGCCAGCGGTCACCGCGAGATCACCTGGCGGCTGCTGGTGGTCGTGGTGCTCATCGGGATGATGATCGGTGCGGTGAAACTGACGGCCGGCGAACTCTTCCTGATCTCGGCCGCCTGCATCGGCGTCGCGTTTGTCATCCAGTGCGTTGCCATTTGGCGCGCCGTTCCCGGCGCCGTCCGTGCCGCCAAGGCGGAATATGCCCGTGAGGAATGGATCTCGCGCTCCTGGAAGATGTGGCTCTCCACCATCATGGAGTCCCTGAACCAGTATATCGAGGTGCTGATCGTCGGTTATCTGATCGATCCGGTCGCCGCCGGCGCCTATTTCTTCGCCTCCCGGCTGGCCAACAGCTTTGCTCTGGCCGCCGACAGCGTCGGCACGTTTGGCACCCGGCACGTTCCGAGGCTATACTATGCGCAGAAGCACGAAGAGCTTGCGCAGATCATGTACCGGATGGCGCAGTTCACGGCCATCATCGTGGGCGCGGGCATCGTCGGCGTCCTTCTGTTCGGCAAGCTGGCGCTGTGGCTTTGCGGCCCCGAATACGTCAGCCAGTTTCCGATCCTTCTCGTGCTGTCCATCGGCACGGCCGCCGCCGCGGCTGCGGGTCCGGCCCCGGCCATCCTGATGCTGACTGGCCACGAGGGCCGCTACCTTACGATTATTGCCAGTAGTGTTGCTTTGCGTTGTCTCGGCTTCTACCTGCTGATCCCGCATTTCGGCACAATGGGGGCTGCTATTTCGACCGCCGTAACTTTCGTTGGCATTACGCTCTTCATTAATAGTCAGTGCCGCAAACTGACGGGACTCGATCCCTCCGTGGCGCAGCTTATGAAGAAAGTCTGAAAATGACGATCTCCTATCCCTTGACCCGAAAAAAGAAAAACAGTCCGGGAGTCCTGCACGATATGCTCGTCGGACCAGAAGAACACGAGACCGTCCGGCCCACCGGCCCGCAAAGGATCATGCTGGTCCAGACACAGGCCGAAAATGGCGGGGCGCAGGAAATCTCGCGCCTGCTGAGCAAGGGGCTGGAGGCGCGCGGCTACGTCGTGCAGCAGCTCTTCTTCTTCCGGCGGACGGAGAGTTTCGACAATTTGCCGAACGCCGCCTTCTGCTGCCTGGAGCGTCCCAGCGGTCCGTGGACGTTCATGAAGTTCCTCGGGCGGCTCTGGAGCGAAATCCGCAAGTTCCGGCCGGACGTGCTGATGACCTTCCAGCACTACGGCAATTTCTTCGGCGTGCCGATGGCGCATCTGGCGGGCGTGCGCCATGTGATCGCCAACCAGAACTCCGCGCCGACCCTCATGAATCGCATGCTGCGGCTGTCGGACAAGCTGGCCGGCATGCTTGGTCTCTATCACGCCAACGTCAGCAATTCCTGCGAGACGGAGCAGGAATTCAGCAACTATCCGGCAAGCTATCGCCGCCGGGTCGTCCACGTGCCGCACGGGTTCCAGGACAAGAGCACCGATCTGTCCAAGACGGAGGCTCGCCGCCTGTTCGACCTGCCCGTCGACGTCGCCCTGATGGGCACCGTTTCGCGCCTGAACGTGCTGAAGAACATCGAGGCGCCGATCAAGTCTCTTGCCGATCTGCCTGATGTGCATCTGGCGGTGGCCGGGCAGGGCTGCCACAAGGCGGCGCTCGTCGAGCTGGCCACGTCGGTGGGCGTTGCCGACCGCGTTCATTTCATCGGTGAGGTGGCGTCCGGACGCGTCGGTGAGTTTCTGGCCGCGCTCGATCTCTTCGTCTTTCCATCGCTCGCGGAAACATTCGGTCTGGCGGGTGTCGAGGCGGCGCAGGCCGGCGTGCCCGTCGTTGCCAACCGGTTGCCTGTTCTGGAAGAGGTGCTTTCGGTCGACGGCAAGCCCTGTGCGCTTTTCGTCGATGCTTCCGATGTGCCCGCTCTGACGAACGGCATCAGGCAGGTTCTCACCGACGAGGCTCTTGTCCGCTCCCTCGTCACGGCCGGCCGGCAACTGGAGGCGAAATATTCGTTGGACGCCATGGTCGACGGCTACGTGCAACTGATCGACGATCTGGAGCGCAAGGCTCTTCGGCCCGGCAAGGGCATGTCGATCGCCAAGGCATGATCGTCGCCATTCACGGTTCGCCGGTCCGGCTGCGGCGCTGGCATGAAAGGCTGGCCGCGCGGCTTTCCGCGCTTGCGGACGTGGACCTGCGCTGGTCGGAAGGGGAGGGCGGATCGCCGCTTCCCGGCTCCGTTTCGCTGCTGCTCGAACTGGAGCGCCTCGTCCTGCATCGGCTGAAGCCGGGTCTTGCCGATCCCGATACGGCCAAGGACCCCGGCTGCCCGCCTGTCGGAACCGACAAGCCGGACATCGTCCTCGATCTTGGCGATGCCCCTTTGCAGGCGGCGCCCGGCTCGCGCCATCTGCGCGTTCTCTACGACGGCCTGCCGGGAGAAGACGCACTCTTTTCAGCCATTCTCTCCGGGCGCATCCCGGTCATCGAGATCGAGGACGTTGCTGCTGGAACGATCCTCGCCTTTGCCAATCCCTCGCCGGAAACATCCGGCGGGCTGCGCGGCGGTATCGATGCCGTCTGCTCGCGGGTCGTGACGCTGTCGGAACGGCTGCTGAAGGCCCTGGTCAGCGGCAGAGAGCCCGAGCCGCTGCTCAAGGCGACCCATCCGGGCCGCTCGCCGGCAAATCCTCTTGTCTCCGGTGCCAGGCACATCGCGGCATCCGCCGTCCGCGAGGCCTATCGCCTGTGCTGTCATGCGCCGCACTGGCGGATCGGCTGGCGCATGAACGACGGCGACGGCGTGCTGGACCGCGGCGACCTCATGGGACCGCGCTGGAACGTGCTTTCCGATCCGGGCGATCATTTCTACGCCGATCCGGTTCCAGTGACGTGGCAGGGCAAGACCGTCCTCTTTTTCGAGGACCTCGACCACCGTGTCGGCAAGGGGATCATCTCGGCCGTCGAGCTCGATGACAAAGGTCCTGTCGGCCCGGTGCGGCCGGTTCTGGAGGACCCCTGGCATCTCTCCTACCCCTTCATGATCGAGCACGGCGGCGCGCTCTATATGATCCCGGAGACGGGCGGCAACCGCGACGTCGCGCTTTATCGCTGCGTCTCCTTCCCGGACCGCTGGGAACGTTGCGCGGTCCTGCTGGACAACATCGTCGCGGCCGATGTGACGATCATCCGGCACGGCGGGCGGATGTGGATGTTCTGCGCCACCTGGGACGATTCCGGAGGCTGGTCGGACTGCCTGTCGATCTTCCACGCGCCCGATCTCTTCGGTCCCTGGACGCCGCTTGCCGGAAACCCGGTGCTGATCGACCGCGATACGGCGCGGCCTGCCGGCGACATGGTGCTGCGGGAGGGCAAGATCTGGCGTCCCGTGCAGGACTGTTCCGGCGGCTACGGCTCCGCGCTCGGCGTCATGGAGGTGACGCGCCTCGATGAAGGGGGATTCGAGCAGATCCTACGCCACCACGTGCGTCCGGGGCCGCTGTGGCCGGGACGCAAGCTCCATACCTACAATCGCCTCGGCCGGCTCGAGGTGATCGACGGCACGACCTATCGGCCCAAGATCCCCTGGCTCGCTGCCAAGGTGGACGAGCGGATGGCGCCCGCCGCAAGCGTCTGACGTGCGGCCAGCTTTCTGGTCGTCGTCTTGCCTCAGCCTCGCTTGGAGATTGATGCCGCGATCCGTCGCCCGAGCGCGATCATCGGGGCTTCGAGCCATGTCCAAGTGATCGCGCTCAGAAGCAGGGTGACGAGCGTCGTCGCGACGAGCAGCCACGTGGCAAAGAGGCCGGTGTTCCGGGCAAGGACGTCATTGCCAACGGCGAGCACGGTCAGCCCGGTGATCGTGAAGAGCGTCGGAAAATGCAGCAGGTAGATGCCATAGGAAAGATTGCCGAGGCGCCGCATCAAGGGTGACTTGGCGAGCATCGCAGGCGCGTCGATCATCAGGAGCACGATCAGGAAGGACACGGCCATCTCGAAGAGGTTGGTCACCGGATCGGCATGTCCCTTGTAGAGATAGCCACCGGCCGCCATCAGCTCGCGCCCGTTCATGAGGATGAGGAAGAGCGCGGCGACGGCGACAAGCCGGAACGACTGGGAGAGGCGGGCAAGCGTCTCGCGCCAGTGATAGGCGACGAAGAGAACCAGGATACCGGCGGCGAAGTTCACCATGAACACCGGCCACCGGTAGAGCAGGACATGGCTGTCGGGCATCTGGTAGGCGGCAAAGGAGACCACGAGAAGCGCCGCCGTGAGAATGGCCGCGCGCCCGAGATTTCTGGCGAAAAGTACGAAGAAGGGCAGCATGGCCGAGGCGATCATTTCGACGAAGATCGTCCAGGTCGGCGGGTTGGCCTTGTCGATCAGGCCGAGAAAGCTGGCGACGATGAGAAAAGGCCCGGGCTTTTCGTCGTAGTGGCCGAAGAAGGTCGGCTCGAAGACCGCATTGCGCACGAGGGGATGCAGGAGAAAGGCATAGGCGAGCCCGAAAGCCGTCGCGACGATGAGAAGCGGATAGAGGCGGAACAGCCGCTTGATGCCGTAGGCGACATAGGCAAGGGGCGATGCCGTGAAGCGCTTCAGCGAAATGGACAGAACGGCCCCGCTGAGCACGAAGAAGAAGGCGACCGCGGCCCCTCCGCCGCTGAAATAGTGAAACGGCGCAAGAACCGTCGGCGCAAAGGCCAGCAGCGCGATCACGTGGCTCCAGAGCACGGCGAGCGCCGCCACGCCGCGCAGGCCGTGTAGCGGTACGTTGAACGGGCGGTCCAGCGCGGGCACGACCGTGCCAGCCGCCAGGAATGGCGCGGTTTTGCCGGAGGCGAGGGACGGATGCTCGATCGTCATGGCAGTTCCGGCTCCTTGAGACGTTGTGCCCGCTTGTTGCCGTGGCCTGAGGACGGTCACTTGCGCAGAAGTCGGCGGACCTTCCTGTTGAGGCCCGGATACTTGTCGAAGTAGATGCGCGCGTCCCGGACGAGCCGTCTCTTGATGGCCGGCAGATGCCCGCGCAGCGTCAGCGGGGTGTGGTACTCGAATAGATCGAGAGGCGTGCCGCCGAAACGTGCCTTGTACGCATGGGCGCCGACGCCGATGTCGAAGACCTCGAGGCCCTCTTCCTTGCACAGGTCCTGGGTCGAGACCATGTTGCACAAGCCCGGCGAATAACGCCGATACTGGTTGCCGCCCATCGTCGTGATGATGCCGTTGAACCGGCCCCGGTAGGTGAAGCCGAGGAACGTGGCGATGGTGGCGCCATCGAAATCGATCGTCGTCATGCTGGTGCGGCCGCTGGCGGCGCCGGCAACGGCGAGATCGCGAAAGAAGGCACCGATATTGGGATTGTCGAGGTTGCTGGTCTGCCCCAATTCCCGGCAACGGTGATGGCGCTGCGTGATCATGATGTTCACGGCACGGGCGACTTCGTCCGGATCGGTCACGCGCCGGAAGACATAGTCGCCTTCCTTCTTCATCTTCCGGATCTTGCCCGCCGCGTCGCGGTGCGCGCTCGTCCGCGTCAGGTCGATGTCCCTGATGGGGACGACGGAGGTGCTGACCCCCATCATGATCGAGTCCGGAAGGAGGGCGAGCGGATTGTCCAGCGGCCCCACGGTCCGGGGCATCTTCTTCATGGAAAGGCCATCGGCGGCCGGCAGCGCGGCCACCACCTTTTTCCACATGATGGCGGCCTGGCGGGCGTCGAAACGGGCGGCCGGTCCCAGGATTGGGGCGCAATAGTCGCAAAGGTCGAGATCGGCAAGTTCGAGCATGCGCATGGCGCCGCGCCGGCGCCAGACAAAGGGGATCAGGACCTGCGGCTGCCCCGCCCTGTCCCGGACGACCACCACATAGGGACGCGCTCCGTGCTCTTGCGGGATTCGCCCGAGAAAGTGCTCCATGAAGAAGCGGCTCTGGAAGACGGTCAGATGGCCGGTCGCCTCCAGCGCATCCCATTCGGCCCACAACGCGGGAGACGTGATGTCGTCGAAAACATCGACGGTCAGCGAGGCGGCGTCGATTTCGTGCTGGGCAATAGCGGGAGTGGCATCGTATGCGACATCCCAGCCAAGGGCACTGGAAGCAAATTCCCACCCGGCATCTGAAGCGTGGGCCACGTCGATCATTCCCGAATCCTTCGGTCGATTACTGGATACAAAAACCGGCCCGGCGGCCTCGGCGCGCGATGCGTGTCAGTTGCCGGGTGATCGATCGGATAACAGTGCCTCAGGCTCGAACAGAGCCTTCATGACCAGCGGATCCGGCAGCCCGGTCGAAGGATCGAGCAGGCCGAAACCGTCGGCAAAATCCCAGTGCGTCCAGCCGACGCAGCCTTTGTCTTCCGCCGCCGTGACCACGGACGCCAGCCACCTGGCACGATCATCCGGTTGGGCGGCAAAGCGCAGGACGCCAAATTCGTTCAGGATGACCACCCGGTTATTCTTCGCGGACCAGTCGGCAACCGCCTCGAACAGCCGATCGGCGGAGTGCGGTGTCCAGTCCCGCGACAGGGAACTGTCGAGAAACCGCGAACTGGCCGCATGGCCCTCCGCACGCAGATCAATGAGCAACTGGCGAATGGCGGGATCGGTCTTGCTGGCCGGGAAGGGAACGTTTTTCAGGTGCGTCAGCGGGTCGGCGTCCGTCGACCACGTCAGCCCCTGATGGGTGAACGCCATCGGGTCGTAGAAATGCACGGCATAGACGACGTTCGGATCGTCCACGGGCTTCATGCCGAGAAGAACTTCGGGCCGCTGCGGCCCGTAGGGTTCGGCAATCAGCGTCGTCTCGGGCATCAGCGCGCGCATATGGGCCAGGAAGCGGGGCAGATGCACCCGCCAGGTGTCCTCGTCGGTCACCGGTTCGTTCAGGACTTCGGCAAAGATGCGGTCCGGGGGAAACTGCGTGATGACGGACGCGAGATTGTCCCAGGCATTCTCGACGGCCTTGGCCGCCGCCTCCGGATCGGACTTGTAGAGGTCGGCGAACGGACCGCCCGGATGCAGGTCGACGCTGACCGCATAGCCTTCGTCGAGAAGCAGGGAGAGGGCGCCGCGCAGGGCGCTCAGCTGG
Source organism: Hartmannibacter diazotrophicus (assembly GCF_900231165.1). Taxonomy (GTDB): domain Bacteria; phylum Pseudomonadota; class Alphaproteobacteria; order Rhizobiales; family Pleomorphomonadaceae; genus Hartmannibacter; species Hartmannibacter diazotrophicus. Next base: position 1,367,804 of record NZ_LT960614.1, read on the forward strand.
GCGGCAACGGCGGTAGGGTCCATGAAACGGGCCATGACGAGTTCGCCGCGCACAGGCAGGCGCACATGGGTCATGCCGAGCAGGCGAAGGTGGCGCAGGACCGTGCGGCTCGGCGTCTTGCCGTCGGGGCGGTCCATCCAGCTTGGAATGTTGAAGCCACGGGCCAGCGCCTGCACGCGATCGGCGGCCACGCCCCCGCTGCGTTCGGCAAGGCAGGCCGGAAAGCCCTCCGCCGCCGACGCGGGCATGCCGCCGGCCAGGCCGCCCAGACCGAGGAGCGAAAGGAAAGCCGCGGCTGCAAGACGCTGTACGGGCCGCAAAGGCAGAATCCTCATTTCGATTTGGTCAGGAGCAGCCACATGGCATGCGGATTGGTCGTCAGGTACCGCCAGCCGAGCCGTGTCGGTTCGAGGCTTGCGCGGTAGAGCCACTCGAGCCCCATCCGCTGCATCCACTCGGGCGCGCGGCTCTTGGTGTTCGACAGAAAGTCGAAGAGACCGCCCGTCGTCTTGACGAGGCCGACGCGGTCCAGTGCCATGAGGTTGCGAGAGATGAACGCCTGCTCGAGAGGAACGCCAAGGCCGACCCAGAGAATATCCGGCGCGGCGTCATTGATCTCCGCGATGACGGCGCTTTCTTCCTCGCGCTTGAAATAGCCGTTCCGCGCTCCGACCAGCTTGAGATGGGGATAGAGCTTGCGGACGTTGGCCTCCGCCGCCCTGATGATCTCCTCTCGCGCGCCGAGCAGGAAGAAGCTCGCGCCGACGCGCTGCGCCACCTCGGCCACGTCATGGAAGAGATCGGTCGTGGCGGCACGCTCGGGCACCGGATGTGCACAGGCGAACTGGGAGACCGCGACCATCGGTGAGCCGTCCGCGTGGATCAGGTCGGCGTCATCGAAGAGCGCCTTGACCTCGCGATTGGTCGCGCAGAGCGAAATGACCTGCCCGTTGGCCGACGTGATGTAAAATGGAGGTTTGCCCGAATTGCGCCTCGCTACTGCCCAATTCGCCATATACTCAGCAGACAGCGCCCGGTCGATGACGGCAATCTCCATGCCTCCGAGCGTTGCGGTGGGGATATCCTTTGGCCAGACACCTGCCAAGGGACCAGTGATGGCCGCTTGCCCTATGCCTGTCTCGTGCGTGATTGCAAATTCCAGTGACATAGCCGCCGACATGCTCCGCTGCCTTGGACTTCATTACGCTTTTCAGCAGTCATATACGCATCAGCTTTGGGCCAAGTTAAAATCCAGCTTTCCTTTGAGTAACATCATCTCTAGGTGATCGTACTCTAAACTTGGCTTCATAAAATTCGTATCGAATTTTAGAAATTGTTCACCACCTTAAATCAACTCCGTCGAAACCGATAGCTCTGGTGTCGCCTGATCTCGTCGGGTCGAATTTTCCCTCTCTTCAACACTTTGCCCGCCCTCGATTTTGGGGGGGGCGGGCAGTCGTCAATACGCATTCTCCTGATTGAGGATCCGTATCGGCGTCAGGAACAGAATATAAAGATCGAACAAAATCGACCAATTGTCGATATATTCCAGGTCATATTGTACACGTTCCTGAATTTTCTCGGGTTTGTCGATCTCTCCGCGCAGGCCGTTGATCTGCGCCCAGCCCGTGACGCCAGGCTTGACCCTGTGGCGGGCGAAGTATCCGTCGACGACTTCTTCCCAGAGCTTGTGCGCCGTATGGGCATTGACCGCATGCGGTCTCGGACCGACGAGCGACAACTCGCCCTTGAGCACGTTGATGAGCTGGGGCAATTCGTCGATGGACGTACGCCGCATCAAACGTCCGACGGTCGTGACCCGGGTGTCGTCGCGCGTCACCACCCTTTCGGCCTTCGGATCGGCCATTTCTTGATACATGGACCGGAATTTCAGGACGCTGACAACTTCGTTGTTGAAGCCATAGCGCTTCTGCCGGAAGAAGACCGGACCGGGACTGTTGAGCTTCACGGCAGCGGCTGCCGCGATCATGACGGGCGAGAAGACGACGAGCGCCAGGGACGCGAAGACGACATCGAAGATGCGCTTGGCGATCCGGTCCCAGCCGACGATCGGCTTGTCGAAGACATCGAGAAAGGGCACGCCGGCGATATAGGAATAGGCGCGCGGCCTGAGCTTGATGCGGCTTGAAAGGGCGCTGAGACGGATATTGACCGGCAGGACCCAGAGGCGCTTGAGGATCTGCAGCAGGCGCGCCTCGGCGCTGAGCGGGATCGAGACGATCACCATGTCGATGGCCGCCAGACGCGCGAATACTTCAAGTTCGGCCACGTTGCCGAGCTTGGGATAGCCGGCGGTGTTTTCAGGCGACCGGTCGTCCTTGCGATCGTCGAAGATGCCCAGAATCTTGAGTTCGTTGCGCCCGTTGCGTTCCACCGCCTTGATGAGATCCTCCGCCGGAGCGCCGCCGCCGACGATGACGGCTCTCGTCTGCAGCCGGCCCTGGTGCGTCCAGTGCCGCACGAGGCTCGTGACGATCAGCGAGGAAAGAACGAGCGAGGCGAGCTGGCTCGCCGCCCAGATCAGCAACCAGTCGCGCGGCATGGCGATGCCGACCTCGCCGACGAACATCAGCGCGAGAAGGGCGCTGATCGTCAGCAGCAGGACCACGATGCTGCGTCCGACCCGCCGGATACCCTGGCGGATGGCGCCGATGCTGTAGTCCTGGATGACCTGGATGCCGAAGACCGTCAGGATCGGAACGCCGATCAGCGGGCCAAACTGGCTTTGCGTGATCGAGGAAAAATCGTCGGTCCAGACCTTGAGGCCGACGATGCCGATGGCGATCATCAGGAGAAAATCGAGAATGGCGGCGATGCCGCTGACGATCGACGGAGAGATCGCCTCCTCGCGAAAGGACATTGCGACGGATCGGGCCTTGTTGCCGAGGACCACCTTGCGGCTGTCGATGGCGCGCCGATCGCTGGCAGGCGCCTCGGCGGAGGTCCCGACCAGACGGGCGAGGGGAGCCGATGTGCTGTCCTGCATGGTCATGCTGCGCGGTTCCGTCTTTCTTGGTCTGCGCGGAGGCGTGGCGAGTTCCGTACGTTCGGCAGGGCATGTGGCCCGTCGATCGGTCGTCTGAATGGATTTGGACCATCAATCATTTTGGCGGGGTTAACTCTTCCGGCATTTGCGATTGTCGCCCGGCCGGATTTGCCGACATTGCTAGCGAAAGGTGAATCCCATTGATCCAATAGGGCCGATTGGTGACGAAGCGTTGACCATGCCGCCCGAATATGCACGCGAGGATTGTTTGTTTGAGAATCCTGCAATTCCGACATTTACCGCTTGACATGTGAGGACTGACGAATGATGATAATCGTCAGAACTTGAATTCACGGCCGGGATGCCACGCGCGAATGGGCTGGGGCGCTGTTTTGGGGATTGTCTCCGAAGCCTCGAAATTCATCGAGCGCAAACCGCAAGGTTCAGGCATCCTGAGCGGGCCTCAAGGCACGTCCCTGGCGGCATGCATGTGGTTTAACGAGACAGGTGGGATGGGATGTCCCGGTTGATGCGGATGCGCAGCGATCCCGAAGAGACGCGCGCCAATATTCTGGAGACCGCCGAGGAGCATTTCCGGCGGATCGGGTATCAGAAGACGACGGTGGCGGACATCGCCTCCGCGCTGAAGATGAGCCCGGCCAATGTCTATCGCTTCTTTCCCTCCAAGGCGGCGATCGTCGGGGCGATCTGTCAGCGTGTGACCGGCGAGATTCGCTCGTTGGCCCTGCAGATTGCGAAGTCCGAAGGCACGGTCTCGGAGCGGATCGAGCGTTTCGTGGTGGACCTGCACGTCCACAACAAGACGGTTCTGATGAATGACCAGCGCCTGCACGACATGGTGTCGGTGGCGATGGAGGAAAACTGGGAATCGATCGAGGCCCATACGGAGGCGATCCGCCAGATTCTGGCCGATCTTGTCCGGGAAGGCGTGGAATCCGGGGAGTTCGCTCCTTGCGATCCGGAGTTCACGGGTGGCCTGATCAAGATGAGCTTTGTCGGCTTCCTGCACCCGATCCTGATCGAGCAGTGCGGCGGCGAGGATTTGGTGCCGGCCGCCCGCGGGGTCGCCCGGATGGTTCTGAACGGTCTCAAGGCCCGCAGTTAAGCGTTCACCGCCAGCCGAAGGAAACGGCGGCCAGCGTATCGGTGTTTCCTGATTGTGACGAATTTTGAATATCGTCAGTTGAAATAATGTCATCCATCATGCATCGCATGGAGATTCCAATGTCCCGATCCGCCCTGATCCTGGGTGCCGCGTCCCTGCTGCTCGCCGCCTGCCAGCCTCAGGAAGAGGCCGAGGCGCCGCGTCCGCCGGTCGTGCGGGCCGACGTCGTCCATCTGGCGTCCATGGCTGAAATGCACAGCTATACCGGCGTGGTGAAGCCGCGCCGCGAGGTTCCGTCCGCCTTCCGCATCGACGGCAAGATCGAAAGCCGGGCCTTCGATGTCGGTGATGTCGTCAAGGCCGGAGACGTGCTGGCGACGCTCGACGACACCGACCTGAAGCTTTCCCTCGAAAGCGCGGGCGCCGAACTGGAGGCCGCCAAGGCCAATCTCGACCAGGCTCGCACCGACCAGAAGCGCATCGGCAATCTCGCCGATGGCGGTGTCGTCAGCCGGTCTTCGGACGAGCAGCGCCGGCTCGCCACCGAAGAGGCGACGGCCCGGCTGGAAAAGGCCGGTCATGCGGTGGCGCTGGCGAAGAACCAGCTTGAGTATGCGACCCTGCGCGCCAGCCACGATGCCGTCGTGACCGCCGTCTCGGCCGAGCCGGGACAGGTGGTCGCCGTCGGCGCACCGGTCCTGACGCTGGCGCCAACGGAGCCGAAGGAAGTCGAGATCGCCGTGCCGGAAGGCCAGACCGGTGACCTCGACGGGGCAACGGCCAGCGTCACGCTCTGGGCCGGGGACAGCAAGTCCATGGCCGCGCATCTGCGCGAAATGTCGCCGCAGGCCGACGCCACCTCGCGCACCTATCTTGCCCGCTACACCATCGACGAGCCGACACGGGACGTCCGCTTCGGCATGACGGCGACCGTGACGCTGATGCGCGGCGACCCGAAGCCGGTCGTCCAGTTGCCGACGACGGCAGTGCTGGACGAAGGGCAGGGGCCGACGGTCTTCGTCGTCGGAGCAGACGGCAAGACGCTGAAGAAGACGCCCGTGATCATCAGGCGCTTCGGCGAGCGCGATGTCGTCATCGAGTCCGGCCTTGCCGAGGGCGAGAGGGTCGTCACGCTGGGCGTGAACCAGCTTCAGGACGGCGAGGTCGTGCGCGTCGCCGTCGAGGCGGCAAGCGCCGACTGAGGCGACCGCAGGCCGCCTCGCACGTTTTCAGAGTCCCTTTATCGAACCGGGCGGCCGCCAATGGCCGTCCGGACGTGATCCCTTTCGTCTTTCATGGAGCAGGTCCATGGCCAATGTCGCGCATCCCGAAGGCCCGCGAGCCTCGGGCCTGAACCTTTCACGCTGGGCGGTCACGCATCAGCCGCTGGTTCTCTTCTTCATCATCGTCCTCAGCCTTGGCGGTATTTACTCCTATGCCCGCCTCGGACGCGCCGAGGATCCGAGCTTCACGATCAAGGTGATGAACATCACCGCCGTGTGGCCCGGAGCGACGGCGAAGGAGATGCAGGAGCAGGTCGCCGATCCCATCGAAAAGGTGGTCCAGGAGGTTCCGCATTTCGACAAGGTGAGAACCTATTCGAAGGCCGGCACCAGCTACATGCAGGTCAGCCTCTCGGACGCGACCCCGCCCGGCGACGTCAAGGACATCTGGTACCAGATCAGAAAGCGGGTCGGCGACATCCGGGCCCAGCTCCCGTCCGGCATGCTCGGCCCCTATTTCAACGACGACTTCGGCGACGTCGACAGCGCCCTCTACATGCTGAAGGGCGACGGCACGACCATGCGCGACCTGAAGGACGAAGCGGAGTTGATCCGCCAGAGCCTGCTGCGGGTGCCCGATGTCGCCAAGGTCCATTTCTATGGCGATCAGGACCAGAAGATCTTCGTCGAATTCAGTCACAGCAAGCTGGCGACGCTCGGCGTCACGCCAAGCGACATCTTCACCTCGATCGCCGCGCAGAATGGCGTGACGCCGGCCGGAACGATCGAGACCGCCGACGAACGCATCGCCGTCCGCCTTGACGGCGGCGTCGATGGCGTGAAGTCGATCGCCGACATCCCGGTGAGCGCCGGGGGTCGTGTCTTCAGGATTGGCGACATCGCCTCTGTCCGGCGCGGTTACGAGGACCCGCCCTCCTATGTCGTCCGCAACGAGGGCGAACCGGCGCTGGCGATCGGCGTCGTGATGGCCGACGGCACCAATATCGAGACCCTCGGCCACAATCTCGATGTGGCGATGAAGGATATCCGCGCCGACCTTCCGGTCGGGTTCCATGTGCAGCAGGTCGCCGACCAGCCGAAGATCGTCGAGGAATCCGTCGCCGAGTTCATCCAGGCCTTCGTCGAGGCACTCGCCATCGTGCTCGCCGTCAGCTTCCTCTCGCTTGGCTGGCGCACGGGCATCGTCGTGGCGCTTGCCGTGCCGCTCGTGCTCGCCATCGTCATGATCGTGCTCGACATGCTCGGCATGAGCCTGCACCGCATCACGCTCGGCGCGCTGATCATCGCCCTCGGCCTTCTCGTGGACGACGCCATCATCGCCGTGGAGATGATGGTGGTGAAGATGGAAGAGGGCTATGACCGCCTGACGGCGGCGACCTTCGCATGGAGTTCGACCGCCTTTCCGATGCTGACCGGCACGCTGGTCACGGCCGCCGGCTTCCTGCCCGTCGGCTTTGCCAAGTCGAGCGCCGGCGAATACGCGGGCGGCATCTTCTGGGTCGTCGGCATCGCTCTCATCGCTTCCTGGTTCGTGGCCGTGATCTTCACGCCCTACCTCGGCGTCAAGCTGCTGCCGGACTTCCACAAGGGCGGCCATGGCTCAGCCGGCCACGATCTCTACGCAACCCGCACCTACCGCATCCTGCGTGCCGTCATCGACTGGTGCGTCGCGCACCGCATTATCGTGGTGCTGGCGACGGTCGGCTGCTTTGCGACGGCGATCTGGGGCTTCAAGTTCGTCGAGCAGCAGTTCTTCCCCTCGTCCCCCCGGCCGGAACTCAACGTCGAGGTTCGCCTGCCGGAAGGCTCGTCCATCGCGGCGACGACGCGGGCCATGAAGGTGATCGAGGGACAGGTGGCCGGTCGTGACGACGTCCTCACCTACACGTCCTATATCGGCGCCGGATCGCCGCGCTGGTTCCTTGCCTCCAATCCGGAACTGCCGAAGTCCAACTACGGCATTCTCGTCATGGAGACGACGGGCCCCGAGGCGCGCGACCACGTGAAGGCGGATCTGGAGACGTTCATCGCCGACGGCGGCCTGCCGCAGGCACGCGTGCGCATCAATCCGCTGGAACTCGGGCCTCCGGTTGGCTTCCCCGTGCAGTTCCGTGTCATCGGCGCCGACCCGGTGGAGGTGCGCCACATCGCCCGCAAGGTGCAGGCGATCGTTGCGGAGAATCCGAAGACAAGGAATGCGCAGCTCGACTGGAACGAGCAGGCGAAGGCGATCCAACTCGTGCTCGATCAGGACCGCATCCGCGCCCTCGGCCTCAATCCGCAGGAGATTGCCAACACCCTGCAGACCCTGATCTCCGGCTATCAGGTCACGACCGTGCGCGACGGCATCGAGAAGGTCGGCGTCGTGGCAAGGGCCGTTGCCGGTGAGCGCGCCAATCTGTCCGATCTCGACGATCTGACCGTTGCCGTGCGCGGCGGGCACCCCGTGACGCTCGCTCAGGTCGCGCATATCGACTATGGCTTCGAGGAACCGATCCTGTGGCGGCAGAACCGCGACATGATGATCACCGTGCGCGCCGATGTGATCCCCGGCGTGCAGGCCCCCGACGTGTCCAACGCGATCTGGCCGAAGCTGCAGCCGATGATGGAGAGCCTGCCTGTCGGCTACCGCATCGAGATGGGTGGCTCCGTGGAGGAAAGCGCCAAGGCCAACGTGGCGCTCTTCGCGGTCTTCCCGGTGATGATCCTCGCGATGCTGACCATCCTGATGATCCAGCTCCAGAGCTTCTCCAAGCTCGCGCTGGTCTTCTCCACGGCCCCGCTCGGCCTCGTCGGCGCGACGGCCTCGTTGATCGCTTTCCACCAGCCCTTCGGCTTTGTGGCCCTTCTCGGCCTCATCGCGCTCGCCGGCATGATCATGCGCAACACCGTGATCCTCGTCGATCAGATCGGCCACGATCTCGATGCCGGCGTCGATCCGTGGAACGCCGTCGTCAACGCCACCGTGCGTCGTTCGCGCCCGGTCGTTCTGACGGCGCTGGCCGCGATCCTCGCCATGATCCCGCTGTCCCACAATGTCTTCTGGGGGCCGATGGCCGTGGCGATCATGGGCGGCCTTGCCTTCGCGACGCTGCTGACGCTGCTCTTCGTGCCGGCGCTTTACGCGCTCTGGTTCCGCGTGAAGCGGCCGGAGGTCAACCGCGAGCCGAAGTCAGTCGCCCAGGGCGAGCATCAGCTGGCCCTGCCGATCCCGACTGTTGATGGAAAAGGACAGCTGGTCGGCGCGGCGGAGTAATGCGTCTTCCGCGCCGGCCACCGCGTGCTCCCTTCTCCTTGTGAGGAGGGAGCACTTCTCTTTGTCCCGCTCCGCCAACCGCTTGCGGTTCCTTCCTTTTCCGCCCGGAGCAATTCTTTCAATTTCAGGGCACGAATGAAGATAAATTGATGTCAGGACCAGTTTTAATTAATTGATTCTGGTTGTCTTTTCTCGTTTGATCCCGATCCCGTGCAGACCCGGCCGGCCAATGGTCCGGAGCCCGTTGCACCCACTTGCCGCATGGCGAGGGGCTTTCTCCGGACGGCGAGGTCGGGCATGGTGCGCACCGAAAGAAGTGCCGATTGCGGCCGATGAGGGATGAGGAAACAGCCATGTCGAGCGATATCGAGATTGCCCGTAGCGTCACCATGAAGCCGATCGGGGAGGTGGCGACCAAGCTCGGCATTCCGGACGACGCGCTCGACAACTACGGCAAGCATATCGCCAAGGTCGACGGCGAATATCTGAAATCCCTCAAGGACAAGCCGCGCGGCAAGCTGGTGCTCGTGACCGCCATCACGCCGACCCCGGCGGGCGAAGGCAAGACCACGACAACAGTCGGCCTTGGCGACGGCCTCAACCGCATCGGCAAGAAGGCGGCGATTTGCCTGCGCGAGCCCTCGCTCGGCCCGTGCTTCGGCGTCAAGGGCGGCGCGGCCGGCGGCGGCTGGGCCCAGGTCGTGCCGATGGAGGCGATCAACCTCCACTTCACCGGCGACTTCCACGCGATCACCTCGGCGCACAACCTGCTCTCGGCGATGATCGACAACCACATCTACTGGGGCAACGAACTCGGCATCGACAGCCGCCGCGTCTCCTGGCGCCGGGCGATCGACATGAACGACCGCTCTCTGCGCGAGATCACGTCGTCGCTCGGCGGCGTTTCGAACGGCTATCCGCGCACCGACGGCTTCGACATCACCGTCGCCTCCGAGGTGATGGCGGTCTTCTGCCTTGCGACCGACCTTGCCGACCTCGAAGCGCGCCTGTCGAGGATGATTGTCGCCGAGACCCGCGACCGCAAGCCGATCACCTGCGGCGACATCGGCGCGGCGCCCGCGATGACGGTGCTGCTGAAGGACGCCTTCTCGCCGAACCTCGTCCAGACGCTAGAAGGCAACCCGGCCTTCGTGCACGGCGGCCCCTTCGCCAACATCGCCCACGGCTGCAACTCGGTCTCCGCGACCACGGCCGCGTTGGCCCTTGCCGACATCGTCGTGACGGAAGCCGGCTTCGGCGCCGACCTCGGCGCCGAGAAGTTCTTCGACATCAAGTGCCGCAAGGCGGGCCTGACGCCCGACGCGGCGGTCATCGTCGCCACCATCCGTGCGCTCAAGATGCATGGCGGCGTCGGCAAGAACGACCTTTCGAAGGAAAACGTAGCGGCCCTCGAGACGGGCTTTGCCAACCTGGCCCGTCATATCGAGAACACGAAGAAGTTCGGCGTTCCGGTGGTCGTCTGCGTCAACAAGTTCGTCACCGACACGGACGCCGAGATCGAGGCGGTCATTCGCCTCACCAAGGAGAAGGCCGGCGTCGATGCCGTTCTCTGCACCCACTGGGGCGAGGGATCCAAGGGCACCGAGGAACTCGCCAACAAGGTCGTCGCAATGCTCGACGCGCCGCGCGAGGCGCCGTTCCAGCCGCTCTATCCCTCCGAAATGGGCCTCTTGGAAAAGGTCGAGACCATCGCCAAGACCCTCTACCGCGCCAGCAGCGTCGCCGCGACACCTGCGGTCGCCAAGCGTCTGGCCGAGTTCGAGGCGGCAGGCTTCGGCCATGTGCCGGTCTGCATCGCCAAGACCCAGTCGTCCTTCTCGTCCGACCCCAATATGAAGAACGCGCCGGAAGGCCACGTGCTGCCCGTTCGCGAGGTGCACCTTGCCGCCGGCGCCGAATTCGTGGTCGCCGTCTGCGGCGACATCATGCGCATGCCGGGCCTGCCCAAGGTCCCCTCGGCGATGCATATCAAGCTCGACGAGAACGGCATGATCGAAGGACTGAGCTGAGCGATCCTCCCAAGACATCAGCCAACAGGAATGCCCCGTCTCCTCGTGAGGCGGGGCATTTTTGCTTGGGGCTCCGACCGACGCATGGCTGGCGGTTCAGGGTGGCCAATCCCTTCCCGCAGTTAGAAAAATTCTAAAGTTGAGTTAGTAATTCCACAATACTTGACAGCATCCCCCCGCTCTGAAAAGTTGGACCTGTGGCCGCCATCGAGCAGGCCGCAGCCTTTGATGTCTGGGCCTTGAACCCTTTCGATTGGAGGTCGGGGAAGATGAGGGGGTTGGCCTCGCCATGCCGCGGCGGACGTTGTCTGCGAGGGTGGAGTGCAAGGCTATGTGCGGCCCCTCGGCGCGGCCGTGGACGATGGGCGCGTGTCCGGAAGATGCCGGCTGATTTTCACGACACACAATCGGCAAGGAATGGCGCGGGGTCATGCGCCGCAAGCGGCTGCATGCATTGGGTGGCCGTCAGGTCACCCATGGGTCTTGGTCGCTGGGGCAGAGGAAGGCCCGGCGGACAAGGGCCATCGAAGGCCGGCCAACGGATTTCAGGATGACAGGACGGAGAGACGAAATGATGAAGAAGGCCCTTTGGGGAACGGGCTTGGCAGTCGGCGCCGTGATGACCGGTTCGGCCTTTGCCGCCGATGCGCCAACGCCCGAGGCGATCGTGGACAACTACATCGCCATTGCGCGCGCCGACTACGGTGACTCGCTGACGACGGCCGAAGCGCTGGACGCCGCCATCAAGACCTTCGTCGCGACGCCGACCGAGGAGAACCTGGGCGCTGCCCGCGAGGCCTGGAAGGCCGCCCGCGTGCCCTATCAGCAGACCGAGGCCTTCCGCTTCGGCAATGCCGTGGTCGACGACTGGGAGGGCCGCGTGAACGCCTGGCCGCTCGACGAGGGCCTGATCGACTATGTCGACGCCGGCTACGGCAGCGAGTCGGACGCCAACAGCCTCTATACGCTGAACGTGATCGCTCACTCGTCGATCGAGATCGGTGGGAAGACCATCGACGCCTCGAAGATCACGCCGGAACTGATCTCCGGCACCCTGCAGGAAGCCGGCGAGATCGAGTCGAACGTCGCCAGCGGCTATCATGCCATCGAGTTCCTGCTCTGGGGGCAGGACCTCAATGGAACCGGCCCCGGCGCCGGCAATCGTCCGGCCTCCGACTATGATACGGCCAACTGCACTAACGGCAACTGCGACCGCCGCATCGAATACCTGACCTCCGCATCCGAGCTTCTGGTCTCGGATCTGAAGGAAATGGTCGGTGACTGGCAGGATGGCGGCGCGGCCTATGAGGCGCTGAAGGCGAAGTCGCCCGAAGAAGGGCTTGCGACGATCTTCACCGGCATGGGCTCGCTTTCCTATGGCGAACTGGCCGGCGAGCGCATGAAGCTCGGCCTCCTGCTGCACGATCCGGAAGAGGAGCACGACTGCTTCTCCGACAACACCTACAACTCGCACTATTACGACATCGTCGGCATCCGGAACGTCTACTTCGGCACCTACACCCGCGTCGACGGCAGCAAGGTCGAGGGCCCGAGCCTCAGCGCCCTGCTGGAGGCCAAGTCTCCCGAAGTCGCGACCGAACTGCAGCGCAAGCTCGACGCCACGCTGGCCGCAGCCACGGCGATGAAGGCGCGCGGCGAGACGGTCGAGGCCTATGACCAGATGATCGGCGAAGGCAATACGGAAGGCAACGCGGTCGTCCAGACGGTCATCGACGGCCTTGTCGACCAGACCCGCTCGATCGAGCGCGGCGTCTCGGCGCTGGGTCTTTCGGAGATTGCGTTCGAGGGCTCCGACAGCCTCGATAGCCCGGATTCGGTCTTCCAGTGAGATGAAGCGGGGGAGGAGGCTGTAGCTTCCTCCCCTATACCGTTTCGGCTGAACAAAGCCGATGGGCACGTTGGCAGAGATCGAAAAACACCGCTGGACGGAGCGGCGTCTTTCTTCAATGACAGTGGGATGCGGTGAAGGGGCGCCGCTCTGGGGAAGATTTTGGCGATGATGATGCATTGGCGGGCCGCCCGTTTCTTGCTGCTGCCGGCCGCGATGGCCGGCTTGCTTGTTTCCACCGCCCTGGCGGCCGACAGTGGACCGATGTCCTGGCGTGACGATCTCTCCCCCAAGGACCGCGCGCGCGTTGCCAAGGTAACGGCCGAGACGGACGATTTTTCAAAGTCGGAGAAGTTCGAAGCGCTGCCCGGCGGCGCGACGACCAATCGCAAGGTCTTCGACCGGGACGCCTTTTCGCAGTTCTCGTCCAATCTGAGTTTCGCCGGCGAGGAAAGCTTCAAGCTTGGCAACGGCCTGTTCCGCCGCCTCTGGGTGTCGTCGCCGTCGTCGACGCAGGCCGCCGACGGCCTCGGACCGCTCTATAATTCGCGCGCCTGCCAGAGCTGCCATCTGAAGGACGGCCGCGGCCATCCGCCGGGGGTGACCGATGCGGAAAGCTTTCTGATACGCCTCTCGGTGCCGGGACCGAACGGTCCGGTCGACGACCCGACCTACGGCGGCCAGCTTCAGGATGTGGCTGTTCCCGGCCTGCCGGCCGAAGGGCACATCAAGGTCACCTATCAGGAAGAGCCGGTGGCGCTGGCCGACGGCACGGTCGTCTCCCTGCGCAAGCCGACATACGAGATCGACAACCTCGGCTACGGCCCGATGGGCAAGGGGATCATGATGTCGCCCCGTGTCGCCCAGCCGATGATCGGCCTCGGGCTTCTGGAGGCCATCCATCCCGGCGATATCGAGGCGCTGGCCGACCCCGACGACAAGGACGGCGACGGCATTTCCGGCCGCATCAACCGGGTTCATGACGACCGCACCGGCAAGACGGTGATGGGCCGCTTCGGCTGGAAGGCAGGGCAGCCGACCATCGAGCAGCAGAGTGCTCACGCCTTTGCCGGCGACATGGGCCTTTCGTCCGAACTCATGCCTGCGTCCACCGGCGACTGCATGAAGGGCGGCGAACAGAAATGCTTCGACATGCCGAGCGGCGTTCAGGCGAAGCTCGGTCCCTATGAAGTTCCGCCGGACATGATGGACCTCGTCGTCTTCTATTCCCGCAATCTGGCGGTCCCCGCGCGCCGCAACGTCGACGACCCGGTCGTGCTGCACGGCAAAGAAGTGTTCGACGAAGCCGGCTGTCCGGCCTGCCATCATCCGAAATTCGTCACCCGCCGCGATGCGTCGATGAAGGAACTCTCCTTCCAGCTCATCTGGCCCTTCACCGACATGCTGCTGCACGACATGGGCGAGGGGCTTGCAGACAACCGGCCGGAGGCGGGCGCCAACGGGCGGGAATGGCGCACGGCGCCGCTCTGGGGCATCGGTTTGACCGAGGCGGTCAACGGCCATACGCTCTTCCTGCACGATGGGCGGGCGCGCAACCTGCTCGAGGCTGTTCTTTGGCATGGCGGCGAGGCGCAGGCGTCGAGGGATCATGTCGCGAGCCTCGACAAGGCCGACCGGGACGCGCTGATCAAGTATCTGGAGTCGCTTTGATGATGAATGGGCCGGGGAGTGCCGCCTTTCTGGCCGGCACGCTTCTGTTGACCTGCCTGACGCCTGTTGCCGCTCTGGCCCAGGCGCGCGGCGAAGGCTCCACACAGGCTGCCAATCTCTCCGAAGCCGAATTCGGGGCGATTGTCGCGAATGCCATCGACGGAGAAATCCGCCCCGGCTTCAAGGCGCTCGCAGCCAAGGCGGACGTCTTTTGGGACGATGCCAAGGCTCTCTGCAAGGCGCCAGACGCCGCTCATCTGGACACGGCTCGCAAGGCCTTCGCCGCAACGGTCACCGCCTGGTCGCGCGTCGAGTTCTGGCGCTTCGGTCCGCTGATGGAAGAGCACCGACTGGAGCGGATGGCCTTCTGGCCGGATGCCCGCAGCCTCGGCCTCAAGCAGGTGCAGGCCGCTCTGGCGAAGAAGGACGACACGGCGACAAGCGTGGAGAGCCTTGTCCAGAAGTCCGTGGCCATGCAGGGCCTGACGGCGCTCGACTACCTGCTCTACGGTTCCGGTGCCGAGACGCTTGGCAAGGCCGACGATGCCGGCGGCGCCTATCGCTGCCATTACGCCGAGGCCGCCGCAGCAAACGTAGCCGACATGGCCGGCCAGTTGCAAACCGCCTGGACCGGCCCGGACGGCGCCGCGGCGCTGTTCGAAAAGCCGGGCTCCAACAACCCGCTGTTCCAGACGTCGAAGGAGGCGGCCGGCGAACTCTTCCAGCAGGTTGCGACAGGACTTGAGATCATCGGCGACCACAAGCTGAAGGTCGCGCTCGGCAAGAGTGTCGACGACGCCAAACCGAAGCTCGCCCCCTTCTGGCGCTCGGGCCTGACGATGGCGACCGTTGCGGCGAATTTCGAGGGCTTGCGCGGTCTTGTGGAAGCGAGCGGCGCCGGCAAGAAGCTCGATCCCTCGCTGGAATGGCTCGACAACTCGATCCGCTTCGAATTCGACAATGCGATCGACGCGGCCCGCAAGCTGGATAAGCCGATCGAGGACGTGGTGACAACGCCTGACGACCGCAAGCTTGCGAGCTATCTCGTGCTGAAGACCCTCAGCATCCGCGACAACGTGGGGTCGGATCTCGTTGCCGGCATTGGTCTTGAAAAGGGCTTCAACTCGCTGGATGGCGATTGATCCGGCGGGACTGTTCCAAGGATGAAGTGATGTCCATCAGCCGACGCCATTTTCTGGGTCTTGCGGCGGGCCTTTCCGTGGTCGGCCCGCGACGCCTCTTTGCCGCCGGTCCTGATGGCGCGCCGCGCTTTGCCGCCTGCGCCCGGCTGCCCGACGGCAGCTTTGCGGCCGTCCTGATCGACGATGGCGGGCGTATCCTCGGGAGCCGACCGCTCCCCGACCGGGGCCATGAGATCGCTATCGACCAGACGAGCGGCCGGATGGTCGCATTCGCCCGCCGGCCCGGCAGCTTCCTCGCGGTCTTCGAACCGGACTTCAGACAGGCGCCGAGGATCGTCGCCGCCGCGCAGGGGCGCACCTTCTACGGTCATGGCGCCTTCAGCCCGGACGGCAAGATTCTCTACGCCACCGAAAACGACTATGACGGCCAGCGCGGCGTGATCGGCCTTTACGATGTCGCCGACGATTTCCGGCGCATCGGCGAGTTCTTCTCCGGCGGCGTCGGCCCGCATGAACTCCAGTTGATCGACGGTGGCAGGACGCTGGCGATCGCCAACGGCGGCCTCGACACATCGCCGGAATTCGGCCGGATGAACCTCAACACGGCGGAGATGAAGCCTTCGCTCGCCCTCGTCTCGACGGATGGGGGCAAGGTGCTGGCCAATCACGACCTTGGCGCCGATCTCAGCCAGCTCTCGATCCGCCATCTGGCGACGGACCGCTTCGGCGCGATCTGGTTCGGCTGTCAGCACGAGGGGCCACGGACCGAACTGCCGCCGCTCGCCGGCCGCGTCAGCCAGTCGGGCAAGGTCGAACTCTTCACCTTGCCCGAAGAGTTGCGAGTGCGGCCGCGCAACTATATCGGCGCGGTGTCTGCCAGCGGTGACGGCGAGACGGTTGCCTTCTCGGCCCCGCGCGGCAATGTTGTCTTTGCCTTCGACGCGGCGAGCGCCCGCTTTGCCGGCATGTCGGATCTAGCGGACGGTTGCGGCATCATCCGCGGGCCCGGCGAGCACGACATCGTCGGTGCCGGCGGCATGGGCGATGTCGTCAGCTTCGAATTCGGCGACAAGGCAGTCGAGCGCAGGGAAGTCAGGAAGGACGATCTTTCCTTCGACAATCACCTGACCTTGCTCTGAGGCGGAGGCGCCCTAAAGAGGTTTGCCGTTGATACGGATCACAGAGTCCGTTTGACTTCTTGCTGAAGCATCCAGTTGCCCGAAAACCGGAATCCACTTTTCGGCTGGATGCTCTAGCCCGCCATCTCGTGACGCCAGGGCGGATTGGCGCCCGGCCGCGAGACCGTGACGGCGGCGGCGCGAATGCCGAAATCGACGCAGGCGGAAATCTCCTTCGCCGTCATCGCCTCAAGCTTTTCGCGGCTCAAATAGCCGCCCTCGTAGAGCGCCGTCAGGAAGCCGCCCTGGAAAGTGTCGCCGGCGCCGATCGTGTCGGCCACCTCCACCTTGCGGGCGCCGACCTGCAGCTTGCCGGCTCCGGCGTGATAGACAGTGACGCCGTCGCCGCCGCGCGTGATCAGCACGATCGCGGGACGGATTCCGAGCCATTCGGCAGCCTTTGCATCCCAGTCCGCATCATCGAACAGGAACTCGAAGTCGACATCCGACATGCGCAGGATATCGGCGTGGGCGATCAGAGCCTCGATCCGGCGGCGATAGTCGTCGCGGTCCTTGGTGAGCGTCGGGCGGCAGTTCGGATCGAGCGCGACGATGGTCTTGCCGGCGGCCTCGGCAACCATCTTGGCGGTCTCCGAGGACACCGGATCGTGGATCAGCGTCGTCGAGCCGACATGAACGGCGGCAATCCTGGAAAAGTCGATCGAGCCCGGCGTGTAGGTCCAGCGGCTCGCGGCCGTCGCCTCGTCATAGAAGGCATAGTGCGGCTCGCCATCGACAATGCGCACGAAGGCGAGCGTCGTCTCCGAGGCACTGCGGGTCAGGTAGTCGAAGCTGACATTTGACGCCTTGAGGTGATCGGCCAGCATCGCACCGAACATGTCGGTGGAAATGCCGGCAACCAGGCCCGACGGCGCACCAAGCCGGCCGATCGCGACAGCGATATTAAGACACGAACCGCCGACCGCCGGCACATAGGCGTCGCGGCCGTCAGCCGATTTCACGGGGACGAAGTCGATAAGCGCATCGCCACAGACAAGGAGCAAGGGAGCCTCCTGAATTTTTTCTCGTTCCTAACGACAATTGCCCACCTCCGCAATGATTTCGATGGCGCCGGCAGGCGGCCTCGGACGTCCCTATGTCCTCTTGACGATGTGATCACATCAAAATAAAGATCAAAACAAATCGAATGAGGGCCGGATGGCACGGGTCACACTCAAGGACGTGGCGGAAGCAGCGGGCGTCAGCATCGCGACGGTCGACCGTGTTCTGAACGGACGCGCGGGGAACGCCTCGCGTAGCGCCGTTCGCGTGCAGGAGGCGATCAACCGGCTCGGCTACGCGCCCTCAGCCTTGTCAGCCCGGGTGGATGCGGCGCGCCGCCGCTTCGTCTTCGTGCTGCCCTCCGGCGAAAATCCCTTCATGTCGAGCCTCAGCGAGGCGGTCGGGAGTCTTTCCGACTGGATGACGCTCGAAGGGGCGGTCTACGAGACGGTCCGTGTGGACGTTTTCGACGGCGCGGCGCTCGCCGCCGCACTGGACGGACTGGAGCGCGACGGTCTTGCCGGGGTCGCGCTGGTGGCGCTCGACCATCCAATGGTGCGCGAGGCGGTCAATCACCTCCATGCCGCCGGCATTCCGGTCGTCACGCTGGTCTCCGATCTTCCGGGATCGCGCCGGGCCCGCTACGTCGGCATCGACAACATCGCCGCCGGCCGGACGGCCGGAGCCCTGATGGGACGCTTCATGGGCGGGCAGGGGGCGGAGGTTGCCATCGTCGGCGGCTCCTTCGATCTTCGCGACCACGTCGAGCGCCAGCTTGGCTTCAAGCGCGTCCTGGCCGAGGAATTTGGGAATGTGCGCGTCGTCGATGTCCGCGAGGGCCGCGATGATCGCGAGACGACCCGCCGCGCCGTCGAGGCGCTTCTCGCCCGCCATCCGGACCTTGCGGGCATTTACAGTGTCGGCGCCGGCAATGCCGGGATCGTCGAGGCGCTGAAGGCCAACGGCCGGGCCGGGAAGACGTTGCTGATCGCGCATGAACTGACGGCCGAGAACCGGGCGGCGCTGCTCGCCGGCGCCATGCAGGCCGTGATCAACCAGGATTGCGGCCACGAGATCCGGTCAGCTGCCCGGGTGATGCGGGCGCTCGCGTCCGGTACGCCCATCGTGGCCGAGCAGGAACGCATCCGGATCGACGTGTTTCTCAGAGAGAATTTGCCCTGAGGCGCCGAAGGCGTCCGCTGAAGGGTCGGCCGATCGGCGATCGGGTCGAAAGAGGGAAGGAAACCGAAGCACCATGTATATCGGCATCGACATCGGCACCTCGTCGGTGAAGTCCGTCCTGATCGGAGACGATCAGGCGATTGTGGCAAGCGCCAGCGTGCCGCTGGAGGTTTCGCGCCCGCATTCCGGCTGGTCGGAGCAGAACCCGGGCGACTGGGTGAGCGCCACCTTCGCCTCGCTGGACGAGCTTGCCCGCACGCATCCGAAGGAAATGAGTGCCGTGACCGGCATCGGCCTTTCCGGCCAGATGCACGGCGCGACGCTTCTGGGCGCGGACGACAAGCCCTTGCGTCCGGCGATCCTCTGGAACGATGTGCGCTCGTCCGCCGAATGCGCGGAACTGGAAGCCCGCTGCCCGACGTCCCGCGACATCGCCGGCAATATCGCGATGCCTGGCTTCACCGCTCCGAAGCTGCTCTGGGTGAAGAACAACGAGCCCGAGGTCTTCGCGCAGGTCAGAAAGGTGCTGCTGCCGAAGGACTACGTGCGGCTTCATCTGGTCGGCGACTATGTCTCCGACATGTCGGACGCCGCCGGAACGCTCTGGCTCGACGTCAAGGCGCGTGCTTGGTCGGACGCGCTTCTCGCCGCAACGCATCTCACGCGCGATCACATGCCCTGGCTCGTCGAGGGAACGGATGTCTCCGGTCGCCTGAAGCCGGATCTTGCCGCTCGTTTCGGAATGGCCGGCCAGCCCGTTGTGGCGGGCGGCGGCGGCGACAACGCGGCGAGCGCCATCGGCATGGGCACGGTCACGCCCGGCGCGGCCTTCGCCTCGCTCGGCACCTCCGGCGTGCTCTTTGTCTCCAACGACCGCTTCTCGCCCAATACCCACGGCGCGGTTCATGCCTTCTGCCACGCGCTGCCCGACACCTGGCACCAGATGGGCGTCATCCTGTCGGCAACCGATAGCCTCAACTGGCTCTCGGGCCTCCTGAAGATCTCGGCCTCCGACCTTGCCGGAGCGCTCGGCGACAAAGTCACCGCGCCGTCTCCGGTCCTTTTCCTGCCCTATCTTTCCGGCGAGCGGACACCGCACAACGATGCAGCCGTCCGTGGCGCCTTCGTTGGCCTTGCCCATCAGAGCGATGCCGCGACGATGACCCAGGCCGTGCTGGAAGGCGTCGCCTTCGCCTTCGCCGACTGCCTGCGCGTTCTCGGAGATGCCGGAACGACAGTGCCGCGCGCGGCGGCGATCGGCGGCGGTTCGCGCTCCAACGTCTGGCTACAGATCATGGCCAACGTGCTCGGCGTCCCGCTCGATGTGCCGCGCGATGGCGATTTCGGCGGCGCTTTCGGTGCGGCCCGGCTCGGCCTCATTGCCGCGACCGGCGCCGATCCGTTGAGCATTGCCACCCCGCCGCCGACCGAGCGGACCATCGATCCGGAACCGGCGCTAGTTGCCGCCTATGCGGACCGCTACGCCCGTTACCGGGCCTTCTATCCCGCCGTTCACGCCGCCTGCGCGTGAGTTTTCAGGAACACGTCAACAGACGCCGGCAAAGGCGCCGGCACCCAAAGGAGAAATCGTCATGAGTTCGGGATTTTTCGGCGACGTCGCCCCGATCAAGTTCGAGGGAGCGGAGAGCAAGAATCCGCTGGCCTATCGCTGGTATGACAAGGACCGCGTCATCCTCGGCAAGCGCATGGAAGACCATCTGCGCTTTGCCGTCTGCTATTGGCACTCGCTGACCTTCGCCGGTCTCGACCCCTTCGGCGGCATGACCTTCGAGCGGCCCTGGTTCCAGCCCGGCGACGAGATGGCCATGGCGCGTCTCAAGGCCGATGTCGCCTTCGAACTGTTCCAGATCCTCGGTGTGCCCTTCTTCACCTTCCACGACCGCGACATCGCGCCGGAAGGCAAGAGCCTTGCCGAATCCAACAAGAACGTTCGCGAGATTGCCGACATCTTCGCCAAGAAGATCGACGAGACCGGCATCAACCTGCTCTGGGGCACGGCCAACCTCTTCTCGAACCGCCGCTTTATGGCGGGCGCGGCCTCCAACCCCGATCCGGACGTGTTCCTCTACGCGGCGGCGCAGGTGAAGAACGTCTTTGACGTCACCCGCGAGCTGGGCGGTCAGAACTACGTCCTCTGGGGCGGCCGTGAAGGCTACGAGACGCTGCTCAACACCTCGCTGAAGCGCGAACTCGACCAGCTTGGCCGCTTCCTGACGATGGTCGTCGACTACAAACACAAGACCGGCTTCAAGGGCGCGATCCTGATCGAGCCGAAGCCGAAGGAACCGTCGTCGCACCAGTACGACTACGACGTCGCCACCGTCTACGGCTTCCTGAAGGCCTACGGGCTGGAAAAGGAAGTGCAGGTCAACGTCGAGCAGAACCACGCGATCCTCGCCGGCCACAGCTTCGAGCATGAACTGGCACTGGCCGCCGCCCTCGGCATCTTCGGCTCGGTCGACCTCAACCGCGGTCACTACCAGCTTGGCTGGGACACGGACCAGTTCGGCATGAACGTGCCGGAACTGACGCTGGCGATGGTGGAAATCCTGCGCGCGGGTGGCTTCACCACCGGCGGGTTCAACTTCGACGCCAAGATCCGCCGCCAGTCTCTCGATCCGGTGGACCTTGTCCATGGTCACGTCGGTTCGATGGACGCCATGGCAAGGGCACTGGTTGCCGCCGCCGCCATCGTCGAGGACGGCGAGTTCGATGCCGAGGTTGCCAAGCGCTATGCGGGCTGGGACGAGCCGATGGGTAAGGCGATCCTTGCCGGCGACATGACGCTGGAGGACTGCGCCGCCCATGTTGCCGGTTCGAACCTCGATCCGAAGCCGGTGTCCGGGCGCCAGGAGTATCTGGAAAGTCTCGTCAACCGCTTCTGCTGAGCCGGTTGACGCAAGCGTTGAAGCAAGAAAAACGGCGGCCGAGTTTCGGCCGCCGTTTCGCGTTTCGTGTGCTTGTGGTCGCCGTCAGACGGTCGGCGGCCTGCGGCCGGTGACAAGGCCGTAGATGAGCGAGATGGCGAAGAGAACGATCGCCACGAAGAAGATCAGCTTCGCGATGCCGATGGCCGTACCGGCGACGCCGCCAAAACCAAGAACTGCCGCGATCAGCGCGACGATGAGGAAAGTAAGAGCCCAACCGAGCATGTCTTTTCTCCTTCCGTGATCCTGTTGTTGTCTGGTCCAAGAACGGATGGGGGTTCGTTTGGTTCCCAAAAGATGCGGAGGGACGAAGCCGGCGCCGTCACATCTTGCGGCCGTGCGCCGGAATGACGAGGCGAGCGGACCGGGCAAGCCGAAGCCGTTAGGCATGGGCCGTCGTGAAGGATTTTCACCGGCAGTGAAATGCAGTAAGCCTCAAGTCTGTCGCGCGGTCGCCGGATTTTGGTCTCGCGCGGCAGCCATTGTCGCCAACCGAAAATTGATTCTTGGGTTCTATCGATTGGGCCATCGCGCCGATGGCGCTCGTTTCAGATGGCGGCCTGCCGGCCGCGCAGGGGAATTGCTGAATGCTGCGTCGTCTTTACGACTGGACCATGTCGCTTGCCGCGAGCCGTCATGCCGTAACCGCCCTTGGCGCGATCTCCTTCATCGAAAGCTCGGTCTTCCCGATCCCTCCCGATACGCTTCTGATCCCGATGGTGATCGCCGAGCGCCGCCGCGCCTGGTGGTATGCGACGCTGGCCACGATCTCATCGGTGCTCGGCGGGATCGCCGGCTATCTGATCGGCGCTTTTCTCTTCGACCAGGTGGCCTGGCCGATCCTCACCGCCTATGGCTATGCCGACAAGTTCGAGACGTTCCGTGGCTGGTACAACGACTGGGGCGTCTGGATCGTGCTTGTCGCGGGCGTCACGCCCTTTCCCTTCAAGGTGATCACGATCGCCAGCGGTGCGACCGGCCTCAACATGATCGTCTTCGTCCTTGCGAGCATCATTGCGCGAGGCGCCCGCTTTTTCGCGGTCGCTGCGTTGCTCTATGTCTTCGGTCCGCCGATCAAAGACTTCATCGAGCGCCGTCTCGGTCTTGTCTTCACGGTTGCGATGGTGCTGCTGATCGGGGGCTTCGTCGTCGCCCGCTACGCGGTCTAGAGCGGCGGGCAATCATACGGCTTGGCGCGGGTGCCCGGCACGCCGCTCGTCATCCCTGGATCCGGTGCGTAAGGGTCTCGTTCCTGCGCTTTCGCTCGAACGCATGATGCTCGAGCCGCGCCTGGCCGGCCTCGCCAAGGGCCGGCAGCGAAATGACACCACTGGTCCGCTCAACGGACCTGGCGGCCGGGATCGACTGTCCGCAATATCCTGCTTAGCGACTGGAAGATAAGGACGATCGTCCCGACTGCGTATTTTTGCGGATCGTGAAAAGGTGCCGTTCGGCACCGTCCAGTTCTTCCGTCGATATCTTTATCTTCACTTTCGTTTGGCGGCGTTTTTGCCTCCGTCGCCGGCAAACCGTGCGGAATTTACGCAATTTTCACAGAGTTACTCTCAAATTCCAAGGGAATAGCGGCCATCCGACGCATCTCAGCCGATGGCGTCTGTCTCGGTCACAGGCGGCAGCGGTGCATGGATCTTGCGCCGAGAGGTGGCCTTGGGAGTGAAAAAACATGAAGCTGTCGATCCGAAATGTTCTCATCGGCCTCAGTCTGGTCATGACGACGTTGCTCCTTGCCTTCGGCGTTCTGTCCAACAGTTCGATCGATGCACTGGAAGCCCGTCTGACCGATGTCGACCAGCACTGGCTGCCGAGCGTTTCGATCATTCATGAGCTGAAGACGAGCGTGGCCGACTACCGGATCGCCGAAAGCACCAACATCCTCTCCTCCGATCCCGAGCAGGCGGCCGATGCCCAGGCGCGCATCGAAAAGGCGGCTGCCGAAATCGATCGCGACCGGTCGATCGTGGAATCGCTCCTGACGACTCCCGAGGAACGGGCGGCCTACGACGAATTCTCCGCGCTCTGGGGCGACTACCAGAAACTCCACGACCAGATGATGGAAATGACGGCAATGTTCCGCGTCGAGGATGCATCGCTGTTCTACAAGCAGGACATGGCGACCGCCTACCAGGCGATGACGGGCAAGCTGGTCGATCTCGGCGCGATGAACGGGCAGGGCCTGCAGGCGGCCTTTGCCGTCAGCAGCGACGTGCATGACCGCGCCATCATGCTGAACACCGTCATGACGATCTTCGGCACCGTCATCGGTATCGGCGCGTCTGCCTTTGTCCTGTTCCGCGTCAGCAGGCCGCTGAGCGGGCTTGCCGACGCGATCGACAACGTCGCGAAGGGACACTATGACAGCGCCATCCGGGGCACGGCGCGCAAGGATGAACTGGGCACGATGGCGCGCGCGGTCGACAGCTTCCGCACCTCTCTGGCGGAAGCCGAGAAGGTTCGGGAGGAACAGTCGCGCCGGGATGCGCTGGCCGCCGAAAAGGCGCGGGAAGAGCGCTCGAAGATTGCGGACCGGCTGATGGAACGTGTCGGAGGGCTCGCCGAACTCTTCCTTTCGTCGTCGAAGGAGGTGCAGGAGGCCGCGACGAACATGTCGACGACGGCCGAGCAGACCTCGCAGCAGGCCCGCGCCGTTTCGCAGGCCGCCGAGAATGCGTCCGGCAACATGCAGACGGTCGCCGCCTCCACCGAGGAACTCGCCGCATCCGTTCAGGAAATCAACGGTCAGGTGACCCATTCGGCCACCGTTGCCGACAATGCCTACCGCGAGGCGGAGACCGCCAGCCGCCACGTCACGACGCTGGCCGATGCGGCCTCTGCGATCGGCGACGTGGTCAATCTCATCAAGGGCATCGCCGACCAGACCAACCTTCTGGCGCTCAATGCCACCATCGAGGCGGCAAGAGCCGGCGAGATGGGCAAGGGCTTTGCCGTTGTCGCGCAGGAGGTCAAGCAGCTCGCCTCGCAGACCGCCAAGGCAACCGACGAGATTTCCCTGAAGATCGGCGAGATGCAGACGGCGACCGGTACGGCCGTCGCCTCGATCGAGGAGATCGTCCGCACCATCGCCGACGTCAAGGAAATCGCGGCCACCATTGCCGGGGCCGTCGAGGAGCAGGGTGCAGCCACGGGCGAGATTGCCGGCAACACGCACCGCGCCGCCAGCGGAGCGAGCCAGGTGACGTCCAACATCGCCGGCGTCGGGCAAGCGGCGGAAATGACGGGAGCCGCCTCCGGCCACCTGATGGACCTGTCTCAGGGCCTGTCGGAAAAGGCGGCCGATCTGCGCGCCGCCGTCGAGGGCTTCGTGCAGGAACTTCGCGCTGCCTGATTCCCTGTCTTGATGGCTGGAACAATTTGACGCCGGTGCGCTCGTCGCGCCGGCGTCTTCGTTTTGGCACGGCGCGGCAATGAAACCGACTTGCGCGAAGTCCGGTGGACGCCGTACCTATGATCAGACGCGATCGTGAGCCCAAGACCCAGCGAAGAGCCAGATGAAGCCGACCAATCCGATTTTCACCGGCATGCCGACGACGATTTTCGAGAAGATGTCGGCGCTGGCCCGCGAGACAGGTGCCATCAATCTCGGTCAGGGCTTTCCGGATGTGGACGGTCCGGAGGAAATCAGGGCAAAGGCCGCCGAAGTGGCGCTGGCCGGCCCGAACCAGTATCCCTCGATGATGGGCATCCCGGAATTGCGGCAGGCGGTCGCCGCCGCAAACAGGCGCTTTTACGGCCTTGATATCGACTGGCAGAGCGAGGTGCTCGTCACCTCCGGGGCGACCGAGGCGCTGGCGGACGCGATCTTCGGTCTCGTCGCACCGGGCGACGAGGTCATCGTCATCGAGCCCTTCTACGATTCCTATGTGCCGATCATCCGCCAGGCCGGCGGCACGCCCGTCTTCGTGCGCATCACGCCGCCGGGCTGGGAGATCGACGTCGAGGCGCTGGCCCGGGCCTTCTCGCCGCGCACCAAGGCCATCATCATCAACGACCCGATGAACCCGGCCGGCAAGGTCTTCTCGCACGGCGAGTTGCAGGCGATCGCCGATCTTTGCCTTGAGCACGACGCCTATGTGATCGCCGACGAGGTCTACGAGCACCTGACCTTCGACGGCCTGAAGCACGAGACGCTGATGGCCTTTCCGGGCATGCGCGATCGGGTGGTCAGGATCGGCTCGGCCGGGAAGACCTTTTCGCTCACCGGCTGGAAGATCGGCTATGTGACGGCCGCGCCGAACCTGCTCGGACCGGTTTCGAAGGCGCACCAGTTCGTAACCTTCACGACGCCCCCCAATCTTCAGGCCGCCGTCGCTCATGGTCTCGCCATGCCCGACAGCTATTTCGAAACGCTGGCGAGCGAACAGGCGAGGAAGCGCGACCGTCTCTCGGCGGGTCTGCGTGCCGCTGGCTTCGAGGTCATGGCCTGTCAGGGCACCTATTTCGTCACCACGGACACCGGCCCGCTCGGCCTCGATGACGACGCGGAGGCCTGCATGCGGCTGACCCGTGAGGCTGGCGTGGTCGCCGTGCCGGTCTCGGCCTTCTATGCCGGATCAGCGCCGACGCGCTTCATCCGCTTCTGCTTCTGCAAGCGCGACGAGGTGCTCGACGCGGCGGTGGACCGTCTTGCCAAGTGGCTCAGGAAGGCCGCCTGACCGGGCAGATCGGCGACGTCAGGCCAATTCTTATATCCATGGAGTTTCGGGACACATGTCCAATCCGGTTCTGGTCGAGGTGACTCGTGGCGGCGTCGTCGAAAGCCGCCATCGCGGGTCCGTTGTGGTGGTCGATGCCGATGGGCGCGATGTTCTGGCGCTCGGCAATGTGCGTGCGCCCGTCTTTCCGCGCTCGGCCATCAAGGCCTTTCAGGCCCTGCCGTTGATCGAGAGCGGCGCTGCCGACCGCTTCGGCTTCGGCAACGCCGAAATCGCGCTCGCCTGTTCGTCGCACAATGGCGAGGCGGCCCATGTGTCGACGGCGCGCCGCATGCTGAAGGCCTGCGGCTGCGACGAGGGCTGTCTCGAATGCGGACCGCAGGCACCCGAACGGGAGGCCGACAAGGCGCGCCTTGCCCGCTTGCAGGGACGCCCGGCGCGCATCCACAACAACTGCTCCGGCAAGCATTCCGGCTTTATCGCGACCGCCATGGCGATGGGCGTCGATCCGACCGGCTATTCCAAGCGAGGCCATCCGGTGATGGACGGGGTCATCGACGCGGTCTGCGACATGGTCGGCGACGTCTTCGCGGAGGACTATTGCGGTCTCGACGGCTGCTCGATCCCGACCTTCGCCGTGCCGCTGACGGCGACGGCCTATGGCTTTGCCAAATTCGCGACAGGTGCCAAGCTTGGGCCCGAACGGACGAAGGCGGTGGCCCGCATTCGCGAGGCCGTCTTCGCGGAGCCCTTCATGGTCGCCGGTACGGGGCGCTTCTGCACGCGCGCCATGACGATCCTCGGCAAGCGGGCGTTTGTGAAGACGGGCGCGGAAGGCGTCTTTACTGTGGCCCTGCCGGAGCAGGGGCTTGGCATGGCGATCAAGATCGACGACGGCGCCACTCGGGCCTCCGAAGTGGTGACGGCCGCGGTCGTCTCGACATTTCTCAAGCTTGGCGATGGCGCGCTCGATGCGCTGATTCATCCGCAGGTGCTGACGCGTCTCAACGAAGTCGCCGGCGAGATCCGGCCCGCCGAGGCACTGGTGAAGGCGCTCGACGCAGCGTGATCAACTGATCCGGTTCTCGCCGATGGTGAGATTGGAGAAACGCACGGCGCTGGCGACCGAGAGATCCTCCGTCACGACCTCGCCTTCCAGCATGCCCCGGATGGCGCCGTCTGTCGTGTTGGAGATCATGTTGGCCGAAAGCAGGGTGTGACCTGCCGTGTCGGCCACGGAAACGCCGATGCCGATGCGCCCGCCGCGCAGCACGTTGCCGGTGGCGACGATTTCGTCCGCACTTTGATCCGTTCCGGCGATGAGCGCGATTCCGGCGGCGTTTTCGACCACGTTGCCGGTGATTGTCGCGCTGGTCTCGGCAACGAGGCCGACACCGGCCAGCCGGTCATCCTCGGCGCCGCCGCTGATGTTGCGGATCACATTGCCCTGGCAGACATGGGAGCTGCCGGGACCGCCGGGGCCGGCGAGATGAAGCCCGGTCGCCGCGCCATCGACGATGTTGGAGGAGATCAGAGCGCCGTCGCATCCGTCGCTGACGAGGATGGCGGTCCGCCCGGCACGCATGACGCTGTTTCCGACGACCTGGACGTTGGGGCTCGCGACCGCCTTGACTGCGTTTTCGGCGCAGTCGGCAATGCGGTTGCCCGAGACTAGGACGCCGCCGGCCTGGACGATGAGAATGCCCGTGCCGGCGCCCTGATCATCGCCCCGCAGGGTTGCGATGTCCGCGATGCGGTTGTTGGTGATGGTGGTGCCGTCGTCGGCCGCGGTCCAGCGGCGGATCACGATGCCGGCCTTGCCGCAGCCGCCGATCTCGTTGCCGGAGATGGAGAGGCCGGCCGATTCCTCGCTGGTGATGGCGCTGCCGATGGCGCCGGACAGGCTGTTGCCGACAATCCGGCCGGAGACCCGCGTGAGCGCGAGCGCGTGGCCGGCAGAGCCGACGACAGAGCAGCGTTCCATGGAGAAATCGGCGACGGTGCGGAAGGAAAGAAGGCCGCCTTCGGGGTCGTCGAGCGCCCGGTTGGCGCCATCCATCACGATACCTTCGAGGCCAATGCTGGAACTGTCCTCGGCATAGAGAAGCTTGCCGCCGCCCGAATAGACGAGACGCGACTGACCAGCAACGCCGATAATGCGGACGCCTGCCGGAACGCGGATGTTGCTGACCTCGTAGCGCCCGGCGGGCAGGAAGAGCGGCTTGCCTTGTTCGCCCGCGCGGTCGAGGGCCTCCTGCATCACGCGGCTCTGGTTCTCGCTTGCAGCTTCGTCCAGCTGGACGGACGCCTCCGGCCGCGTGAAGGAGCCGCGCAGAACGGCCGCGCCGTCGCCGGACCGCTCGGAATGAGCCGGCGTCAGGATCAGGCCGGTGCCGATGCTGGCCGCTGTGCCATAAAGAAACGCCCTGCGATCCATCTTGATACAAACTCCCTCGTCTTGTGACGTGAGGAGCAAGGAGCGTTCCGGATTGCAGGTTTGTGGGTGACTGAGCCCCGATCGGGCCGAACCGGGCGGTTCAAAGACTGAGCAGGCTGGCGATCTCGGCGGCCGCGAGCGAGGGGGCCGTATAGCCGCTGCGAACCTCGTCCTCGAGGCGCGAGATGGCATCGCGGATGGTCTTGTCGCGGCTGAGCCGTTCGTGGAAGCGGGCAAGGATCATCTCGCGCATCCAGTGCACCTGCTGGTCGGCGCGCTTCTTCTGGAAACGGCCGGAGGCGGTTGTCGCCTCCCTGTAGCGCAGGATCTCCGTCCAGAGCGTGTCGAGGCCTTCGTTGGCAAGCCCCGAAATCGTGACGACCGGCGGGGTCCAGTCAGCGGCGGCGGGCGAGAGGATATGCAGCGCCGCCCGGTATTCGGACGCAGCCGCCCGCGCCCTCGTCGCGCCTTCGCCATCGGCCTTGTTGACGGCGATCATGTCGGCGACTTCAAGGACGCCCTTCTTGATGCCCTGAAGCTCGTCGCCGGCGCCCGGCAGCATCAGCACGAGGAAGAAATCCACCATCTCGGCGACGGTCGTCTCCGACTGGCCGACGCCGACGGTCTCGACGAGAATGACGTCGAAGCCCGCGGCCTCGCAAAGCAGCATGGTCTCGCGCGTCTTGGCCGCGACGCCGCCGAGCGTGCCCGCCGAGGGGGAGGGGCGGACATAGGCGCCGCGGTCCATCGAGAGCTTCGCCATGCGCGTCTTGTCGCCGAGGATCGACCCGCCGGTTCGCGTCGAGGACGGATCGACCGCGAGGACGGCGACCTTGTGCCCGAGCGCCGTGAGGTTGCTGCCGAACTGGTCGATGGTGGTCGACTTGCCGACGCCCGGGACGCCCGTGATGCCGATCCTGAGCGAGCGGCCGGTTTCGCCGATCAGCATCTGCAGAAGCTGGCGGGCGGCTTCCTGGTGGTCGGCCTTGCGCGATTCCACCAGCGTGATCGCCCGCGCCAGCATGGCCCGGTCGCCACGGCGGATGCCATCCGCGAGTTGATCGAGGTCGGGTCCGGGCCGGGACGTGACGTGGGACGGCGCTGCAACGGCAGGTGTGCTGGGGGCAGGCACGGAAACCTCCGTTGTCAGCTCTCGGACTGCGGCGGCGTCCAGATGATGCGCTGAAGAGTCGACGTTGCGACCGTGTTCGCATCGGGCAGGGCGTCGGATGCCTCGTAGCCGGGAATGGCGAAGATAAGCGTCACGTTTGATGTGCCGCGCGCAGTGCAGATCGGCATGCCGCGCCAGTTGCCGGTGCCAACGCGGCACTGGTTGATGTCCTGGCGGACCTCGGCGAAGGTCATGCCGATGCGTTCGCCGTTGGGGCCGGTCATGTGATGGGTGACGCCGTGAATGGCGCCGATCTTGCCGCCGCGACCGGACAGAACCTGCAGGACCTGAAGACCATTGTGGAAGGCGGCCAGCGCGGTTTCGGTGCGTGTCTCGCTCGCCATCGTGACGGTGTCGACCGTGTAGCCCGGAAGGGCCGCCTCGATCGCCGCCTTGGAGTAGGGCGTGTCCACACCGATCGGCCCGGCCCCGCTGTCCGTCATCACGAGCAGGGTCTCTGTCGGCAGGGTGTTGACTTCCTCGAACGAGGAGGCGCAACCGGCAATGAACGAAAGAAGCGCCGCCGAAGCGAGCGCACGAAGAAGGATCGCGGGACGCACATTTTTCATGTCAGCCGGATAGCATGCCGCGGGCTTCCAGCAAAGGGCGCGACGCCGGCACGAGGGTCACAAATGTGCATCGCCGGGCCAGTTTCCCGCTGACCGATTGTCTCACTTCGAGATCATGGCGAACCTGGCCACCGTCGGAGAGAGGTAACGGCTCGCGTCATTCGAGGATGACGGCGGTCCCGCAGGCGGTGACCATCATCATCGATCCTCTGTCACCGACGGTCTCGTAGTCGATGTCGACGCCGATGACAGCATTCGCGCCGGCGCTCTCTGCCTCGGCGCACATTTCGTCCACAGCGATCGAACGCGCCCGGCGCATCTCGTTCTCATAGGCGCCTGAACGCCCACCCACGATATCTCGGATCGAGGCGAAGAGGTCCTTGAAGACATTGGCGCCGAGAATGGCCTCGCCTGCGACGAGGCCGCGATAGGCGACGATCCGGCGTCCCTCGACCGTGTTGGTTGTCGTGACGATCATCGAGCATCTCCTTCCTGCCGGCCATGGCTCGTCGCCATGACCACCGCCTTGATATCATGGGAAGGAAGACTGCCGGAGATTTTGGGTCAGGCCGTCGTTGCAGGCTCCACGACGCTGGCGCCCGCCATGCGGTTCCAGGCGTCGAGCCCGGCGATCTTGTAGGCCTCGGCAAGGGTCGGATAGTTGAACGTGTTCTCGATGAAATAGTCGATGGTGCCCTTGAGGTTGAGCACCGCCTGGCCGATGTGGATGAGTTCCGTTGCGCCCTCGCCTACGATATGGACGCCGAGCAGGCGGCGCGTCTTCAGCGAGAAGATCATCTTCATCATGCCGGTGTTGAGGCCCATGATGTGCCCGCGCGACGTCTCGCGGAAGCGGGCGATGCCACATTCGTAGGGGATGCCGCGTTGGCGCACTTCCTCCTCCGTCATGCCGACGGTCGAGATTTCCGGCACGGCATAGATGCCGTAGGGGAAATACTCCGGGGCAGGGGGCAGAGGCATCTTGAAGGCGTGGCAGGCGGCGACGCGGCCCTGTTCCATCGAGGTGGAGGCAAGGCTCGGAAAGCCGATCACGTCGCCAGCCGCATAGATGCCGGGCACCTCGGTCTCGAAGGTCTTTGGATCGACCTTGAGTCGGCCGCGATGGTCGACAGCAAGGCCGACGGATTCAAGGTTCAGTGTCTCGATGGCGCCGACGCGCCCCGCCGCGAAGAGCAGCGCCTCGGAGCGGACGAGGCGGCCTCCGGTCAGCGTGCAGACGGGATGGCCGTCCGCCATGGCGATGCTTTCCACCTTGTCGCCAAGGCGGATCGCCATGCCCCGATCGCGCAGTTCGTGCGTGAACTCGTCGATGAGTTCGCGGTCGATGAAATCGAGGAAGCTGTTGCGCGGCTCGATGAGCGTCACCTTGACATCGAGTGCGGAGAAGATCGTCGCGTATTCGACGCCGATGACCCCGGCGCCGATCACGGTCAGCGTGCGCGGCAGGCGCCCGATCTCGATGATTTCGTCGCTGTCGAGGACGTTGGTGCCATTGAAGGGCACGTATTCGGGGCGGAAGGGGCGGGTTCCGACGGCAATCAGCACGTTCTTGGCGCCGTATTCCATCCGCTCGCCGGTCTCGCTCGTCACTTCGACCCGGTTGGGGCCGACGAAGCGCGCCGTGCCCCAGGTCGTTTCCACGGCGTTGCGGGCAAACTGGTGTTCGAGGACGTCGACCTCGTGGTCGAGCGTCTTGTAGAGGCGCTGCAGGAGGTCGTCGGACTGGATGTCCTTCTTGACCCGGTAGGCGCGGCCATAAAAGCCGCGTTCGCGGTAGCCGGTCAGGTTCAGCACCGTTTCGCGCAGGGTCTTGGAGGGAATGGTGCCGGTGTGCACGGAGACGCCGCCGACGCGGCGGCCCTTTTCGACGACCAGCGTCTTCTTGCCGAGCTTGGCGCTTTGAACCGCGGCGCGCCGACCCGCTGGCCCGCTGCCGATGACGATCATGTCGTAGGTCTGCATCGTGTCCCGGACTTCCTTCTGCGTCAGGCAACCCAGCATTGGGCGGCAGGAGAGAGCGGACCAGTGCCCGGTCTCATGTCGGCGGCATGCATGTTCAAGGCCAGATAGATGGCCGATAGGTGAGTATCTCAAGCGTCAAGGTCAGGAAGATTTAACCCAATCAAGTTGCAGAAAGTTGAATTTTCAAAACGAATCGACAACGATCGGCTGCGAGAATGCGTTGCTCGTGGCAATCCGTGCTCACAGTCCCTTTGAAACGCCCCCCTTTGAACGGACCTCTGCTCGCCGGCAGACGACGGTCGATCTGCCGCAAAAGCAATCAGCAACCGGAGCGAGAAGTCATAGCCGATGCGATGACGTTGGAAAAGACGCATGGCGCGGGCTGGCTCTATGGCTGGACCGCTGGGCTTGCGGTCCTTTCCGTCATCTCCTCCATGTGCATAACGCTGGCGATCGAGGTGATTTTTCTCCTGCCGATCTATCCGACGATGGACCTGTGGACGGGGGTCTTGATCGGCGGCGCCGTTCCCGCGCTGCTTGCCACTCCGATGATCTTCGCTCTGCTCCGGCTGCTCCAGAAGTTGCGCCATTTGAATGTCCGGATGCGCCAGATCGCGATGACCGACGACCTCACCGGACTGTTGAATCGTCGCGCCTTCATGGATCGCGCGGGCGATAAAAACGGCCGCATCGCCGAGGGCGTCGGGTTGCTCCTCATCGATGTCGATCGGTTCAAGCTCATCAACGACACGTTCGGCCACGCGAGCGGCGACATGGTGCTGGTGCGAACCGCTGAAACGATCCGGGAATGGGCGGGCGAAGGCAGTCTGGTGGCGCGCCTTGGGGGCGAGGAATTCGTCGTGCTCTGTTCGTCCGTCGAGGCGGGGGACACGCTCGCAATCGCCGAGCGCATCCGCCAGGAGGTTGAAAGCGGGCGAATGCTCTTTGCCGACCATATCGATGTGGAGACCATCAACATCGGCGTTGCCTGCGCGAGGCAGGGGGAGACGGTGAACTCGCTCCTCATCCGTGCCGACAATGCGCTTTACGCCGCGAAGGCGGCCGGCCGCAACCGCGTGGTCCCGTGCAAGGAGGCTCCACCTGTCCTCAACCCGGCGGAGGCGAGCATGCCCCGGCCGCCGGCAGGGCAATCCGAGCCCTCGGGCTGCGAAAGCCAGCTGGCAGGTTGAAGGCGCTTTCTCCGCGAGCCTATTCGGCGGCCTGCAGATCCCCGTAGCCGAGCCGCGTGCTCAGATCCTGCACCAGCTTTCCCGCGGCGTCGGCGATCACCGTGCCGGGCGGGAAGATGGCGCTCGCGCCGGACTCGTAGAGCGCCGGATAGTCCTGCGGCGGGATGACGCCGCCGACGACGATCATGATGTCGCCGCGCCCTTCCGCTTCCAGCGCCGCCTTGAGGGCCGGAACGAGCGTCAGGTGACCAGCGGCGAGCGACGACACACCGACGATATGGACGTCGTTTTCCATCGCCTGGCGGGCGGCTTCTTCCGGGGTCGCGAAGAGCGGCCCGATGTCGACGTCGAAGCCGAGGTCGGCAAAGGCCGAGGCGATCACCTTCTGGCCGCGGTCGTGCCCGTCCTGACCCATCTTGGCGACGAGAATGCGCGGGCGCCGGCCCTCATTCTCCTCGAAGGCGGAAACCAGCTTGTGAACGGCTGCGATCTTGTCGTCCATGCGTCCGGCCTCCCGCTTGTAGACACCCGAGATGGAGCGGATTTCCGCCTTGTGCCGGCCGAAGACCTTTTCCATCGCGATGGTGATCTCGCCGACGGTCGCCTTGGCGCGGGCGGCATCGATGGAAAGCGCCAGCAGGTTGCCGCTGCCAGCCGAGGCGGCATTGGTGAGGGCGTCGAGCGCGGCGGTGACGGAGGTCTCGTCGCGTTCGGCGCGCAGGCGCTTCAGCTTCTTGATCTGAGCCGCGCGCACCGCCGAGTTGTCGACCTTGAGGACGTCGATCTCGGTCTCGCTGGAAACGCGATACTTGTTGACGCCGATGACCGGCTGTTCGCCGCTGTCGATGCGCGCCTGCGTCTTGGCGGCGGCTTCCTCGATCCGGAGCTTCGGGATGCCGGCCTCGATGGCCTTGGCCATACCGCCGAGCGCCTCGACCTCTGCGATATGGGCAAGCGCCTTTTCGGCGAGATCGGCGGTCAGTCGCTCCACGTAATAGGAGCCGCCCCAGGGGTCGATCATCTTGGTCGTGCCGCTTTCCTCGGCAAGCACGATCTGCGTGTTGCGGGCAATACGGGCGGTGAAGTCGGTGGGGAGTGCCAGCGCCTCGTCGAGGCCGTTGGTGTGCAGCGACTGGGTATGGCCCTGCGTTGCCGCCATCGCCTCGATCGCCGTGCGCACGACGTTGTTGTAGGGGTCCTGCGCGGTCAGCGACCAGCCCGACGTCTGCGAATGGGTGCGCAGCGACAGCGAGCGCGGGTCCTTCGGATCGAACTCCTTCTTCATGAGGTTCGCCCAGAGCAGGCGCGCGGCGCGCAGCTTGGCGACCTCCATGAAGAAATTGGTGCCGATCGCCCAGAAGAAGGACAGGCGCGGCGCGAAACGGTCGACCGGAAGGCCAGCCGCCATGCCCGTGCGCACATATTCAATGCCGTCGGCCAGCGTATAGGCAAGCTCCAGGTCCGCCGTCGCGCCTGCTTCCTGCATGTGGTAGCCGGAAATCGAGATGGAGTTGAACTTCGGCATCTTCTCCGACGTGTAGGCGAAGATGTCCGAGATGATCCGCATCGAGGGGGCGGGCGGATAGATGTAGGTGTTGCGGACCATGAACTCCTTCAGGATGTCGTTCTGGATCGTTCCTGAAAGCTTGTCCGGAGTAACGCCCTGTTCTTCGGCCGCGACGACGAAAAGCGCGAGCACGGGCAGCACCGCGCCGTTCATTGTCATCGACACGCTCATCTGGTCGAGCGGGATATGGTCGAACAGCGTGCGCATGTCGTAGATCGAATCGATCGCGACACCCGCCATGCCGACGTCGCCGGGAACGCGCGGATGGTCGCTGTCATAGCCGCGGTGGGTGGCAAGGTCGAAGGCGACGGAAAGGCCCTTCTGGCCCTGGTCCAGATTGCGCCGGTAGAAGGCGTTGGAATCCTCGGCGGTCGAAAAGCCCGCATACTGCCGGATCGTCCACGGGCTGCCGACATACATCGTCGGATAGGGGCCGCGCAGATAGGGCGGCAGGCCCGGCCATGTGTCGAGATGGGCAAGGCCCTGAAGGTCGCCAGCCGAAAAGACCGGATCGACGGCAATCCCTTCCGGCGTGACCCAGGGGGCGATGCCTTCGGCGGTGGCTGCGGGCGCGACCTTGCGGTAGGCGACATCGGCGAAGGAAGGAAGTCTCGTCATCCGTTCAGCCCTCCCTTGGGGGCAGGCAGCGCGACACCGAGGCCGGCAAGGACGTCGGTCAGAAGCGCGATCATGTCGAGCCCTTCATGGGCAAAGACGTCGACGCCGGCTTGTCTCAGGCCGTCTTCCAGGTCGCCGGGCCGGCCAGCGAGGAGAACGCGCGTTGCGCCGGCAGTCTTCAGGGCGCTGGCAGCCTCCGCCCCAAGTGTCTCATAGGTGGCGTCGTTGGAACAGAGACAGGCGATGCTGGCGCCGCTCGCCTTGAAGGCCGCGACGAGCGAGGCGGCATCCTTATGCCCACGATCGCTGATCGCCTCGATGCCGCCGGCTTCGAATAGGTTCTTGGCCCAGGTGGCCCGGACGGTGAAAGCCGCGACGGGACCGAGATTGGCGAGGAAAATCTTCGGCCGCGCGCCGTTGGCGTGAAGCACGGCATCCGAGGCGTCCCGGAAGGCTTCCCACGGTTCGGCGATCCGATAGGGCTGGACGGGTCCGGCCCCGGCGGGAGCCTCGGGCAGCGGGGCAGCGACAGCCGCATCGCGCTCGCTGAGCAGCGGATAGGTGCTGGTGCCGGTGATCGGCTTGCGGCGGCGGGCGACCGCTTTGCGCGACGCCTCCGCCATCTCGGCGATTCGCGACGCGATGCCGCCTTGGGCAAGGCTGCGGGCCAGGCCTCCCTCGCGCTCGATCTGGCGGAATTCATCCCACGCCCGTTCGGCGATCTCGTCGGTCAGCGTCTCGACGCCGCCGCTGCCGGCGGTCGGATCGGCGACGCGGTGGAGGTTGGATTCTTCCAGAAGGACGTTCTGGACGTTGCGCGACAGGCGCCGGGCATCGGCATCCGGCAGGCCGAGGACGGCCGTGTGCGGCCGCGTCAGGATGGCGTCCGCCCCGCCAATGGCCGCGCCGAAGGTGGCGATGGTCGAGCGCAGGATGTTCACCCAGGGGTCGCGCTTCGTCATCATTCGCTCTGCCGCATCGGCCAGAACGAAGGCGGGCTTCGCGGCAAAGCCGCAGGTCTCTGCGAAGAGCGCATGAAGACGGCGGAAGGCCCGAAGGCGGGCGATCGTCAGGAACTGGTTCTGGTCGGCGACGAGACGGAACTCGATCCGCGACAGAAGCCCTTCAAGGTCCTCCTGTCCGGCTGCGTCCGCGAGCCGGAGATACTCTGCCGCTGTTGCCAGTGCGATCGCGATCTGCTGCGCTGACGAGGCCCCGGCGCCGTGCCAGCCCTGACCGCGCGCGGCAAGCCAGGTTCCGGCAAGGCCTATGTCCTTGCCGAGCCCGATGGCGGCAGTCACCGTCTTTCCGGCATCGTCGGCTGTGCCGGTACGGCCGGGCTCGAAGGGATCGACGCCGAGATGCAGCGTTCCGCCCCCGGCCGTAGCCAGATGGCGGGCGACGGTTTCCACCTGACCGGACGCGAAGGTCTCCGGCGAAAGATGGATCGAAACGAGGTCGGTGTAGACGCCGTCGAAGAGGCGACCGAGGTCTGAAATCGGTCCGGCGAACGCCAGGTCGATGCCGCCGACACCGCCGGACAGCTCTTCCAGCAGGGCGGCGTTCGCTTCAGCCGCATCGGTGACGAGAAGAGGCTGCACGATCTGCCAGGGCAGGCCGGCCGGCCGCATGGCGAGGGCCTTGGCATCGATGCGCCTTGGAGCGAGGGGCGGAACCGTGATGCCCTCGGCCGTGCGCGCCGTGATCTTGTCGAGGGAGCGGCCCTTGAGGGACTTCTCGACCGCCGCCTGCCAGTCGTCCTGCCCGAAAGTGGGCAGCGTGCCGCTCAGCAGTTCGGCAAGGCGTTCGCCGTCCGAGCCATTTTCTGTTGTTGTCGACGAGCGTCCGGTCATGTCCTCAAAGCCCAAAGCATCCGCAAGAAGGGCAGGCCAACCGCCGTACTGGTGCGGCCGGCGATGGCCTCTGGTCGGGGCAAGGAACCCCAGCCGTCATCTTACGGCAAGACGACGGCTGGTCGCATCACCCAAAAGGAGGACAGTGTTGTGGAGGCTTGTCGCTGAAGGACTCAGTAGGTGAGAATCACATCCATGGTCTTCGCCTGCTCGACCCAGGCCTCCACGAGCTTTCCGCTGGGAAGCTGGCGGACAAGTTTGCGCTCCGCATTGACCTCGACCATCTTGGCCGTGAGGTTCTCGGCATTGCGGTGGCGCAATTCTTTCACGGTATCGACGCCAGCAGCTTCAAGAAGCTCGGAATACTCCTCGCCGACACCCTTGACGCGCATCAGGTCGGCCATATTGGCCCATTTCAGGATTTGCCCCTCGTCAAGGCCGGACGCTTCGGCGAGTTCCTTGCGCCCCTTCGGGTCCTTGGCCCGGTCGAGCAACTTGCCCGTGGTGGCCACGCCCACCGATGCAAGAACCGCCGAATATTTCGGTCCGATTCCCTCGATCTTGCTGATTGGATAGGACGCCATCGCTTCTCCCCCCGCTTGCTCTTGCCGCACGGCAACAATGGAGCCTTCAGAAGCGATGCGGACCGAGACCGTCCGGGCTGCTTCCTGGCCCTTCATTGTCGAAAGCTGCCGATCCGGCAACCCGATGAAAAGTTGTGCCTGTTTTTAACGATTATGCAAGAAAAAGAACGTGCTCGGTGATCTCGACCCGAGGAGAGGCGGGCAAGTGGAATGGCTCTGGCAAGACCCTTCCGCAGCGGTCTCCATAGGTCCCGGCGATGCTGAATGCCTGGGATGGGCGTTGGGCAAGTGAAATGTGCCGCGTATCGCCGCGCGCCGGGTCTGGAGGCATCAGGCGATTGGCAATGCCGGCAAGGACCGGCTCCCGATTGGGGAGGGGCTGAACGAATCGGCCGGGAAGGACGTCAAATGTCCGCAAACGAATCGGTGGCACTCACGGCCGATGCCGGTTGTCCGGAAAGAGCGCAAAAAAAAGACGGTCAGTTTCCCGACCGCCGCATTCTCGCAACTTCTGTTGTCGCTCAGCGCTGGCTCTTGCGCCGTGCCATGAGGAACAGGCCACCGGCGATCGGCAGGCCAAGGGCCGCGACCGGAAGCGGAACACCGTTCGGGTCGCCCAGGGCCTCGCAGACGAAGAGCTGCAGGTTGCCCTGGCACAGGAACTGGCCTTCAGCAAAAGCAGGCATGGCGCTCAAAGTAACCAGCGCAGCCGCAGCCGCGCCCAAATAAAATTTTTTCATATGAACCTCCTGGAACTCTGGTTGATAGGTCCCCCCTATCCGCCCGATAAGATTAATATCAATCTTCTTGCTGCCGTGCAACGTGCTTTTCGAAACCTTAAGTCAAACGCGAAAATTGAGAAGGATCGACAAGGCCCAAAGAAAATTAAACGGATAAATAGACGCCGGGTAGTCGTGCCGTATTAAGAATAAAAAGAGCGAATTGGTTCGTGGACGAGTCATAAATTGAGTAACATGGTTTCAAAAGTATAAACAAAAAATACAAAGCATGTTCAGTCGAGTCTTAAAGTTGCTTGTGATGTGTTTTCGGACATTCACGATCTCGATTGGATCGAGTGCACCTTAATTTTAACCATGCCAGTTGAACGTGGGGAGTCCGCAAAAGCCGGTAGTAATCTCAACCGGGGTAGCATGGCCGCGATTCATGCCTTCTGGCCTGATTTGCCAATGGATTGTGACCTGAATTCAACAACTCTCGTAAACAATTTCCGGCCAGGCATAGTCTAGTGATGCCTTGGGAAACAATTCTAAGTTTATCAATTCAGAAATACATCTGATGGGTGTGTATCTCGACCCCATATGCACTCGCAGTGGAATTCATGTGTCATCGCGCTGGGAGAAGGGCGGTGCGGTCGGATGCAAGCCGATGGATGGCTGCCTCCGCAGGGAGCGCGCGCTCACGCTTGCGTGGAAACTCCTGAGCCGGACCTGCGCGACCATGCGTCCGCAATGACGAGCCGGTGGGCGAAGGCCGACGGGACTTCCTGGCTGAATGGGCCTACTGGCCGATGCGGGCAGGCGACGCCCCTTGCAAGCTCAGCGTTCGCTGCGGCATCTGCTGCCGTCGTGACTGCAGCCGAGATGTGGGCTGCTTCAAGGGCGTGAAGCGAAGGCGGCCGGCGCGCCGACCGCCTTCGGAAAACTCAGTGTGAGTGCCTACGCTTGGCATACAGGAAAAGGCCGGCCGCGAGCGGCAGACCGAGGGCTGCAATGGGCAGCGGAACACCATTCGGCGGCGACACCTGCTTACAGACCAGAAGTGTCGGGCTGATTTCACAAAGATATGCGCCCTCGGCAAACGCCGGAAGGGCACTGAATGCAACCACCGCCGCGACCGCCGCGCTCAAAATGTATTTCTTCAATTGAACCTCCTGGAACTCTGGCCACTAGTGTTCCTGTTCAGCAAGTAAATTAATAACAATTTCGCCGGATGTGCGCAAGGAAAAATTATGAATTCAGGACAGCGGCAAGAAGAGGTCGGGTGAATAAAGCGCCAATATCTTAATCGTCGAACAAGTCTGAAATATAACGAAAATTCGAAGTCCGTGAAATCACGGCTGCGCAAGTAGGCAACATCTCGAGGGGCTTGGAGAGCGGTCCAGACCAAAAGTGGAAAAATTCCCGTTCTATTCTGGGAATCGGGCGCCAAACGATTGATCGATATTGAGTTGGATAATCCGGCGCGCGGGCATCTTCGGCGCAAATGGCCGCTCCTCGATGCGCCGGGGTCGAGAATGCTTCGCTGAGACTGGGCGAAGTCTCGCGGGCTCGAAAAACGGGGGGGGGCGATTCAGCCGGGAGGGTGGCCCGCAGTTCAGCGGCACCTGCCGGCACAAGGCTGCTGTGACAGCGGCTTGCCTGTGACGGTCATGGGAGACCGTGCCGATCGTCGAAGGGGCGGGGGGGGGGGGCAGTACCTCACGCCATCGGAAGGCTTATGCGGGGCTTCATGCGCTCGCGTTGCCCGGACTGGATAAAGGCGGCGAGAGCAACCGATTCGTCATGCAGAAAAGAAGGCGGCCGGGAGGTCGGCCGCCTTCCAGAATCTTAGCGAGCCTGCTTGCGCTTGGCGTAGGCGAAGAGACCGGCCGCGATCGGCAGGCCGAGAGCGGCGATCGGGAGCGGAGCGCCGTTGCCCGGGAGCGCCTGGCAGATCTCGAGGTTGGGAGCGAGATCACAAATCTGCACACCATTCGCGAAGGCCGGAGCCACGCTAAACATTGCCACGGTGGCAATGGCGGCACCATACATGATTTTCTTCAAGGCAAACTCCTCTGAACTTGAAATACAGGTCCACACAATCTTGTTACCAGAAAACCGCGGATTGGCAAAGTTGTAAACGAGTCAAAAATGGAATATCGGATTGAATTAAGCATACTTAAATTGCATTCAGATGAGAATGCAGCCAAAAAATGGCAATCTAAGTGCGATATATTGCAATTCATGTTACTTATAGTGCATTTAATCTGATTATTTATGGGTTTGCTTGATGTGCAAATGTTAACGCAAATTTTGTTATGATCAATAATGATACGTCGCCGGAACTATTTCCCGCCGACTGTATTGGGCCTGTCTTGATGGTGGGATTCACTCGCGTGAGTTCGCTCACGGGTCAGGCGTGGTGACGTTCAGCCGCTGCGCGTGCACCTTGTCGATTCGCAGGCCATCCATGTCGACGACCTCGAAACGCCAGCCGAGATGGGAAAAATGCTCGCCGGTCACCGGCAGATGCCCGAGCCGGGACAGCATGAAGCCGGCCGTGGTGTTGTAGCCCCGCTCCGCCGGCAGGGCCATGCCGATCGTCTCGGCCATGTCTTCCGCCGGCATGGAGCCGGCAATGAGCCAGGAGCCGTCCTCGCGCTGGAAGGCATCCTCCGATTCGCCTTCGTCGAGGTCGGAGCGGAAGGCGCCCGCAATGGCTCCAAGCACGTCGGCCGGCGTCACGATGCCTTCGAAGTCGCCATACTCGTCGTGGACCAGGGCCATCGGCTCTTCCGAGGACCGCAGGAGTTCCAGGAGATCGAGCGCGCTTGCGGTGTCCGGAATGACCGGCGCCGGCCGGATATGCTTTTCGATGTCGAGCGGTTCGCCCGAGAGGAGTTGCTTGACCAGATCGCTGGTCACCACGATGCCGGCCATGTCGTCGCTGCCGTCGCGCGAGACCGGCAGCCGCGTGTGGCTGGAGGTCAGGAGCTTTTCCCGGATGGCCGCATCATCCGCCGCCAGCGAAAGCCGTTCCACGTCGGTGCGCGGCGTCATCAGGGCCTTCACCTTGCGGTCGCCGAAACGGAAGACGCCGGAAATGAGCCGGCGCTCGTCGGCCTCGATGACGCCTGCTCTTTCGGCTTCGGCGATCAGGCTGCGGATTTCTTCCTCGGTGACGACCTCCTTCCGGTCCTGCTTGACGCGCAAGAGGAAGAAGACGAAGCGCGAGGACAGATCCAGCAAGACGACAAAGGGCGCGGCAACGCGCGACAGGGCGCGCATCGGGCCGGCCACGAGGCATGCGATGCGCTCCGGATTGCCGAGGGCCAGCTGCTTGGGGACCAGTTCTCCGATGACCAGCGAGAAATAGGTGATGATGGTCACGACAAGCCCAATGCCGACCGGCTGGGCCATGCCGGGCTCGACGCCGAAGGACTGGAGCAAGGTGGAGAGCTTCTCGCCGAGGGCGGAGCCGGAATAGGCGCCGGCGAGAATGCCGATCAGGGTGATGCCGATCTGGACTGTGGAGAGGAAGCGGCCGGGGTCTTCCGACAGTTCCAGCGCGGCCTTTGCGCCGGCCCGTCCTGCCTCGGCCATGGATCTCAGCCGTGCCCTGCGGGAGGAGACAACCGCCAGTTCGGACAACGCAAAGACGCCGTTGAGCAGAATGAGCAGCGCAACGATAATGATTTCGAACATGGGGACCGTTCAAGTGCCTCGGGAGCGGGTGGGTTGACGAACCCTACCAGAGCCCCAGCACGAAGTCCCGCCTACGAAATCTCGCGCGCGGTTGTATCAGATGAACTGTTCAAGCCCTGGAATGGAGTCGATGATGCTGTCGACGGCTTCCGGGCCGGCCTTGTCGCGCGCGTAGACGACGAATTCCTTCGTCAGGCCCTGGATTTCCCCCATGTCGAGACCGGCCGAGCTGAGCTGGGTGAACGCCGCCATGGCGCCGCCGCCGACCATCTCGGTCAGGCCGCTGAGGAAGCCACCGCCATTTTTCGAGCCGAGAAAGTCCTCAAGGCCGAGATTGCTGGCAAGATCGCGCACCTGGTCGCTCGGGCCGTCCTTGTCGAGGAAATTGAGAATGATCCGTAAGGCGGACTCGGCGGTTTCCTCGCTGATCCCAATTCGATCCGAAATAATCTGCACCAACTCGTGCATCGGGCCCCCCTGACCTGCACTTTTACGCGACCGGCGATATAGATACCACACACCAGTCAAGATCAAGTGGGTGATTGTACCACCTTGTGCCTATATAGCCTTGAAAGAGGTGAACAATCAGGCCGGCGCACAATTGCTCTCAAGAATGCGGCTCTCTATAAACCTGACAGCTTGTTGGATGCTCAACGATCACTGGGAGATCAGGCATGATTGAAGAAGGCAAGGTGTTGATCGGCAAGAGCGAGAAGCCAGAATATCTCACCTTGAAACTGGCAAATCGGCATGGTCTTGTGACGGGCGCAACCGGAACGGGAAAGACGGTTAGTCTTCAAATACTTGCAGAAGGACTTTCCAGCGCGGGCGTTCCGGTCTTCTGCGCCGATATCAAGGGCGATCTTTCCGGAATTTCCATGGCCGGTGAGCCCAAGGACTTCCTGTTGAAGCGTGCCGAGGAGATCGGCCTCGGCGAGGAATATGTGTTCGAGGCGACACCGACGGTCTTCTGGGACCTGTTCGGCCTCGAAGGGCATCCGATCCGCACGACCATCTCCGAGATGGGGCCGCTGCTGCTGGCGCGGCTGATGAACCTCAACGACACGCAGGAAGGCGTGTTGAACATCACCTTCAAGATGGCCGACGAGGAGGGGCTCCTGCTGCTCGACCTCAAGGACCTGAGGGCGATGCTCAACTACGTCGGCGAGAATGCCCGGGAAATTTCCACGCGCTACGGAAATGTCTCGACGGCGTCGGTCGGCGCGATCCAGCGCGGCCTTCTCGTGCTCGAACAGCAAGGCGCGGAGAATTTCTTCGGCGAGCCGGCGCTGGAGGTCCTCGATCTCATGCGCACGACGCGCGACGGACGGGGCATCGTCAATATTCTGGCGGCTGACAAGCTGGTGAACAATCCAAGGCTCTATGCCACCTTCCTGCTGTGGCTTCTCTCCGAACTCTTCGAGGAATTGCCCGAGGTCGGCGATCCGGAAAAGCCGAGGCTGGTCTTCTTCTTCGATGAAGCCCATCTCCTGTTCGACGAGGCTCCCAAGGCCCTGATCGACAAGGTCGAGCAGGTGGTCAAGCTGATCCGCTCCAAGGGCGTCGGCGTTTATTTCGTGACCCAGAACCCGATGGACGTTCCCGAGAGCGTGCTGGCCCAACTCGGCAACCGCATCCAGCACGCGCTGCGCGCCTATACGCCGCGCGAGCAAAAGGCGGTGAAGGTGGCGGCGCAGACCTTCCGGCCCAATCCAAACTTCGATGCTTTTGAAGTGATCACGCAGCTTGGCGTCGGCGAGGC
This sequence comes from Hartmannibacter diazotrophicus, assembly GCF_900231165.1. Classification (GTDB taxonomy): domain Bacteria; phylum Pseudomonadota; class Alphaproteobacteria; order Rhizobiales; family Pleomorphomonadaceae; genus Hartmannibacter; species Hartmannibacter diazotrophicus. The sequence continues at coordinate 1,412,288 of NZ_LT960614.1, forward strand.
GCTCGTCTCCACGCTGGAGAACAAGGGCATTCCCTCGATTGTCGAGCGCACGCTCGTCCGTCCGCCGAGCGGACGCCTCGGACCCATTACGGACAACGAGCGCCAGCAGCTGATCAACAGCAGTCCGATTCTCGGTCTCTACGACAAGCCCGAGGATCGGGAATCCGCTTTCGAGTTGCTGGCCGCTCGCACCGAGGAAAAGCTCACGGAGGCTGAGGCTCCCGAGGCAAGCGGAGGGCTGCTTGGTGGCCTGATGGGCACTCTGTTCGGGGTCGGGACGACGGCAACGGAGGGCGGGCGCCGCAAGCGGTTGACCGTGACCCAGCGTGTCGCCCGTGACGTGACCCGCACGGTCGTCAATCGTGTGGCAGGTCAGGTCGCGGCGGATGTCGGCAAGTCCGTGGCCGGTTCGATCGGCTCCTCTGCCGGGCGGGCAATCGTGCGCGGCGTTCTCGGCAGCCTGCTGAGGCGATAGGGCGGGGAGACGGATTCCCAAGTCTCGGGAGATCGCATAAGGTCCGGGTCCGACGACCGCTCCGGTCCCTGTCGCATTTCCAGAACCACCGGAACCTCCCCATGTCCAGTCTTACGTCCGTCCTTGCGCGTCTCGATGCCGATTTCGACAAGAGCCTCGAGAGGCTCTTCGATCTGCTGCGACTGAAGTCGATCTCGACCGATACCGCGTTCAAGCCGGATTGCCGCAAGGCGGCCGAATGGCTCGTTGCCGATCTGTCGTCCATCGGGTTCGAGGCGTCGCTGCGCGAGACGCCCGGCCATCCGATGGTCGTGGCGCATTACCGCAAGGCGCACGATGCGCCGCACGTGCTCTTCTATGGCCACTATGACGTCCAGCCGGTCGATCCGCTGGAGCTCTGGAAAACGCCCCCCTTCGAGCCACGGGTCGAGGAAGCCGCCGACGGCTCGAAGCGGATCGTTGCCCGCGGTGCGGCCGACGACAAGGGGCAGCTGTTGACCTTCGTCGAAGCGGCGCGTGCCTTTCTCGCCGAAACCGGATCGCTGCCGCTCAACGTCACGATCCTTCTGGAGGGTGAAGAAGAATCCGGCAGCCCGAGCCTCGTACCCTTCCTGGAGGCAACGAAGAAGGAGTTGTCCGCCGACGTTGCCCTCATCTGCGACACCAGCATGTGGAATGCGACGACGCCGGCCATCACGACGATGCTGCGCGGTCTCGTCGGCGAGGAGATTGTCATCACCTGTGCCGATCGGGATCTGCATTCGGGTCTCTACGGCGGGGCATCCTGGAACCCGATCCGCGTCCTGACGTCGATCCTCGGCGACCTTCATGACGAAACGGGCAGGGTGGTTCTGCCCGGCTTCTATGATGGCGTTAGCGACATCAGCCCGGACGTGAAGGCCAACTGGGACAGGCTGGATTTCGACGAGACGGCGTTTCTGGGCGGTGTTGGCCTGAAGACGCCAGCCGGCGAAGCGGGACGGACGGTGCTGGAACAGCTCTGGGCCCGGCCGACGGCCGAGATCAACGGCATTTCCGGCGGCTACACCGGCGAGGGCTTCAAGACCGTTCTGCCGTCCAAAGCCTCCGCCAAGGTGTCGTTCCGCCTCGTCGTCGGCCAGAACCCCGACAGGATCCGGGCAAGCTTCCGCAAGTTCGTCGAGGACCGCCTGCCACCGGACGCGAGGGTAGAATTCCACGCCCATGGCGGCGGTCCGGGTCTGAAAATCTCCGACGAGAATCCGGCCCTGAAGAAGGCGCTTGGCGCCCTGACCGATGAATGGACCCAAGAGGCGGCCGTCATCGGCGGTGGCGGGTCGATCCCCATAGTCGGGCTCTTCAAGGATATCCTCGGCATGGACAGCCTGCTCATCGGCTTCGGGCTCGACGACGACCGCATCCACAGTCCGAACGAGAAATACGAAATGGAGAGCTTCCGCCGTGGTCAGCGCTCATGGGCGCGGATCATCGCGGCGCTGGCCGACAAGGCCTGACTGCAGCTTACTTGCCGGGCATCAGGTCGGCGAGGGACGTGAGCACGGCGTCGGGCTTCAGGTCCGGATATTCGTCGGGCGCGCCGGAGCGGTTGATCCAGTTGGTGCGGAATCCGAAGCGCGACGCGCCCGCGATGTCCCAGCGGTTGGACGACTGGAACGAGATTTCCGGTCGTCCGACCCCGAAATGCTTCGTCACCATCTCGTAGACGGCAGGATCAGGCTTGTAGCGATGGATCGTGTCGACCGACAGAACGCAGTCGAACAAGGGCTCGAAGCCGGCTGCGCCGACGGCATCCGCGAGCATGCCCGGCGATCCGTTCGACAGGATGGCGAGCGAGTGACCGCCCGCCTTGAGATGCTCCAGTAGCGGCCTCGCATCGGGATAGGGGGCGAGCGTCCGGTAGGCGTCGAGAAGCGCCTCGCGAAGCGAACGATCGGCGCTCGGCACCATCGCGAAGGCGGTGTCGAGGGCCTCGGCCGTCAAGGCTTCGAAGTCACGATAGCGGCCGGAGAGCGAGCGCACGAAGGCATATTCGAGCTGTTTCGTGCGCCAGATGTCGGAGAGTTTCGCCGCATCGGGGCCGACGGCCGCCTCATGGCGACGCACGGCGCCATGCACATCGAAGAGCGTTCCATAGGCATCAAACACGAAAATGCGTCTCATAAGCTCCGCCCCATGCGCTCGTGACGATCGGGCCGCACCATGGACGAGTCCGCTCGGGACCGCCAATCACGCTTTCTAGAGCGCAACGCGGCGTCAAAGGCGGTCCGTTGAATGCACATGGCCGCTCGACGCTCTATCGCATGAACTGATGCATCGCGCCCGGGAAGAGGCCCATGAGGCCGATCAGGATCAGATAGATGGCGACGATATAGTTCAGGAAACGCGGCGCGATCAGAATGATGATGCCGGCGATGAGGGCAATGAGGGGCGCGATGGAGACGGCAACCATGGGGATATTCCTTGGGTGAGATGGACAGGACGGGCCGGCGCACAGCCCTCAGGCGATTGGAATGAGGTGCTGCAAGAGGGTCGCCTGATTGACGAGGGAGGCTCTGACCCTCCAACCAGCATATGAACGCCTGTTGGCCAGAATCGTTCGACACGCCGCAAGTCTGCTCCCGCCTTGGCTGACAGTACAGACGTCAAATCCAACGAAGTCGCTGAATGGGGCCTGCGCGGTTTCGTGTCGCGGCTGCGCCCCGATGTGCGGCGGCAAGGCTCCAGTTTGGGTCAAAGAATTTGCCGAAACCGGTTTCCTCCGCTTGACCGGATGGTCTATGTCTCCTCGGGATTGTCGATGTCTTATTTCGAGGAAAGTTCCGAACAATGGCCGAAGACAGCAAGACCTGGACCTGGCTCGACGGTGCCTGGCACGAGGGCAACGTGATGATCATGGGGCCACGGACTCATGCCTCGTGGATGGCCTCCAGCGTCTTCGACGGGGCGCGCGCCTTCGAGGGTGTCACGCCCGACCTGGAACTGCATTTCGAGCGCATCAACGACAGCGCAAGGGCGATGTTTCTTGAGCCGGCGGTTCGCGTCGGCGAGATGATGGAACTGGCGAAGGACGGCATTGCCAAGTTCGATGCCGATGCCGCGCTCTATATCCGCCCGATGTACTGGGCGGAGGCCGGTGGCTTCATGGGCGTGCCGCCGCTGCCGGAATCCACGCGCTTCTGCCTGTGCATCTACGACGCCCCGATGCCACCCGTGACCGGCTTCACGGCAACTTTCTCCTCCTTCCGGCGTCCGTCGCTGGAAGTCGCGCCGACCAACGCCAAGGCCGGATGCCTCTATCCCAATTCCGGCCGGGCGCTGACGGAAGCAAAGTCGCGCGGTTTCGACAACGCCATCATGTGCGACATGCTGGGCAATGTGGCCGAGACGGCGACCTCGAACATCTTTCTCGTCAAGGACGGCAAGGTTGCGACGCCGTCGCCGAACGGCTCGTTCCTGGCGGGTATCACCCGCGCTCGTACTATCTCGTTGCTGCGCAAGGCCGGATATGAGGTGCACGAGACGCGGTTGCGGCCGAATGATTTTCTGGAGGCGGACGAGGTCTTTTCGACCGGCAACTACTCGAAGGTCGTGCCGGTGACGCAGATTGACGACCGTGATTTCCAGCCGGGTCCCGTGATGGCCAAGGCGCGCGAACTCTATTGGGAGTTCGCCCACGGCTGAGGATCGCGGCAGGACTGTTGCTGCAGGGCGGGGCGGGAGGCCGAAGGCGCGATCGCCCGTCGCCGGACAATCACAACGGCAGTGGAGCAGAGCCTGTGGCCGGTGGAAACGGCGCGCCCTGCTTCAGCAGTCGATCTCGATGACGTTGGCGTCTTTTTGCGGCTGGACTTCGCGCACGGCGGGAGGAGCAGGCTTTCTGGCGGCAACCCTTGGCGCCTCCGCCGGTGTGGGGGCGGGTGCCTGAGCCACTGGCGTCGTCTTCTGCTGCTCGGCGCGGAACTGCTCGATCGGAATGAACCCCGACTTGGTGCAGATCTCGAAGTGATCGACCTGGCGACGATCGGGGCCACGGAAATTCGGATCGTTGCGGCGGCGCCGGTCGGGTCCGTAGTAACCGGACTTGGTCTTGATATAGGTGCGCGGATTTTCCAGCACGCCGGTCAGCCGCTGGTGGAGCGCGCGCGGGCTGATCGGCTTCACCAGCACCTCGTCGACACCGTAGTTGATGGCCTTGCGGATGTTGTTGAGGTCGGCATGGCCCGTCACCATGATGATCGGCATCATGCGGTTCATGATGGACGGATCGTGGCGGAGCTTGTTGGCGATCTGGAAGCCGCTCGCTCCGGGCATCACGAGATCGAGGAAGAGGACGTCCACGAAGGTTGTCTTCATGAAGTCCATGGCGAGCTTCGGGTTCTCGAAGTCGACGATGTCGCGGTAGCCGAATTCCGACAGCACGGAACGCATCAGGCTGGAGAAATTCCGGTTGTCGTCCAGGAGGACGATCTGCTTGAATTCGACAGTCGTGCTGGCCGCCACGATAAGACCCCGCTTCCGCTTTGTCGCACACTATGAGCCGATCGCCTTAACAAGAGGTGAGGCCGTCGGGGATAATTGTCTCCGTTTTCCAATCGATTGCGCGTTTTGCGTGTCCAGGGCCGGCATGCGGTCATGCCAATTTGCGCGACTGCTCTTCACGGCGGTCTGCGTCGTGGGACCTGAAGCACAACCTTTTGGTTCAGGCGCGTGCGCTCGAACGTGGTGTGTTCCCGCCGCGGCGCGCAAAAAGAAATGGCGCGCGCCGGTGCGGCGCGCGCCATCTCGAAACAAGCAGCCCGGAAGGCTTACTTCGCCGCGCCGAAGAGCTCGGCGACATACTCCCAGTTGACCAGATGGTCGAAGAAAGCCTCCAGGTACTTCGGGCGGGCGTTGCGGTAGTCGATGTAGTAGGAGTGCTCCCAGACATCGCAGCCGAGCAGCGGCGTCGCGCCGTGGACCAGCGGATTCTCGCCGTTCGGCGTCTTCATGACGGTGAGCTTGCCGTCCTTCACGGCGAGCCAGCACCAGCCCGAACCGAACTGTCCGGCGCCGGCGGCAAGGAAGTCCTCGCGGAACTTCTCAACCGAGCCGAGGTCGGAGATGATGGCCTTTTCCAGTTCGCCCGGAATGGCGCCGCCGCCGTTCGGCTTCATCCACTTCCAGAAGTGGATGTGGTTGTAATGCTGGCCGGCATTGTTGAAGAGGCCGGCGTTCTTGCCGTAGCTCTCCTTCACGACCTCTTCCAGGCTCTTGCCTTCAAGGCCCGAGCCCTCCAGCAGCTTGTTGCCGTTGGTCACATAGGCCTGATGGTGCTTGTCGTGATGGTACTCCAGGGTCTCGGCCGACATGTAGGGGCCGAGCGCGTCATAGGCATAGGGAAGTGCGGGCAATTCAAAAGCCATCTTGAGCCTCCTTTGTGATCTTGGGGGTGGATTGCGAGCCACTCCTCGGGAAGTGAATGGTCGGAGACGCCGACAGTTCCCGGGCGAGGCAGGAAACATGCGTGCGATCGAGGTGGGGCGACTGCAACGTCGTGATTGGACGGGCGGACGATAACAGGACTTCGAAGGCTTCTCAATGCTGTGGCAGCATCGGACGAGGCCTGTTTCGAAGGTTGCGGCCGCGCCGGGCAGTCGCCCAAAAAAACGGCGGTTTTCGCCGGAAAAGCCCACTCCTCATGGGCGGGACATTCACCTATAGTTCATGTCTGTCGACCATTTTGGACAACAATTCGATTGCGAGGGGAAAGCCATGACTGGCGGCAATGAATCATCTGCACAAACCACTTCAGGCCTGAAATCGAGCGTGGCCATCGTTGTCGGAGTCGTGGCGACCGTTGCCCTCGTTGGCTGGGGGATCGTGATCTACCAGAACGGCAGCCAGAACGAGCTCGAGGCGCGGGTCGCAACGCTGCAGCAAAGCGTCGGGACCGAGGAGGAAATGCGTGCCCGTCTCGCCGGCCTGCAGCGGGAGACGACCGCCACCCACAACCGGCTTGTCTCCCAGGCGGCGGCCGTCGGGGTGCGCCAGAAGGAACTGACGGACGCAATCGGCAAGCTTGAGGCGGCCCAGTCGTCGACGGCCAAGGCGGTCGCGGACGAACAGGCGGCCCGCGCCTCGATCGAGATGCTGCAGGCCGAACTGCCGGATCTGCAGCGCAAGGTCGTGCGGCTGCACAATGACCTGGTGGCGAAGACGGCCGCTGTCGGCGCGCGCGAGACGCAACTGGCCGACCTGACCGCGAAGGTGAATGCGGCCTCCGAAATCGTCGCCGAGATCGAAAGCTGGAAGCTGCGTCGCTCCGATGCCGTGGCTGAGACGAAGGGGCTCGAGCGGGACGTGGTGCGCCAGAGGAGCCTGCTGGTTTCGCTGTCGGCCGCCAGCAATGCCCGCGCCGATCAGGTGACAAAGGCAACCGAGCAGAAGACCACCGCCGAGACCAGGGCCCGCGAGGCGGCGTCGGCAGCAGCGAAGGCGACCAAGACGCTGGCTGCCGCCGAGGAACAGCTCGCATCGACCGAGGACGCGCAAGTGGATGCCGAGCGCAAGCTCGTGCGCACCAACAACCAGCTCGTCCCGACACTGGCCGCGCTCGACGTGCGTCAGGGCCAGCTCGGCAAACTGAATGGCCAGATCGGCGACCTCGAAAGCCGCTCGCAGGAACTTTCCGCGCTGGCGGACGAAAAGTCCGGTCAGTTGAAGTCGATCGAAGGCGCGATGGCGACGGCCAAGGGACAGATCCTCGGCCTGCGCAAGATGCTGGACGAGAGCGTGGCCGGATTGGAAAGCTCCGTTCCGATGCAGTAAGGCCTCGCGCCGTTCTCTCCATCGAAAGCCCCGCGCGGACTGCCGTGCGGGGCTTTTTCTTGGGTCTTACGCCTTGCCGGTCACCTTCAGGGCGAAGGCATAGCGCAGCGCATATTCCTTGAGCGCATCGAAGCGCCCCGAAGCGCCGCCGTGCCCGGAATCCATGTCGACCTGAAGCAGGACGGGGTTGTCGCTGGTCGAGAGTTCGCGCAGGCGCGCCACCCATTTGGCCGGTTCCCAATAGGTCACGCGCGGATCGGTGAGACCGGCGACGGCGAGGATCGGCGGGTAGGGCTTGGCTGAGACATTCTCGTAGGGCGAATAGGACAGGATGATCTCGAAAGCCTCCTGGCTCTCGATCGGGTTGCCCCATTCCGGCCATTCGGGCGGCGTCAGCGGCAGGGTGTCATCCATCATCGTGTTGAGCACGTCGACGAAGGGCACGACCGCGATGATGCCGCCGAAGAGCGTCGGTGCCATGTTGGCGACCGCTCCCATGAGCATGCCGCCGGCCGATCCGCCCATGGCGACGATATTGCCGCGCCGGGTGAAGCCCTCCTCGACCAGATAGTCGCCGCAGGCGATGAAGTCGGTGAAGGTCTTTGTCTTTCCGGCCTTGCGCGCGGTCCGGTACCAGTAGTCGCCCTTGTCGTTGCCGCCGCGGATATGCGCGGTGGCATGGATGAATCCCCGATCGACGAGCGACAGCGAGGTCGTCGAGAAGGACGCCGACATGGCGATGCCATAGGCACCGTAGCCGTAAAGCAGGACGGGCGCGCTGCCGTCGAGCGGCGTGTCATTGGCGTAGAGCAGGGTGAGGGGGATCAACTCGCCGTCGGCGGCCGGCACATGAAGCCGGCGCGTCACGTAGTCGTCCGGGTTATGGCCGGACGGGACCTCCTGCTCCTTGCGCAAGGTCCGCTCTCCGGTCGCCATGTTGTAGTCGTAGACGCGCGACGGCGTCGTCGGCGACGAATAGGAAAAGCGCAGGATATCGGTGTCGAACTCGAAGCTGCCCATGAGACCGAGCGAATAGGCCTCCTCGTCGAAGTCGATGGCGTGTTCGGCGCCCGACGCCAGATCGCGGATGACGATCCGCGGCAGGCCGTTCTCGCGCTCCAGCCGCACCATGCGACCGCGATAGACGGTCATGCCGAGAATGAGCCGGCCCGGCTTGTGCGGCACCACGGCGGTCCAGTTCTCCCGGCCGGGCGAGGCGACCGGCGCAGCCACGATCTTGAAGTCGGGCGCATCCGCGTTGGTCAGGACATAGAAGAGGTCGCCGCCGTCATCGTCGACATTGTATTCAACGCCGGTCTCCCGGGGCGCGACGAGCCGGGGCTCGGCGGTCGGATCGTCGGCGGGAATGACGCGCACTTCCGACGTTTCGTGATCGTGGCTGTCGATGACGATGAAACGGCCCGACTGGGTCTTGCCGACACCGAGGAAGAACGCCGCGTCATTCTCCTTGTAGACGAGCGTGTCGTCGGAGGCCGGTGAGCCGAGGCGATGGAGGAAGATCTTTTCGGTCCGGTGGTTCTCGTTGAGAACAGCGTAGAAGACGTCCTTGGCATCGCTCGACCAGGCGCCGCCGCCTGACGTCGAGCCGATCTCGTCGGCAAGATCGGCGCCAGACGCGATGTCGCGGAACTTCAGGGTGTAGTATTCCGATCCCTTGTCGTCGAAGGCCCAGGCGAGCAGCGTGTGGTCTGGGCTGTGCGAGGCCCCGGCAAGGCGGAAATAGGCCTTGCCCTTGGCGAGCGCATCGGCATCGATCAGGATCTCTTCCGCTCCGCCCTCGCGTGCGGTGCGCACGAATTTCGGATGCTGCGCGCCTTCCTCATACCGTGAGGCATAGGCAAAGGGGCCATCCGGCGCCGGGACGGAACTGTCGTCTTCCTTGATCCGCCCGCGCATCTCCTTGACGAGCTGGTCCTGAAGCGCCTTGGTGTCGGCGAGAAACGCGTCGGTGTGGGCGTTCTCCGCCTCCAGGTGCGCCCGGATGTCCGGCTCGAGGACCGACTGGTCGCGAAAGACCTCCTGCCAATGCGCCGAGCGCAGCCAGCCGTAGTCGTCGCGAACGTCCGTGCCGTGAATGACGCGGGTCAGCGGGCGCTTTTCCGCAAGCGGTCCTCGGGACTTTGTTTTCATTTTGAGAGTGTCCGGTCGAGCTTCGAGGGAGGGGCATGCGGCGTGAGGATCAGGCCGCATGCGGAATTTCAGCCCTCACTAGTCCCGCCGGTGTCGAGTTTCAAGGCGTGGCCGTTCATGCAGTAGCGCAGACCCGTCGGCGCCGGCCCGTCGTTGAAGACGTGGCCGAGATGGGCATCGCAGGTCGAGCAGCGCACTTCCGTGCGGCGCATGAAGAACGACCGGTCGGAATGTTCCTCGACGGCATCCGCCGAGACGGGGGAGAAGAAGCTCGGCCACCCCGTTCCCGAATCGTATTTGGTTTCAGAGGCAAAGAGCGGATTTCCGCAGCAGACGCAGCGGTAGAGCCCGGCCGCCTTGCTATCCCAGTACGGACCGGTGAAGGCGCGCTCGGTGCCGTGCTTGCGCGTGACGCGGAATTGCTCGTCGGTCAGGATTCGGCGCCACTCGTCATCGGTTCTCTCAATCTTGTGGTCGACCGGTGCCGTCATGGTTTCTTTTCCTTCCTTCTGTCGCCAGCAAGGCACTGCCGCCTTGTATGGCACATCTTTTCATGTCTGATTTAGGCGTGCACCGGGGACAGGGCAACGCGGTTCACGCGAAATTCAGCTGCGCCGGGTATCGGCTGGGAGGCGTTCAGGACGTGACGGAGCGAGAGGCTCATGACGATGGCCAATGAATTCGGACTGCCGGTCGGAGAGGCCCTGCCGGACTGGAAGCCCGCCGAACGGCCGCCCGGGACGCCGATGGAAGGACGCCTCGTGCGGATCGAGCGATTGAACGCTGCCGCGCACGGGCCCTCCTTGTTCGACGCCTTCGCTCTCGACCGCAGCGGTCGCAACTGGACCTATATGACCGTCGGACCCTTTCCCGAACGGGATGGCTTCGACGCATGGCTTGCCACGGCCGAGACGAGCGCCGATCCGATGTTTCACGCCATCGTCGACAAGGCGAGCGGCGATGCGGTGGGCATCGCCAGCTACCTGAGGATCGACCCGAGTGTCGGCGTGATCGAGGTGGGCTTCCTGAGCTTTTCTCCGCGTCTGCAGTGCACGCCGCATTCGACGGAAGCCATGTATCTGATGATGGCCCGTGTCTTCGACGAGCTCGGCTACCGGCGCTACGAATGGAAATGCGACGATCTCAATGCGGCCTCGCGCAAGGCGGCGGACCGCCTGGGCTTCAGCTATGAAGGCACGTTCCGTCAGGCAACGATGTACAAAGGCCGCAATCGGGACACCGCCTGGTATTCGATCCTCGATCGCGAATGGCCACGGCTGAAGGCAGCCTTCGAGGCATGGCTCGCCCCGGAGAATTTCGATGCCGACGGTCGTCAGATCCAGTCGCTGAAGCGGTTGCGTCGCGGCTGAGCCGCAGGCAGCCATGGTAAATCCGGATCGGAAGCCCTATTTCACAAAGACATGTGCATTTTGCCACGGGGGGACAACGATTTGGCGAACGCTGGCAAGATTTTTAACAATTGACCGGCAAGGATTTGCCGTGAAAAAGCCGCCGGATATCCTTCCTCCCGGTTGCTGATCGCATGGGTGCAGCCTTCACCCTCCGGACCTGTTGAGCCAAGAACGCCGCCCTGACGGTCATTCGAACGAGCGAGTTGATGACGAGCGACGCCCATCACTGGATTTTTCTAGCCGCCGCCGCGCCCTTTCTAGCCGCCGCCATCGCCCCGCTCCTGCACAAGCTTCTCGGATCTCTGGCCGCATGGGTGCTGGCGCTCGTGCCGCTTTCGATCTTTGTCGGCTTCTGCGGGCTGATCGGCACCGTCTCGGCCGGCGAGCGCGTCGTCGTCGGCGTGCCGTGGCTGCCTGCCTACGGGTTCCAGCTCTCCTACATGGTCGACGGGCTCAGCCTGCTCTTCGCCCTGCTCATTTCGGGGATCGGCACCTTCATCGTGCTCTATTCGGGGGGCTACCTGAAGGGGCACCCGCAGCAGGGGCGCTTCTATTCCTTCATCCTCATGTTCATGGGAGCCATGCTGGGCGTCGTCCTCGCCGATAACCTCATCGCGCTCTTCATCTACTGGGAACTGACCTCGATCACCTCCTTCCTGCTGATCGGCTTCGACCACACCCGCGCCGCTTCGCGCCGCGCCGCACTGCAGGCGCTGCTGGTGACGGGGGCAGGAGGGCTTTCCCTGATGGCCGCCGTCGTCATGATCGGTTCGGAAGCCGGCACCAAGGAGATGTCCGAGATCCTGACCGATCCGGATGTCCTGCGCTCGTCCGCCCTTTATCTGCCGATCTTCCTGACGGTCCTCGGTGCGGCCTTCACCAAGTCGGCCCAGTTCCCGCTGCATTTCTGGCTGCCCAACGCCATGGAGGCGCCGACACCGGTCTCCGCCTACCTCCATTCGGCGACCATGGTGAAGGCGGGCGTCTATCTGCTGATGCGCCTGCAGCCGGTCATGGGCGACACGGAACTCTGGATGACGGTGCTGCCGATCTTCGGCGGCACGACGCTTCTCGTCGGTACGATCCTCGGCCTGCGCCAGACCGATCTGAAGCTGATGCTGGCCTATACGACCGTCGCTTCGCTCGGTCTCCTCGTCATGCTGACGGGCACCAGCAACGAGATCGCGATCGAGGGCGCGGTCCTCTATCTCTTCGCCCACGCGCTCTTCAAGGGCGCGCTCTTCATGGTCGCCGGCTGCGTCGACCATGAAGCAGGCACGCGCGACATCACCAAGCTCGGCGGTCTCAGGAAGGCGATGCCGATCACCTTCGGCGCCGCGCTGGTTGCGGCCGTCTCCATGGCCGGCCTGCCGCCGATGATCGGCTTCATTGCCAAGGAAGTGCTCTACGAGGGCGTCTTCGAAGTCAACTGGCTCTGGGTCATCGTCGCCGTCCTCGGCAATGGCATGATGTTCGCCCTCGGTTTCGCCGTGGCTCTGAAGCCGTTCCTCGGGCCGGAGGTTCACACGCCCAAGCACGCCCATGAGGGGCCGATCACATTGTGGCTGGGGCCGGTGGCTCTCGGGACCGTCGGGCTGCTGGCGGCGCTCTTCGCCCACTATTCCGCCGAATGGCTCATCGGCCCGATGACGGACGCCGTCCGCGGTGAGGCCGCTCATGTCGAGTTGCACCTGATCCCGCAGCACATCGGTTGGCCGCTGCTGCTGTCGCTGATCACCGTCGGTCTCGGCATTCTCGTCTATCGTTCGATCGACACCCTGCGCGGCATCGTCGCCGGAACGCTCACCGGCATCGGCTGGGGGCCGGACCGGGGCTTCGACCAGGTCGTTTCCGGCCTCGTCCGGTTTTCCGCCGCGCTCACCCACAAGCTACAGTCCGGCCGGCTCGAGGCCTACCTGACCGCGACCATGGCGCTGACGGCGCTCGTCGTCCTGGTGCCGATGATCGTCTTCGGCAGCCTGCCGGACATCTTCGTGCCGCTGGATCTCAAGTTCTACGAATGGACGATGGTCCTCATCGCGGTGCTCGGCCTCATTTCAGTCATCAACGCGCGCACTCGCCTGATCGCGATCGTCTCCCTGGGCATTCAGGGCTTTTCGGTCGCGGTGCTCTTCATGCTCTTCGGCGCGCCGGATCTGTCCTTCACGCAATTCATGGTCGAGACCCTGTCGGTGGTGATCCTCGCCCTCGTCATGACGCGTCTCAACGTCGCCGAGCAGGACCACCGTCCCTGGCGCCAGCGCGTCAGCGACGGCACCATCGCGATTGCCGGTGGCGCGGGCTTGGGACTGTTGCTTCTTGCCGTCACGCAAGTGCCCTTCGACAGCAAGCTGACCGACTTCTTCAACGCCTACAGCCGCACCATCGCCCACGGCCGCAACATCGTGAACGTGATCATCGTCGACTTCCGCGGCCTTGATACGCTGGGCGAGATTTCCGTGGTGATGACGACCGGCCTCGCCATCCTCGCCCTGGTGCGGATCAGCCGCCGGGCCCGGGTCGCCGCGGGCCCGGAAGAGATCGACACCTCGAAGTTCGCCAGGACGGGAGAACCGAAATGAAATCGGTCATCTTCAAGACGATCGCCCCCTACCTGACGGCGCTGATGCTGCTGTTCTCGGTCTTCATCCTGTTGCGTGGTCACAACGATCCGGGCGGCGGCTTCATCGGCGGCCTGGTCGCGGCCTCGGCCTTTGCGATCTACGGCCTCTCCAATGGTGTCGCGACCGTGCGCGTCGCGATCTATTTCCATCCGATGACGATCGCGGGCGCCGGCCTCGTACTCGCTACGGTCAGTGGCCTGATCTCGGTTTTCGCCGACGATCCGTTCATGACCAGCCAGTGGGTTTTCCCGGTGATTTTCGGTTCGGAGGTCGCGCTCTCCACCCCCATGCTCTTCGACACGGGCGTCTATCTGGTCGTCACCGGTGCGATCACGTCGATCGCCCTGTGTCTTGAAGAGCAGGACAAGCTGTAAGGAGAGACTCATGGAAGCCGCCTTTGCCGCGCTTGTCGCGATCTTCTTTGCCGTCAGCCTCTATCTCATGATGTCGAAGCAGCTCATCCGCATCCTGCTCGGCGTCGCCATCCTCGGCAACGCGGTCAACCTGCTGCTCTTCACGAGCGGCCGGCTGATGCGCGTCGTGCCGCCCATCATCCCCGAGGATTCGGACGTGCTGACCGGGCCAACAGCCAACGCCTTGCCCCAGGCGCTCATCCTGACGGCCATCGTCATCTCCTTCTCCTTCTTCGCCTTCCTTCTCGTGCTTGCCTTCCGCGCCTATCAGGAACTCGGGACGGACGACACGGACAACATGCGCGTCGCAGAACCGATCGACGACGCGTTGCCGCCGCAGGGATATTGAACCAAATGGCGACAACCGCCCACGGACCGACCGTCGATCTCGCGCTTGCGACCGTCACCTCGCCTCCGCCTCTGTCCGACTGGCTGGTCGTCGTGCCGGTCGTGCTCTGCCTCTCGTCCGCAGCCATCGCGCTGATGCTGCGCCGGCGCGTCGCGCTTCAGCCCGTGATTGCCATCGTGGCGCTGAGCCTGTTGCTCGCCACCGACATCGCGCTGCTCCTCAAGGTCTTCGTCGACGGACCGATCGTGATGGTGATGGGCAAATGGCTGGCGCCCTTCGGCATCGCCTTTGAGGTCGACGCGATGGGCATCACCTTCGCGACCACGGCCGCCTTCGTCGCGCTGGCCGGGGCCATCACCATGCGCGCCGAATTCAATCCCCTGGAACGGCGCTATGGCGCCTATCCGTTCCTGCTTCTCCTGATGGCCGGCGTCTCGGGCGCCTTCCTGACCGGCGACATCTTCAACCTCTACGTCTGGTTCGAGGTTCTGCTGATCTCGTCCTTCGGCCTGATCGTGATGGGCTCGGAAAAACCGCAGATCGACGGCGCGGTGAAATACGCGCTGCTCAACCTGATGGCGACGACGCTCTTCCTCGTTGCGACCGGCCTGCTCTACGGGACGCTCGGCACGCTGAACATGGCCGACATCGCCCGCATCACGCCGACCTTGCCATCGACGTCGCCACTGGTGCCGATCGCCGCGCTTTATTTTTTCGCCTTCGGCATGAAGGCGGCGGCCTTTCCGGTCAATTTCTGGCTGCCGGCCTCCTACCACACGCCGCGCGTCGTCGTGTCGGCGCTCTTTTCCGGCCTGCTGACGAAGGTGGGCGTCTACGCGTTGCTGCGCACGCTGATCCTGATGCTTCCCGTTCAGGCGGCCATGTACACCGACGTCGCCGCCTGGGTCGCGGGGCTGACCATTCTCGTCGGCGCCTTCGGCGCGCTGGCGCATTCCGACCTGCGCCGTCAACTCGGCTACATCATCGTCTCGGGCATCGGCGCGATGCTGGTCGCGATCGCCATCCCGAACACCGATGCGGTGGCTGGCGCGATCTTTTACGCAGTTCATTCGATGATCGTGATGACGGCGCTCTATCTCGCGGCCGGGATCATGGCGCGGCGGACCGGCGGAAGCTTCGACCTGCGCAAGCTCGGCGGCCTCTATGGCGCCGACCCGCTGCTCGCGGGCATCTTCCTCGTCCTGGCCCTCGCCGTCGCGGGCCTGCCGCCCTTCTCTGGCTTCTGGCCGAAGCTGATGCTCGTCGACGCCGCGATCTCTGCCGGGCATGGCTGGCTTGCCGCCGCCATCCTCTTTGGCGGGTTCCTGACGACGCTCGCCGTCGGCCGGGTCTGGATCTTCGCCTTCCTGCGCGGCGGTCCCGAGGGCACGGCCGACGGAACGACGGCCTTCGCACCGGTCGCTCTGGGCACGCCATCGACCCGGATCACCCTGATGGTGCCGCTCGTGGTCCTGACGCTGGCGGCGATCCTGATCGGCGTTTTCCCCGCGCCGCTGCATGTCCTGAGTTCGGTTGCGGCGTTCGGCTTGATCGATCCCTCCACCTATATCGGCGCCGTCTACGGCGCGGCGGGAGGCTAGTCCATGAACGCCCTCTATCTGGTCAACCTGCTCTTCGCGCTGCTTTGGGCCGCCATCACCAATTCCTATACGCTGCCGAACATCATTTTCGGCTTTCTGCTGGGACTGCTGGCCCTGTCGCTGGTGCGGCACCCGGTCGGAACCGTGAGATACTTCAGCCGCGGCCGGAAAATCGTGGAACTGGTGCTGCTCTTCTTCTGGGAACTGGTCCTTTCGGGCATCCGCGTCATGCGCGTCGTCATCAAGCCGGACATGAAGCTCAATCCCGGCTTCATCGCCTTTCCGCTGACGGTCACCCGCGATTTCGAGATCACGCTGCTCGCCAACCTCATCACCCTGACGCCCGGAACGCTTTCGGTCGATGTGTCCGAGGATCGGCGGTTCATCTACGTCCACTGTATCGATGTTCCGGACCCCGATGCGGTCGTCGCCGATATTCGCAGCGGCTTCGAGGCCAAGATCATCGAGGCGTTCCAATGAGCGAGACCATCTCCCATCTCGCGGACGGCTTCCTGAGCCTGTCCCTGACCCTGACGCTCGGCATGCTGTCGCTAGCCTTTCTCATGGTCGTCGTGCGCATCATGCGCGGCCCGACGCTGCCTGACCGCATCATCGGCCTCGATCTTCTTGTCGGCATCGCGATGGGCTTCATCGCGGCCATGGGAATCCTGTCGGGGATCTATCTCTATCTCGACATTGCGATTGCGCTCGGCCTCGTCGGGTTCCTTGCGACGGTGGCCTTCGCGCGCTTCGTCATTCGGCGGGGGCAGATGGGCGATGCCGCCGTAAAGGCACAAGCACCGCGGACAGCGGGCAAGACGGAGCAGACGTGATGATGACCGATCTTCTCGATATCGTTGCCGGGTTGCTGCTGCTGGCCGGCGGGCTCTTTGCGATGCTGGGTGCCCTGGGGCTCCTGCGCTTTCCGGACCTCTATACCCGCATGCATGCGGCCAGTAAGGCCGGAACACTCGGCTCGGGCTTCATTCTACTGGCCGTCGCCTTCTATGCCGGGGACCTGAGCGTTGCGATCCGCGCCATCGCCGCCGTCACTTTTCTGTTATTGACGGCGCCCGTTTCGGCTCATCTTCTGGCGCGTGCGGCTTATATTGCGGGCTACAAGCCCGATCCGTCGACGAAGATTGATGAATACAGGCGGGAGTTTCCCTGAGAATCACGCCGCTCTGCGAGTTGATCGGCGCTTTTCGGGAGTCAAATGGCGTTCCGCTGAATGCCTGATATGCGGAATTTGCATGCAAATTCCAGATTGATATTATTCATACATAAAATTGACTCAGCAAAACAAATTGTTATCCATAAGGATTGTGCTGTCAATCATGTGCGTTTGAAGCAATCATGCATAATTGACTCAGGTTTTGATATTTAGTAGGCAACCTTACCAATCATGATCATCTTGATGTTATCGGATGATTGTGAACCGGAAGTGGCCGAATCGGCTGGCAGATCGACAGGTTTTATTCCCGGCTGTTACAATTTCTCCATATTAGGGCGTGCATTCCCGGTAGGGCTATCTGTTCTTGAAGGCCTTTCTCCGGAAAACCATTGTCCCTGTCATGAAAATTGTGGCAAGTCGCAAATAAATTAGTGCTTCGGCAATAGTTGCTCTTGTCATCCCAAGAAAAAGGCGCTAACTGAAATCACTGCTTGAAATATGCGATTCCAGTCACAACTTGCTGACGTGCAATTAGGCAGTTTTTCCGAAGAATGGTCTCTCGACCCCCCTGCGTCGGTTGTGGCCATTGGGAAGTTTTTTTGAAAAAGGACCAATGTACGATGAGTGAAACAACCGGAAATGGAGCCGTGATCGACTTGGCGGCGGACATTGTTGCTGCTTATGTGAGCAACAATACGGTCCCGGCCGGCGAGCTGCCTGCGCTTATTTTCGATGTCGTCGGAGCACTCACGAAGATTCAGGGCGGCCCGGTCGAGGTTGAACCCGAACCGGTCAAGCCGGCGGTTCCGCTCAAGAAGTCTGTGACCAACGACTACATCATTTGTCTGGAAGACGGTAAGAAGTTCAAGTCGCTGAAGCGCCATCTGCGCACGCACTACAACATGTCTCCCGAAGAGTACCGGGAGAAGTGGAACCTCGCCCCCGACTATCCGATGGTGGCCCCCAACTATGCGGCTGCTCGTTCCGAGCTTGCCAAAAAGATGGGCCTCGGCCAGCAGCGCCGTCGCGATCGCTGATCTGCGCGGTTCTCTTGCAGCAGGCAAGCGCATTGCGGATCATGCGTATGACGGTTGCAAGACATTGCCGATCTGACGGTACATGACACTCGACGTGTCTCTGTCAGAGATCGATTAGCCCCGGTTCGCCGGGGCTTTTTCGTTTCTGCGAAACTGCAGATACAGGCAGGGCAGGCGAATGGCCGGCGCGGCGGTGCAGAAGAGGTGCCGCTTACCCGAGATCGTCTGCCGAGCGCACGTCGAGATCGTGGCCGCCGTCGCGGCTTTCGCTTTCCACGATCCAGCAATCGGGGTCGAACCGCCGTTCGCTCGCAAGGCGGCTATCGACGTCGGCCTCTGGCGCCGCGACCATGACCTGCTCGAAGATGCGCCCGCCGGTGGTTGCCGTTTCACCCTCTCCGAAAAAGGCCTGGGGGAGGGGAGCAAAAAGATCGGCCGTCCCATCAAGGCGACTGATCTTGACGAAGACGGCGCCAGCCTCGGCCGAGCCGCGGCGGACGACCGCGGTAAACCGTCCCCCGTCATTGCGTCGGCGAACATAGGCTGAAACCCAGAAATCGGTCGTAACGCGCATGGGTTGCCTGCCTGGCCTGAACTTCGTTGCGGGACGCAGATTTCGTGACGCGGAGGCGTCGGTTGTGCCGATCATACGGGGCCGTGCGGCGTGCTCCGGGGCCGGAGCGGGCAGTAGGCCCGAGGTGACCGGCAAGACGGTGCCGACTGGCCGACGTCGTCCGCGCCATCATGCCTGAAACAGGAGGTCGCAAGAAGCGGCGGCCGCTTGCCCTAGCCCGACGGAGCCCTCAGGCCGCCCATGTCAACGAGAGCCTTGAGAAAGGCCGCGTTGATCATCCCCGTTTTCGGCAGGCCGCGATAGGCCTCGAAGTTGCCGATGGCATCGCGCGTCTGCGGGGACAGGAGGCCGTCGGCGACGAGCGGGCCGAAGCCGAGACGGTTGAGCGCCTCCTGAATGCTGGCAATGCGCGGATCGCCGGCCTGCTGGAAGTCGGCACTGACTGGCGCCGGCTGTGACGGCACGCTCGCGGGCGTGACCGGAACCGTCGTCACCGCGATGTCGGACCTTGCCGGTGGCCTCGGGACGCTTTCGCCCGCCTCGGCGACAAGCGCGGCGAGGCCGTCCTCGCTCGAGGATGCCGGAGGAGTGGCCGAAGCCGGTTCGCTGGACGCCTGGCTGGCGAGCGCGCCGATGACATCGGCGTCGGCCGGAGAACGCGGCGGCAGAGTGGCGTTCAAACGCTGTTGGTCCGGGACAGATGCATCCGCACCGGCCAGTTGAGGCCGTACGCGGGGCAGGGGAACCGTCGCGGTCGCGGTTGCACTTGCCTGCTCGTCCGCCGCCGCTGCCACAGCGTCGACGGTGGCGGGTGGGGTGTGAGCAACGACGGGCAGGGCCCGCAGAAGAACCATGAGATCGGGCGAAGGTTCGCCGGTCGGCTGAAGGCTATGCGCCCTTTCGAAGGCTAGAATGGCCTTGCCGGTCATCGGGCCGCTGACACCGTCGACAACGCCGTCATAATAGCCGCGCTGCCGCAGACCCTGCTGGACCTCGGCAACCAGCCGCCGTTCGCGCTCGGTCGCCGGATCGGGCCGTGTAGCCGAAATGCTCTGGGTCGTGGCGGGGCCGGCATCGCCGTCGACGACGATCCGCGGCATCTTGAACAGCGGATTGGGGTGCTGCCCCGGCTGGAGGGCGATGGCGTTGGTGATGATGGCGCTCGCCATCACGATCATGACGATGGCGCCGCCCGCCGCGGTCGGATTGGCGGCGAGCGCATCGATGCCACGCACGAGAAAGCCGCGTCTGGCGTAGTTTTCTGCTCGCATTGCTCAGGCCCTCTTGGCAAGGCGTGCGGCCGGGGCGGCGTCGCCGGTCAAGGCCGGCCGCAGACGCGTCGGCGCGTCGCTGTCGCCGCGGCAAGGCAGCGTTACTGTCACTGTCGTTCCCATGCCCAGTTCACTATCGATCTTCAGACTGCCGCCGTGCAGCGCGACAAGACCCTTGACCACCGAAAGACCAAGGCCCGTGCCCTCATGGCGGCGATTGTAGCCCGTGTCGGCCTGCACGAAGGGCGTTCCGAGCCGTGGCAGGTCGGCAGGAGCAATACCAATTCCATCGTCACGCACAAACAAGGCGATCGAACGGCCTGTCCTCTTGGCGCCGCAGACAATCTCGCCGCCCGCATCGGTGAACTTGACCGAGTTGGAGAGCAGATTGAGGAGAATCTGGCGCAAGGCCCGCTGATCGGCGACCAGCTCGGGCAGGTTCGGCTCGACGTCGGTACGAAGGTTCAGGCCGTTGGTTTCGGCCTGCCGCTGCATGAGCTGCAGGCAGCGGTCGAGCAGCGGCGCCACTTCGATCGGCTCGGCCAGAACGTCGAAATTCCCGGCCTCGATCTTGGCCATGTCGAGGATGTCGTTGACCACCTGCAGCAGATGTTCGCCGGCTTCGTGGATGAGACGGACATATTCCTTCTGCCGGTCGTCGGGAAGGGGGCCGAAGATCTCCTGGCCCAGCAGATCGGAAAATCCGATGATCGCGTTGAGCGGCGTGCGCAACTCGTGGCTGACGTTCGCTAGGATGCGTGTCTTGGCGACGCTCGCTTCCTCGGCGGCCGCGCGGGCATGGATGAGTTCGGCTTCCTGCTGCTTGCGCCCGGCGATATCGCGAATGACGACCGAGACGCGCTCCTCGCCGACGGCCGTTTCCGCGCTGAGCTTGCGCATCGAGGCTTCGACCCAGACGAAGCCATCGGCGTGATTGCCGTCCTCGGTCCGGCGCAGGCGGAATTCGATGTCCGCATGGCCCTCGTGCAGCGTGTCGGACAGGGCGTTGAGATAGGCCGGGCGGTCGCCGACGTGGACGCGGCGGAAGAGACCTTCGCCATGCAATTCGCTCGACATGACCCCGAGCAGTCGTCCGGCAGCCGGCGAAGCATAGGCAACGTCGCCATTGGCAAGGTGACAGGTCACGATGTCGTCGCTGGCACTGGCGAGCAGGCGGTAGCGCGTCTCGCCCTGCCGCCAGCGCGTTTCACTGGCCTTGCCGACATGCTGGATGCGGATAGCGACCAAGGCCGTGTAGCCGATGGCAAAGAGACACGTTCCGGCGGCCACCAGGTCGTGCGAATCGGCGAGAGCCGCCGCGGGGGACGCGACGACGCCGAAGCTGACCATGGCCGCGCCGGCAAGGCCGAGGGCGCCGATCAGCGCCGAGCCGACGATGGCCTTCCGCTCGCCGCACAGGGCGGCTTCCACCGGAATGACCGCCAGCCAGAGCAGCGCGAAGGACGAAAGGCCGCCCGTCCACAGCGTGACCCAGAAGACGAGGACGCTCATGGAGGTGGCAGACAGAAGGTGGCCGACGACAAGCTGGCCGCTACGCGAGACATAGGCCGCAGCGAGCACCTGAAGGCCGACGAGCGAAAGCGCGACCACCGTGAAGACGGCGGAGCTGCCGCCGGCCAGAACCGCAATCGGAAGCAGCACGAGCGCCGCGAGGCCGCCAACGAGATGCGACCCTATGAAGGACCGATGCCGCGCCATCAAAAGCGGGTCATGGGCTGCGCCATCATGGACGAGACCGTCAAGAGACGCCCCGATGGACCGCACGAGCTCCTGGATACGCAATACGACACCCCACATGGCATGGGCCGGATCTGAACCCGGCTTCATCTTGCTGCCGAGATTGCCACCACGGGCTTTAACGAAGGCTAATCACGAGGCCGATCGGGGGCCGAAACACTGCGGGAAAAGGGGTTGAATGACTGAGGGAGGCGCCTAATCGCTTTTACGGTGAACACCGCGTTAATCGGCAAGAGACCGGCAAATTTGCGGCCGATATCGGATCTGGATAGGGTCTAAGTCTATGTAAATAAGAGAAATAATTGGTTTCCGAAGCCTTTCGCCTGCACGCCAAATTCAATTCAAATGTCATCGCCGTCCTCAAACGGATCGCAACAGGCTTGTGCCAGGATCGTGAGTGTGAAGCGAGGTCGGCCGGCAGATGATCGGAGCGACCTGCCGCAGCAGCGGACAAGCAAGGACGAGTCTTCTCCAATGATGTTTCTGATCCGCACCGCCTTCTGGTTGACGATCGTCATCGCACTGATTCCCGTGGATGGGCGCGAGCAGGCTGCCGATGCCGGCGAGGCCCCGCCTCTCGGGGCGATGGAGGCCATCTATGCCGCGCAGGCGACGGCCAGCGATCTTGGCGGCTTCTGTGGCCGCAACCCGAACGTTTGCCAGATTGGTGGCCGGATCGCCTCGACCATGGCCCTGAAGGCCAAGACCGGCGCACGCATGGTCTACGAATGGATCGACGGCGAAGAGAAGGCGCAAAATCCCGCCAGCGGCCTTGATACCCTGACCGAAGAGGATCGCCGGATTTCCTCCAAGGCGTGACCGCTCCAGCCGCCATTGATGGCACTATCGTCCGGATTCCGGCCGCAGGTCCCGAGGATTTGTTCTCGGGCCAAGCTGGCGGGGCGAACCGGAAAATCCTTTTATTCTGGAGCGTTGCCGCCATTCGGGCGGCGCGGGAAGAGCCGAAGGGTGCTTCTGTCCGGCGTGGGCGCTAAAAATCCCCGCCCACATCGTATATATCCCTCCCATGACCGGGGAGACTGTTTGACGATGACGCTGGACGAGATCAGGGACAATTTCGCCTTCCTCGACGACTGGGAAGACCGTTACCGCTACATCATCGAACTCGGCAAGGATTTGCCGCCGCTCGACGATGCACTGCGAACGCCCGCGACGAAAGTCCAGGGATGCACGAGCCAGGTCTGGCTCGTGACCCGCGAGGAGCAGGACGCGGCCGGCAAGGTCCGGCTGCATTTCCAGGGCGACTCGGACGCGCATATCGTGCGCGGCCTCGTTGCGGTGCTGATCGCGACCTACGACGGGCTGACGCCCGCCGAGATCATGGCGATCGATGCCGAGGCGATCTTCGAGGAACTGGGACTGCGCGAGCATCTGTCCTCCCAGCGCTCGAACGGACTCAGATCCATGGTCAAGCGCATTCGTGCCGATGCCGGCGCGGTCA
Source organism: Hartmannibacter diazotrophicus (assembly GCF_900231165.1). Taxonomy (GTDB): domain Bacteria; phylum Pseudomonadota; class Alphaproteobacteria; order Rhizobiales; family Pleomorphomonadaceae; genus Hartmannibacter; species Hartmannibacter diazotrophicus. The sequence goes on from NZ_LT960614.1 coordinate 1,435,396, forward strand.
TGGCTTAGGCCGATAGTCGCTCGTTCCCCAATGCCGAATGCTGTTGCCTGAGCGGCTGTGCCCGGCCGGCGTCGCGGGGCGCAGCCGATAGTGCCGGGCAAGCGCGTTGAGTGCGGTGAGAAGCATCAGCTTGGCCGAGCGCGCCGGCCACCCCCGCTGCCGTTCGACCTCCGTCAACGGTTTCAGGAAGGCGCAGACATCGAGCAGAACGTCGCCAAGGTCCGGCCCGACAGCCTCGATGGCGCCCGAAAGCCGTTTGCGGGCCGCCATCGCCGCCTCGCCCACCGTCAGGGCGTCATGCTGTCCTGCCGACCGATGTGCCAGCCCGCCGGACGCGAGCGCCTCCCAGTTCATCGTCGTGCGGTATTCCAGCCCGGCGACCGTAAAATCCCGCCGGAAACGCTCACCGGCCGCAAAGGCGGCATCGTCGATCAACGGTTGACCGGACTTGTCCTTGCGGCTGCGCAGCCAGCCAAGCGGGCTTTCGCCAAGATCCACCTCGAGGGTCAGGGCCTCGCCGTCTTCGGTGATCACGGTCGTTCGGGAAAGGCGGGCCTTGCTGATCGTCATGTCGGTCTCCGTGCTGGACTGGGAGGGAAGGGGATTGGCTGCCTGTCCGGCGGCAAGAAGGGCATCTATGCCGGCAGCGAGCGCATCGAGCCGGCGGTCCGTTTCCGGGTCGTCGCGGTCCATCTCGATCCTTCGGCAGACATGGCAGACGAGCGTTGCATCCCGTGACAGGGCCCGGGCGATAGCCGCGGCGGGCATGTCGAGGTGAACGCGGGCGAGATAGATGACATCGTGATAGGCCGGGCGGAGGGCCCGGGCGGCTCGGCGGTGGTCGAGGAGGCGGGAGGGACCGATCCGATAGGCGGCGCAGACCATGCGGATGAGGGCCAGGAGACCGGCGGCCGAGGCATCGTCGGAAGCAAGCGTGGCAGGACCGGCGCCTGCGCCCGGCGAGGCAGCGGACGCCGGGCGGGAATGCATGGAATCGGACGACGGTCGATGCGTTTCCTGAAAGGGTGGCTGAAGGGCTGGATGCGACGGGGAAAGGGGCCGGCGGCGCGGATCGTTGGTCTCGGCAATGCTCACGTGCGTCGTTCCTCCGAATGCGATGTTCGGTAGAATAGGAAAAAAATCCTTTATCGGCTATCGGCAATTTCAATCGTCGCCGAAAAACATTCGGCGTGACGCGATCGGCGCGCTTGAGGTGGGCGACAAAGGATTAGCTGAAAACCGTAGAGAGCATTGAGAAAAAGGATAAATTTGAGAGCGATTCGAACCCATCAACGGTCTTCGGCGCCGGGCTTCGCTGCGAGAAATCACTGTGGATCGAGGCGCGCTGGCAGTGCCCGATTGGGCTGCGCAACGACATCGCCAGTTCGGGTAAGAGGAATTTATTCAGGAAATCGCTTGCCGTCATACGCTGGCTGTCTTTCAACGACAGCAGGGCCTGGTCATGACTGCGAAGCCGAATCCCAGGAAAAACGTCAAGCGATCCGATGTGGCTCACGGGCGCGGCCGCGCCCGAAGGCACGGCGCCTGGGTGCCCGGAGGAAACGGCGATCCGCTGCGGGACGTCGAGCCTTATGACCGGATGAGGATGCTGCCGGGGCTCCTGCCGCTCATGCCGTCGGAGCTTGGGCCCGATTCACCGGCGTGCGCGCGCCGCATTTGCGCCCTGCTGGTCAAGGCGGAACGGCGGGAACGGGTCAGGGGTGTCGCTGGGCACTGGACCTACGATCTCGCCCGCCATATCGCCCTTTGCCGCGCGTTGAAGGCCGAACGGCAGGCCCTTGCCCGGTGGCGCCATAAAGATCGCGCCGAGACCGGTGGCGAACTCTCAGCGAACAGGGGCACGGCTCCCGATCGGGCCGGATCGTTTGAACCTGGCCGGTCGCCGCGTCCCGACACCAAATCCCGCCGGACGTGCAGCGTCAGCCGAGACGCCGGAAGGGGGCAAGACCCGGACGCTCGGTCGAGGCTGCCGGAAGCGAGGGCGCCTGCGCCGCGGCCGGCCGATGGACGGGCGACCCGGCCTCGGAAAGCGGCTGGTGCGACGGCAGCGCCTGCGGCACGCTCGCCCGCTTGAGACCGGCCTCGTGCCACAGATGGAGCAACTGGCTCGCGGCCCGAAGCGTGATCTGATTGTAGAGGTCGACGAGTGCCCGCACCTCGAAATAGCTGCGGTGATCGGCGGAACCGGAGAAGAGGATGATGCGGGTCGCCGCGGCTTCGTCGAGGCCGGCGGCCTTGAGCGCCACGGTCAACGGTTCGCCGCCCCGGTCGACGAGGAGATCGCGCACATAGTCGGCGTCAAGTTCCAGATGGTCGCCGAGCATCATGGCAAGCGCGCCCATGTCGTGCCGGGCCGCGGCGCGGCCGAGATCCTGCAGGAAGGCGCGGGTGAGGATCGGCGGACGGGGAGCGGGGCGATGGCTGGCGAAATCGCGCAGGGCGAGGATTTCGAGCGCACGGTGGATCCGGCGGCGGCCCCTGTCGTCAAGGTCGAGGAAGAGCGGGATGAGATCCTGATCCTCCACGTCGATCCGGGCGGCCAGAGCATTGGCGAGATCGGGATTGTCCCGCGCCTCGTGGACGAGGAGCGGGATGGCCTTGCGGGTCAGGCGCTGGCTCTCGTTGCTTGCGAGGATGAGGCGGCCGCGGTTGTCGAGGCGCTCGCAAAGGCTGTCGACGACGGAAGCCGGCAGCTTGCGCCGTCCGGCCAGCGCATGGAGATGCGGCATCGAGCCGGAACTGCACAGGGCGAGCAGGTCGATTTCCGCAAGGTCGGGCGCGACGGCGAGCAGGATCGCCGCGACTTCGGGTTCGGCGAACAGAAGGGCCCGGGCGACGATCTGTGGCAGATCCGGATGCCGTCCGAGGCGCCGGGCGACCTTTGCCCGCTCCGCGGGGCCCGTCGTGCGCAGCAGCGGCAGCACCAGTTCCTCGAAAATGCGGATTTCCTCCGCCGTATGCTCGTTTTCGGAAACGAAGAGCTCCGCTGCCGTCAGAAGCAGGGACGAGGAGGACGTCTCGTCCCTGGACCCGATGGCGCCGCGTGAATCACGGAAAGATGTCTGTTGTGTCATGACGCGGCAATCCATTGTCGGCATCGGAAAGCAGATTGGCTTTGCGAGGAAAGGCCGCCCCAGGTTCGAAGAGGCTGGCGCGGCTTGCCCCCGCTCATCGGGGTCTTTCGGGTACGAAAAACCGGGTGCAGGTCAAATTGCACCCAATCCGTAAACGCCGCGTTAACCAACTGAGTGGTCCAATAATTGCGCTGAACAGGACATAGACCCGGAGCGCCTGTCGCCCCGGGAGCAACGACGGAGAGACATCATGGGTCTCGTGATCGAGTTCGGCATGACGCGATCCCGCCCGGCGCGCAGATCGAAGCCTGAGCGTACCGGCGAGATCATGTTCTTCCCAGGCGTTCGGATCGAACGGCACGCCGCCGCCACCGATCCTATCGACGAACGGCATCGCCCGTTGCCCCGCTGGAACGAGCGGGACGACTGACGTCGGGCCATGGAGGAACAGGGCCGAAGGCTGCTGTTTTCGCTCGCCTCCGCTGCCGCGAGAGGGTACGTCTCGGGGCGAATATTCGTCATGGGAGGCGCGGCGTGACGGCAGGAAGCGACGGTCGGGTGCGGTCGATGGACGGATCGTGCTGGTTTGCGAAAGGGGTGCTGGCTGTCGCGATTGCCGCCTCGCTGGCAGGCTGCGGACGTCCGGAAGGGGACTTCGGCCGGGCAAAGCCCTCGGTGCTGCATGACGACATCTTGCCGGCGATCGGCAAGCGGATGGCGGCCAAGCGCGGTGAAGCCGTCGGCAATTTCAATCTCACCGACACCGAACAGGAACTTCAGAACCGTGCGTGGACGCTGATCCGCGCGCCGCATCAGGGCATGTGGTGGCAGTCGACCCTGATCGAGGGCGAGCGGACCCGCGTCCTGCCGCCGTTTTCCGGCGCCTACGCGCCCGGCGACTACTACCGGGAACTGAGCAGCGATCGCTATGCGTCGTCGGACACGCGCTGGAGCCGGGTGATTGCCGACATGGCAGCCGACGAGGCTCTGCTGCCGCCTTATTGTGCGACGGTCGTCAAGGTGTGGCGGATCGACGGCGAAAGGATCGCCGCGATCGGCCGCGAGATGCCGGCCGACGACGAGTGGGCGAAGAATGCCGGCGCGCGCGTCGCGGAAAACGACAATCTGATCGGCTGGGTGAGCCGGTCGCTGCAATACCGGCTCGATTCCTACGCCTTTGCAATCGATCACCTGGCGATCGAAACGCCGTCCGACGAGGAAGGCGAGGCGCGCCGCGGTTGGGCGGCATTGCGCAAGGCCGCCCTTTGCCCGGGTGTCCCGGCTGCGGCCATCAGACGGCCGGCGCCCGTGCGCAAGGGACGCGCGCTGGACGGCTTCTACCGGCCGGTCGACCAGAAATAGGCGCGCGGGAGGCCTCCGTCGCCGACCCGGTATCCTGTTCGGTCAGGTCGGCTGTCCGCAGGAAAGCCCTTGAAGGGCAAGGCGAGCCTGCTCGCGCTCCCGGTCGCTCTCGGCGAAGGCGCGGAAGAGGATGATGCCCTTCGCGGTTGCCGGTGTCAGATAGAGCCTGCCAGCGACCGGGGGCGTTTCCGCGGAGCGAAGACGATCGATCTCCCCTTCGCCGGCGATCACGAGATCGATGTCGCCGAGATCCATCGTCCGTGACGAGAGGCTTTCCGACGGACGGCCGGACTGGTCGACCAACGACAGGAACCAAAAACTGCCCGGCATGCGTCCACGAATGGCGACAGGTCCGTTCGAGGCGTCGAACGGGCAGAGGGCATGAACGAAGGACGGATCGAGATCCGGCGCGAGCGGCCCCTTCCGGGCGAGAATGACAGGGCCTCCGTCCGGAGCAAGCGTGGCAAGGCGTGCATAGGCCGTCGCGGGCGCGAGACTCGGCAACGCGAGAATGGCGATGATGTGGATGACGCCCGCGAGCAGGATCGCAATCGCCAGCGCTCGTGCAACCGACATCGTTCAGCACTCCTCCGGCTCGATGGTCGGCAGGGCCAGGGGCGAGGAGGCGGGATCGCCGGCGATGGCGTCGGCGATGTCCGCATCATAGAGCCTCAGTGTCAGCACCGGCGCCTCCATGCCTTCTGCGGAGAGGAAGTTTCCGGGCCTGACCGCCGGGCCGAAGACGATGGAAAAGCGTCCGTCCGGCTGGCGCAGGACGTTGCGGCTGTCGAAGGCCATCCGGCTCGTGACGGGCAGGGAGGGGGCCGTGCCGGGGGGAGGGGGCGCCTCCGCCTGGGGATTGGCCGCATCGGTGAGCGTCAGCGTCCAGAGGTCGATCGTTTCGAGCTGGCCCGTGACCCGGTAGTGGCATTGCGGTTTGTAGCGGCGGTCCGCGCCATCTCCGCGCGAGACGAAAACCGCGCCGACGCCGGCCGGCATGGCGAGGCGTCCATTCCGGGCGAGCCGTGCGTCGACGTAAGGGTTGCCGTTGTCGGGGCCTACCGAGGGCAGGGCCGTCCACGCGTCCCCGTCTCTTCCGGTGTCCATCGCCTCCGGATCGAGCACGACGACAATCGACCCGAGGCCGAGGACGGCCGAGACGGAGGCGATGACGAGCGTGGATGCGACGAGTTGCAAGGAGCGCGGCCCGCTGGACGTGGAACTGGCTACGGAAACTCTACCAACCCTGGACGCGCGAAACAGGCCTGCGTTGCGCACCTCAGGGCTGCAGTGTGATGATTCTTGCCGTGCTCGACCGTGTTCCCCCGTCCGGTGGATCGATCGGCAGGAAAGGGCCGCCCACGGCGTCTTCCTTGGCAAGGCCGTCCGGCGGTGGCTGCAGGGGCGTGAGGCCCCCACCGGCAACGAGCGTCTGCCGGCGCGCGTCCATGAGCTGGCCGATGTCGGCAATGACGGTCAGGCCGCCGGCGGAGAGCCTGTCGGTGCGCAGTTCGACCAGCGGCGAGGCCGACTGGACGGGCTGGAGCCCGGCGATGGCGTCCGGCATGTCGGACGCGCCGTCGACACCCGGGATGGGGCGCGGCTGCAGTCCGGCATGGATCGGGGCCATGATGTCGTGCCAGGTCTGCGCGGGCAGGGAACCGCCCGTCATGCGTTTCGTCGACGAGAAGTCGTCGTTGCCGTACCAGACCGTCGCGACGTAGTTGCCGGTGAAGCCGACGAACCAGGCGTCGCGATAGGACTGGGTGGTGCCGGTCTTGCCGGCGGCAGGGACGCCCTCGATGATCGCGCGGCGCGCGGTGCCGTGCGCGACCACATTGGCAAGGCTGTCGTTGAGCTCGGCGGCGACGGCGGCCGGCAGCACCCGGCGGGGCGGCTGCGCATCCCGGTCGTGGCGGTAGAGGATTTTGCCGTCCGACGTTGCGATCTCGTCGATCGCATAGGGCGCGGTGGCGATGCCGCCGGTGGCGAAGGTCGCGTAGGCCCCCGTCATGTCGAGAACGCTGACCTCGGATGTCCCGAGCGGCAGGGATCGCGTGATCCTCAGATCCGAGCGGACACCGAGGCGATGCGTGAGCTTGACGATCTTGTCGCGGCCGATCGCCTGGGCAAGGCGCACGGGCACCGTGTTGATCGACCGGGTGAGGGCCGTCTTCAAGGTCACCGCGCCCGCATAGCTGCGCCCGTAGTTGCGCGGGCTCCAGTTGCCGATCGTCAGCGGTGCGTCGTTGATGACGCTGGAGGCGTGATAGCCGTTGAGGAAGGCCGTCGCATAGACGAAGGGCTTGAAGGCCGAGCCGGGCTGGCGCAGGGCATCGACGGCGCGGTTGAACTGGCTGACGCCGTAGTCGCGCCCGCCGACCATGGCGCGGACGGCACCTTCCGGATCCTGGACCACGGTGGCGACTTCCGTGACGTTATATTCGGCGCCATGCTGGCGCAGATTGGTGGCCACGGCCTCCTCGGCGGCCTTCTGGACCTTCGCATCGAGCGTGGTGCGCACGACGAGCGTATGGCTGTCCGTCGGGCCGATGCGCTTGACCTCCTCGAAAGCCCAGTCGAGGAACCAGTCCGGCGCTGCCTGCTGGTTGGCGGCCGCGACACCGGCGGGGCGCCGCCGGGCGCCGGCAACCTCGCCCTCCGTCATGAAGCCGGCGTCGACGAGATTGGAGAGCACCTGGTTGGCGCGCGCCCGCGCGGCGGCAAGGTCCACATGCGGGGCGTATTTCGTCGGGGCCTTGTAGAGGCCGGCGAGCATGGCGGATTCGGCGAGCGTCAGGTCCGTTACCGGCTTGTCGAAATAGAACCGCGCCGCAGCCGTGACGCCATAGGTGCCGCCGCCCATGTAGGCGCGGTCGAGATAGAGCTTCAGGATCTCGCGCTTGGAAAGGTTCGCCTCCAGCCAGAGCGCCAGATAGGCTTCCTTGATCTTGCGCTGCAGGGAGCGCTCGTTGGAGAGAAAGAGATTCTTGGCCAACTGCTGTGTGATCGACGAACCGCCCTGGACGACGCCGTTGGCGCGCAGATTTTCCGTGAGGGCGCGCAGGGTGCCGATGGCGTCGATGCCATAGTGATCGAAGAAGCGGCGGTCCTCGGTGGCAAGCGTCGCCTTGACCAACGCGTCGGGGAAGTCGTCAAGCGGCACGCTGTCGTCAAGGAAGAGGCCCCGACGCCCGATCTCGCGTCCCTGCCGGTCGAGGAAGGTGACGGCATAGTCGCTCTTGGCGAGATAGTCGCCGTTGGTCGCCTGCATGGCGGGCTGGGCGAAGGCGAGCAGGACGACGGCGCCGGCGGTGCCGAGAGTTGCCGCTTCCGACCAGAACTCATTGAGCCCCCGGCTGGCGCCCGTCACGCGAAAACGGCCGAGAAACTCCGAATAGGCGGAAAGCGCGCGCCGGATCGCCTGACCGATGCGCCAGGCGCTCGTGTCGATCCACGCGTCGATCGCAAGGAGCCTTCGCGAGAGGCTCTTTCGCTTGCCTGCCGTTTCTGGGTTTGTCACACGCGCCACCAGGCGTTATGCGAGGACGGCACTCATGCCGCCGGCAATTCAATGGATTTACAATTTGATCTTATGCGTAAATACGAGGCTAGGCAAAGTCTTGGAGCAGCAATGGTAAACCCGACACCCGAGAATGAGAACGATCCGCCCTTCTGGAAGGTGAAATCGCTCGACGAGATGACGATGCCGGAGTGGGAAAGCCTCTGCGACGGCTGTGCGCGCTGCTGCCTGAACAAGCTTGAGGACGAGGACACCGGCGAGATCGCCTGGACCGACATCGCCTGCCTTCTGCTGGACGGCGAAAGCTGCCGCTGCCGCGATTACCCGAACCGCCAGAAGACTGTGCCGGACTGTATTCCGCTCGACCCGGAGACCGTGCGCTCGCTGTCCTGGCTGCCGCCGACCTGCGGCTATCGGCTGATCGACGAGGGCAGGGAGCTCTACTGGTGGCATCCGCTCGTTTCGGGTGATCCGGATACGGTTCATGCGGCGGGCGTCTCTGTCCGGGGCCGGACCGTCAGGGAAGAGGATTGGCCGCTGGAGCATTGGGAGGAGCGCCTCGTCGACTGGCCGTTGAAGGTGCCGAAGGCGGCGCGGCGAAACGCGAAGAAGGCCGATCCGGTCGAGTGATTGACTGCGGCAATAAAGATAACAATTCCTCGATCGCAACGTTCCCCGCGAAACGATCCTCTATACCGACGAAAGCCGCATCTATGCTGAGGTCGGCACTGAGTACGCCGCTCATGAGACGGTCAAGCATTCCGCCGAGGAGTACGTTCGCTGCACGATCCACACCAACACGATTGAGAACATGTTCTCAGTCTTCAAGCGCCGCGTGGATATCCGCAATTGCAGCAATAATTGCGGCTATCTGCGCGACAGCATTAATCGTCATTTCTTTTTCTAATTCCTATGGTGGCTTCTGATTTTTCAGACTGACTTCCTTCTTTATTACTTGAATCGCGATTAGGCTCTGGCGCCGCCTTGAGCATCCGCTTCAAAAGCTCGTCGCCCTTTTCCTGGTCTGTCTTTTTATCGGTGTCTGCCATGGTTACCTCTTGGAAACCGCTTCCTTACCCCATCAGAGCCGATTCAAACCAAGACGACACATTCGTAGGAGTTGGCCTAAGCATGTCAGCTTGGGAAGGATTGGAATTCGAGCTCTCTAGGCTACATTCCTACTTCTGCAACGACCCGGATGGAGACGCGATTACCGAATATGGATCTGGCCGCATATTCCGCGACCGCATCGATATCCTATCACGAAAGGCAGACAGCTATTTTGTTGGCCATTGCTCCCAAACCAAGGAAGCCCGTTTCTCTGAAATCGTTCGCGTTGCCACACATTTATCCGGGACAAGAAACGATATCGCCCATGGCATAGTGATGGACGTTTCAGGCATTCAACATTTCGTTCAAACAATAAAGCTTATCGAGAAAGGCATTCCTCAATACCTTCTCGTTCCTCCGATCCACACAATACGGAAACATATAAACGGCCTTCCAGAATATGCCTTGAACTCGAAGCAGCTTAAATTGTTCGCAAAAACAACGATTGATTTCTTTCAATCAGTCGCTCAGTTCCGCAAATCTTTGTAGGTTTCAAGAACGCATATCGCCATAGCGTGAGCCCTCGTATCTGCTCACCTCGAAACATCGCATGAGAGCGCCAGAAGCCGCCCCAATCTCGTCTGCCGTGAAACCTTCAGGAACAAAAATCCCCCTCCCGTCGAAGACCTCATAAGCTCCGCTTTTTTGGATGCAGCCCTCATCCATAGGACTAGATGCCGGTTTCAAGGTGCGTCACGTACATGATGCAGAAAAAATTCCTATAGGAAAAAATTCCTTGACACCGTGACGATGGTGAGATAGGGTTTTGCCATGATCCGATAGGTGCGAACGACGGGCTGCCTCCAACGAGGCCGGCCCGTTTTTTATTGGCCCATCGGGCGGACGAAAGGACGAAGCCGATGGCCGCCAGGGACGAAGAGCCGGCCGGTGCGAACGGCCCGGACGAGGTGCCGGAGCCGGTGACGCCATCTCGGGCAAGGCTTGCTGCAGGGGCGGCGAAAAAGACATCGGCAAGGACGGTGACCAAGAAGACGGCCGAGACCTCAGCCGCCATGCTGAAGCGTCTGCGCCGGACGCTGGCCCGCCAGATCGAACGGATCGAGACTTATTTCGAGGAGGACGTGCTGATCGACGACAAGGGCGCGCGGACGCTTTCGACGCTGACGAAGACGCTGGAAAACGTGATCGACCTGGAAAGCGCCGAACGGAGGGCCCGTGAGGAAGAGACGCGAAAGTCCGATGGGACCTCTGCCGACGACGCCGATGACGACCGGTTCCGCGACGCGCTTGCAAAGCGCATTGGCGCAATGCTGGCGGACCGGACATCTGCCTGCGATCCTCTCGTCGCTGGATCGGAGCACGCTGGAGCGGCTGGCGAGTGACTGGTGGCTGCTCGGCCGCCTCGACCAGTTGCCGCCGCCCGGCGACTGGACCGTCTGGCTGGTGCTTGGCGGACGCGGCGCCGGCAAGACACGCACGGGCGCCGAATGGGTTCGCGGCGTCGTCGGCGGCAGGCCGCCCTTCGCGGCCATGCCGGCCGGGCGGATCGCGCTGGTGGGGGAGACCTTTGCCGACGTGCGCGATGTGATGATCGAGGGCGTTTCCGGGTTGCTGACGATCCATTCGCGGACGGATCGCCCGGTCTGGTCGCCGAGCCGGCGGCTCCTGGAGTGGCCGAACGGGGCAATCGCGCAGGCGTTTTCGGCGGAAGATCCGGAAGCGCTGCGCGGACCGCAGTTCGATGCCGCCTGGGCCGATGAACTGGCCAAATGGCGCCATCCGGACGCTGCCTGGGACATGTTGCAATTCGGCCTGCGCCTTGGCGAGCAACCGCGGCAGGTGGTGACGACGACGCCGCGCCCGATCCCCTTGCTGCGGCGCCTGATGGCAGCGCCCCTGACCGCGATGAGCCATGCAAAGACGAGCGCCAACGCGGCCTTTCTGGCGCCAGGCTTCCTGACCGCGATCACCGGTCGCTATCAGGGAACGCGCCTTGGACGGCAGGAACTCGACGGCGAATTTCTGGAGGACAGGCCCGACGCGCTCTGGCAGCGCGACCAGATCGAGGCGATCCGGATCGACGGCCGGCCGGAACTGTCTCGCATCGTGATCGCGGTCGACCCGCCGGCAAGTTCCACACGGCGCTCGGATGCCTGCGGCATCGTTGCGGCCGGGGTCGATGCGTCCGGGATTGGCTTCGTACTGGCGGACGCCTCCATTCAGGGCGCGCGGCCGGAAGTCTGGGCGCGGCGGGCGGTCGGCCTTTATCATGCCGAGGAGGCCGACGCGCTGGTGGCCGAGGTGAACCAGGGCGGCGACATGGTGGCCGCCGTCATCCGCGAGATCGACGCCGGCGTGCCGGTGCGCGAGGTGCGGGCAACGCGTGGCAAGTGGCTGCGCGCCGAACCGGTGGCCGCGCTATATGCCCAGGGACGGGTGCGCCATGCCAGCACCTTCCCGGAACTGGAAGACGAAATGACCGACTTCGGCCTCGACGGCCTGTCGGGCGGCCGATCGCCCGACCGGTTGGACGCGCTCGTCTGGGCGCTCACCTTCCTGATGCTGCGGGACGCTGCCGCGCCGCGTGTACGCAGCCTCCGTTAACGATGGCCGGATCGCTGCAGGATCAAGCCCGGCGATCCGCTCCCAAAACCCGATAGATCAACCAACAGGAAGGTCCCGATGGTCTTTTCCTTTCTTCGCCGAGCCCTCGGGGCCGGGGAGCGGGCCGATGCGCGCCATGAAGTCGGCCTGCAGAAGGCCCCTTCCCAGGAGAAGGCATCGCGCACCGGCGCTGTCATCGCGCTTTCCGGCACGGGGCGTGCGGTCTGGACGCCGCGCGACTATGCCAGGCTGACCCGTGAGGGCTTCACCAAAAATCCGGTGGTCTACCGGGCCGTGCGCTTGTTGGCGGAGGCGGTCGGCAGCGTGCCGCTGCTTCTCACGAAGGATGGTGTGGAACAGGAGACGCATCCGGCCCTCGATCTCCTGAAGGCGCCGAACCCGACGTGCTCGCGCGCCGACTTCCTCGAGGCCCTGATCGGCTATCTGCTTCTTTCTGGCAATGCCTATGTCGAGATGGTGCGGCTCGGCGGGCCGCCGAGCGAACTCTATGCCCTTCGCCCCGACCGCATGCGTGTCGTTGCCGGCAGCGACGGTTGGCCCGCCGGTTTCGACTACACGGCCGGTGGTCGTACGGTCCAGTTCCGCGAGGGGGCGGACGGCGTCATGCCGGTCCTGCACCTGAGGCTCGCCCATCCGCTCGACGACCATTATGGGCTCGCACCGCTGGAGGCGGCCCAGACCAGCCTCGACATCCATAACGCCGCCGCGACCTGGAACAAGGCGCTGCTGGACAACGCCGCAAGGCCGTCCGGCGCGCTCGTCTACCAGGGGACGGGCGGACTGACGGACGAGCAGTTCGAACGGCTGAAACAGGAACTCGCTGAGGGCTACGAGGGCGCGACGAACGCCGGCCGTCCGATGCTTCTGGAAGGCGGGCTCGACTGGAAGATGATGTCGCTGAGCCCGCGCGACATGGACTTCATGGAGGCGCGCAACGGCGCGGCGAGGGACATCGCACTCGCCTTCGGCGTGCCGCCGATGCTGCTGGGCATTCCGGGCGATGCAACCTATGCGAATTATGCCGAGGCGAACCGGGCCTTCTGGCGGCAGGCTGTTCTGCCTCTCGTCATGCGTGTGTCCGAGCGCCTTGCTACGTGGCTCGGCCAGGCCTATGGCGAGACCCTCGCGCTCGTGCCCGACACCGATCAGATCACGGCGCTGGCGTCCGAGCGCGGCGAGCTCTGGGCGCGGGTGAGCGCGGCCGACTTCCTGACCGTGAACGAGAAGCGCGCCGCACTCGGCTATGGCCCGCTGCCCGGGGGCGACGGCGGACCCACCGCGACGGGTACGCGGAGCAAGGAAGCAAGCCTTGGATGAGCCGGTCAAAGTCTTCGCCGAGCGTGGCGACCTTGCCCATCTCGCGCTCTTCCTCTGGGCCTCGAGCGCGAGCTTCCTGCTGACCCTGACACTGCGGGAACTGGGCGCGGCGAACCGGCGCTTCAACGATTTCGTCGCCGAGATCGCCAAGTTGAATCAACACTTCAACGACCGGGATCGGCGCTAGCGAGCGCCACGAAAAGGCATGGGTTCCCCACCTCAAGTCGCCGCCAAAACCGTGTTGAATCAATGTCGCAAGACGGCTGACCGGCGCCCGAAGGGTGAATCAATCTGCGAGCGCCCCGATCCAAGAGTCTGAAGCGACTCAGGAAAAGCCAAACACTTGAATCAATGTTTCAACCGCCCGAACGGCCGGCTTCCGGACCGGCGAGGAGGTCTCGATGATCCCGCTGAATCAGTCTGTGAGGCGGCTGAATCTTTTTCTCCACCTGCGTCCGGCACCCGACGCCAGGAGGGTGTTCGCCTCCTTCGCCAACGGACTGGAGCATCTTCTTTCGGGCGCGGCGCCGCGGGTGCGTTTGCCGCTCGACATGAAGAACGGGAGGCACTCCTGATGGGCCCGGTCGAGGTCTTGGCGACGACCCCACCGGAGCGGTGCGTCGCGCCGGTGGCTCACGCAGTCGATGGAGCAACAGGTCGGTTCAGCGGCTATGCCAGCCTCTTCGGCGTGGCCGATCTTTCCGGCGACATCATCCTGCCGGGCGCCTTCGCTGCCAGCCTCCGGCGACGGGGACTGGATGGCGTGAAGCTTCTCTACCAGCACGACGTGCGCGAGCCGATCGGCCGCTGGCTGTCGGTCCGGGAGGACGCGACGGGCCTCTTCGTCGAGGGCGAGCTTCAGTTACAGGTTGCAAGGGCGGCGGAAGCCTGGGCCCTTCTGCGGTCGGGCATTCTCGACGGGCTTTCGATCGGGTTTCGCGCTATGCGGGCGGACCGGAATCGTGCCGGCGGGCATCGTCATCTCACCGAGATCGACCTTTGGGAGGTCTCGCTGGTGACCTTTCCGATGCAGCCGGGTGCCCGCGTGACCGAGGTTCGCGGTGGGGAGGCGAGTGTCGGCGCCGTGGCGGCGAGGCGCCTGCCGAATGGCCCATCGCAGCCGCTGGCAAGGACAATCCGGCGGGCGGCAGGTCGGCTGAAGACGTCGCTCCGCTGACGAACGCATGCGGCGTGGCGGGACGTTCCGCACCTGCCGCTTCAAAATTTTCCAACAGATCGAGGACACCAGATGAGCATCGATGATGTGACCCCTTCCGCGCGCGCCGGCTCCGAGGACGTGTCGGCTGCCTTCAACGACTTCATGAGCGCCTTCGAGGACTTTCGCTCGGTGAACGATGCCCGGCTCGGCGAGCTGGAGCGCCGGGCGGTCGATCCGCTGACGGTGGAAAAGCTTGAGCGCATCGAACGCGCGCTTGACGAGCGCAAGGCCGATCTGGATCGCCTGACGACCCGCGCCCTGCGTCCGCCGATGGGCGGACAGCGTGAGCGCGGCGCCGCCGCCGAGGCGCATGTGCTGGAGCATCGCGACGCCTTTCACGCCTACATGCGCTCCGGCGCTGACAACGGTCTGAAGAGCCTGGAGGCCAAGGCGCTGTCGGTCGGCTCCGGCCCCGATGGCGGCTATCTGGTGCCCGACGAGACGGAGGCTGAGATCGGCCGCCGGCTCGCGGCGCTCTCGCCGATCCGCGCGCTGTCGACCGTGCGCACTGTATCGTCGGCGACCTACAAGAAGCCCTTCTCGATTTCCGGCCCGGCTGTCGGCTGGGTGGGCGAGACGGCGGCGCGACCGCAGACGGGCGGCCCGACGCTCGCTGAACTGACCTATCCTACCATGGAGCTCTATGCCATGCCGGCGGCGACCCAGACGCTGCTGGACGATGCGGCCGTCGACGTCGATGCCTGGCTTGCCGACGAGATCGAGCAGGCCTTCGCCGCGCAGGAGGGGACGGCTTTCGTCACCGGCGACGGATCGTCGAAGCCGACCGGCTTCCTCAGCGTGACGACGGTGGCCGAGGAGAGCTGGGCCTGGGGCAAGCTCGGATACGTGCTGACCGGCGCGAGCGGCGCCTTTGCCTCCGCCTCGCCGGCGGACGCCCTCGTCGATCTCGTCTACTCGCTCAAGGCCGGCTATCGCCAGAACGCCAACTTCGTTCTGAACAGGTCGACCCAGGCGGCCGTCCGCAAGCTCAAGGACGCCGACGGAAACTATCTCTGGCAGCCCCCCGCGACCGCCGATGGCCGGGCGAGCCTGTTGAGCTTCCCCGTCGCCGAGGTGGAGGACATGCCGGACATCGGTGCGAACATGATGGCGATCGCCTTCGGCGACTTCCGCCGCGGCTATCTCGTGGTCGACCGGACCGGCGTGCGTGTCCTGCGCGATCCCTATTCGGCCAAGCCCTATGTGCTCTTCTACACGACCAAGCGGGTCGGCGGCGGCGTCCAGGATTTCGACGCGATCAAGCTTTTGAAGTTCGGCACGGCCTGACGCGGCAGGGCGAAAGGCGCGCGCGTCCCCCTCGCGCGCCGATCCGTTCTCAGGCGCGTTTTCTCCCCCGCAGCGCGCCCCAGAACCGCCTGGCGCACGGCCTGCCGGCCCGCGACCCCGCCGCCCTCCCTCGGCGGGGTCGCAAATTTTCCTAGGCATAAATTCTTAAAAACTAGAAAGCGAGGCCGCGATGCCTGCCGAACTTCTCGTGGCGCCTGCCGTCGAGCCGCTGACGCTTGGCGAGGCGAAGCTCTTCCTGCGGCTGGACGGCAGCGACGAGGACGATCTCGTGACCGCCTTCATTCTTGCGGCGCGGCTTGCCGTGGAGCAGTTGTCGCGGCGGCTTCTGATCGATCAGACCTGGCGCGTGACCTTCGACCGGGTGCCGAAGTCGCGGCTGTTGAAGCTTCCGCTGATGCCGGTCCGCAGCGTCGTTTCGCTCAGTGTCGTGGATGCGGACGGGGCGAGCACGACGGTCGATCCCTCCGCCTATGAGACGGATTTTACGGGCGGCGAGGCTCGAATTGCCGTCACGGATCCGACGCTACCAGGCGTCCGGCTTGCCGGCATCGAGGTTCGTGTTCAGGCCGGTTACGGCACCGCGGCCGAGGATGTGCCCGAGCCTCTGCGCCAGGCCATGCGGCTGTTGGTGGCGCACTGGTACGAGCACCGCGGCGATGTGGCCGCGAACGGCATTCCCGACGCGGTTGTCAGCCTGCTCCAGCCATTCCGCCGTCTGGGGCTTGGCGCATGAGCGAGGTCGTTTCCATTGGCGCCCTGCGCCACCGCCTGTCGGTGGAGGAGCCCGTCGAGACGGCGGATGCGCTTGGTGGCGCCACGATCCTCCATGTCGTCACGGGCGATACCTGGGCGGCTATTCGGGCGAAGTCGCTCGCTGAGAAGCTGGATGCCGCCGACCGGCTGGGCGGGGTCGTGACGCACGAGATCGTCCTTCGCGCCGACGTTTCCGTCAGGGCCGGATGGCGGCTTTCCGGCGGCGGACGCCGATTCCGGGTGCTGTCGGTCGCAAGTCCCAACGATGGCGGCGGCTTCCTGCGCTGTCTTGCCGAGGAGGAAAGCGGATGACGCAAATGATCGCCTCGGGCTTTTGCGCAGGCATGGCGGCGCTGCAGCAGGCGCTGCGAACGCTGCTTCTCGCCGATGGTGCGCTGGCATCGCTTGTCGGCACGCGCATTCACGACGGGCCTCCGGCGCGGACCGGAGACTTGCCCTTTCTCGCCTTCGCCAATGCCGAAGCGCGCGACTGGAGCACGGGCGATGCCGGCGGCCAACGGGTTGACCTGAAACTCGAGGCCGTCTCGCGCGAAGGCGGACGGGCCGAGGCGCTGGCCGTGATCGAAGCGGTGGAGGCGGCGGTGGCCGCAAGCGGCATCGATCCGGCCGGCGTGACGCTCGTGCTGCTGCGGACGGACCGGATGGGTGTCGAGCGCCTGTCGGACGGCCGGACCTGGCGCGCCAGCCTCACCCTTCGCGCACTGATCGAAGCCTGACCGTTTTCTCCAGCAATTTCAGGGATATCGACATGACGGCACAAGCAGGCCGCGACCTTCTGTTGAAGGTCGACACGAGCGGCGGCGGCACCTACACCACCGTGGCGGGCCTGCGCGCCCGGCGCATTGCCTTCAACGCCTCGGCGGTGGACGTCACCGACGCCGAATCGAGCGGCCGCTGGCGCGAATTGCTCGCTGGCGCCGGTGTCCGGCGGGCAAGTCTTTCCGGCAGCGGCATTTTTAAGGACGCGGCCTCCGATGCGGACGTTCGTCAGCTCTTCTTCGACGGCAGCATTCGCAACTGGCGCATCGTGATCCCCGATTTAGGCCAGATCGACGGCGCATTCCAGATCACCGCCCTCGAATACGCCGGCAACCACGACGGCGAGGTGACCTATGAAATAGGCCTCGAATCGGCCGGTGCGCTGGCCTTCACCAGCCTTTGATGGCGGCAGGGAGACTGGAAATGGCGAACCGGCATCGCGGTGAGATCGAGGCTGAGATCGGCGGTCGGCGGCGTATCCTCTGCCTGACGCTCGGGGCGCTGGCCGGCCTGGAGCATGCCTTCGGCGCCGAGGACATGACTGCGCTGGCGGAGCGCTTTTCCGCAGGTCGGCTGAAAGCCTCCGATGCGACGGTGATCATTGCGGCGGGTCTGGCCGGTGCCGGTGAGCCAATGACAGCCGACGAGGTTGCCGCAATGAGGATCGAGGGCGGCGCTGTCGGCGCGGCGCGGATCGTCGTGGACCTGCTCGGCGCGACCTTCGGCACGGAGGTGGCCGACGACAGCACGGCGCGCCCTTGAGACCAGCGGCAGGGGCAGGGGAGCAGGCGCGAGGCCAGCCCTTTCCATGGCAGGAGGCCATGCACGCGGGACTTGGTCGGCTCCGGCTGAGCCCAAGGGATTTCTGGGCCATGACCCCGCGCGAACTCGCCCTTGCCATCGCCGCTCCTCGATACGGCGTCGCTCCTTCGCGGTCCGCGCTTGGACGAATGATGGCGCTTTTCCCTGACTGAATTCGAACATTGATGGAGAAGGCCTATGGCGCTTGAGGGCAATGATCTGGCTGAATTCGATCAGCAGGCCGGAACGCTCAGGAACACGCTGCTCGACCTCGATCGAATCTCCTCGCGATTCTCGTCGTCGCTGTCTCGCGGTCTCGCGTCTGCGGTCGTCGAGGGGCGCTCGCTCGATCAGGTGATGAAGCAACTTGCGCTGAACTTGTCGTCGAACGTGCTGAATTCGGCCCTTCAGCCCCTGACGCGGTCGCTGAGCGGGGTTGCGAGCGGCCTCTTCGGGGCATTTTCGGGGGCGGCGGCTTCTTCTGTCGTTCCCTTCGCCACGGGCGGGGTCGTGGCCTCGCCCGGCTATTTTCCGCTTGGCGACGGGCGGACGGGTTTGGCGGGAGAAGCGGGCGCCGAGGCGATTTTGCCCCTGACGAGAGGCCCGGACGGGCGTCTCGGCGTCAGCGGCGAGGGCGGCCGGACGAACGTGACGTTCCAGGTGAACACGCCGGACGCGGAGAGCTTTCGGCGGTCCGAGGGCCAGATCACGGCACTTCTTGCACGGGCCGTGTCACGCGGGCGGCGAACCTTGTGAGGGAACGGGGGTCGGGCCGCCAAAAAAGGCTAGCCCGCGCCGCCGGACGGGGACAGCGCGGGCTATGGCGCTGAGCCCGACGAGGAGGGGGTCAGGCGACGGCGCGTTGTTCGGCCTCCAACAGATCCAGGATCTCCTCCCGAAACATGAGGCGCTGTTTTTGCAGTTCGGCAGCCAGAGCCTTCGACGCGGCGGCAGGGCATCGCTCCAACTGCTCGATACGGCCAATCAGGCGCTCGAACAGGTCGGCAAGCTCGGCATCAAACCGCCGGATGTAGTGGACCAGAGAATGGTCATCATCCCGGTCTTTGTGCCGGTTGGCGACCGCTTCCTCCAGAGCTTGGACAGCCATGTCTCATTCCTCTTGTTGGCGAGGATGCCGGCCGTGCATGCCGGTCTCCTTGAGATGGATCAAACTGGCAGAGAAAAATGTCCTCATCAGGTCCGTTCCATGACGTTTTGTTTCCCACGCGTATCGCCCTTGGTGCATCCGGCGGGCCGGAGCGCCGCACCGAGATCGTGGCGCTTGGGTCGGGTCGCGAGGCGCGCAATGCCCGCTGGGCCTGCGCGCGCCGCCGTTTCGACGCCGGCTACGGCATCAAGTCCCTCAACGACCTCTACGAGGTCATCGAGTTTTTCGAGGAGCGGCGCGGCCGGCTCTACGGCTTCCGGTTCAAGGACCGGAGCGACTGGAAGTCCTGTCCGCCCGCCGACATCGCCGACCCCCGCGATCAGGTGATCGGGACGGGCGACGGTGCGACGACGGCATTCCAGCTCTCCAAGACCTACGGCGGGCTCGTTCCTCATGTCCGCCCGGTCACGCGCCCCATCGAGGGCAGTGTCCGGATCGCCGTCGACGGTGTCGAACTCGCATCCGGCGGCTTCACGATCGACACGGCCGGGGGCCTTGTGACCCTGACCGTAGCGCCCGAAAGCGACGCCGTCGTGACGGCCGGGTTCCAGTTCGATGTCCCGGTCCGTTTCGACAGCGACCGGCTCGTCATCAACCTCAGCCATTTCGATGCGGGCGACATTCCCTCGATCCCCATCGTCGAGATCCTGGAATAGGGACGATCCACGATGCTTGAAATTTCCTCTGCGTTGGCGGAGCGGCTCGCGAGCGGCGCGACGACGCTTGCCGCTTGCTGGAAGCTGACCCGAGCCGATGGAATGGTGCTGGGCTTTACCGATCATGACCGGGATTTGAACTTCGACGGCACCGTCTTCAGGTCCTCGGTCGGGCTCGACGGGTCGACGCTTGCGGGCGCGAGCGATCTTTCAGTGGGTGATGGCGACGTCGCCGGCGCGATCAGCGACGATGCGCTGAGCGAGGAGGACCTTTTGGCCGGTCGCTGGGACGGTGCCGAAGTGGCGATCTGGCTGGTCGACTGGAACTCGCCGGACGACCGGACCCTGCTGTCGGTTGCAACGATCGGCGAGGTGACCCGTCGTGACGGTGCCTTCAAGGCCGAACTGCGCGGCGCCGCGGCAGAGCTCGAAAGAAACGGCGGCCGGGTATTCGCCCGCCATTGCGACGCGGTGTTCGGCGATGCCCGTTGCGGTGTCGACGCCTCCAATCCCGTCTGGCGCGGGGAGGGAACCGTGACGCAGGACGCCGGATCGGCGGTGCTGGCGCTCTCCGGTTTTTCGAGCTTCGACAGCGGCTGGTTCTCCGGCGGCGTGTTGACCTTTCTCGGCGGGCCACTCGCCGGACGGGAGATCGGCGTCGAACGGCATGCACAGGATGGCGAGATGGCGAGCGTGACGCTGTGGCGCTCGCTGCCTCTCACCGTTCCGGCCGGAACGGCTGTCGCGATGATCGCCGGCTGCGACAAGCGGTTCGAGACCTGTTCGGCGAAATTCGCCAACACGCTCAACTTTCGCGGCTTTCCGCATATTCCCGGCAACGACTTCGCCTTCTCCTACGCCCGTTCCAACGGCAACAACGACGGGGGCGTTCTCTTCGAATGACGAAACGCGAGAGGATCATTGCCGAGGCGATGGCATGGCTGGGCACGCCCTACCGGCACCAGGCATCGCTGAACGGCGTCGGCTGCGATTGCCTCGGCCTGGTGCGCGGCGTCTGGCGTGCCGTCGAGGGCGAGGAACCGGAGGCTTTGCCAGCCTATTCGCCGGATTGGGCCGAAGCCGGCGCCGACACGCTGCTGGAGACCGCGCGACGGCATCTGTCGGAGCTTGATGCCGCCGAGGGCCGACCCGGCGACGTGCTGCTGTTTCGCTGGCGGGCGCATCTGCCGGCCAAGCATGCAGCGATTCTCATAGCGCCCGACCGCATCATCCATGCCCACGACGGCGCCGCCGTGGCGCAGGCCTGGTTGACGCCCTGGTGGCGGCGGCGACTGGCGGCCGCCTTCGCCTTTCCGGGCGCGTGACGACGATAAATCCTGAAAGGATCATTCCATGGCGACACTGGTGCTGGCGGCGGCGGGCGCGGCGCTTGGCCAGGGCTTCGGCGTCTATGGCCTGCTGATCGGTCGGGCGGTCGGCGCGCTGGCAGGCGCGGCCATCGACCAAGCGCTCTTCGGATCGTCGAGGACTGTCGAGCGTGGCCAGCTTTCCGATTTCTCGGTCCAGGCCTCTACCGAGGGCTCGCCTATCCCGCGCGTCTACGGCCGTGCGCGCATCGCCGGCGATCTCATCTGGGCAACGCGCCTCGTCGAGACGGTGACGTCCGAGACGGTCGGCGGCAAGGGCGGCGGCGGGACCACCGTCAAGGACTATGCCTATAGCGCCAATTTCGCGGTCGGGCTGTGCGAGGGGCCGATCGCGCGCATCGGCAGGGTCTGGGCCAACGGATCTCTGCTCGACCTGACGCGGGTCACCATGCGGACCTATCTGGGAACCGAGGACCAGCTTCCCGACAGCCTGATCGAGGCCAAGCAGGGGGCGGGAGGCACGCCGGCCTATCGCGGCCTTGCCTATGTCGTCTTCGAGGGGCTGCCGCTTGAAGACTTCGGCAATGCAATTCCGCAGCTGACCTTCGAGGTCATTCGTCCCGTCGGACGGCTGGAAAAGCAGATCCGGGGCGTTGCGCTGATCCCCGGCGCAACCGAATTCGGCTATGCGCCTCAGCCGGTCACCCGGACGCCCCAGGATGGTGAGACCGAGAGCGAGAATGTGCACACCTCGGTCGCCACGAGCGATGTGATGGCTGCGCTTGACGACCTGCAGGCCGTCTGCCCGAATTTGACGAGCATCGCGCTGGTGGTGACCTGGTTCGGCACCGATCTTCGCGTCGGAGAATGCCGGCTGGAGCCGCGCGTGGAGAATGCGGGCAAGGCGACCTCGATCGTCTGGCGCGTCGACGGGCTCTCGCGCGCCGAGGTTCAGGTTGTCTCTCAGGTGGATGGCCATCCGGCCTTCGGCGGCACGCCGTCCGATGCGAGCGTCGTCGCGCTGATCGAGGAGGTCCACGCACGCGGGCTGAAGGTGACCTTCTATCCCTTCGTCATGATGGATATTCCGGCCGGCAACGGGCTTGCCGATCCCTATGGCGCCTCGGAACAGCCAGCCTACCCGTGGCGGGGCCGCATCACCTGCTTTCCGACGCCGGGCGAGGCAGGATCTCCAGACGGAACGGCTGCCGTCGCATCGGACGTGGCAGCCTTCGTCGGAGCGGCCGGGCCCGGTGACTTCGCAATCTCCGGAACGCAGGTGACCTTCACTGGCGCGGAGGAATGGTCCTACCGCCGGATGATCCTGCACTATGCCCATCTTTGCGCGGTCGCCGGCGGCGTCGAGACCTTCCTGATCGGCTCGGAATTGCGGGGGCTGACGGGCCTCAGCAGCTCGTTTGGCATCCACCCGTTTGTCGATGCGCTGGTGACGCTCGCGGGCGACGTGAAGGCGATTCTCGGAAGCAATACCGAGGTCAGCTACGCCGCCGACTGGACGGAATGGTCGAACCACCGCCCGGACGACGGGTCGGGCGACGTCACCTTTCACCTCGATTCGCTCTGGGCATGCGCCGACATCGATTTCGTCGGCATCGACGCCTATTGGCCGCTGGCGGACTGGCGCGGCGGTGCGCATCTCGATGCGGACCTCGCAGTTGCGTCGACGGACCGGACCTATCTCGACGGCAATGTCGGTGGCGGCGAAGGCTACGACTGGTACTACGCCAACGAGGCGGACCGCGATGCGCAGATCCGAACGCCGATCCTGGACGCGGCCTACGGCAAGGATTTCGTCTTCCGCAACAAGGACGTCCACGGCTGGTGGTCAAACCGGCACTACAATCGTCCGGGCGGCGAGGAAGAGGCCAGTCCGACCGGCTGGCTGCCGGGGCTGAAGCCGATCCGCTTCACGGAGCTCGGCTGTCCGGCGGTGGACCGGGGCGCCAATGAGCCAAACGTCTTTCCCGATCTGATCTCGTCCGAGGGCAGGACGCCACGTTTTTCGCGCGGGACCCGCGACGACCTGATGCAGCGGCGTTACCTGGAGGTGCTGCTCGGGCATTTCGAGCCCGGGCACGCGCTTTATGCCGAGGGCAACAATCCGGTGTCCCCGGTCGATGGACGTCGGATGGTGGAATGGGACGGCGCCCATGTCTGGTGCTGGGACGCGCGGCCCTATCCGGCCTTCCCGCTGTTTCAGGACATCTGGGCGGACGGCGGCAACTGGCAGGCCGGCCACTGGCTCACGGGTCGGCTCGGAACCGCGCCGCTGGACGACCTGCTGGCGGCAATTCTGGCTGACTTCGGATTGGCCGGATCGCAGAGCGACGATGCAGCCGGGATCGTGGACGGCTTCGTGATCGGCAACCGCACGTCGGCGCGCAGCGCACTGGAGCCGCTGGCAACGCTGTTCCGGCTGGACTGCGTCGAACGGACGGGAGCGCTCGTCTTCAAGGATAGGGGCGGGCTATCCGTCGGCACGATCAATGCGGACGATCTCGTCGAGGAGGGCGAGCAGCCGCTCATCACACTGCAAAGAGCCGAGGAGGCGGATATTCCCGCTCGCGTGGACGTCGGCTTTCTCGACGGCGCGGCGGATTATCTGCAGGCCAGCGTTTCGGCCTCAAGGGTGGACGCGGGCGGTGGCAAGACGCTGGATCTGTCGCTCTCCGGGGTCGCTGCACCCTCGGTCATGCAGGGCTATGCGACGGCGCTCCTGAAGGACCTCGACACCGCGCGGCTTTCGCTGAAGCTGGCGCTCGGTCCCGAATGGATCGGCCTGGAACCCGGCGATCGCCTCGTGCTCGCCATCGACGGCTACCCTGCCGACGTGATCGTCCAGCGGATCGAACGGACGCTGTCCGTGCAAGTGGAGGCGCGGGCCTTCGACAGGGAAACGGAGGCCGCTGCGGCAATCGCACCGACGCGCTCCCCGGCGTCGGGCCTGCCGGTGGTCTTCGGGCCGCCGCGCGTTGCCATCATCGACCTTCCGACCGAAGGCGATGCGGCGACGGCCCATCAGCCCAGGATCGCGGCGGCGGCGCAGCCATGGCCAGGGTCTCTTGGCGTCTACAAGGCAGCCGGCACCGGCTACGGCTATCTCCAGACGCTGGAACGGCCGGCAGTGATGGGCACGCTGGCGACGGCACTTCTGCCGGGTGCCCTCTGGCGCTTCGACCGGGTGAACACGGTCGAGGTGAGGCTGCTCTCCGGCACGCTGGCAAGCGTGACCGAGGCGGAGTTGCTCGACGGCGCCAACGCGGCGGCGATCGAAACACCGGACGGGAGCTGGGAACTGATCCAGTTTCAGACGGCAACGCTAATCGGGACGCGGACCTACCGGCTTGAAACGCTCCTGCGCGGCCAGCTCGGCACCGAAGACCAGATGGCGAAGGGCCACGCAGCCGGGGCAAGCTTTATCCTGATCGATGCGGCGGCGGGCAAGCTTCAGATGCCGCTTTCCGCGCTTGGACGGGACTTCACCTTCCGCGTCGGACCGCCCGGGCGCGACGTTGGCGATGCGGCCATGCGGCAGGTGAGCGCGACGGTGGCAGGCAGGGGCCTTCTGCCGCTGGCGCCCGTGCACCTCGGCGCCCGACGGCTTGCCTCCGGTGACATCGACCTCACGTGGGTTCGGCGCACCCGCATCGGTGGCGACAGCTGGGAACAGACCGAGGTGCCCCTTGCCGAGGAGGCAGAGGCCTATGAGGTGGACATCGAAGCCGGAGGGGCCGTCGTCCGGACCATCGCCGCGACGAGCCCTGCGGCGACCTATCCCGCGGCCGCTGAGGCAAGCGATTTCGGCGCGCCGGTCGATGCGCTGACCTTCTCCGTTCGCCAGATGTCGGCAAGCTATGGGCGCGGCATCGCGGCCATGACGACCGTCAGCCTCTGACGGCGCTGTTTCACATTCAAGATCGAAGGATTCGCCGATGACCGGGACAGCACGGATCGGGCTGCCGCTGCTTGCGGCGGCGCAGGCGCAAAAGCACGTCACCCACAACGAGGCGCTGGTCCTGATCGACGCCCTCATGGGGCTGAGCCTCAAGGATCGCGATCTCGCAAGCCCGCCATCGTCACCGGACGACGGCGACTGCTATCTGGTCGCCGCCGCGGCAACCGGCGGCTGGGCCGGCAAGGACGGCATGATCGCCTACGCCGTGGACGGTGACTGGCGATTCGCCGAGCCCGCCACGGGTCAGGTCGCCTATGTCGCCGACGAGGGCCTCCTGGCCATTCGGCGCGAGAGCGATTGGCTGGATCTCTCGCCGGACTTCTCGGCGCTTGAAGTCGCGACCATCGGCATCGGCACGGGGCCGGACGCCGGCAATCCGCTGAGCGCGAAGCTTAACAACATCCTCTTCACCGCCCTGGAATCGTCGTCCGGCGGTGACGGAGACCTGCGCTTCAAGCTGAACAAGGAGACATCGAGCGACACGGTCTCGCAGCTCTATCAGGTCGGATACTCGGGACGGGCCGAGGTTGGTCTCCTCGGTGACGCGGCCTTCTCGGTGAAGGTTTCGCCGGACGGGAGCAATTGGCTTCTGGCCCTCTCGATCGACCCGGTCGATGGCGCGATGTCGCTTTCAAGTCCTTTGGGCATCGCGTCCGGCGGCACCGGAGCCGGGACGAAGGCGACTGCCCGCAAGGCGCTGGGACTGGCAAGGCCCAATGTTCCGCAGCGCAATCATGTCACTGGCAATGCCTGGCTGTCTTCCACCTCTGCCGCGGACAATCTCTGGCAGTCCGTGACGTGGTCCCCGGACCTCGGCCTCTTCTGCGCTGTGGCCGGATCGGGCTCTGGCAGCCGGGTGATGACGTCACCGGATGGAATCGCCTGGACGAACCGGACGAGCGCCGCCGACAACGACTGGCGCGACCTCTGCTGGGCCGAAGGCCTCGGCCTTTTCGTGGGGGTTGCCGCGACCGGTTCGGGCGACAGGGTGATGACGTCGCCGGATGGCGCGACGTGGTCCGTGCAGTCCAGTCCGCTCGACGTTGCCTGGGAATCGATCTGCTGGTCCGAAGAGCTTGGGCTCTTGTGCGCTGTGGCGTCCAGCGGATCGGGTAGCCGGGTCATGACCTCGCCGGACGCCATTGCATGGACGAGCCGGGCGAGTGCCGCCGACAACGACTGGACGTCCGTTTGCTGGTCGGCGGAGCTCGGGCTCTTTTGCGCCGTCGCGGCAACGGGGTCGGGCAATCGGGTGATGACCTCGCCCGATGGGGGCGCCTGGACGAACCATGCGAGCGCCGCCGATAACGATTGGCGCTCGGTCTGCTGGTCGGCGGAGTTGGGCCTCTTTTGTGCCGTCGCGGCGACGGGGTCGGGCAATCGGGTGATGACCTCGCCGGACGGGATCGCCTGGACGAGCCGGACGAGCGCTGCGGACAACGACTGGCAGTCGGTCTGCTGGTCGGCGGAACTCGGCCTCTTCTGTGCCGTCGCGACCACGGGCACGGGTAGCCGGGTGATGACGTCGCCAGACGGCATTTCGTGGACGTTGCGGACGAGCGCCGCCGACAACGAGTGGCGTTCCGTCTGCTGGTCGTCCGATCTCGGTCTTTTCGGCGCCGTCGCGGCGAGCGGCAGCAGCGATCGCGCGATGACGAGCGTTTCCGCTCATTCCTATCCCTATCGCGGTTGACCGGCCCGGAAGGCCTCTCGCCGGTTCCCTTTCGTTCGTCCGGCGCAACAAGGCGGTCGCCGGTTCGGACGATCATCGCCAACGTGGAAAGGAACACATGATGGACGGAACGAAATCACCCTGGGCGTCCCGGGGCCTCTGGGGCGCCGGCGTTGCGATTGCGGCTGGCGTTGCGGGCCTCTTCGGTTACTCTGTCGACGGCGGCATGCAGGCGGATCTCCTGCAGCTTGCCGAGGCCGGGTCGGCGCTTGCGGGCGGCGTGCTGGCCTTTTGGGGGCGCTTCAAGGCGACAAAGACTCTGGGCTGATCGGATGGAGACGCGGCTGGGAGCCGCGTCACGGGCAGGACGATTCGGCTCCAGGCCTCGGTCTTGATCGGGTGGCGATTCGTCTCGCCGCCTGATGGTAGCCAGCAGGCTCATGGGTACTGGCCCGCGAGGAACGGCGGCATGCGGCGTTCATCGCGGGTTCAGGCTGTGCGTTGGAAGATCGGCGATAGGAAAAGGGAATGGATCGGCCATGCGGATGAGGCACAGGGTCCTTGGACCAATAGCCGGAATTCTTCTGCTGGCCATGATGCCGTTCAGCATCGAGCCGGCCTGGGCGGCCTGCCTGTCGGCCCAGCAGGCCAGCCAGGCTATCGCCAGCGGCGCGGCGCGAAGGCTGAGTTCTGTGGCGGGCGGCGTCGGCGGTGAAATCGTCAACGCCCAGCTTTGCGACGAGGGCGGCCGGCTGGTCTATCGGCTGGTGGTCAAGATGGGGCAGGGCCGGGTCGCCAACGTGGTCGTCGACGCAAGGACCGGACAGGTGCTGCAGCGCTGAGGCCGCGCAAGATGGTTTTGAAGGAGTGAGAGGGGATGCGGATCCTTGTCGTCGAGGATGATCCGGATTTGCGGCGCCAGCTTGTGGCCGGCTGCAAGGAGGCAGGCTACGCCGTCGATCAGGCGGCGGACGGCGAGGAAGGGCATTTCCTTGGTGACACCGAGCCCTACGACGCGGTGATTCTGGATATCGGCCTGCCCAAGAAGGATGGAATCAGCGTTCTGGAAGCCTGGCGCCGCGATGGCCGCCTGATGCCGGTTCTTCTGCTGACGGCGCGCGATCGCTGGAGCGACAAGGTCGCAGGCATTGACGCCGGCGCCGACGACTATGTGGCAAAGCCTTTTCACATGGAGGAAGTGCTGGCGCGGCTCCGCGCTCTGGTGCGCCGCTACGCCGGCCTTGCCTCCAACGAGATCGAGATCGGCCCCCTCAGGCTCGACGTCAAGAGCGGGCGTGTCAGCGTCAACGGCGAGCCGGTCAAGCTGACCTCCCACGAGCTGCGCCTCCTGCAATACCTCATGCACCACAAGGACGAGGTCGTCTCCAGGACGGAGCTGACCGAGCACCTCTACGATCAGGATTTCGACCGCGATTCCAATACGATCGAAGTCTTCGTCGGACGGCTTCGGCGCAAGCTGGGCGTTGATCTGATCGAGACGGTGCGCGGTCTCGGCTATCGCATAGCCGCGCAGGCGAAATAGCGACGATGGGCTGGCGGGACCTTTTCCATTCGGCAACTTGGAAGCGTTCGCTGGCGCTGCGCATGACGCTGGTCGCCATCGTCTGGTCTGTCGTGGCTCTGGCGATTTCCGGCGTGATTCTGGTCGGGCTCTTCCGTGACAGCGCGGAGCGCCACCTGGACGACCGCCTCAAGACATCGCTGGACGGCCTTGCCGGTTCTCTCGTTGCCGCGCAGCGCGGAAGCCCGCTTGAAGGCGACAGCCTTGCCGAACCGGAGTTCAAGCTGCCGCTGTCGGGATGGTACTGGCTGGTCAAGGATGGCCGAACGGGCATCGTCCTCTGGTCATCCGATTCGCTCTATGGCGATGCTCTCGATGTCGGCAATACGCCCGCGGACGGTGAAATTCACGCCCGCTATCTTGAAGGGCCAGGCGGGGTTCAACTGCGCGTCATTTCGCAGGTCATCACCGCGCCAGCCGGCACGGGCTATGACGTGACTGTCGCCGGCAACGCGGCTCAGCTGAATGCCGAGGTGATGACGTTCCGACAAAGCGTCTTCGTCACATTCGCGGTTTTTGCCATCGGGCTTCTGGCCGCCATTTTCTTCCAGGTCCGGACCGGTCTTCGCCCGCTGAGCCGGATGAGGGCAGCGCTGGCGGACGTCAGAAACGGGGAATCCGATCGACTCACCGGCGATTTCCCGATTGAGATCAATCCGCTGGCCCAGGAAATGAACGCTCTGATCGAGGCCAATCTCAAGGCGGTGGAACGGGCACGGGCCAACGCCGGCAATCTCGCGCATGCGCTGAAGACGCCTCTCAGCGTGATCATCAACGAATCGCGGACGGAAAAAGGCCCCTTTGCGCAGAAGGTTCTGGAACAGGCGGCGACCATGCGCGTTCGCATCAATGACGCGCTCGAACAGGCCCGGCTGGCGGCCGAACGGCGAGTCCTTGGTGCTGTCAGCGATGTCGGTTCTTCGCTGAAGGGGATCGCGCGCGTCTTGAAGCGGGCCTATGCGGACAGGGAAATCGACATCGAAATCGTGATGCCGAAGGAGATGCGCGTCCGCGTCGAACGCAGCGATCTCGATGAAATTCTCGGGAACGTGCTCGACAATGCCTGCAAGTTCGGAAATGGCCGGTTGCGGGTGAGCATGGAGGAAAGCAGGAGCAGCCAGACGGGTAGGGACTTCGTCATCGTCAGCGTGGAAGACAATGGACGCGGCCTGACGGAGGCCGATCGGAAGACGGCTTTGCAGCGCGGCAGGAGGCTGGACGAGAGCGTGCCGGGCTCGGGTCTTGGGCTGTCGATCGTTCATGATCTTGTCGAGATTTACGGCGGTACGCTTGATCTCGGCGAATCGGCCCTGGGCGGGCTTGCGGTGCGGATCGGATTGCCCTCGGTCTGATCGGAAAAGAATTCGGAGCGATTGCGGCCGAAGATCCCAATTCGGCCATTTTCTGGCGGTTCGATTGGCGCACTTGTGCTAAATGTTCGACAGTTTATATCGAGGCGCCGCGAATCACTCCGGAAGATTCAGGGTGATTGAAAAATGGCGGATTGCCTGGGCTGTTGGCTTTGATGCCAGCAGTCTTGAGGCGACGTCGTGAACCGGCGACGGGGATTCCGGGAACGGATCAGTGTTCCCATTACTTGGTGCGGGAGAAATTATGCTGACGAAGAATTTGATTGCGGTTGGAATGATCGGCGCGGCGCTTGCCGGATGCGCGTCCGACCCGCAATACGGCGGCGGCAACAAGGCGGGCCTCGGCACGCTTGCCGGTGCTGTCGCCGGTGGTGCTATCGGCAGCGCCTTCGGACAGGGCAGCGGCAAGGTCGCGGCCATTGCCGGCGGTGCACTGCTCGGCGGATTCCTGGGCAACCAGATCGGCGCGCGGCTTGACGAGGAAGATCGTCAGCGGGCCATGAATGCGCAGTACTATGCCCTCGAATCGGGAACTCCGCAGCAGTGGACGAACCAGAACACCGGCCGATATGGCGCGGTTTCGGTGAGCCCGGTGCAGCAGATCAACAGCTCGCAGTGCCGCAGCTACACGAGCACGATCTATATCGACGGTCAGCCTCAGGTGTCTCGCGGCACGGCCTGCCGCAATCCCGACGGGACCTGGCAGCAGCTGAACTGAGCCTCCGGGCAGCACGTTTCGATATCTGGAAGAAGGTCCGCAGCCATTCGGCTGCGGGCCTTTTTTGCATTGCGGCAGTCGTTTGGCGGCAAGGCCGTCTGTCGCCCCCGGGGCCGGCATCACAAAATTGCGATTGGCCACGGCGATCCGTCTGCGTTGATCTGGAATGGCTGTTGACGGGCGTTTCCATGAAGCGCTGGAGGGAATTCGGAGCGAGTTCCGAGGAAACGGCGCACGTGTGGGTGGGACGTCCGGAATTTGAGCCGAGGCGCAAGGTCGTCCGGGATTTTGCCTCGGAGGCCCATGCCGGACATCAGAGCGGGGGAATCGGAGCATGATCGGAAGACTGGCCGCGATTGCCGTCGTCGGTGCGGGGCTCGGTGCCGCCGCCTTCTGGTTTCTGACGACCCCGGTGGTCATCGAGGCGGCTGAATTACCGGACCATGCGGCCGATCTCGAGAACGGTGCGCGGATGTTTCACGCGGGCGGCTGCTCGTCCTGCCATGCGGCGCCGGGCGCCAAGGGAGACGACAAGCTGAAGCTTGGCGGCGGGCTCGAACTGAAAACCGATTTCGGCATCTTTCGCGTTCCCAATATTTCCCCTGATCCGGAAACGGGAATCGGGCGGTGGTCTCCCGTCGATTTCGTCAACGCGGTGATGCATGGGGTCTCGCCGCAGGGGGAGCATCTCTACCCATCCTTCCCCTATGCATCCTACAGCCGGATGAAAGTGGAGGATGTCCTCGATCTGAAGGCATTCCTCGATACGTTGCCGAAGGTCTCGCACCGCGTTGCCGGGCATGACCTGCCGTTTCCGTTTTCGATCCGACGGGGAGTCGGCCTGTGGAAACTCCTCTACCTTGATCCCGCCCCGGTGGTCCGGTTTGCCCAGCCGGACGGCGAGGTGGCCCGGGGGCAGTATCTGGTCGAAGGGCCTGGCCATTGCGGCGAGTGTCACACGCCGAGGGACTTTGCCGGCGGCCTGATCCTCTCCAAATGGCTCGAGGGCGCGCCGAATCCCGACGGGAAGGGTGTGATTCCCGGCATAACGCCTGCGTCGAAGGAGGTTGGCGACTGGACCGGCGACGACATCGTCTATGCGTTGGAAACCGGCTTCACGCCATCCTATGACAGCTTCGGCGGATCCATGGTCGAGGTTCAGGAGAATCTGGCGCAGCTGCCGAAAGCCGATCTGGAAGCGATCGCCGCCTATCTGAAGGCGCTCCCGGGGGAGGGAGCCAATACGCGCTAGCAGGCATTGAGCGCATCCGGTGTTGCCGGATACGCCGCATGGCGTGCGCGGCACGCGCCCGGCTGCCTCAGGATTTAACAAAGCATTGATTTTTCCCCTGCTTTCAGGGGTGTGTAGCGATCTCCTTAACCTGTTGTTAGGAAAGCGGCCCGGGACCCCTCCTGCCTCGTGACATATCTGCAACAACCGATTTCAAAAGCCCTTTTCCGGCATTTCCGGAGCATCTTCACCGTTGATCGCGCGAAACTGATCGGTATGTTGAGCCTACGAGTTCGGTGCTACTGAACTCACATGTCGTAGAGCTGACTGTCAGGGGTGACAGTCTTCCAGAACGCGAAGCGGCAGAAGTTAATGGGCCGGCCGATCCTTGATCAAGTGATCGACTGAATCAGGTGGTCGGCAGGTTCAATGTTTGACTTTGGAGGTCAGGAAATGAAACTCAAGAGCATCCTGCTCGGTACCGCCGCTCTCGCCGGCATGACGCACGGCGCTCTCGCTGCCGACGCCATGGCTGAGGCTCCGGTTCCGACGGCTGTCAACTACGTCGAAGTTTGCGACGCTCAGGGCGCGGGCTTCTTCGTCATCCCCGGCAAGGAAACCTGCTTCAAGATCGATGGCCGCGTTCGTACCGGTTTCAAGTACGACGAAGACGGCACGACCAACCCGGCTGGTGGCACGGCTGATGCCTACACCTGGTTCGCCGACGCTCGTATCGGCTTCGACGCCCGTACGGCTTCCGACTACGGTCCGGTTCGCTCCTACTTCCGTATCAAGGTCTCGAGCTCGGGCAACGTTGTTGCTGACCAGGCCTTCGTTCAGGTTGGCTACCTCCTGACCGGTTATTCGGACAGTGACGTTCTCGCCGCGGCCGGTCTCGACGAGACGGGTGAATACGGTAACTTCCGCGACGTGACCTTCGGTCTGCCGACCGACGACAACGGCGGTCTCCAGTTCGACCTCCTCGCTGACGACCTCGGCGGCGGCTTCTTCGCCGGTGTTCAGGTCATCGACGGTGGCGCGGCTGGTACCTTCTCGCAGCAGTACAACAAGACCGCTGAGAGCGTTGCCTTCGGTGGTGTTGTCGGTATCACGGGTCAGCCGTGGGGTGCCGCCAGCTTGTTCGCCATGTATGACGATGAAGACGACCAGGTTTCGGTTCGTGCCACTGGCAACTTCAACGTCATGGAAGGCCTGCAGATCGCTGCGGTCATCGGTTACATGACCAACAACGACGGTAACGTCGGCTACATGGCTCAGGGCAATGTCGACACTGTCGCTCTCGGCCTCGGTGCCAGCTACGACGTGACGTCTGACGTCAACGTCTACCTGTCGGGCATCTACGGCTTCAACGACAACAGCACGTCTGACAGCTACGACATCCTCGGTGGTGCTGCCTGGACGTTCGCTGAGGGCACCTCGCTCGTCGGCGAAGTCAGCTACACCGACAACCCGGGTGTCAGCGGTGCTGTCGGCGCCACGGTCGGTCTGATCCGCAAGTGGTAATTTGCCGCTTGTAGCAGAGCTAACGGAAAGGCCCGGATTTATCCGGGCCTTTTTGTATTTGTGGGCTTGTCCGCGGCATGGTCGGGTGGTCCAAATCGGATATCGAGAGATGTCCGGACATGTCATCACCCCCATCGTTCTTGGGATGTCGGCAGGCGTTCCCCACATCCGCCCGCAACGTGTCCGCGTTGCCGGGAGCTGTCCGGGTCGGGACCATTTCTTCCGTTTTGAAGGCCGTTGAATTTCCGGGTGGACGCCTTGTTCTCCCGGGACCATCTGAGTATTGTCCAGCGTTGATTGGGCTGGAATTTTTGGTGTTTCGGCCTCGAATGGAAGAAGAAGACAATGTTCAAGGGTTCGATCACGGCGCTGGTGACGCCGTTCCGCGATGGTGCGTTTGACGTCGCGGCTTTTGAGGCTTTCGTGGATTGGCAGATCTCGGAGGGCACGCACGGTCTGGTCCCGGTCGGGACGACAGGCGAGAGCCCGACGCTGACCCATGACGAGCACAAACGTGTGGTCGAAGTCTGCATCAAGACGTCGGCCGGCCGTGTGCCCGTCATCGCCGGTGCCGGATCGAACAACACCCTGGAAGCGATCGACCTGGCTGTCTTCGCCGAGAAGGCGGGGGCCGATGCGCTGCTGGTTGTCACGCCTTACTACAACAAGCCGAACCAGGAAGGCCTCTTCCAGCATTTCAAGGCCGTCAACGATGCGGTCGGGCTTCCGATCTTCATCTACAACATTCCGGGCCGGTCCATCGTCGACATGTCGGTGGAAACCATGGCGCGCCTTTATGAACTCCCGAATATCGTGGGCGTGAAGGATGCGACGGCCAAGGTCGACCGGGTGAGCGCGCAGCGCGCGGCGATGGGGCCGGATTTCGTGCAGTTGTCCGGCGAAGACGCCACGGCGCTGGCCTTCATGGCGCATGGCGGCCATGGCTGCATTTCGGTCACGAGCAACGTGGCGCCGCGTCTTTGCGCGCAGTTCCAGGAGGCCTGCATGGCCGGCGACTATGCCGGCGCGCTGGAAATCCAGGACAAACTGTTCCCGCTGCATCAAGCGCTTTTCGTCGAGCCGAATCCGCAGGGCCCGAAATATGCGCTGTCGCTGCTCGGCCGGGTGGAAAACGAGATGCGCTTGCCGATGGTCCCTGTGACGTCGCCGACGCAGCAGGTTATCCGCCAGGCCATGGTGCACGCCGGCCTGCTGAACTGAAGCATCCAGCCGACCGGGCCTGTCACAGGCCTGGCCGGGCGGGACACCGACTTTCGGAAAACCGGACGTTCAAACAATAGGATGGAGCCCCAAACCGATTCGCGAAATCGGACCGGGGCTCCAACATCGAAGTATCATGGCCAAGCCCGACAAGAAGTCTTCGGCATCACGCATCGTCGCCGACAATCGCAAGGCTCGTTACAATTACGAGATTGGCGAAGCGATCGAGGCTGGCCTGCAGCTCTCAGGCACGGAGGTGAAATCCCTTCGGGCCGGACGGTCAAATCTCGCTGATTCCTACGCCGCCGAATATCGCGGCGAGATTTATCTCTACAACGCCTACATTCCGGAATACCTGCAGGCCAACCGCTTCAACCACGAGACCAAGCGGCCGCGCAAGCTGCTCCTGCACAAGCGTCAGATCCAGCGGCTCATCGGTGCGGTCGATCGCGAAGGCATGACGATCGTGCCTTTGAAAATCTATTTCGACGACAAGGGGAGGGCGAAATGCGAGATCGCCCTCGGCAAGGGCAAGAAGCTCCACGACAAGCGTGCGACGGAGAAGCAGCGGGACTGGAACCGCGAAAAATCCCGCCTGCTCAAGAGCCACAGCTAGGAACCGGTCGCTTTCCGGAACCAATGGCGGGCGATCAGTCGATCCGCTCCCAGCCGCGCGGCCGCAGATGCTCCTGCGGGCGAAAGCTGATCTTGTAGTCCATCTTCCGCGAGCCTTCGACCCAATAGCCGAGATAGACATAAGGCAGGCCGCGGCCGCGGGCGCGCCGGATGTGATCGAGGATCATGTAGGTGCCGAGCCCGCGCCCGTAAGCCGCCGGATCGAAGAAGCTGTAGACCATCGACATCCCGTCGGAGAGGACATCGCTAAGCGCCACCGCGAGGAGGTCCCCGGTGCCGGCCCCCGTCAGATGCGTGTCGGGCCCGCGCCGCCGGTATTCGATCACATGGGTCTCGACATGCGTGTCCTCGACCATCATGGCAAAGTCGAGCATGCTCATGTCGACCATGCCGCCATCGGCGTGGCGGGCATCGAGATAGTCGCGGAAAAGCGCATACTGCTCGGAAGTCGGCGCTGCCGGCAACTCCTGCCCGACAATATCCTCATTGCGCTTGATAGTACGCCGAAAGCGGCGGCCGGGCTGGAACTCGTCGACCAGGATGCGCACGGAGACGCAGGCGCGGCAGGTCTCGCAGGCCGGCCGATAGGCAATGTTCTGGCTGCGGCGAAAACCGCCTTGGGTCAGCACATCGTTGAGTGTGGACGCCCGCTCGCCGACGAGATGCGTAAAGACCTTCCGCTCCTGCCGCCCGTGAAGATAGGGGCAAGGGGAGGGGGCCGTCAGGTAGAATTGCGGCGCGTCGGTCGGATGATGCGTCATGCGACGTCAGGTCCCGCATAAAGGGCATCGCGCATAAAGGCGTGAGGCAACGTGCGCATGATCAATGCCCCAGCCACGTCGGGCTGGAACGGAATGCCTGCGGGAAATCGGGACCGACTACACGCAGCCTGCTCCGGTACGGGCATACCGTCGATGCCCAGCGAGCACATCCGCAAGTTTCTGCCTCCCACCCAGAATTGCGGGCCAATGTTGCCACGACTTCTTGTCCAGCGCGATAGCAAAGTCGCGCCGAACCACCTCAAAATACGCCTGTTTCCGTGCGGCTGCGACGTCTCGTCCGCCGTTCAGGTCTTGTTGATGACCACGGTGCCGAGAAGCAGATCCTGAAGCAGCCGCTTGCGGTCGGTAAACAGGCAAATGAGCGTGATGAAGGGCGTGAGAATCGAGACCGACGCGTAGAACAGGATGGAATGAACGGCGGCGAGCGCCGGTGTCATCCGGCTGCCGTCGACCTGTCGCATCTCGATCCCCATCGCCTGCATGCCGAGCGTCGCCGAATTGGGGCCGCCCAGGGTGAAGGCGCAGTAGACAAGCGCCAGCACGGGCCAGAGGATCGCATAAAGCAGCCACCCGAGGCCAAGCGTCAGGATGCCCAGAACGAAGATGATCGCGCCCGCCATGAAGGTCAGGATCGCCAGGATCACCACGTCCAGCAGGAAGGCGAGCAGGCGCTTCGTGCGCACACCCGAATAGAGCCGGAAGTTCGTCAGGGGATCCGGCTGGTAGTCGATATCGTATGCCGTTTCGCCCACGGTCCTTGCTCCTCCGGTTTCGAGTAACCTCTCCACTATATGTGAATTGGCAAGGCCTGTCGCAACGTCGAAGCTCGAGAACCGGCCGGAATGATCGGAGCGGGGCCCAGCACGGTCCATTGGGCAGGGTCAATCCGGCACGCTCAATAATGCTGCAACCGGACGACCTCGTATCCTCGCTGGCGCAAGGTCTCGCAGACCTCTTCCGCATGGGCGCCGCTGCGCGCCTCGAAGGTGATGTCCAGCGCCGCACCCTTGGCGGGAATGTCGAGCACCGTCCGCTTGTGCGAGACTTCGAGGATATTGCCGCCTTTCGAGCCGATGATCATGGACAGATCGCCGAGCACGCCCGGGCGGTCCGGAAGATACATCCGGATGGCGATGATCCTCTCCTCGCGGGCAAGCTCGCGCATAAGGACGGAGGCGAGCAGGCGCGGATCGATGTTGCCGCCGCAAAGAACGAGCCCGACCTTGCGCCCCGCGAACCGACCCGGCTCGGCCAGCACGGCGGCAAGACCGGCCGCACCGGCACCTTCCGCCACGGTCTTCTGGGCGGTGAGATAAAGGCTGACGGCGCGCTCGATCTGGGGCTCGGTCAGGAGAATGATGTCGTCCACCACGTGCCGGGCAGCTTCCAGCGTCAGGACGCCGACATCACGCACGGCGATGCCCTCGGCGAGAGTGTTTCCGCCGGACGGCTGCTCCAGATCGTGCAGCCGGGCCCACATCGCCGGATAGAGCTTCGTTTCCGCACCGATGATCTCGATCTCGGGCTTCAGTCCACGCGCGGCAATGCCGATCCCCGAGATCATGCCGCCGCCGCCGACCGGGATGACCATCACGTCGAGATCGGGCTGGTCCTCCAGCATTTCCAGAGCGATCGTCCCCTGGCCCCGGATGACGTCGAAATCGTCGTAAGGGTGGACCCAGACGAGATTTTCTTCGGCCGCGATTCGCGCGGCCGCTTCCTGCGCCTCCGAGACGACTTCCCCTTCCAGGATCACCCGCGCGCCGAAGGCCTCCGTCGCCTGCACCTTCACATGCGGCGTGGTCACGGGCATCACGATCGTCGAGCGAATGCCGAGCCGGGTGGCATGGCGCGCCACGGCCTGGGCGTGATTGCCGGCCGACATGGCGATGACGCCGCGCTTGCGCTCGTCCTCCGTCAGCCCCGTCAGCTTGACCAGTGCGCCGCGCTCCTTGAAGGCGCTCGTCGCCTGCATGTTCTCGTATTTGACGAAAACCTCGCAGCCGCAGATCTCCGACAGCTTCGGCGAAAAGAGGAACGGCGTGCGGATCACCTGTCCCTCGATCAGCGTAGCGGCGTCGCGGACATCGTCGAGGGTCGGCAGGCGGAGGAGGGGGCGGTCCATGAGTCTCTCTTGCATAGATGTGCGACCGGCGCGGCCGATCCGGGCTTTCATAGACCTTCGCCGTGGCCTGATAAAGCCGGAACCCGTGGTGTCGACCGGCGCTTCGTGCCCGGCCGGCGATTTTATCCAATCCGTTGAGAAAGTTCGCCCGAAGTTCAAACGATGCGACGGCGAACAATGCGGCAATCTGGCGGCAACGCACTTGCGAAAGGCGAGGGCGTGCGATAGGTGTCGCGGCGAGGTGCCTCGTCCGGTTGAGCTTGGCGAGGCGTTTCGGGACCAAGGACATTGACCCGCGTCGAAAAGCCGATAAATAGTCGGCCATCCGCATCGGTCTGCGTCATGTTGTCTCCCGTCCGAACCGGTGCATGCACAAGGACAGGGAAAGTATGGACGAACTTCTCAGGGGCTATCTCCCCATCGTCGTTTTCATGGCCATCGCGCTGGTCATCGGTCTGGCGTTGCTGGTGTCACCCTTCCTCCTTGCCTTCAAGAATCCGGACCCGGAAAAGCTGTCGGCCTACGAATGCGGCTTCAACGCCTTCGACGATGCCCGCATGAAATTCGACGTGCGGTTCTATCTGGTGTCGATTCTTTTCATCATCTTCGACCTTGAGGTCGCCTTCCTGTTCCCTTGGGCCGTGTCCTTCGGCAAGGTCGGGATCTTCGGGTTCTGGTCGATGATGGTGTTCCTGGGCGTGCTGACGATCGGCTTCATCTACGAGTGGAAAAAAGGAGCGCTGGAATGGGATTGACCGCTGAAAAGCCGCTGGTCGCCCCGGCTCCCAAGGGCATCATCGATCCCTCGACCGGCAAGCCGGTCGGTGCGAACGACCCCTTTTTCATGGAAATCAACAACGAGTTGGCCGACAAGGGCTTTCTCGTCACCGCGACCGACGATCTGATCAACTGGGCCCGTACCGGCTCGCTGATGTGGATGACCTTCGGTCTCGCCTGCTGCGCCGTCGAGATGATGCAGATGTCGATGCCCCGCTACGATGCGGAGCGCTTCGGCTTTGCCCCGCGCGCCAGCCCGCGCCAGTCGGACGTGATGATCGTCGCCGGCACGCTGACCAACAAGATGGCGCCCGCCCTGCGCAAGGTCTACGACCAGATGCCGGACCCGCGTTATGTCATCTCGATGGGCTCCTGCGCCAACGGCGGCGGCTACTATCACTTCTCCTATTCCGTGGTGCGCGGTTGCGACCGCATCGTTCCGGTGGACATCTACGTCCCCGGATGCCCGCCCACGGCCGAAGCCCTTCTTTACGGCGTTCTTCTTCTCCAGAAGAAGATCCGCCGCACCGGAACCATCGAGCGCTGATCCTGCGCCGACTGGCTCGCACTTTCGCGTCACGCCTGGCGCCGGCAGGAGCGCCGGCGTCCTGAAGCACGAAGGACCCGAGAATTCATGGACGAGAACCTGAAGGAACTCGGCAGCTACATCGGACAGGCTCTGGACGCATCCGGGGTCGCGGTGGAGATTGCACACGGTGAATTGAACCTGACGGTGCCGGCGTCCGAGTTGCTCGGCGTGATGCGTTTCCTGCGTGACGATTCACAGTGCCGCTTCTTCAGCTTCATCGACCTTTGCGGCGTCGATTATCCCGCCCGCGAGCAGCGCTTCGACGTGGTGACCCACCTTCTGTCGCCGACGCTGAACTTGCGCCTGCGTGTGAAGGTCGCGACCGACGAGGTAACGCCGGTTCCCTCGATCACCTCGATCTTTCCGGGCGCCGACTGGTTCGAGCGCGAGGCCTACGACCTTTACGGCATCCTCTTCACCGGTCATCCGGAACTGCGCCGCCTGCTCACGGACTACGGCTTCGAGGGCCATCCGCTGCGCAAGGACTTCCCGACGACCGGTTTCGTCGAGGTCCGCTACGACGACGAGGCCAAGCGCGTGGTCTACGAGCCCGTGCGCCTCAACCAGGAATTCCGCAACTTCGATTTCCTGTCTCCCTGGGAAGGCACCGAATACGTGCTACCGGGCGACGAGAAGGCGAGTTGAGACGATGATGGGATGTTCCGGCTCACGGACCGGCAAGCCAGTGGTCGCCGCCAAGCAGGAAGCACGAGATGGCTGAGAGCGAAGTCCGCAATTTCAATATCAACTTCGGTCCGCAGCATCCGGCGGCCCACGGCGTGCTCCGCCTCGTGCTGGAGCTCGACGGCGAGGTGGTCGACCGCGTCGACCCGCATATCGGCCTGCTCCATCGCGGCACCGAGAAGCTGATCGAAACCAAGACCTATCTGCAGGCCGTGCCCTATTTCGACCGGCTCGACTATGTCGCGCCGATGAACCAGGAACACGCCTTCTGCCTGGCCGTCGAGAAGCTTGCGAAGATCGAGGTGCCGCGCCGCGCGCAGCTCATCCGCGTGCTTTATTCCGAAATCGGCCGCTTGCTCTCGCATCTCCTCAACGTCACGACGCAGGCGATGGACGTTGGCGCGCTGACCCCGCCGCTCTGGGGCTTCGAGCCGCGCGAAGAGCTGATGGTCTTCTACGAGCGCGCCTCGGGCAGCCGTATGCATGCGGCCTATTTCCGGCCGGGCGGCGTTCATCAGGATCTGCCGGATGCGCTGGTCGACGATATCGAGGCCTTCTGCGACCCGTTCCTGAAGACCCTCGACGACATCGAGGGCCTGCTCACCGACAACCGCATCTTCAAGCAGCGCAACGTCGACATCGGCGTCGTCAGCCTTGAGGATGCCTGGGCCTGGGGCTTCTCCGGTGTCATGGTGCGCGGCTCCGGCGCGGCCTGGGACCTGCGCAAGGCGCAGCCCTACGAGTGCTATTCGGAGATGGAATTCGACATTCCGATCGGCAAGAACGGCGACTGCTATGATCGTTACCTGATCCGCGTCGAGGAAATGCGCCAGTCGGTGCGCATCATGAAGCAGTGCATTGCCAAGCTTCGGGTCGAGAAGGGGCCGGTGACGTCGGTCAACGGCAAGTTCTCCCCCCCGAAGCGCGGCGAGATGAAGCGCTCGATGGAAGCGCTCATCCACCACTTCAAGCTCTATACCGAAGGCTTCCATGTGCCGGCCGGCGAGGTCTATACCGCCGTCGAAGCGCCGAAGGGCGAATTCGGCGTCTATCTCGTCGCCGACGG
This sequence comes from Hartmannibacter diazotrophicus, assembly GCF_900231165.1. Classification (GTDB taxonomy): domain Bacteria; phylum Pseudomonadota; class Alphaproteobacteria; order Rhizobiales; family Pleomorphomonadaceae; genus Hartmannibacter; species Hartmannibacter diazotrophicus. The sequence goes on from NZ_LT960614.1 coordinate 1,476,355, forward strand.
CACGAACAAGCCGTATCGCTGCAAGATCCGCGCTCCGGGTTTCGCGCACCTTCAGGCCATGGATTTCCTGAACCGCGGGCACATGCTGGCCGACGTGTCGGCGATCCTCGGTTCGCTCGATATCGTGTTCGGAGAGGTTGACCGCTGATGGCCGTCCGTCGTCTACATCACGAGCAGCCCGAGAGCTTTCAATTCTCGGACAAGACGCTCGCCTTCGCCGAAGCGTGCGTGAAGAAATACCCGGAAGAACGCCGGGCCTCCGCCGTCATTCCGCTGCTCTGGGAAGTCCAGCAGCAGGAAGGCTGGATCAGCGAGCCGGCGATCCGCGCCGTCGCCGATTATCTCGGCATGCCGTATATCCGCGTGCTTGAGGTCGCGACCTTCTACACGATGTTCCTGCTCGCCCCCGTCGGCAAGAAGGCCCACATCCAGGTGTGTGGCACGACGCCCTGCATGCTGCGCGGATCGGAAGACCTGATCGCCGTCTGCAAGCGCCGCATCGCCGAGAACGCCTTCGAGATTTCCGCCGATGGCGATTTCTCCTGGGAAGAGGTCGAATGCCTCGGTGCCTGCGTCAACGCGCCGATGATCCAGGTCGTCGAGGACACCTACGAGGACCTGACGCCGGAGAGCTTCGAGGCGATCCTCGACACCTTTGCATCCGGCGGCACGCCGACGCCGGGCCCGCAGAACGGCCGCCATTTTGGCTGCGCCGCCGGCGGCCCGACGACGCTGCTCGATCCGGAGCTTTACCGCGGCACCGCCGCTTCGCCCAAGGTCGTGCCTGCGCCGAAGCCGGAGGCCGCACCGGCCGCTGACACGGTTCCGGAAACGCCGGAGGCGCGCAGCCAGAACGCAGGCAAGCCCTCCACCGACGACCGCACGGAAGTCGAAGTGGCCCGCAGCAGCGGCGAGGATGTGTCCGGCGCTGACGAAGTCGTCTCCGACGAGTTCCGGCCCGTGACGCTTGCCGCGCCGCAGGGCGAGGCCGACGATCTGAAGCGGATCAAGGGCGTCGGGCCGAAGCTGGAAAAGATGCTCAACGAAATGGGCATCTACCACTTCAGCCAGATCGCCGAGTGGACCGACATGAACCTCAAGTGGGTCGACCAGAACCTGACCGGATTCAAGGGGCGCGCCTCCCGCGACCAGTGGATCGAGCAGTCAAAGGTGCTGGCGACCGGCGCGGAAACCGAATTCTCCAAGCGCGTCGACGCGGGCGATGTCCCGTCGAGCCAGTGAGGGGAGGGGCTGACGGTTTGCCGTCGGCCCGATCAGGAACAGACTGAGAGACAGTCCGGAGACCAAAGATGCTTCAGGACAAGGACCGCATCTTCACCAATATCTACGGCTTCCATGACTGGGGGCTGGAGGGTGCGCGTGCGCGCGGCCAGTGGGATGGCACCAAGGCCATCATCGAGAAGGGTCGCGACTGGATCATCAACGAGATGAAGACGTCGGGCCTGCGCGGTCGTGGCGGCGCCGGCTTCCCGACGGGTCTGAAGTGGTCCTTCATGCCGAAGGAAAGCGACGGCCGGCCGCACTACCTCGTGGTCAATGCTGACGAATCCGAGCCCGGCACCTGCAAGGACCGCGAGATTCTGCGCCACGATCCGCATCACCTCGTCGAGGGCTGCCTTCTGGCGAGCTTCGCGATGGGCGCTCATGCGGCCTATATCTACGTGCGCGGCGAGTTCATCCGCGAGCGCCAGCACCTGCAGGCCGCAATCGACCAGGCCTACGAGGCCGGTCTCATCGGCAAGAACGCCTGCGGCTCGGGCTGGGATTTCGATCTCTATGTCCACCACGGCGCCGGCGCCTATATCTGCGGCGAGGAAACCGCGCTGCTGGAAAGCCTTGAGGGCAAGAAGGGCCAGCCGCGCCTGAAGCCGCCGTTCCCGGCGAACGTCGGTCTCTACGGCTGCCCGACCACGGTCAACAATGTGGAATCGATCGCCGTCGCGCCGACGATCCTGCGTCGTGGCGGTGCCTGGTTCGCCGGTCTCGGCAAGCCGAACAACACGGGCTCCAAGCTCTTCTGCGTCTCCGGCCACGTCAACAAGCCGGGCACTTTCGAGGAAGAGATGGGCATTCCCTTCCGCGAGATGATCGACAAGCACTGCGGCGGTGTTCGCGGCGGCTGGGACAATCTTCTGGCGGTCATTCCGGGCGGCTCGTCCGTCCCGATGGTGACGGCGGAAAACATCATCGACTGCCCGATGGATTTCGACAGCCTGCGCAACCTCGGCTCCGGCCTTGGTACGGCAGCGGTCATCGTCATGGACAAGTCGACCGACGTCATCAAGGCGATCGCCCGGCTGGCGCACTTCTACAAGCACGAGAGCTGCGGCCAGTGCACGCCGTGCCGCGAGGGCACCGGCTGGATGTGGCGCGTGATGGAGCGTCTGGTGACGGGCGAGGCCGAAAAGCGCGAGATCGACATGCTGTTCCAGGTGACCAAGCAGGTCGAGGGCCACACGATTTGCGCCCTCGGCGACGCGGCCGCCTGGCCGATCCAGGGCCTCATCAAGAATTTCCGCCACGTCATCGAGGAGCGCATCGACCAGCATCATGGCGGCGCATCCCGGGTTGCGGCGGAGTAAGGGAGCGACGACGAACCGATGCATCTCGCCGAACTCAACATCGCCAGGCTGCGTCATCCACTGGATGATCCGCGCACGGCCGAGTTCGCGGACAATCTGGATCGCGTCAACGGAATTGCGGACCGGATGCCGGGTTTTGTCTGGCGTCTGAAGGACGAGGATGGCGACGCGACGGCGTTCAGGATCAGCGACGATCCGAAGGTGATCGTGAACCTGTCGGTCTGGAAGGACGCGGCGTCGTTCGAGACCTTCGTCTGGAAGACGGTGCATGGCCAGTTCTATGGCCGGCGGCAGGAATGGTTTGAAAAGATGGACGGACCGTCCTTCGCGATGTGGTGGGTGCCCGAAGGGCATGTGCCGACACTCGCGGAAGCGGCTGAGAAACTGGAATTGCTGGCCGAACGGGGTCCGGGTGAGGACGTCTTTGGCTGGGAAGGTCTACCGAACGCGCGCGAGTGGATGACGAAGCGCTGCGCGTGAGAGCTGGTGGGACAGAGAGAAGATGGCGAAGATTATCATCGACGGGAACGAAGTGGATGTCGCACCGGAGACGACGCTGTTGCAGGCCTGCGAGGCTGCCGGCGCCGAGGTGCCGCGTTTCTGCTTCCATGAGCGGCTGTCGGTCGCCGGCAACTGCCGTATGTGCCTCGTCGAGGTGAAGGGCGGCCCGCCCAAGCCCACGGCCTCCTGCGCCATGGCGGTGAAGGACCTGCGGCCCGGCCCCAACGGCGAGCCGCCGGTGGTCCTCACCAAGTCGCCGATGGTCAAGAAGGCCCGCGAGGGCGTGATGGAGTTCCTGCTGATCAACCATCCGCTCGACTGCCCGATCTGCGATCAGGGCGGCGAGTGCGACCTGCAGGACCAGGCGATGGCCTACGGCGTCTCCGGCTCGCGGTTCCACGAGAACAAGCGCGCCGTCGAGGACAAGTATATCGGCCCGCTCGTCAAGACGATCATGACGCGCTGCATCCACTGCACGCGCTGCGTCCGCTTCACGACGGAAGTGGCCGGCGTCAAGGATCTCGGCCTCATCGGCCGTGGTGAGGACGCGGAGATCACGACCTATCTCGAGCAGGCGATGACCTCGGAACTGCAGGGCAACGTGATCGACCTTTGCCCGGTCGGCGCGCTCACCTCCAAGCCCTACGCCTTCCAGGCCCGTCCCTGGGAACTGGTCAAGACCGAGTCGGTCGACGTCATGGACGCCGTCGGCTCGGCGATCCGCCTCGACACCCGTGGCCGCGAGGTCATGCGCGTGATGCCGCGTCTCAACGAGGCCGTGAACGAAGAGTGGATCTCCGACAAGTCCCGCTTCATCTGGGACGGCATCAAGGCCCAGCGTCTTGATCGTCCCTATATCCGGGTCAACGGCCGCCTCCAGCCGGCCACCTGGGCCGAGGCCTTCGCGGCCATCGGTCAGAAGGTCGCGGCGACCAGTGGCGACAAGATCGGCGCGATTGCCGGTGATCTGTCGAGCGTCGAGGAGATGTTCGCTCTCAAGACGCTGATGGCCTCGCTCGGCAGTGCCAACATCGACTGCCGCCAGGACGGCACGGCGCTGAGCCCGGCTTACGGTCGTGGCAGCTACATTTTCAACTCCACGATCGCCGGCATCGAGGATGCCGATGCGATCCTGTTGATCGGCGCGCAGCCGCGCAAGGAAGCGGCGGTTCTCAACGCCCGCATCCGCAAGACCTGGCGCGCCAAGGACTTGCCGATCGGCGTCATCGGCGAAGCTGCCGATCTCACCTATCCCTACACCTATCTCGGTGCAGGCCCCGACAGCCTGTCCCAGCTTTCCGGCGACTTCCTCGACGCGCTGAAGAAGGCCGAGCGTCCGCTCATCATCGTCGGGCAGGGGGCTCTGGCCCGTCCGGACGGGTTGGCGGTTCTGTCGTCCGCCGCGAAGCTGGCGCTGGACGTCGGCGCCGTCGGACCGGACTGGAACGGCTTCTCGGTGCTGCACACCGCCGCCGGGCGCGTCGGCGGTCTCGACGTCGGCTTCGTGCCGGGCGAGGGCGGCCTTGATGTCGCCGGCATGATCTCGGCTGCCGGCAACGGCGGTCTCGACGTTCTCTTCCTTCTCGGCGCCGACGAGATCGACATGGCGGCCCTCGGCACCAGCTTCGTGGTTTATGTTGGCAGCCATGGCGATGCCGGTGCGCACCGCGCCGACGTCATTCTGCCGGGCGCGGTCTATGCCGAAAAGTCCGGCACCTACGTTAACACCGAAGGCCGTGTCCAGATGGGCCTGCGCGCCGGCTTCCCGCCGGGCGAGGCGCGCGAGGACTGGGCGATCCTGAGGGCTCTTTCGGCGGTTCTCGGCAAGACGCTGCCCTTTGATTCGCTTCAGGCGTTGCGCGCTAGACTCTATGCCGAGCTGCCGCATCTGGCCGCCGATGGCGAGATCGCTGCGGGCGCTGCTGCCGATGTCGAGGGTCTCGCCGCGGTCGGCGGTTCGATGGATGGGGCGGCCTTCGTCAGCCCCGTCAAGGATTTCTACCTGACCAACCCGATTGCCCGCGCGTCGGCCATCATGGCCGAATGTTCCGCGCTGGCGGCCGGCACGGTCAAGGCTGCAGCGGAATAAGGGGCGGAAACGGATATGGAAGGCTTCTGGTCCACTTATCTCTGGCCCCTGATCGTGATGGCCGCCCAGAGCATCCTGCTCATGGTTGTGCTTCTGGTCTGTGTCGCCTACATTCTCTACGCCGACCGCAAGATTTGGGCGGCGGTCCAGATCCGGCGTGGCCCGAACGTCGTCGGTCCGTGGGGTCTGTTCCAGTCTTTCGCCGACCTTCTGAAGTTCGTTCTGAAGGAGCCGGTCATTCCCGCGGGCGCCTCGAAGGGCATTTTCCTGCTCGCGCCGCTGGTGACTGTGGTTCTCGCACTGCTGGCCTGGGCGGTGATCCCGGTGAATGCGGGCTGGGTGATCGCCGACATCAACGTCGGCATCCTCTTCATCTTCGCGATCTCCTCGCTCTCGGTCTATGGCATCATCATGGGCGGCTGGGCGTCGAACTCGAAGTATCCGTTCCTTTCGGCGCTTCGTTCCGCCGCACAGATGGTCTCCTACGAAGTCTCGATCGGCTTCGTGATCATCACCGTCTTGCTCTGCGCCGGTTCGCTCAATCTCACCGAGATCGTGGAAGCCCAGAAGACCGGTCTTGCCTCGGCCATCGGCCTGCCGTGGCTCAGCATTCTCAACTGGTATTGGCTGCCGCTCTTCCCGATGTTCGTGATCTTCTTCATCTCGGCGCTTGCCGAGACGAACCGCCCGCCCTTCGACCTCGTCGAGGCGGAATCGGAACTGGTCGCGGGCTTCATGGTCGAATACGGCTCCACCCCGTACATGATGTTCATGCTTGGCGAGTATGTCGCGATCACGCTGATGTGCGCCATGATGGCCATCCTCTTCATGGGTGGCTGGCTGCCCCCGCTCGACATCCCGCCCTTCAACTGGGTGCCCGGCATCATCTGGTTCGTCCTGAAGGTTCTGCTCGGCTTCTTCATGTTCGCGATGGTGAAGGCCATGGTGCCGCGCTACCGCTACGACCAGCTGATGCGTCTTGGCTGGAAGGTCTTCCTGCCGATTTCGCTGGCCATGGTGGTGATCGTCGCGGGCGTGCTGCAGATCACCGGCTGGGCCGGCTGAGGAAAAAAGATGGAGCTCTCGCTGCCGGTAATCCTCGGTGCGGTCATCGGGCTCGGCGTCGGGTTGCTGGACTACGGGATCGTTGCCTCGATCCTGCGCCGGGAGTTCGTGAAGCGGGAAACGAAAAAAGGTTCGCCGGTCCTCTCCCGGCAGAACCAGGACATGTTGTTCAAGGTGCTCTTTGTCGTGAACGCGATCGCGTTTGCGGCACTCGGCGCCATCACAGGCAATTCGCTTGCCGGCTATGGCGTGCAATGACAGCCAGCGCCCGGCAGGAAGAAAAGGTTTGGACCCATGAAGCTTGATCAGGCCGTCAGGTCGGTGTTTCTGAAGGAGTTCGTTTCGGCGTTCTTCCTGGCGATGCGCTATTTCTTCAAGCCGAAGCCGACCATCAACTATCCCTTCGAGAAGGGCCCGGTGTCGCCGCGCTTCCGCGGCGAGCACGCGCTGCGCCGTTATCCGAACGGCGAGGAACGCTGCATCGCCTGCAAGCTCTGCGAGGCGATCTGCCCGGCGCAGGCGATCACCATCGAGGCCGGCCCGCGGCGCAACGACGGCACCCGCCGCACGACGCGCTACGACATCGACATGGTGAAGTGCATCTACTGCGGCTTCTGCCAGGAAGCCTGCCCGGTGGACGCCATCGTCGAAGGGCCGAACTTCGAATTCGCGACCGAAACGCGCGAGGAGCTTTACTACGACAAGGACAAGCTCCTTGCCAACGGCGACCGGTGGGAGCGCGAAATCGCGCGCAACATCGCGATCGATGCGCCTTATCGGTGATATGCGGCCTGGGCGGCGAGGGTTGCCCGGCGAGAGAGACGAATGGACGCGTGGGGCCAGCCGGTTTAGAACGCGTCGGAATGAAACCGGGAGACCGGTCGGGCCATACCCAGAGCCCGGCCGACGAGTGAACGAAAGATTGGGGCACCGGGCAGCATGATCCTCACATCCCTTTTCTTCTACATCTTCGCGGCGGTGACCATCGCGAGCGCCGTGATGGTCATTTCCTCGCGCAACCCGGTCCATTCGGTCCTTTTCCTGATCCTCGCCTTCTTCAGTGCGGCGGGCCTCTTCCTGCTGCTTGGCGCCGAGTTCCTCGCCATGATCCTGGTCGTGGTCTACGTCGGCGCGGTCGCGGTGCTGTTCCTCTTCGTGGTCATGATGCTGGACGTCGACTTCGCCGAGCTGCGCCAGGGCTTCCTGCAGTACCTGCCGATCGGCGTGCTGATCGGCATCGTCTTCCTGATCGAGCTCATCTTCGTGGTCGGCGGCTGGGTCATCTCGCCGGAGATCGCGGGGAAGGGGGCCCTGCCGATCCCGTCGCCCGAGACGACGTCCAACATCGCCGCGCTCGGCAACGTGCTCTACACCCGCTACGTCTATTTCTTCGAGGCCGCGAGCCTCATTCTCCTGGTCGCCATGGTCGGTGCCATCGTGCTCACGCTGCGTCACAAGCCGAATGTGAAGCGCCAGGACATTTCCACCCAGGTCGGGCGGACCCGCGAGGCCGCCATCGAGATCCGCAAGGTCGAATCCGGCAAGGGTCTCTGAGCCGCTGGTCAGCGCTCGGGCATCCCCGGTCAAAGAAAGAGAGAAGAGGCAAGACGCCATGGAAATCGGGCTGTCTCACTATCTGTCGGTCTCAGCCATTCTGTTCACGCTTGGCATTCTCGGCATCTTCCTCAACCGCAAGAACGTCATCGTCATCCTGATGTCGATCGAGTTGATCCTCCTCGCGGTCAACCTGAACTTCGTGGCCTTCTCCTCCTTCCTCGGCGATCTGGTCGGCCAGGTCTTCGCGCTCTTCGTGCTGACCGTCGCCGCCGCTGAGGCCGCCATCGGCCTTGCGATCCTCGTCGTCTTCTTCCGCAACCGCGGCTCCATCGCCGTGGAAGACATCAACATGATGAAGGGCTGATGATGTATTCCCTCATCGTCTTCCTGCCGCTCGTCGGCTTCCTGATCGCTGGCGCCATTGCACTGAAGGGCGCCATGGACACGCTGGCGCCGGCCAATGGTGCGCACGACCATGGTCATGACCATGACGCGCACGCACCGGCCGCCCATGCCGCGACGGCGCATGACGATCACGGCCACGACGAGCATCATCATGATGCGGCTCCCGGCTCGCGGCCCGCGGAACTGATCACGACTTGCCTGATGGGCGTCGTCGCGATCCTCTCCTGGGTGGCCTTCTTCCAGGTCGCCCTTGGCGAAAGCGAGACGCTGACGGTTCCGGTGCTCTCGTGGATCACATCCGGAACGCTCAGCGTCGACTGGGCCTTCCGCATCGACACGCTGACGGCGGTCATGCTGGTGGTCGTGAACACGGTCTCCTTCCTCGTCCATCTCTATTCGATGGGCTACATGAGCCATGATCCGGCCCGTCCGCGCTTCTTCGCCTATCTGTCGCTCTTCACCTTCGCGATGCTGATGCTGGTGACGGCCGACAATCTGCTGCAGATGTTCTTCGGCTGGGAAGGCGTGGGTCTGGCATCCTACCTGCTGATCGGCTTCTGGTACGAGAAGCCCTCTGCCTGCGCCGCCGCCATGAAGGCCTTCATCGTCAACCGCGTCGGTGACTTCGGCTTCCTGCTCGGCATCTTCGGCATTTACCTCTTCTTCCACACCATCTCGTTCGACGCGATCTTCGCCAACGCCCACTCGCTGGAAGGCGCCTCGGTGACCTTCCTCGGGTCTGAGTGGGACGCGGCCACGATCATCTGCCTGCTGCTCTTCATGGGCGCGATGGGCAAGTCGGCCCAGTTCCTGCTGCACACCTGGCTGCCGGACGCGATGGAAGGCCCGACCCCGGTTTCGGCCCTCATCCACGCCGCGACGATGGTGACCGCCGGCGTCTTCATGGTCGCCCGCATGTCGCCCGTCTTCGAGATGTCGGAAACGGCCCTCACGGTCGTCACCTTCATCGGTGCGACGACGGCCTTCTTCGCGGCGACGGTCGGTCTCGTCCAAAACGACATCAAGCGGGTCATCGCCTATTCGACCTGCTCGCAGCTCGGCTACATGTTTGCCGCCCTCGGCGTCGGGGCCTATCCGATCGCCGTCTTCCACCTCTTCACGCACGCCTTCTTCAAGGCGCTGCTCTTCCTCGGCGCGGGTTCCGTGATCCACGCCGTCGACGGCGAGCAGGACATGCGCAAGATGGGCGGCCTGCGCACCAAGGTTCCGGTCACCTTCTGGATGATGACCATCGGCACCCTGGCGCTGACTGGCTTCCCCTTCACTGCGGGCTACTACTCCAAGGACGCCATCATCGAGGCGACCTATGTCGGCACCAACGCCTTCTCCGGCTACGCCTATGGCATGCTGGTGATCGCCGCCGCCTTCACCTCCTTCTACTCCTGGCGCCTCGCCTTCATGACCTTCTTCGGCAAGCCGCGTGCCTCCGCCGAGGTGATGAAGCATGCGCACGAGAGCCCCCAGGTCATGCTGGTGCCGCTCTATGTGCTGGCGGCCGGTGCGCTCCTGGCAGGCATCCTCTTCCACGGCTCCTTCGCCGGCGAGGCGATGTCCGAGCTGACGGAGTTCTGGAAGGGCGCGGTCGCGCTTCCCGAGGGCGAGCACTCGGTCCTTGAGGCCATGCACCACGTGCCGTTCCTCGCCGCCTTTGCGCCGACGATCGCCATGGTGCTCGGCTTCCTGGTGGCGCTGCACTTCTACATCCTCAACCCCGAGGCTCCGAAGCAGCTCGCGAAGCGTCACGACGCGCTCTACCAGTTCCTGCTCAACAAGTGGTACTTCGACGAGCTCTACGAGATCCTCTTCGTGCGCACCGCCAAGTGGATTGGCACGAAGCTCTGGAAGATCGGCGACGGCACGATCATCGACGGCTTCGGCCCGAATGGCGTCGCCGCCCGCGTGATGGATGTGACCGACCGGGTCGTCCGGCTGCAGACCGGTTACCTCTACCACTATGCCTTTGCCATGCTGATCGGCGTTGCTGCGCTGATCACATGGGCCATGTTCTACGCCTGAGGAGCCCAGACGACCTATGAGTGAAATGCCGCTCCTCTCCATTGTCACCTTCCTGCCGCTGGCGGGCGTGTTCCTGATCCTGTGGAACCGCGCCAACGACGAAGTGGCGATTCGCAACATCAAGATGGTGGCGCTCACCACCACCGTCTTCACCTTCCTGGTCTCCCTCTTCGTCTGGGGGCGTTTCGATCCGTCGAACCCCGGCTTCCAGATGGTCGAGGACGCCAGCTGGATGGGCGATTTCATCTCCTATCGCCTCGGCGTCGACGGCATCTCGATGCTCTTCGTGATCCTCACGACCTTCCTGATGCCCTTCTGCATCCTGGCGAGCTGGCTGTCGGTCCAGACCCGGGTGAAGGAATACATGATCGCCTTCCTGGTGCTCGAAACGCTGATGATCGGCGTCTTCTGCGCGCTGGATTCGGTGCTCTTCTACGTCTTCTTCGAGGCCGGCCTCATCCCGATGTACATCATCATCGGCGTCTGGGGCGGCAAGCGGCGCATCTACGCGTCCTACAAGTTCTTCCTCTACACGCTGCTCGGATCGGTGCTGATGCTGATCGCGATCATGGCGATGTATTGGGACGCCGGCACGACGGACATCACCAAGCTCCTGCAGCACTCCTTCCCGCCGGCGATGCAGCCATGGCTCTGGCTGGCCTTCTTCGCCTCCTTCGCGGTGAAGATGCCGATGTGGCCGGTGCATACCTGGCTGCCCGACGCCCACGTCGAGGCGCCGACCGCCGGTTCGGTGATCCTGGCCGCGATCCTCCTGAAGATGGGCGGCTACGGCTTCCTGCGCTTCTCGGTGCCGATGTTCCCGCTGGCGTCCGCCGATTTCGCGCCCTTCGTCTTCACGCTCTCCATCGTCGCCATCATCTACACCTCGCTGGTCGCGATGATGCAGGAGGACATCAAGAAGCTGATCGCCTATTCGTCCGTCGCCCACATGGGCTACGTGACCATGGGCATCTTCACGATGAACGTGCAGGGCATTCAGGGCGCTCTGTTCCAGATGATCTCGCACGGCCTCGTCTCGGGCGCGCTCTTCCTCTGTGTCGGCGTCATCTACGACCGCATGCACACCCGCGAGATCGCGGCCTACGGTGGCCTTGTCAAGAAGATGCCGGCCTATGCCTTCGCCTTCATGGTGTTCACGATGGCGAATGTCGGCCTGCCGGGTACCAGCGGTTTCGTCGGCGAGTTCCTGACGCTGATGGGCGCCTATCAGGCCAACACCTGGGTGGCCTTCTTCGCCGCCACCGGCGTCATCCTGTCGGCTGCCTATGCGCTCTGGCTCTATCGCCGGGTGGTCTTCGGGGCGCTTGAAAAGGACAGCCTGAAGTCGATGCTGGATCTGTCGGTGCGCGAGAAGGTGATCCTCGCGCCGTTGATCATCCTGACCGTCTTCTACGGCGTCTATCCGGCACCGATCCTGAACGCGACGGCCTCCTCGGTCGATCTCCTGGTCAAGAATTATCAGGCGGCGATCGACATGGCCTCGCAGACGGCGATGCTGGCGAAGTGATCCGGGGGCAGGGGTGCGTTCACCGCGCGCCCAGCCCGTGAAACGAATGCAATTGGCCGCCGTGCTTCGCCGCGGTGCCACCAAGACTTAAAGTCCGGCCCGGGACTGCCGATGGCGGTTGAGGGCACAAGGGGAAGTTCAAGATGATGGCTCTTCCGGATATGGTCCCGGCTCTGCCCGAAATCCTTATGGGTGCCGGTGCGCTGTTCCTTCTGATGCTGGGGGTCTTCCGTGGCGAGGGATCGACCACGGTCGTCACCGGAATCGCGGTCGCGCTTTTCATCTGTGCGCTTGGCATCATCGTCTTCAAGCCGGTCGACGGCATGACCTTCGACGGTGCCTTCGTCAGCGACGGGTTCAGCCGCTTCCTAAAGATCCTCATCCTGATCGGCTCCGGCGTTGCCCTTGCAATGACGGTCGGCTTCGCCAAGGCGGAGAAATTCGAGCGCTTCGAGTATCCGGTGCTCGTCGTCCTGGCGACGCTCGGCATGATGATGATGGTCTCGGCGAGCGACCTGATCGCCGTCTATCTCGGCCTTGAGCTGCAGTCGCTGGCGCTTTACGTGGTCGCCGCCATCAACCGCGATCAGCTTCGCTCGACGGAAGCCGGCCTCAAGTATTTCGTCCTTGGCGCGCTGTCCTCGGGCATGCTGCTTTACGGCGCCTCGCTGATCTACGGCTTCACCGGCCACACCGGCTTTGCCGAGATCGCGGCCTCGCTCGAGGCCGAGGGCGCCTCGGTCGGCTTCGTCTTCGGCCTCGTCTTCCTGCTGGCCGGTTTCGCCTTCAAGATCTCGGCGGTGCCCTTCCACATGTGGACGCCGGACGTCTATGAGGGCGCGCCGACCCCGGTCACCGCCTTCTTTGCCGCCGCGCCGAAGATCGCCGCCATGGGCGTACTCACCCGCGTCGTCGTCGAAGCCATGCATCCGGCTCTCTCCGACTGGCAGCAGATCATCGCCTTCGTTGCGCTGGCATCGATGATCCTTGGCGCCTTCGCCGCCATCGGCCAGACTAACATCAAGCGCCTGATGGCCTATTCCTCGATCGGCCACATGGGCTATGCGCTGGTCGGCCTTGCCGCTGGCACGGAGGCCGGTGTTCAGGGCGTCCTCATCTATCTCGTCATCTATCTGGCGATGACCGTCGGCGTCTTTGCCTGCATTCTGGCGATGCGCCGCGAGGACGGCATGGTGGAGGACATCTACAGCCTCGCCGGCCTGTCGCGCACCAACCCCATCATGGGCACGCTGCTGGCGCTCCTCATGTTCTCGCTCGCCGGCATTCCTCCGCTCGGCGGCTTCTTCGCCAAGTATTTCGTCTTCGCCGCCGCCGTTGACGCCAAGCTCTACTGGCTTGCCGTCGTCGGTATCGTGGCGAGTGTCGTCGGCGCCTATTACTACCTGCGCATCGTCAAGCTGATCTATTTCGATGAGCCGGTCGGCGCCTTCAAGACGATGCCCGGCGAACTTAGGCTAATGCTGGGCGCGTCATCCGTCTTCGTCGTGCTCTATGTTCTTTTTGCCGGTCCCGTGACGTCGGCCGCGGCGTCCGCTGCCAAGACGCTCTTCTGATCGCATGCAGCCAGACATTCCGGCATTGCCGGACGGCTTTCGCTCCCTCTTCTTCGAGACGGTCACGTCGACCAACGAACTGGCGAAGGAGGGCGCGAGAGCCGGGGAGCCGACCGGCCTCTGGGTGAGGGCAGGGCGGCAGGAGAGCGGGCGAGGCCGCCAGGGGCGCCAGTGGGTGTCCCCGCCTGGAAATCTTTACGCCTCGCTTCTGCTTGTCGAACCGGCGCTGCCCGGGACCATCGGCCAGTTGCCTCTGGTCGTCGCCTTGGCCGTGCATGATGCGGTGAGCGCGATCCTTCCGCCGATGTTGCGGCCGGCCCTCGAAATCAAGTGGCCGAACGACCTCCTCCACGACGGCGCGAAGCTCTGCGGCATCCTCATCGAGGGTGAGAAGGTCGCCGCCGGCCAGGCCATCGTCATCGGCATCGGGCTCAACCTTCGCCATCATCCCCAGACGGCCGGTTATCCGGCAACCGATCTTGCCGCACTTGGCTGCCCGGTCACGCCGGAGGAGATGTTCGCGCATCTTGCCCGTGCGATGGCGCGGCGGCTGGCCGAATGGCGGTCAGGCGGCTTTGCGGCGCTCCGCGAGGCATGGATTTCCCGCGCCCGTGGCTTGGGCCTGCCGATCCGCGTGCGTATGCCCCGTGCCGAGTTCGAGGGGGTCTTTGAAGCGCTGGACAGCGAGGGGCACCTTCTTCTGCGCCTTGCCGACGGCCGCCTTGAGACCGTCTCCGCGGGCGATATCTTCTTTGCCACCGGCGGGGCCGGTGTTACAGGCTGACAGGAAGACGGAATCGAACGCGCTTGGCCGCACAAAGAGTGCGCGGCGCGGAATTGGAGTTTTGCATGAGTGAGCCGAAGGACGATCTGGTGTTCCTGCCGCTGGGCGGCGTGGGCGAGATCGGCATGAACCTCGGCCTCTACGGCATGGGGCCGGCCCATCGGCGCAAGTGGCTGATGGTGGACTGCGGCGTCAGTTTCGCCGGGCCGGACCTGCCGGGTATCGATCTGATCACGCCGGATATCGCCTTCATCGAGCAGCGCCGCGAGGATCTGGTCGGGATCGTCATCACGCATGCCCACGAGGATCACTTCGGCGCCCTCTACGATCTCTGGCCAAGGCTCGGCGTGCCCGTCTACATGACGCCCTTTGCCGCCGCCCTGCATGACGCCAAGCGGGCGATGGAGCGCAACGCACCGAAGATCGAGACCCAGGTCGTCCAGCAAGGGCAGCACTTTTCGGTAGGCCCGTTCGATCTGGAATTCGTGCCGGTATCCCATTCGCTGCCCGAGCCCAATTCGCTGGTGCTCAGGACGCCCTTCGGCACCGTGCTGCACACCGGCGACTGGAAGATCGACATGCATCCGGTCGTCGGCAAGCCCATCGACCTGCCGCGCTTCGAGGAGATCGGCGCCGAGGGCGTGCTCGCCATGGTCTGCGATTCCACCAATGCGCCGCGCGAAGGCACGAGCCCGTCCGAAGGCGATGTGGCCGAGGGCATCGCCGACGTGGTCGCCAAGGCCAAGGGCAGGGTGGCGGTCACCATCTTCGCCTCCAATGTTGCGCGCATCCGCTCCGTCGCCGAGGCAGCCAGGGCCGCGGATCGGGAAGTCATCATCGTCGGCCGGGCCATCCGTCGCGCCGTCGACGTGGCCTCCGAACTCGGCTATCTCGACGACCTGCCACCCTTCCGTGACGAGGAGGCCTATGGCTACCTTCCGCCGGACAAGGTCGTCGCCCTCGTCACCGGCAGCCAGGGCGAGTCGCGCGCGGCGCTTGCCAAGCTCGCCTTCGACGAGCACCGCAACGTCACCCTGTCGCGCGGTGACACTGTCGTCTTTTCCTCGCGCACCATTCCCGGCAACGAGAAGGCCGTCGGCGCCATCAAGAACGCGCTGGTCGATCGCGGCGTGAAGCTGGTGACGGACGCCGACGCGCTGGTGCACACCTCCGGTCATCCGCGCGCCGACGAGATTCGCCGGCTCTACGGCATCGTGAAGCCGAAGACGGCGGTGCCGGTCCATGGCGAATCCGTGCATCTGGCCGCCCATGCGGATATCGCACGCAAATGCGGAGTGCCGAAGGTGGTCACGGCCCGCAACGGCAAGGTCTTGCGGCTTGCACCGGGCGAACCGGAGATCATCGACACGGTGCCATCGGGCATCCTCGTCAAGGATGGCTATCTGCTGAAGTCGCCGGAGGTCTCCGGCGTGCAGGAGCGGCGCCGGGTCAGCTTCGCAGGAGCCATGTCCATCGTCGTTCTTTTGGACGAGACGAGCGAAATCGCCGGTGAGCCCATCGTCACGCTCTTCGGTCTGCCGGAGTCCGATGCCGGTGGCGAGCTCTTCCAGGAACTCATTGAAAACGCAGTGGAAGGCGCCGTCGTCTCGATCCCGCGCCTGCGTCGGCGCGACGAATCCCTCGTGGCCGAGGCGGTTCGCCGGGCCGCGCGCGCCAAGGTGAACGAGCGGTGGGGCAAGAAGCCGCTTTGCGACGTCGTCGTCGCGCGGGTATGAGAGGCTCCAGCCTAGAGCAAATTCAGGAAAAGCATGCCCTCGCGAAGGCGGGGGTGGGAACCGGTTTTCCGTCCGGATTTGCGTGAAAACAAAGACATAGAGCATTTCCGTGACTCCGTTTTGAACGGAAATGCTCTAGTCCCGCGAAGGAGCCCTCGATGATCGGACGCCTCAACCATGTCGCCATCGCCGTGCCGGATCTGGCCGCAGCCACGGCTCTTTATCGCGACACGCTCGGCGCCACAGTGACCGACCCGACGCCGCAGCCGGAACACGGTGTCACGGTAGTCTTCATTGAATTGCCCAACACCAAGATCGAGCTTCTGGAGCCGCTTGGCGAAAATTCGCCGATTGCCGCCTTCCTGGAGCGCAGCCCCGCCGGCGGCATCCACCACGTCTGCTATGAGGTCGACGACATCATGGCGGCCCGCGACAGGCTGAAGGACAGCGGCGCGCGCGTGCTCGGCTCCGGCGAACCGCGCATCGGCGCGCACGGCAAGCCGGTGCTTTTCCTGCATCCAAAGGATTTCAACGGAACGCTGGTGGAGCTGGAACAGGCCTGAGGGAGAACACCTCCCTCAAGCCTGTTGGACCTTATCGCCTCACAAGCTTGGCGAAATTTTCGCCATAGCGCGCGCCGACGAAACTGTCCGGCCGCACCGCCGCCTCGATCTCGTCCAGGTCCGCTTCGGTCAGGACGACGTCGGCCGCAGCGGCATTCTCTTCCAGACGCTTGATGTTTCGCGTGCCGGGGATCGGCACGATGAAATCGCCCTGTGCCAGCACCCAGGCGAGCGCCAGTTGGGCTGGCGTGACGCCCTTCTCGGCGGCCAGTTTCACGACGACATCGGCGGCCGCGAGATTGGCGTCGAAATTCTCCGCGTCGAAGCGGGGTAGGGACCGGCGGAAGTCGTTGGCGCCAAGGCTGTCGAGCGAGCGCAGCGTTCCGGTCAGCATGCCGCGCCCGAGCGGGCTGAACGGCACGAAGCCGACGCCGAGTTCCCGGCAGGTGTCGAGAATGTCGCCCTCGACCTCCCGGAACCAAAGCGAGTATTCGCTCTGCAACGCCGTGATCGGGTGGACGGCATGAGCGCGGCGCAGGGTGGCGGCATCGACTTCCGAAAGACCGATGGTGCGCACTTTGCCGGCCTTCACCAGATCGGCCATCGCCCCGACGCTCTCCTCGATCGGCACGTTCGGGTCCGGGCGGTGCAGATAATAGAGGTCGATGACGTCGATCCCCAGCCGTTTGAGGCTCGCCTCCGCCACGGCCTTGGCATTTTCGGGGCTGCCGTCAACGCCGGCCATGCTGGAAACGCCGCTTGCGTCCTTGGCGATCTTGAACCCGAATTTGGTGGCGATCGTCACCTTGTCGCGAAGGTCCTTGAGCGCCTTGCCGACCAGAATTTCATTCGTATAGGGCCCGTAGACCTCGGCCGTGTCGAAGAAGGTCACGCCGATCTCGACGGCATGACGCAGCGTTTCGATCGAAAGCGCCTCGTCCTGGCCGCCGTAGGCATGGCTCATGCCCATACAGCCGAGACCGATGGCCGAGACGGTGAGATCGGCTCCGAGGGTTCGCATCTTCATTGACGGATCTCCGTTGTTGCGGTGGCGACCGCGCCGCACCGGCGAACGGGTGTCGCAGTCAGGGGAACTGTCAGGATCATGCTCCGATGAGATTGCTGTGATAAGCTGCTTAAAAATCGTCAGTCTGTTGAGTCAAATTCAGTAATGAACCGTACGGACCTGCCTGCGCTCGCCCTCTTTGCCGAGGTGGCGCGCACCCGAAGCTTCCGCCTTGCGGCCCGCAATGTGCGCCTGTCACCTTCGGCCGTCAGTCACGGCATTGCCGCGCTGGAGGAGCGGATCGGTGTTCGTCTGCTCACCCGGACCACCCGCAGCGTCGGTCTCACCGAAGCCGGCGAGCGGCTTCTTCACAGCATCGATCCCGCGCTGACCCGCATCGACGAGGCGGTGAACTCGCTCGCCGAAGACCGGGAACGGCCGGCGGGCCGCCTGCGCATCACGGCACCGAGAATGGCGGGAATCAAGGTCATCGTTCCCCACGCGGCGGCCTTTGCCGAACGATATCCCGAGGTCATGCTGGACGTCGATGTCAGCGACCGCTTCGTCGATCTTGCCGGCGAGGAGTTCGATGCGGGCATCCGCCTGGAAGAGCGCGTCGGCCTCGACATGGTCGCCGTGCGGCTTTCCGGACCCATGCGGCAAAGGGTTGTCGCGACACCGGACTATCTCGATCGCATGGGGCGGCCCGAAACGCCGCAGGATCTCGCGCGTCACCGCTGCGTCATGCGGCGCTTTTCAGGCGGGACTCTCTACGACTGGGAATTCGAGAAGGATGGGCGCGCCCATGTCGCGCATCTTGAACCGGCCATGGCGCTGACGGAGACCGGGCTGGTGGCCGACGTCGCCCGTCTCGGCGGCGGCCTTGCCTATGTCTTCGAGGATCTCGTTCGCGACGATCTTGCCTCGGGACGCCTCGAAAGCGTGCTTGACGACTGGAGCCCCAGCTTCCCCGGCTTCTTCCTCTATTACTCCGGCCGCCGTCTCATGCGCCCGGCGCTGCGCGCCTACATCGACTTCATGGTCGAACGCTGCCGACATTGATGCGGGTCTCCCTGCGCTTGGCAGGACCCGCCGGTCGTTCGGGCCCGATGGCGCGCGCCTGCTGATCTCTGCGACCATTGTGCGGAGCACAACGTGACCTCGACGCATGGTCAACACCTGCTGAACCGATTATAAGGCCTTTCGAAAGCGGGGGAGGGAGGTCCCCCGGAGCGTGCTTGGCCCGGGTGGCTCCTGCCGCCTGTCGGCGCGGGCGGATACCGCACCCGCGAAGAGATCGCGCTCCAATGGGGATCGGAAGAGCAAGGCCGTCGCACATGATGGCGATGCGCTTCCGTGCGTCGGGAAGGTCGAGTGGATGGAACTGGTCAAGCGTGTCGCCGAGTTGCGGGAAGGGCTGGAGGAGGCCCGGCGATCCGGCAAGCGCATCGGCCTCGTGCCGACGATGGGCTACCTGCACAAGGGGCATCTGGAACTGGTGCGCCGCGCCCGCGAAGCAGCGGATATCGTGGTCGTCACCATCTTCGTCAATCCGCTGCAATTCGGCCCGAACGAGGACTTCGAGCGCTATCCGGCCAACCTTGCCCGCGATGCGGCGCTGCTGGAGGAGGCCGGTGTCGACGTTCTGTTCGCCCCGCCCGTCAGCGAGGTCTATCCGCGTCCGATGCAGACGGTCGTCGACGTGCCCGATCTCGGCCGGCTGCTGGAAGGGGAGGTGCGTCCCGGTCATTTCGCCGGCGTCTGCACCGTGGTCTCCAAGCTCTTCAATTTCGTCGAGCCGCACGTCGCCTTCTTCGGCGAGAAGGACTATCAGCAGCTCCAGATCCTGCGGGTGATGGTGGCCGACCTTGCGTTCCCGATCGAGATTGTCGGCGTGCCGACCGTTCGCGAGCCGGATGGCCTCGCCTGCTCCTCGCGCAATGTCTATCTCAGTGAAGAGGAGCGGGCGGCAGCCGTCATCGTCCCGCGCGCGCTCGACGAGGCGAGCCGGCTGCTGACCGAAACGAAACTCGCATGGAGTGACGTGGAAGCGGCGCTGCGCGACTTCATCGCCGCCGAGCCGCTGGCCGAGCCCGAAGTCGTCGCGCTGCGTCATCCCGAGACGTTGACCGAATTGGGAAGCGAGCGTCCCGGGGCCGTGCTGTTGCTGCTCTATGTCAGGGTTGGGACAACTCGGCTTCTCGACAACCGGGTCATCGACCTTCAGCCTGCAAACGGAGCGGAGTGAAACATGAGTGTTCCGACAATTCAGCGCCGCAAGACGACCGGGCAGATTCGCGCCATGAAGGGCAGCGGCCAGCCTGTCGTCTCACTGACGGCCTATACGACGCCCGTTGCCAGGCTCTTCGACCCGCATGTGGATTTCCTGCTCGTCGGCGATTCTGTCGGCATGGTCTTCTACGGCTTCAAGTCGTCGCTGGAAGTGACGCTCGACATGATGATCGCGCACGGGGCCGCCGTGATGCGCGGCGTCGAGAAGAGCTGCGTGATCGTCGACATGCCCTTCGGCACCTATCAGGAATCGCCCGAGCAGGCCTTTCGCAACGCCGCCCGGATGATGGTCGAGACCGGCTGCGACGGCGTGAAGCTGGAGGGCGGCGAGGAAATGGCCGAGACGATCCATTTCATGACCCAGCGCGGCATTCCCGTGCTCGGCCACATCGGGCTGACGCCGCAGTCGATCAACGCCTTCGGAAGCTACAGCTCGCGCGGACGCACCGACGCGGAGGCAAAGGCGATCATGTCCGGCGCCCAGGCGATCGAAGAGGCCGGCGCCTTTGCCTACGTCATTGAAGCCACCCAGGAACCGCTCGCCAAGGCCATCACCGAGGCCTCCGGCGTGCCGACGATCGGCATCGGCGCATCGGTGCATTGCGACGGGCAGGTTCTCGTGGCGGACGACATGCTCGGCCTCTTCTCCGACTTCAAGCCGAAGTTCGTCAAGCACTACGCATCGCTCGCGCCACAGATCGCCTCTGCCGCCGAGACCTATGCGGCCGAAGTGCGGTCGCGGGCATTTCCGGCGGTTGAGCACACCTACCAGCCGAAGAAATCCTGAGAATCGGGCCGCGTCGGTCACGCCATGCGGCCCGAATCTCAATCGAACCGGAGCCAGTCATGACCTTTGCCAGCGGCCTTGCCATCTATTTCGTCATCTGGTGGCTGTCGCTCTTCCTGGTGCTGCCCTTCGGCGTGCGCACCCAGCATGACGCGAACGAGGTCGAGCCCGGAACAGAACCCGGCGCTCCGGTCAGCGTGGTGATCTGGAAGAAGTTCCTTTGGACGACGGTGGTCGCCGGCGTCATTTTCGGCCTCTACTGGTTCGCGCTGGAAGCTGGCCTGACGCTCGACAGCATCCCCTTCCTGCGTCCGCCGTCGGACGGATAGGACCGGAGCCGCCTTCAGATCACTCCTTGCTCTCGCATTTGGAGGATGGCAGTCGCGTTCCAGCGAATCCGCCTGGACCCGTTTTCCCCTGGAAGGAGAGGGGGCGCGGCATTCGCAGCCGAATCCCCCTTGGGCTTCGCGCTCATTGGAGGGGAGAGCCATCCGAAACGGAAACGTCCGGTGCAGAATCGGTCTTTAGGTCCGTATTGGGGGAATCGTTTGTTCGGGCGATGCGTATGCATGCAGCACAGAATGATGGCTGCAACATTGAATCACGGCTGACCAGCCAATTCATTGGTTACTGAAAAGCAAATCGATTTAAAAAATAAAAAAGCAAGGCCGAAGCCTTGCTTTTCCAGTTTCGCGTGTCGAACCCATACAAGTAACCCGATAACAATGCCTCCCATTTATCCGGTCACTTTGGCAGCGATTTCCGCGCCAAGGGTGCTATCCTCCCAAGACATCAGACCGCGTATTTCGGGAATATCTTTACAAACTGATTCAGTGAGGACGTTTATTTTGTCCTTCAATCGCTTGCAATCACTTCCCTGTTCTTATGGTGGTGACCCTACACTGCGATTTTTCACTTGTCATCTGTTTGATGCGGTTAATGCGAAAAAAAGTCCGCACCATTTGCTGTCCGGAGCACGAAGGTGCACGAAAGGCGCAAACTATGGATAAAAAAGGCATTTTGCCGCTGAATCGATCTTGCCCATGTTTTAGGCTCCGGTGATTGACTTACGTTGAAATACTAACGAATTCTTTTGCACTGCAGCAAATGTTCGGATCATCTGCGGCCAGCGCATCATTCGTTTTTTTGCCGTGTACGGCGGTCCTTCCGTGGCGAGCCGGCTTTCATCTCGCCGCGACAAACGCTAGATAGGGCAGCAATTCGATTTGGTTGAGGCTGTGTTCGCCGAGTCTCGACCAATCAGGCACCTGGCCGGCACAAGAACCAAGAGGCTCACCGCATGCGCCTGTCGCGCTATTTCCTGCCCATCCTGAAAGAGACCCCCAAGGAAGCCGAGATCGTGTCGCATCGTTTGATGCTGCGCGCCGGCATGCTGCGCCAGCAGTCGGCCGGCATCTATTCCTGGCTGCCGATGGGCAAGAAGGTGCTGGACAAGGTGGGTCAGATCGTCCGCGAGGAGCAGGACCGCTCCGGCGCGATCGAGATCATGATGCCGACCATCCAGTCGGCCGATCTCTGGCGCGAAAGCGGTCGCTATGACGACTACGGCAAGGAGATGCTGCGCATCACCGACCGGCACGAGCGCGACATGCTCTATGGTCCGACGAACGAGGAGATGGTCACCGACATCTTCCGCTCCTACGTTCGCTCCTATCGCGATCTGCCGCTCAATCTCTACCACATCCAGTGGAAGTTCCGCGACGAGGTGCGCCCGCGCTTCGGCGTCATGCGCGGCCGCGAGTTCCTGATGAAGGACGCCTATTCCTTCGACGTCGACCAGGAGGGCGCGCGCAGAGCCTATAACAAGATGTTCGTCGCCTACCTGCGCACCTTCGAGCGCCTTGGCCTGCAGGCGATTCCGATGAAGGCCGACAGCGGCCCCATCGGCGGCGACATGACCCACGAGTTCATCGTGCTGGCCTCCACGGGCGAAAGCGCCGTCTTTCTCGACAAGGAACTTCTCGATACGCCCGTGCCCGGCGCCGATACCGACTTCGACGCGGACCTTTCGCCCATCGTCACCGCCTGGACGTCGAAATACGCCGCGACCGAGGAAATGCACGACGAGGCCGCCTTCGCGGCGCTGCCCGACGAGCGCAAGGTCACGGCACGCGGCATCGAGGTTGGCCACATCTTCTATTTCGGCACCAAATATTCCGAGCCGATGGGCGCCAAGGTCGCGGGACCCGATGGCACGGAACGTCCCGTGCACATGGGCTCCTACGGCATCGGCGTCTCGCGCCTCGTGGCCGGCCTCATCGAGGCAAGCCACGACGACGCGGGCATCATCTGGCCGGATTCGGTTGCTCCCTTCGATGTCGGCCTCGTCAATCTGAAGGTCGGCGATGCCGCGACGGACGCCGCCTGCGAGGATCTTCTCGCCAAGCTGGAGGCGGCCGGCAAGGACGTGCTCTACGACGACACCGACGGCCGGGCCGGCGCCAAGTTCGCCACCATGGATCTGATCGGTCTGCCCTGGCAGTTGATCGTCGGTCCCAAGGGCCTTGCCGATGGCATGGTCGAGCTGAAGCGCCGGGCGAGCGGTGAGCGCGAGACGCTTTCCATCGAGTCGGCTCTTGCGCGGCTCACGGGGGGCTGATGACGGTAGTGGCTGAGGGGAAGTGGGCAGGACGCAAGGGCAGGGCGATGTTCCCGGGCCCGGAGGCTGACGAATCATGAAAGTTGGCAAGGTAGAGGTGTTCACTCCGTTTGAATGGCTGCTGGCCGGGCGCTATCTGCGTTCGCGGCGCAAGGAAGCCTTCATTTCCGTGATTGCCGGCTTTTCCTTCCTCGGCATCATGCTGGGCGTGGCGACCCTGATCATCGTCATGGCGGTGATGAACGGTTTTCGGGGGCAGCTTCTGGAAAAGATCCTTGGCATCAACGGCCATGTCGTTGTCCAGCCGATCGATTCGCCCCTCACCGACTATGCCGAGGTCGCCAGGAAGATCGCCGAGGTGAAGGGCGTCCATCTCGCCATGCCCTTCGTTGAGGGGCAGGTTCTGGCGTCCGGACCGGCCGGCGCCTTCGGAACGCTGGTGCGCGGCGTGCGCGCCGAGGACCTTCAGAAGATTCCGCTGATCTCCGGCACGATCCGCCAGGGCACGCTCGAGGGCTTCGACAGCGGCCAGGGCATCGCCATCGGTGTGCGTCTGGCCCAGAATCTCGGCGTTTCCGTCGGCGACAAGGTCACCCTCGTCAGCCCCAAGGGCAACGTCACGGCCCTCGGCACCACGCCGCGCGTGAAGGCCTATACGGTGGCCGCGATATACGAAATCGGCATGTCGGAATACGATTCCACCTTCGTCTTCATGCCGATCGAGGAGGCCCAGCGCTATTTCAACATGGCGGGCGTGGCCAGCGCCATCGACGTCTTCCTCGACAATCCCGATGACGTGTCGACCCTGCGCGACACGATCTCGACGGCGGCGGGGCGGCCCAATGTCGTCTCCGACTGGCGCCAGCGCAATGTCACCTTCTTCTCCGCCCTCGAGGTGGAGCGCAACGTGATGTTCATGATCCTGACGCTGATCGTGCTGGTCGCGGCCCTCAACATCATTTCCGGCCTCACCATGCTGGTGAAGGACAAGGGCCACGACATCGCGATCCTGCGCACCATGGGCGCAACGCGCGGCTCGATCATGCGCATCTTCCTGATCACCGGCGCCAGCATCGGCGTCGTCGGCACCTTCGCCGGCTTCCTTCTCGGCCTGGTCGTCTGCCTCAATATCGAATCGATCCGCGAATTCGTCTCCTGGCTGACGCGTACGGAAATTTTCTCGCCGGAGCTTTACTACCTGAGCCAGCTTCCGGCAGAGATTCAGGTCGGGGAGACCGTGAGCGTGCTCATGATGGCGCTGGTTCTCTCGCTGCTGGCGACGATCTACCCCGCCTGGCGGGCCGCGCGCCTCGATCCGGTCGAAGCGCTGAGGTACGAATGATGATGGATGCCAATCCGAAGACGGCAGCGCAGCCCGCCACGCAGGGCATGAACGTGCCGACGCTGCAGCTCAAGGGCATCGTCCAGTCCTACCCGGAAGGCGAGGGGCGGCTGGAGATCCTGACCGGAGCCGACTTCACCCTGATGCCCGGCGAAACGGTCGGTCTGGTGGCCCCCTCCGGCACGGGCAAGTCGACGCTGCTTCATGTCGCCGGCCTTCTGGAAAAGCCGGACGCGGGCGAAATCTCCGTTTGCGGCAAGGCCTGCGCCCATCTCGATGATCAGGCCCGCACCGAAATCCGCCGCAGCGACATCGGCTTCGTCTACCAGTTTCACCACCTGCTGCCGGAATTCACGGCGGTGGAGAATCTCGTCGTCCCGCAGATGATCTCCGGCCTGCCGCGCAAGGAGGCGAGGGAACGCTCGCTGGCGCTGCTTGGCTATTTGAAGCTCGATCACCGCGCCGAGCATCTGCCCTCCGAGCTTTCCGGCGGCGAACGCCAGCGCGTTGCGATTGCTCGCGCCGTGGCCAACGCACCGCGTCTGCTGCTCGCCGACGAGCCGACCGGCAACCTCGATCCGAAGACGTCGCATTACGTCTATGACGCGCTCCTGGCACTCGTGCGCGGCACGGGGCTCGCGGCCCTGATCGCCACCCACAATGTCGAGATCGCGGCGCGCATGGATCGCCGCATCACCCTCGTCGACGGCAAGATCGTTCCGATGGACTGACGGGCTCGTTAAGGCTTCGTTCACCACACCCTTCAAACTGAGACACTGCCTTGATCGGGGCGCTCTTGACGGATGGAACAAAATGGGAACTAATGAACGGAACGAAACACGAACTTCCGTTGGAGGCTCTCATGGCATTCCTCTTTGCAGTCGGCGAAGGCGTTTCTCGTGCGGCGAGGCTTCCCGCCCTTGACCGGATCGAGGAGATCCATCTGCGTCGCGGCCGGGTCGGCGATCTCGATGCCCTCTGCCGCCGGTTGCTGATTGCCGCGGCGCGCAAGGAAGGGCGGATCGGCGCGGCCCTGCCGGCTGCCGATCTCATCGAGCCCCTTCATCTCGTCGCCACCCGCCATCTGACCCAGTCCGGCGTGGTGCGCGATCTGGCGCTTCTGTCGGTGATGATTGTCGCCGCGACGGCCTTCGTCGGCATGACAGGTCTTTGATGCCGGGCTTTTCCACAATCGGTTTGGGCCCACCGTGCAATGATGGTTGTCGGGTCTGGTCGCGAACGGTCATGGTGCCCCGCATGAACCGGCCGTAGGGCCGAACCCGGCAAGGAGGCGAAAGAAGCATGGCGGCACTCGATTTCGTGCATCTTCGCGTTCACTCCGCCTATTCGCTCCTCGAGGGCGCATTGCCGCTCGGCAAGGTCATCGATCTGGCCCTCAAGGACAACCAGCCGGCCGTGGCGATGACCGACACGGGTAATCTCTTCGGCGCGCTCGAATTCTCCGAGAAGGCGTCCGGAGCGGGATTGCAGCCGATCATCGGTTGTGCGCTCGCCATCGATTTTCACGATGAGGCGATCGACCCGCGCAAGGTCAACGCCGGTCCGGTTCTCTATTCGCTGCTGCTGATCGCGGCCACGGAGCAGGGGTTCAACAACCTCGTCACGCTCGTCAGCAAATCCTTCCTCGGACCGGAGCCGGGGCTGCCGGCGCATGTTCCGATCGAGGCCCTTGAGGGGCTTGGCGAGGGAATCATCTGCCTGACCGGCGGGCCTGCCCTGGGGCCCATTGATCGCGCGATCTCGGCCGGGCATCCGGCGCTTGCCGACGACCGGCTGGAACGGCTGTCCGCGCTCTTCGGCGACCGGCTTTATGTCGAAATCCAGCGCCACGGTCTCGACAGCGAGCGGATGGTCGAGGCCGGCCTCATCGATCTGGCTTATGCGCGCGGGTTGCCGCTCGTCGCCACCAACGAGTGCTTCTTTCCAAGCCGAGAAAGCTTCGAGGCCCATGACGCCCTGATCGCGATTTCCGAGGGTCGGGTGCTGGCCGAGGACGATCGCCGGCGGTTGACGCCGGACCACTATTTCAAGACGCGTGCCGAGATGGTGGAGGTCTTCAAGGATCTGCCCGAGGCGTTGGAGAACACGGTCGAGATCGCCCGCCGCTGCCAGTTTCGCCCCAGGAAGCGCAAGCCGATCCTGCCGCGTTTTGCCGGCGCGGACGTTGCCGACGTGGCCGAGGCGGAACGGGCGGAGGCGGGCGAACTGGAACGTCAGGCCCGCGAGGGTCTTGCCGACCGCCTTGATCGTCATGGCATGGCGCCGGGCCTGACGCGGGAGGACTATGAAAAGCGGCTCGAATTCGAGCTGTCGATCATCACCGGAATGAAGTTTCCGGGCTACTTCCTCATCGTTGCCGACTTCATCAAGTGGGCCAAGGCCCACGGCATTCCGGTCGGGCCGGGGCGCGGGTCGGGCGCGGGCTCGCTCGTCGCCTATTCGCTGACGATCACTGATCTTGACCCGATGCGCTTCGCGCTGCTCTTCGAGCGCTTCCTGAACCCGGAACGCGTCTCGATGCCGGACTTCGACATCGACTTCTGCCAGGATCGCCGCGACGAGGTGATCCGCTACGTGCAGGAGAAATACGGCCGCGAGCAGGTTGCCCAGATCATCACCTTCGGTACGCTGCAGGCCCGCGCCGTGCTGCGCGACGTCGGCCGCGTCTTGCAGATGCCCTATGGCCAGGTCGATCGGCTCTGCAAGCTGGTGCCGCAGAACCCGGCCAATCCCGTGACGCTGGCGCAGGCGATCACCGACGAGCCGCGCCTGCGCGAGGCCCGGCGCGAGGAAGAGATCGTCGATCGCCTGCTCGACATGGCGCTGAAGCTGGAAGGGCTATACCGCCACGCCTCGACCCACGCCGCCGGTATCGTGATCGGCGACCGGCCGCTTGACCGGCTGGTGCCGCTCTACCGCGACCCGCGCTCCGACATGCCCGTCACCCAGTACAACATGAAATGGGTGGAAAGCGCCGGGCTGGTGAAGTTCGACTTCCTCGGGCTCAAGACTTTGACCGTCCTTCAGAAGGCGGTGAACCTCATCGAGCGGCGCGGCGTGAAGATCGACCTGTCGGCTCTGCCGCTCGACGATCCGAAGACCTATGGCCTCCTGCAGCGCGGCGAGACGGTCGGCGTGTTCCAGCTGGAAAGCATGGGCATGCGCAAGGCCATTGCCGACATCAAGCCGGACTGCTTCGAGGACATCATCGCCCTCGTTGCGCTCTATCGTCCGGGTCCGATGGCGAACATCCCCGTTTATGGCGCGCGCAAGCACGGCCACGAGAAGCCGGACTACATCCATCCCAAGCTGGAGCCGGTGCTGAAAGAGACCTACGGCATCATCGTCTACCAGGAACAGGTGATGCAGATTGCGCAGATCCTGTCCGGCTATTCGCTCGGCGAGGCCGATCTCCTGCGCCGCGCCATGGGCAAGAAGATCAAGGCCGAGATGGACGTCCAGCGCGTGCGCTTCGTCGAGGGTGCGCAAAAGGACGGGCTCGACAAGGCCGAGGCGAACACGATCTTCGACCTTCTGGCGAAATTCGCTGACTACGGCTTCAACAAGTCACACGCGGCAGCTTACGCGCTCGTCGCCTACCAGACGGCCTACCTGAAGGCGAACTACCCGGTCGAATTCATGGCCGCCTCCATGACGCTCGACATGGGCAACACCGACAAGCTCAACGACTTCCGCCGTGAGGCGATGCGGCTCGGCTTCGAGGTGCTGCCGCCTTGCGTCAACCGCTCGGACGTCGAGTTCGAGGTGAGCGAGGATCGCATTCTCTATGCTCTCGCTGCGATTAAGGGGGTCGGCCGGCAGGCGGTCGAGCATCTGGTCGAGGTGCGGGGCGAGCGGAAGTTCAGCGACCTCTCGGACTTTGCCGCCCGGATCGGCGCCCGGATGCTCAACAAGCGGATGATGGAAAGCCTTGTGGCTGCCGGCGCCTTCGATGCGCTCGAAAGCAACCGCGCGCGCATGTTCTCCGGCATCGAGCAGGTTCTGGGCGCGGCGACAGACCGGGCCGAGCGCGAAGCGAGTGGCCAGAACGAGCTCTTCGGCGGAGCGGCCGAGGTCGAGCCGGTGCGGCTCGGCAAGATTCCCGAATGGCTGCCGGAAGAAAAGCTGCAGCGTGAGCATGCGGCGATCGGCTTCTATCTCTCGGCCCATCCGCTTGATGCCTACAAGGCCGTGCTGTCTCGCCTGCGCGTGCAGACCTTTTCCGAATTCTCCGCCGCGGTGAAGCGCGGGGCGGGGGCAGGGCGCCTTGCCGGGACGATCGTTTCCCGTCAGGAGCGCAAGACCAAGTCCGGCAACAAGATGGGCATCCTCGGCATTTCCGATCCGACCGGCCAGTTCGAGGCGGTGATTTTCTCCGAGGGTCTCAACCACTATCGCGAGGTTCTGGAGCCCGGCCGCTCCGTCATCATCCTCGTCGGGGCCGAGGATCGGCCGGAAGGCATCAGCATCCGCATCGATTCCGCCGAGCCGCTGGATGAGGCCGCCGCGCGGCTCCAGCACAGCCTGCGCGTCTTCCTGCGCAGCGCTGAACCGGTCGACAGCCTGCGCAATCAGCTTGCCCCGTCCGGCGACGGCGACGTGTCGCTGATCGTGCTTCTGGAAGAGGGCAAGCGCGAGGTGGAGGTCAAGCTGCCCGGCCGCTATCGCGTCTCGCCGCAGATCGCCGGCGCGCTGAAGGCGATCCCGGGCGTCGTCGACGTCGAACTCGCTTGAGCGTGCTGATCGCGCCGGAAGACGCGGTGCGACCGGGAACGTCCAGCCGGCCTGCCGTTCGGGCCGCCGGCGCCCTCTAGGGCAGGTCTGCGTTGCGCGTTCCGGGGCTTGTCCCGATATAATGGTGTCTTAGATAGACGGCATGTCGTCGAAAAGGCGGAGTTTCGCCGTGTCGCGACTTGCCAGCGGTCCCTCGTTGCACTATAGGGACCGCCATCTCACACGCGGGGCCGCGGGTGCGCTGACGCGTACCCATCCGGTGACCAATGGATTTTGGTCTCATCCCCGCGGAGGAACAACCGGTAAAGGACAAATACGTTATGGCACTTCCCGATTTCACCATGCGCCAGCTGCTCGAGGCTGGTGTCCACTTCGGCCACCAGACCCACCGCTGGAACCCGAAGATGGCCTCCTTCATTTTCGGCGCGCGCAACAACATCCACATTCTCGACCTCGCGCAGACGGTGCCGTCGCTGCATCAGGCGCTGAAGGCCGTCAGCGACACCGTCGCCCAGGGTGGCCGCGTGCTGATCGTCGGCACCAAGCGCCAGGCCCAGGAGCCGGTCGCGGAAGCCGCGCGCAAGTCGGCCCAGTATTTCGTCAACAGCCGCTGGCTCGGCGGCATGCTGACCAACTGGAAGACGATCTCGATCTCGATTCAGCGTCTGCGCAAGCTCGACGAAATTCTCGCCGGTACCCAGGCCAATCAGCTCACCAAGAAAGAGCGCCTGAACATGACCCGCGAGCGCGACAAGCTTGAGCGTGCTCTCGGCGGCATCAAGGACATGGGCGGCGTGCCGGACCTCATCTTCGTGATCGACACCAACAAGGAAGCGATCGCGATTCAGGAAGCCCGCCGCCTCGGCATTCCGGTGGCCGCGATTCTCGATTCCAACTGCGATCCGGACGGCATTGCCTACCCGGTTCCGGGCAACGATGACGCGGGCCGTGCGCTGGCGCTCTATTGCGATCTGATCGCGCGTGCCGCTATCGACGGCATCTCGCGTGCCCAGGGCGACTTCGGCATCGATGTCGGTGCGTCGGAAGAGCTGCCGGAAGAGCCGGCGCTGGCGGCTGAGGAAGTTGCCCCCGAAGCCGCTCCGGCGGCCTGAGTCCTTCGAGTGGATGCATCGCGTGGCGGCGTTGGCCGCCGCGCGGTCAATCTAGGAATTTGACGCTGCCGGGCCCGAATCGGGCCGGCAGCCGTTTCTTTCATGGGGTCGCCATCGCGATATCGGCCGCCAGGCCAGGGCGCGGCGCGGCTTTTTCGGTCAGGGCCCTCCATTGTCATGCCTTTGTCGTCTTGGCGGGCATGAGATGGCGCATGAGCCACGACCGCAACAAGAGGAAAGAGCTCCGATGAACATTTCGGCTGCACAGGTGAAAGAGCTGCGCGAGGCGACTGGCGCTGGCATGATGGACTGCAAGAACGCGCTGAAGGAAAACGAAGGCAACATGGAAGCCGCCGTTGACTGGCTGCGCGCCAAGGGCCTGTCCAAGGCCGCCAAGAAGGCCGGCCGCATCGCTGCCGAGGGCCTGATCGGCGTCGCCGTTGCTCCGAACAAGGCTGCCGTCGTCGAGGTGAACTCCGAGACCGACTTCGTCGCGCGCAACGATGCCTTCCAGACGCTCGTGCGCAGCGTCGCCGAGGTGGCTGTCGGCGGCGAAGGCGACATCGCGGCCGTTGCCGCTGCGGCCTATCCGGGCAAGCCGCATTCGGTGGAAGACGAGATCAAGGAACTGGTGGCCACCATCGGCGAGAACATGTCGCTGCGCCGCGCCGCCGTCCTGTCGGTTTCGCAGGGCGTCGTCGCGCCCTATGTCCACGCTGCGGTGACCGATGGTCTCGGCAAGATCGGTGTGCTCGTGGCGCTCGAATCGGCCGGCAACACGGACGAGCTTCTGAAGCTTGGCCGCCAGATCGCCATGCACGTCGCGGCGACCAACCCGCTTGGCGTGACGACCGACGAGATCGCTCCGGACGTCGTCGAGCGCGAGCGCGCGATCTTCTCCGAGCAGGCCAAGGAATCGGGCAAGCCGGCCAACATCATCGAGAAGATGGTCGAAGGCCGCATCCGCAAGTTCTATGAGGAAGTGACGCTGCTGAAGCAGCCCTTCGTCATGGACCCGGACAAGACCGTCGAGGCGGCGGTGAAGGCGGCCGAGGCGGCCGTCGGCGCGCCGGTCACGGTCAAGGCCTTCGTGCGCTACAACCTCGGTGAGGGGATCGAGAAGGAAGAGAGCGACTTCGCCGCCGAAGTCGCCGCAGCCGCCAAGGGCTGAGCACGAACCGTTCGTGCAAGGGGAAAATCGAGAGCGCCGGTGCTGCCGGCGCTCTTTTTTTTCACCATGATGCATCGCCACTATGGCTGAGCGTGCCGGAATTGCGTATTGCATCGCCTCGGCAGGACGGCGCGCGGCATTCGCGGCAGCGACGTCTTGGCTCCCCCGGTGTGCCCATCTGTCTTGCCTGCACCCTGACCCATTGCCCGACGAGGACCTGAATCATGGCATCCACGCCCAGCTACAAGCGCGTTCTGCTGAAGCTTTCCGGTGAGGCCCTGATGGGCGACAAGGGGTTCGGTATCGATTCGGCGGTCGTCGAGCGGGTGGCGGGCGAAGTGGTGGAGGCCCGGCGCCTCGGCGTCGAGGTCGGCATCGTCGTCGGTGGCGGCAACATCTTTCGCGGCGTGAAGGTGGCTGCGGAAGGCGGCGACCGGACGACGGGCGATTACCTCGGCATGCTGGCGACGGTCATGAACGGTCTGTCGATCCGCAGCGCGATCGAAAAGCTTGGCGTCAGAGCGCGCGTCTTCTCGGCCATCGACATGCCGGTGGTCTGTTCCACCTTCACCCAGCGCGATGCCCGCAAGGCGTTCGAGGATGGAAGCATCGTCATTTTCGTTGGCGGCACGGGCAATCCCTTTTTCACCACCGACAGTGGCGCGGCGCTGCGCGCGGCCGAGATGGGCTGCGACGGCATTTTCAAGGGAACGCAGGTGGACGGTGTCTACAGTGCCGACCCGAAGAAGGACCCGACGGCCGAGCGATACGAGACGCTTTCTCACCAGGAAGTTCTCTCCCGCGGCCTCGAAGTCATGGATGCGGCGGCAATTGCACTTGCCCGCGACAATCGTATTCCGGTAATCGTCTTTTCCATTCATCAGCCGGGCGCCTTCGTTGATGTCCTGAAAGGGGAGGGGCGCTGCACGCGGATCGCGGACTGAGCCGCCGGGCGCGCTTTTGCGCGGCGGGATCGGAACGCAGTCGCCACATCG
The DNA here is from genome assembly GCF_900231165.1 of Hartmannibacter diazotrophicus. GTDB lineage: Bacteria > Pseudomonadota > Alphaproteobacteria > Rhizobiales > Pleomorphomonadaceae > Hartmannibacter > Hartmannibacter diazotrophicus. Next base: position 1,508,877 of record NZ_LT960614.1, read on the forward strand.
AACGTGGCGGCGCAAAGAGTTTGGAAGGTGAGGACTATGTCGGACGCAGGCTTTGAGATCGAGGACCTGAAGCGTCGCATGCAAAGCACGCTGTCGGTTTTCAAGACGGAACTGTCGGGGTTGCGGACCGGCCGCGCGAGTGCGAGCCTGCTCGAACCGATCGTCGTCGAGGCCTGGGGGCAGACGATGCCAATCAACCAGGTGGCGACCGTCAGTGTGCCGGAGTCACGGATGCTTTCGGTTCAGGTCTGGGACAAGCAGATGGTCGGCGCTGTGGAGCGTGCGATCCGCGAATCGAATCTCGGCCTCAATCCCGTCACGGACGGCACCCTGCTGCGCCTGCCCATTCCGGAACTCAACACGGACCGCCGCAAGGAACTCGTCAAGATCGCCCATAAATACGCCGAGGCCGCCAAGGTCGCGATCCGGCACGTTCGCCGCGACGGCATGGACACGCTGAAGAAGCTGGAAAAGGAAAGCGAGATCAGTGAGGACGCCTCGCGCCAGCAGTCGGATCGGGTCCAGAAGCTGACGGACGAGTCGATCGTCGAGGTCGACAAGATGCTGGCGGCCAAGGAGCAGGAAATCATGCAGGTCTAGGGCTGCTCCGCTCAAGTCGTTCGGACGAGAGCGGGAAGACGAGGCTCAGGAGCCGCAATCCGGGGCGTCTTTCCGGTTGATCCGGCGATTGGACCGGATAGGGACTTGGTCCCGGCATCGGGTAGAATGGGGCCTGCTCCTGATCGGGTCGGGGCAGGGCGAAGCGGATCATGCGCTGGACCGGATGCCCGGATCGACGCCGCCACATGGCACAGCCTTGCCAAATCTCCGGCAGGATTTCAGGATGTGCTTTCGATGTGAGGCGTGACCGGCTCCGCGCAAGGGAGCATCGCCGGGAAACAGGGCTGGGGGATATCGGACGACATGGCCGCGGGAGCCCTGGAAGACACCATGCACGTGAACAGCGATGTCATGTCGAAGGATGGCGACAGCGGGGGCACGCTCGCCGTTCCGCGTCACGTCGGCATCATCATGGACGGCAACGGCCGCTGGGCCCGGGCGCGGGGGCTGCCGCGCGGCGAGGGGCACCGGCGCGGCGTCCAGACCGTGCGCGAGATCGTCCAGCATGCCGGGCGTCTGGGCATTTCCTATCTGACCCTCTTTTCCTTTTCGTCCGAGAACTGGAACCGCCCGGTCGAGGAAGTCGGCGAACTTCTCTCCCTTCTGCGCTTTTTCATCCGCAGGGATCTGATGGAGCTTCACAAGTCGGGCGTGCGCGTCCGCGTGATCGGCTCTCGCGACCGGCTTCCCGACGATATCAAGCGCCTCCTTGAGGACGCGGAGGCTCTGACGGCGCAAAATCCCGGCATGACGCTCGTTGTGGCCTTCAACTATGGAAGCCGCGCGGAACTCGTCGAGGCGGCGCGCTCGCTGGCTCAGGATGCCGTCGACGGCCGGATCCGCCCCGAGGACATTGACGAGGCGACCTTCGAATCCCGTCTTCTGACCCGGGACATTCCCGACCCGGACCTCATCATTCGTACGAGCGGCGAGCAAAGGCTGTCGAATTTCCTGCTCTGGCAGGCCGCCTATGCGGAGTTCGTCTTCGTTGATACGCTGTGGCCGGATTTCAATGCCGCGCATTTCGACGACGCGCTCCGCCAGTTCCGGAACCGGGAACGCCGTTTCGGTGGCCTCGGAACCGGGGCGAAGCGGTGAAGCCGGGAACGGGGAAAGACATCTTGCCATCCGTTCCGGCCTCCAACCTTGTCCAGCGTGTCCTGGCTTCGCTGGTACTGGTTCCGGTGGCGGTCGGCATTACCTATGTCGGCGGCATCGCGTTTCTGACGCTGTTGGCGCTTCTGAGCGCCTTGGTGATGGCCGAGTGGCTCGGCATTTCCAAACCGCCTATTTCCAACTATCTGCGCCGGGCTCTGCCGGTCTTCTGTGCCATCTGCGTCGCCGGCCTTGCCTTAGAGCCGCCGGCGGCGGTCGCAGGTCTCGGTCTTGGCGCGGCGATCTTTGCGGCGACGGCGGCAACGGAGCCGCGCAACATCTGGATCGCGGCCGGTCTCGTCTATGCCGGGCTGCCGGCCATGGCGCTCGCAATGCTGCGCGGCAGCGGCTTCGACGGTTTCCTGGCCGTCATTTTCGTCTTCGTCGTGGTCTGGGCTACCGACAGCGGGGCCTATTTCGCCGGTCGCTCTCTCGGTGGACCGAAACTTGCCCCGCGCATCTCCCCCAAGAAAACATGGTCCGGCGCCATCGGCGGCGCGCTCGCGGCGATCCTTTCAGCCCTCGCCTTCGCCTATCTGGCGGATCTTCCAGCCCTTCCGATTCTTGGGCTGATCGCACTCGGCCTCTCCGTCGTCGCCCAACTGGGCGATCTGGCCGAATCCGCCGTGAAGCGCTATTTCGGGGTCAAGGACTCCGGATCGATCATTCCGGGGCATGGCGGCGTGATGGATCGTCTCGACGGCGTCGTGCCGGCCGCAGTCGTGGCTGCGGCGATCTGCATCGCGCACGGCGGCGATGGCGAACTGGCATCGAGGCTGCTCAGATGGTGATGCAAACGGCAATGGAGAAGACCGTGGTCGCACAGCCGGTGCCGGCTCATGCACCGAAGACACTCTCCATTCTCGGAGCATCCGGGTCGATCGGACAGAGCACGCTCGACCTTGTCCAGCGCAATCCCGACCGCTTCGCCGTGGTGGCGCTGACAGCGAACACCAATGCGGAAGCCCTGGCGGATGCGGCACTGAAGGTACGTCCGAGGATCGTTGCCGTCGCCGATGATCGTGCCTATCCGGCCCTTGCCGAAAGGCTGGCCGGGACCGGTGTTACGGTCCTTGCCGGAGCCGATGGCGTCGTGGCGGCCGCCTCGGAGCCGGTCGACATCCTCGTCTCCGCGATTGTCGGGGCTGCCGGTCTGCCACCGAGTCTTGCCGCCATCGGCAAGGCCGGCGCCATCGCGCTGGCCAACAAGGAATGCCTGGTCTGCGCCGGGGACCTGTTCATGCGCGCGGCGGCGGCTGCCGGAACGCGCGTGCTGCCGGTCGATTCGGAGCACAACGCCATTTTCCAGGCCCTCGACCCGGACAACTTGGACGGCGTTGCGGAGATCATTCTCACGGCCTCGGGCGGGCCGTTCAGGGAGATGCCGCGCGAGGCGATGGCGCGCGTCACGCTGGCCGAGGCCCTGCGCCATCCCCGCTGGGTCATGGGGGCCAAGATCACGATTGATTCGGCGACCCTCATGAACAAGGGGCTCGAACTGATCGAGGCCCACCATCTCTTCGGCTTTTCGCCCGACAGGCTTTCCGTTCTGGTTCACCCCCAGTCGGTCGTGCACGGGCTGGTCCGCTATGTCGACGGTTCCCTGCTCGCCCAACTCGGCAGCCCGGACATGCGCACGCCCATCGCCCATTGCCTCGCCTGGCCGGAGCGGATGGCCGTTCCGGTCCAGCCACTGGACCTTGCCCGTCTCGGCACACTGACCTTTGAAGAGCCGGACCGCGACCGGTTTCCCTGCCTTGCCCTCGCCGAACAGGCGCTGCGCCGCGGCGGCGCGGCGACAAATGTCCTCAACGCGGCCAACGAAGTCGCCGTCGGGGCCTTCCTCGGCGAGAGGATCGGCTATCTCGATATCGCTGCCGTCGTCGAGGAGACACTGTCGGCCTGCGAAGGGCAGGGGCTCCTGTCCCGGCTTGCGTCGGTGGAGGCGGCGATCGTCCTCGACCGCGAGGCCCGCCGGCATGCCGCAGAACGGGTCGTCGCTTGGCAAGGGGCGCACTGAAAGCCTGCCGGCTGCCATTTTTCCGTCAGAAAGACGTCTGACAGGCGGACCCTGGTTAATAATTGTGAAGGAATTTGCGTAAAACTGTGGTGAGCGGAGCGCCGTCGGTGCCGCGTCCGAGGCCGGTCGCTGGTATCATGACGTCGCTTTGTGTTCGCCGGCTTGGCGATCATGGAAAGCAGCCCATGTGGGCGGTTTGTGTTTCCATTGGACGTGCCGGGCGGACATGCGATAGTGAAACCCAAATGGCCGGGGTGTGGCTGTTCGCATTGCACAGGGAAGAGCGGTAAGCGATGAACGTCGTCCTGGGACTGTACAACGGGTTGATCGGCACGATCGTGCCGTTCCTTTTTGTGTTGCTCGTTGTCGTCTTCTTTCATGAACTCGGTCACTTTCTTGTCGCGCGCTGGTGCGGCGTCAAGGTGAAGGCCTTCTCGATCGGCTTCGGCCCGGAACTCTTCGGGTTCAATGATTCGAAGGGAACGCGCTGGCGCCTCGCGGCCATTCCCCTCGGCGGCTATGTAAAGTTCGTCGACGACCTCAATCCGGCCAGCGCGCCGACCGGCGAGACGCCGGTCCAGCTTGCGCCCGAAGACGAGGCCGGCCGTTTCCAGACCAAGAGCATCGGACGGCGGGCGGCGATCGTCGCGGCAGGTCCGATTGCGAATTTCCTTTTGGCGATCGCCATCTTCACCGTTTTCTTCATGGCCTACGGCAAGATGGTCTTCCCGCCCGAGGTTGGCGCTGTCATGCCCGACAGCGCGGCCGCCGAGGCGGGCTTCCAGCCGGGCGACCAGATCGTCTCGATCGACGGCAGCAAGATTCGCATCTTCGAGGACATCCAGCGTGTTGTCAGCACCAGCGCCAATGAGACCCTGACCTTCGGCATCGAGCGGAACGGCCGGTCGATCACGCTGCAGGCGGCGCCGCAGTGGCAGGAACTCGACGACGGCTTCGGCAACAAGATGCGCATCGGCCTGCTCGGCATCAAGCCGGTGGAAGACAGCGCCCAGCTGGAGCGCTTCGACCTCTTCTCGGCGGTCGGCGAGGCGACCTTCCGCTGCTATGACATCATGTCCCGCTCCCTCGGCTACATTGCCAATGTCGTCAGAGGGATCGAGAAGCCCGATCAGCTGGGTGGCCCGATCCGGGTGGCGCAGATTTCCGGAGAGGTGGCGACGCTGGGCTTTGCCGCTCTCGTCAATCTGGCGGCGGTTCTGTCGGTCAGCATCGGGTTGATCAATCTCTTTCCGATTCCGCTGCTCGACGGCGGGCACCTGATGTTCTATGCCCTGGAGGCGCTGCGCGGACGTCCGTTGTCCGAGCGCGCTCAAGGGCTTGGCTTCCAGATCGGACTGGCCATCGTGCTTGCGATGATGCTCTTTGCGACCTGGAACGACATCGCACGGGGGATCAATATCGGCTGATGCTGCGTGCTCCCGCACCGGATTGCGGGGGCCTGTTGCGGGCCGGATGAAAATGTTGGAGTGGATCGCGACGGCGAGTCTTCCCGGTCGGTCGGGCGGAAATCGTTACGATCTAGATAAATTGAAACGGACAAGCGTTGCCGCTGCGCAACGTCTTGCCCGGGAAACGCACCGGCAGGCGCGCATGTGCTTGCCAATGATGGCAAACCCTGTAGAACCGTCAAATACGTGACGGGGTCTGCGTCCGCTCTGAGCGGCGAATCGGGCAAGTGAACAGCAGGTTCGAGTATCTCATGAGATCATTCTTCAAAGTGATGAAAGTCGTAGCTATCGCGGCAATGGTCGCTACGGCGGTTCCTGTTGTTGGCGACGGCCTTCCGCTTATCGGCAGTACTGCTGCTCACGCGGATGTGGTCAGAAGCATTTCGGTCCGCGGCAATACCCGTGTCGATGCGAGCACAATTACCTCCTACATCACCATCAAGCCCGGCCGGACCTTCGGTCCGCTCGACGTCGATGCTTCGACCAAGGCGCTCTTTGACACCGGTCTTTTCTCGGACGTGAAGATCGCCTCGGCCCGCGGCGTTCTGTTGGTGACCGTGGTCGAGAACCCGATCATCGGCCGTGTCGCCTTCGAGGGGAACGACAAGTACGACGACAAGACCCTTGCCGCGATCGCCGAGCTCAAGCCTCGCTCCGTTCTGACGGACGCCAAGGTCCAGACCGACACTCAGCGCATTCTGGAACTCTATCGCCGCAACGGCCGCTACAATGCGTCGGTCGAGCCGCAGATCATCGATCGTGGCGAGAACCGCGTCGACCTCATCTACAAGATTGACGAGGGTCCGCGCACCGAGATCTCCAAGATCACCTTCATCGGCAACAAGGCGTTCAGCGACGGTCGCCTGCAGAGCGTGATCCAGTCCCGCGAATCCGGCATTCTCGGCTGGCTGCGGACGTCCGACAACTACGATCCCGATCGCTTGAGCTCCGACCAGGAAGCCCTGCGTCAGTTCTACTATCGTCACGGCTATGCGGACTTCCGCGTGATCTCCGCCGTCGCCGATTTCGACCGCGATCAGAACGCCTTCTTCATCACCTTCACGGTCGATGAGGGCCAGCAGTACACGTTCGGCGACATCAAGGTCGAATCCACTCTCAAGGACCTCGATGCAGCCAAGCTGCAGAAGGATGCCCGCACGGTTCCAGGCAGCGTCTACAATTCGGACCAGGTCCAGAAGACGCTTGAGGACATGACGCTGGCAGTGACTTCCAAGGGCTATGCCTTCGCCCAGGTCCGTCCGCGCGGTGAGCGTGACTACGACGCCCACACCATCTCGATCACCTACTATGTCGACGAGGGCGCCCGCACCTACATCGAGCGCATCAACGTCATCGGCAACACCCGCACCAAGGACGAGGTGATTCGCCGCGAGTTCGATCTGGCCGAGGGTGACGCCTACAATCAGGTACTGATCGACAAGGCCGAGCGCCGGCTCAACAATCTCGGTTATTTCAGCAGCGTTCGCATCTTCTCCGAACAGGGCTCCGCTCCGGACCGGGTGGTCGTGAACGTGCAGGTCGAAGACAAGTCCACCGGTGAAATCTCCATCGGCGGCGGCTACTCGACCGATGCCGGCTTCATCGCGCAGGTGTCGCTGTCCGAGCAGAACTTCCTCGGCCGTGGCCAGCAGGTGAAGATCGCGGCGGGTCGTGGCGAGGACACCCAGACTTACAGCCTGTCCTTCACCGAGCCCTATTTCCTCGGCCGCCGACTGGCCGCCGGGTTCGACATCTTCCGTGACTCCATCGGCAGCACGACCGATCGCCTGCACCCCTATGACGAAATCGTCACCGGCGGCACGCTGCGCTTCGGTATCCCGCTGACCGAGGAACTCACGCTCGGCCTGAACTACAACATCTCCCAGTCCGACATCAGCAACATCCATCCGGCCTACACGACTCCCGCTTTCGGTGGCACGGGTGCCGCCAGCCTGGTTGTTCCGGAAAAGCGCCTGACGTCGTCGGTTGGCTACTCGCTCACCTACAACACCATCGACAATTTCCAGATGCCGCGTGAAGGCATCTTCGCGAAGTTCTCGCAGGAAGGTGCCGGTGTCGGCGGTGACGCGCAGTATCTCAAGACGACGATCCAGGCGGACTACTACAAGGAGTTCCTGCCTGACTACGGTATGATCGGTCACTTGGGTGCCAAGGCCGGCCATGTCATGGGTCTTGGCCAGGATCTCGCCTATACCGACCACTTCCGCATGGGCAACGATCTGGTGCGCGGCTTCTCGACGGGCGGCATTGGTCCGCGCGACGCGACGACGGGCTACACGCTCGGTGGCCAGTTCTATGTCGGCGGTACGGCGGAAACGATCTTCCCGATGCCGCTGATCCCGGCAGACCTCGGCTTCTACGGCTCGCTCTTCGCCGACGCCGGCACGGTCTGGGACGTCGACAGCGGGACCGTGTCCTCGACCGGCGCGACCGTCATCGGCGACGATGCCTCCATTCGTGCCTCGGTTGGCTTCGGTGTTCTCTGGCAGTCGCCCTTCGGTCTGCTGCGAGCGAACTTCGCGGTGCCGGTGTCGAAGGATAGTGCCGACAAGACCCAGATCTTCAGCTTCTCCGGTGGCACGAAGTTCTGATCGGTCTTCAGAAATGATGGGAAAAGGCCGCCGCTCCGGCGGCCTTTTTCTTTGAAGAGTCCGATTTGGCCGAAATTCGATTCCAAAACGCCGGCAACAACGCTATGGCAAGGTGACAATGAGAGGCGGTGGCCTCCTCGTCCGGCACCTGACGATCCGGCATCTTGATATGCATGACGTCCGGGCCCCGGCCGACCAACAATGACGAAGCCCTGTGACGATGTCCGATCCAAAGTTCTTCCATCCCGTTCGCAGCCTGACAGCCGCTGAAATTGCCGAATTTGTCGGTGGCACCTTGGCGAGCGGCGATCCGGAAACGCGGATCGATGCGGTGGCGCCGATCGGCGACGCGGGCCCCGGCCAGCTCACCTTCCTCGACAATCCCCGTTATGCGCCGCAACTGCGCGAGACCCGGGCTGCCATCTGCATCTGCGCTGCGAAATACGCCGCGATGGCGCCCGAGGGCGTCGCGGTCATCGTGGCGGCCGCGCCCTACCGCGCCAGCGCCCAGGTCGTGCAGGCGCTCTTCCCGGACGCCACGAAACTGAAGGGTTCCTTCGGCAACGAGGGCATTCACCCAAGTGCTGTGGTCGATCCGTCTGCCCGGCTTGAAGCGGGCGTGACGGTCGAGCCCGGAGCGGTGATCGGTCCCGAGGTCGAGATCGGTTCGGGCACCGTCGTCTGCGCCAATGCCGTGATCGGCAAGGGTGTGCGCATTGGGCGCGACGGCTATGTCGGTCCGGGTGCCAGCGTTCTCTACGCGCTTGTCGGCAACCGCGTGATCCTGCATCCGGGGTGCCGGATCGGTCAGGACGGCTTCGGCTTTGCCATGGGGCCGGGCGGCCACCTGAAGGTGCCGCAGATCGGCCGCGTCATCATCCAGGACGACGTCGAAATCGGTGCTAACACGACGATCGATCGCGGGTCGAACCGCGACACGATCATCGGCGAGGGAACCAAGATCGACAACGCCGTGCAGGTTGGGCACAACGTCGTCGTCGGGCGCCATTGCGTTATCGTCTCGCAGAGCGGCATTTCCGGCAGCACGCGGCTCGACGACTATGTGGCGCTTGGTGGCCAGGCGGGCCTGTCCGGCCACCTGCATATCGGCATGGGCGCCCAGGTTGCCGGCAACAGCGGCGTTGCCGATGATATTCCTGCCGGAGAGCGCTGGATGGGATCGCCCGCCAAGCCGATCCGGCAGTTCATGAAGGAAACAAGAACGCTGCGCAAACTTGCGGCGGCAGCCAGTGGAGAAAAGGACAGTGACTGAGACGGTGGGGCAGGACAACGCGGGCGGATCCGGCAAGACGCTGGAAGTCATGGATATCATGCGGCTCCTGGAACTGTTGCCGCATCGCTATCCTTTTCTTCTAATCGACCGCGTGATCGATGTCGACGGTGACGAATCCGGCGTCGGCATCAAGAACGTGACGATCAACGAGCCGCATTTCACGGGACATTTCCCCGCGGCGCCGGTGATGCCGGGCGTCCTGATGATCGAAGGCATGGCGCAGACCGCCGGCGCGATGTGCGTGGCCTCGCGAGAGGGCAACGCGACGCCCAAGCTCGTCTATTTCATGACGGTCGACAAGGTGAAGTTCCGCAAGCCGGTCGGACCGGGGGACGTCGTCGAATATCACCTCAAGAAGATCAAGAAGCGGGGCAACATGTGGTGGTACTACGCCGAGGCAAAAGTGGCCGGCGTGAAGGTGGCCGAGGCCGAGCTCAGCGCCATGCTTGTTGACGCGTGAGCGATATGGCCGAGATTCATCCGACGGCGATCGTTGCTGAAAGTGCTGTGCTGGGCAAAGGGGTCCGGATCGGTCCTTTCTCGACGGTCGGGCCGAATGTGACGCTTGAGGACGGCGTCGAACTTGTGTCCCATGCCATCGTCGACGGGCACACGCATATCGGCGCCCGAACGCGCCTGTTCCCCTTTGCGTCGGCCGGTCTTGCGCCGCAGGACCTGAAGTACAAGGGTGAGCCGAGCCGCCTTGTTGTCGGGTCGGACACGGTCGTCCGCGAACATGCCACGCTGCATCTCGGCACCGAGGGTGGCGGCATGGAGACACGTGTTGGCAACCGCTGCCTGCTGATGGTCGGTGTCCACATCGCCCATGACTGCAAGGTCGGCGACAACGTGATCCTTGCCAACAATGCGACCCTGGCCGGGCACGTCGAGATCGGCGACCACGTCATCCTTGGCGGCCTCAGTGCGGTCCATCAGTGGGTGCGCATCGGCGACCATGCCTTTGTTGGCGGCATGAGCGGCGTGACCGCCGATCTCATCCCCTTCGGCATGCTGACGGGCAACCGCGGCCGCCTCAACGGCCTCAATCTCGTCGGCCTTCGGCGGGCGGGCTATCCGCGCGAGGACATCCATACCCTGCGTGCGGCCTATCGCTTCCTCTTTGCGGGCAACGACCCGCTGAAGGCGCGCATCGAGCGTCTTGAGGCCGAATACGCCGGCACGGGCCTCGTCGACCGCCTCATCGCCTTCTTGAAGGCCGGCAGCGACCGCGAAATCTCCACGCCTCTTGCCGCAGGAGAAGGCCCCGAGGAATGACCGTGCCGCGGCTTGCAATCCTCGCCGGCGGTGGGGCCTTGCCGATCGCCGTCGCCGACGGCGCTCTCGCGGAAGGCCGTGAGGTTGTCGTCTTCGGCATCGATGGCGAGGCCAGCGACGAGATCGCCCGCTTTCGCCACCACACCATCCGCTGGGGCGAGATCGGCAAGCTGCTCGATCTTCTGAAGCGCGAGGAGATCGGCGAGATGGTCTTCTGCGGCTCCGTCACGCGTCCGGACTTCTCCTCGATCCGACTGGACTTCGGGGCCATCGTGCATCTGCCGCGGATCCTCGCCATGATGGTCGGCGGCGACGACACGGTGCTTCAGCGCGTTATCACCTTCTTTGAGGAACGGGGCATCCGCATCGTTGGCGCGCATCAGGTCGCGTCCGGCCTTGTCGCGCGGCCGGGCGTCCTTGGCCGAATCCTGCCGCAGCGCCGCCATGACGAGGACATCGCCTGCGCCTTCGAGGCGGTCGATCTGCTCGGTCGGCTCGATATCGGTCAGGCAGCGGTGGCCGTCGGCGGCCGCGTCGTCGGCGTCGAGGGTGTGGAAGGCACGGATCGTCTGGTCCGGCGCATCATTGAGATGCGCCAGATCGGCCGCCTGCGCTGGAAGGGCAGGGAGGGCGTGCTCGTCAAGGCCGCCAAGGTGCAGCAGGACCTGCGCGTCGACATGCCGGTCATCGGTCCGGCGACGATCGAGGTGGTCTCGCAGGCCGATCTTGCCGGCATTGCCATCGAGGCGGGGCGCGTGCTGATCCTGGAGCGCGAGGCGACCATCGACATGGCCGACAAGGCCGGGATTTTCCTTGTCGCGCGCCAGCGGAAGATCGATCCATGACCGGGGCCGCGACCAGCGGCGGCGAGGAAGTCCGCTCGCCTGATGCCCCGATGCCTGCCGACGCCGCGCGGCCGCTGCGTGTCTTTCTGGTGATCGGCGAGGAATCTGGCGATGCGCTCGGGGCCGAACTCGCCGGCGCTCTCCAGCGGCAGCTCGGCGGCGCGGTGGAATTCTCCGGTCTTGCCGGCCCTCGTCTCCAGCGCCTCGGCGTCAGGAGCCTCTTTCCCCTGTCCGAAATCGCGGTCATGGGGCTGAGCGCTGTCCTCGCGCGCTTGCCGACCATCATCCGCCGGGTCCACGAGACGGTCGCCGCTGCCATTGCTGCCAAGCCGGACGTGGTCGTCATCATCGACAGCCCGGACTTCACCCACGCCGTCGCCAAGCGCATCCGGCGCCAGCAGCCGGGCATTCCGATCGTCGGCTATGTCAGCCCCAGCGTGTGGGCGTGGCGGCCGAGCCGGGCGCGCAAGATGGCGGTCTATGTCGACCATCTGCTGGCGATCCTGCCCTTCGAGCCCGAAGTCCATCGCCGCCTTGGCGGGCCGCCCTGCACCTATGTGGGCCATCCGCTGTCGCGCAAGATGGAGTTGCTGCGCGAGACGGCGACTGAGGCGGGGACCGATGCCAAGGGCGATCACCTGCCGGTCCTTCTGGTCCTGCCCGGCAGCCGGCGCAGCGAGGTTTCCCGGCTGATGCAGCCCTTCGGTGAAGCCTTGTCGCTGCTCGCCGCCAAGGGCGTTGCCTTCCGGGCCCTGCTGCCTGCCGTCGACCATCTGGAGGGCGAGATCGCTGAGGCTATCGAAGCATGGCCGGTCAAGCCGGAGATGGTGCGCGGGGAGGAGGCCAAATACGCGGCCTTCCGGTCGGCCGATGCGGCGCTTGCGGCCTCCGGGACCGTGACGCTGGAACTCGGGCTCGCCGGCGTGCCGATGCTCGTCTGCTACAAGCTCGACTGGTTCTACCGGCGTTTCAGGGATCTGACCAAGGTCTTCCCCGGCCTTGTCCAGGCGACGTCGATGGTGCTCGTCAACATTATCCTCGGTCGCAACGTCGTCCCGGAATTTCTCGATGACGAGGTCAACGGTCCGGCGCTCGCCAAGCGCCTTGAAAAGCTGCTCGATCCGGCAAGCCCGGAGCGCCGGGAGCAGGTCGGCCAATTTGAGCGCCTGCGCGAGGAAATGGCGCTGCCGGACGGTGCACACCCGAGCGATCTTGCCGCCGGCATCGTCATTGACGTGGCAAGGTCAGGCCGCCGGAGCGAACTCTCCGCGACCTGACCCCTTCCGGCGCCTTCAGGCCTGCTTCACGTCCGCCCAGGCGGTGCGGTCGATGTCGAGATCCGAATAGGCGTCGACATCGAAGACCGGATGCTCCACGCCCGCCTTGAGCTGCTTGCGATAGTCGCTGAGCAGCCGCAGGCCGACCGGGAACAGCATGGTGAGGGCCAGCAGGTTGACGATGGCAAGCACGCCCATCATCGGATCGGAGAAGAAGAACACCGACGTCGCTCCGGGAGCGACCGCTCCGATGAAGACGAGTACCATGACGAGTCCGCGCAGGATGTGAACGGCGATCGGATGCTTTGTCAGCACGGTCATCGCGTTCTCGCCGAGATAGTAGTTGTAGATGATCGACGAGAAGGCGAAGAGCAGGATGGCAACCGTCAGGTAGTATTGCGCCCATTCGCCCACATGCGAGACCAGCGACTGCTGCGTCAGGGCAACGCCGTTGATGTCGGTCACGCCTGGCTGGTAGACGTCGCCGAGAAGGATGATGAAGGCGGTGCAGGAGCAGATCAGGATCGTGTCGATGAAGACCGACAGCGACTGCACGATGCCCTGGCTGATCGGATGCCGCACCCAGGCGACGGCCGCGACATTGGGCGCCGAGCCGAGGCCTGCCTCATTGGAGAAGAGGCCGCGGCGCAGACCCTGCGCGATCGCCGCCCCCATGCCGCCGCTGACGGCCTCCTGCAAGCCGAACGCATTGGTGACGATCGACCAGAGGACGCCCGGCAGGCTCGGAAGGTTGATCAGGATGATGAGCAGCGCCATCGCGATATAGCCGATGGCCATGACCGGCACGACGATGTCGGCGGCCTTCGCGATACGGTTGATGCCGCCATAGACGACGAAGCCGGTGACGACGGCGAGAAAGATGCCGGTCCAGAGGCGGTCGATCCCGAGGCTGTCCTGGGCGGCGCCCGCGACCGTGTTGCCCTGGAAGGCATTGAAGCCAAGCCCGAAGGCGGCGATCAGGCAGACGGCGTAGAGCACGGCCAGCCAGCGGAACTGCGGTCCGAGGCCATGGATGATGTAGCGGGCTGGGCCGCCGCGATAGGTGCCGTCGCCGTTGGATTCCTTGTAGAGCTGGGCAAGCGAGCATTCGAACAGGCTCGTTGCCATGCCGACGAGGGCGATGGCCCACATCCAGAAGACCGCTCCCGGCCCGCCGAGCGTGATTGCCACGGCGACGCCGGCGATGTTGCCGCCGCCGACGCGGCCGCCGACGCTGACGAGCAGCGCCTCGCGGGAACTGATATGGCCGGTGACTTCGTCACCCGGCTGCGGAAAGAGGACGCGGAACATGCGTCCGAAGAACTCGAACTGCACCAGCCCGGAAATCAGCGTGAAGAAGATGCCGAGGACGACGAGAAACGGGATCAGCGACCATCCCCATGTCAGATCCCCGATCGCGTTGAAGATTTGTTCCAGAAACGCCATTTCACGCCTCCTCTGATCTGTCACGGCCGAGAGTGACCATGCAGGTACAACTACCTATGGAATAAGACCATGGAGACTGGAGGCTGGCCAGCGACGATCGTCGCGCGGCGGAACATTTCTGTCCGCCTGCATCAATTTTGATCTGGATGTTCCGCAGAGGGCATGCTGCGCCTGACTTTTGTGCCGGCGAACCGCATCGCAATGGCATGCGGCGTTCAAACGGAAACGGCGGCCCATTGGGCCGCCGTTCTCAATTGTCGGTGAAGGAACGAACCGTGCCGGTCAGCTACGGTCTTCCATCTGGATATACTCGCGCTGCGGCGAACCGGTGTAGAGCTGACGCGGACGGCCGATGCGCTGGCCCGGATCCTCGATCATTTCCTTCCACTGGGCAATCCAGCCGACCGTGCGGGCGACCGCGAAGAGCACGGTGAACATGGACTTCGGGAAGCCCAGGGCGCGCAGCGTGATGCCGGAGTAGAAGTCGATGTTCGGGTAAAGCTTGCGCTCGATGAAATACTCGTCCGAAAGGGCGATCTTTTCGAGTTCCAGCGCGACCGCGAGCAGCGGGTCGTTGGACATGCCGAGCTGGCCCAGAACCTCGTGCGTCGTCTTCTGCATGATGCGCGCGCGCGGGTCGTAGTTCTTGTAGACGCGGTGGCCGAAGCCCATCAGACGGAACGGATCGTTCTTGTCCTTGGCTTTCGCGACATATTCGGGGATGCGCTCCGGCGTGCCGATTTCCTGCAGCATGTTGAGCGCCGCCTCGTTGGCGCCGCCGTGGGCAGGGCCCCAGAGGCAGGCGATGCCGGCCGCGATGCAGGCAAACGGGTTGGCGCCCGACGAGCCGGCAAGACGCACCGTCGAGGTCGAGGCGTTCTGCTCATGGTCGGCGTGCAGGATGAAGATCCGGTCCATCGCCTTGGCGTAGATCGGGTTCGGCTTGAACTCCTCGCAGGGCACGGAGAAGCACATCTTCAGGAAGTTGGCCGAATAGTCCATCGCGTTGTCGGGATAGACGAAAGGCTGGCCGATCGAATATTTGTAGGCCATCGCGGCGATCGTCGGCATCTTGGCGATCATGCGCAGCGAGGCGACCATCCGCTGATACGGGTCGGAGATGTCCGTGCTGTCGTGATAGAAGGCCGAGAGCGCACCCACCGTGCCCGTCATGACGGCCATCGGGTGGGCGTCGCGGCGGAAGCCGGAGAAGAAGCGGTTCATCTGCTCGTGCAGCATCGTGTGCCGCGTGACGCGATAGTCGAAGTCCGCCTTCTCGGCTGCCGTCGGCAGTTCGCCATAAAGCAGCAGGTAGCAGGTCTCCAGGAAATCGCCGTGCTCGGCAAGCTGCTCGATGGGGTAGCCGCGGTAGAGCAGAACGCCCTGGTCGCCATCGATATAGGTGATCTGCGACTCGCAGGAGGCTGTCGAGGTAAAGCCAGGGTCGAAGGTGAACTGCCCCGTTTGTGCGTAGAGCTTTGAAATATCGATGACGCTCGGGCCGATCGTGCCGGTCTTGATCGGCATGTCGTGGCTTTCGCCACCGGTCGTCAGGGAGGCCTTGGTTTCGCTCATCGGGTCGAACCTCCTAGCAGGCTATTTTTTGCGGGAGACCGCAGTCCCGGCGGCATCGCGAGGGGAAGACCCGGTGCCGTATTCAAGAGCCGGAACGCACGCGGTCTTGAGACCTCCACTTGCGTATCGGAAAATGTGCATTGCGGCAAGTCACCGCGCCGGAGGCCTTTGGTACAAAAGTCTGATACGCGCCGTCTTGTGCGAAAGCTTAGTCATCACAACGATTTGAGGCCAAGCTGCGGAAGTGACCTCCGGCCGGCTGACTGGCCGGAGGCGTCGCAATGTCATGCCGCATCGCGAAGACGGCCGACCGCCTCGTCCTGTCCAAGGACCGCAAGGACGTCGAAGATGCCGGGCGATGTGGTCCGCCCCGTCAGTGCGGCCCTGAGCGGCTGGGCGACCTTGCCAAGCTTCAGGCCCTCCTGTTCGGCATAGGTGCGTACGATCGCTTCCGTCGAGGCGGCCGACCAGTCGCCAAGCCCGGAAAACTGCTCGGCAAGCGCGCCGACGACGGCCTTGCCCGCGGGGTCGAGCAGGGCGGAGGCCTTCTCGTCGATGGCGATGGGCCGCTGGGCGAAGAGGAAGTTGGCGCCGTCCACGAGTTCGACGAGCGTCTTCGCGCGTTCCTTGAGACCGGCCATCGCCTGCAGCAGCTTGAATTTCATCTCCGGATCGAGCCGCGCCAGCAGGTCCGGCCCGCCTTCGATCTCCGGCAGCATCCGCTCGATTTGGGCGAGCAGCTCGCCGTCCGGCGTCTGGCGCATGTAGACGCCGTTGAGGTTCTCCAGCTTGGCAAAGTCGAAGCGAGAAGGGGAGCGGCCGATGCCGGAAAGATCGAAGAGCTCGATCATCTCGTCCGTGGAGAGGACTTCCGCGTCGCCATGGCCCCAGCCGAGCCGCACCAGATAGTTGCGCAGCGCCGCCGGCAGGTAGCCCATCGCCCGGTAGGCCTCGACGCCCAGCGCGCCGTGGCGCTTGGAAAGCTTGGCTCCGTCCGGCCCGTGGATCAGCGGGATGTGCGACATGACCGGGAAATCCCAGCCAAGGGCATCGTAGATGATCTTCTGGCGCGCGGCGTTGGTCAGGTGGTCGTCGCCGCGGATGACATGCGTGACGCCCATGTCGTGGTCGTCGACGACGACCGCATGCATGTAGGTCGGGTTGCCGTCCGAGCGCAGCAGGATGAAATCGTCCAGGTCCTTGTTGGGAAAGTTCACCTGGCCCTGGACCTGATCATCGATCGTGGTCTCGCCCTCGTGCGGCGCCTTGATGCGGATCGCGGGTTTCACACCGGCCGGAGCCTCGGACGGATCGCGATCGCGCCAGGTGCTATCGTAGCGCGGCGGACGTCCCTCGGCACGCGCCTTCTCGCGCATGACCTCCAGATCGGCGGGCGTGCAGTAGCAGTAATAGGCCTTGCCCTTGGCGACCAGTTCCTCCGCCACCGAGCGGTGACGGTCGGCGCGCTCATACTGCGAGATCGGGCTGCCGTCCCAGTCGATGCCGAGCCATTCGAGCCCGTCGATGATGGCATCGACCGCCGCCTGCGTGGAGCGCGTCCGGTCCGTGTCCTCGATGCGCAGCAGCATCCGTCCGCCCCTGGCTTTCGCGTAGAGCCAGTTGAAGAGTGCGGTGCGCGCGCCGCCGATATGCAGGAAGCCGGTCGGGGAGGGTGCAAATCGCGTGACGACGACGTCGGACATGGAGATGGTCTCTGAATATACGTGCATGCTTGACGGATCGGCGACCGGAGGTCGAAATGGCCCGTGGACGTAGGTCCTGTCACGGGATTGTCGCTTCGACGGGCGGGGCCGGGCTCGGAAAATTGGACGACGCTCTAGCACAGCTTGGTGAGGACGGCAAAACCGGAAAACCGGCATCTGCAACAAAGGCGGACGCGCGTGCCAGACGACGGATTTCCTGCCGGACGAATGCTGCGGAACAGGCGGATGGGCCGACTGCCACTCGGCCGGTTTTCCGTCGGATATGCAAGGCCCGTTGTCAGCCTGCTGTCAGGGTGGTGGCGGGACGTCGAGGCGGACCGGGCCGACGGGCGGGGGATCCTGTGGCTGCCGGTCATGGCCGGGGCTGGAAGCGCGACCTATTTCCTTCTGCCCGGAGAGCCCGGCACAACGATCCTCGTCGCCGCGGGTCTCGCTTTCGTATCGGCAGTCGTTCTCGCGTGGTGGCGAGCCGGCGGTCTTTTTCTCATGCTTGCCATGGCGTTCGCCGGCTTTCTGATCGCCAAGGCACAGACGGAGCTTCACCGCGCCCCGGCCCTTGAGGCAGAGCGGACAAGGACGGTGGAGGCCGTCGTCGAAAGGGTCGAGGTCCGCCAGAACGGGCGAGGGCGCCTCACCCTGCGGCCAACCAGCATCTCAAGGGTTCGCCCCGACGAAATGCCGGCCCGCATTCAGCTCAGCGGGCGCCTGCCCGGCGAAGGCCTCTGGCCGGGCGACAAGGTCCGCCTGCTCGCGCGCCTTTCCCCGCCGTCGGGTCCTGTCGTTCCAGGTGGCTACGACTTCGCCCGCGTCGCCTATTTCGACGGGATCGGCGGGACGGGTTTTGCCCTTGGCGCCATCGAACGAACGGCACCGGCAGGTCCGGTTTCGCTCTGGCGGGACCCGATGCTCGGTCTGGAACGCTTCCGCCAGACAATTGGCTCCTCGATCCGGAGCGAACTGCCGGGCAATGCCGGGGCCGTCGCCGCGGCGCTCATCGTCGGCGATCGCGGCGCCATCGATCCCGAGGCTTCCGAGGCCATGCGCATCTCCGGACTTGCCCATGTGCTTGCGATTTCCGGGCTCCACATGGGGCTGGTCACCGCCGTTCTCTATGGCGTGGCCCGGGCGCTTCTGGCGGCGGTGCCCTTTCTGGCCCTCAACTGGCCGGTCAAGCAGATCGCGGCCGTGCTGGGGCTTGCCGGTGCTCTCGGCTACCTCGCCGTCTCCGGCATGAATGTCCCGACCCAGCGCGCGGCCATCATGACCACATTCGTGTTGCTGGCCGTCATCCTCGGCCGCTCGGCCATCAGCCTGCGTCTCGTTGCCGTGGCGGCCCTTGCGGTCCTGCTGACGACACCGGCCGCGGCGCTCGACCCTGGCGCCCAGATGTCCTTCGCCGCCGTCACGGCGCTGATCGCGACCTATGAATGGTGGTCGAACTACCGCCGGTCCAGGCCCGGACAGGGGCTCGCGTCGGGACCGTTCGGTCTGCCGGCACGCGCAGTCAGGCTGCTGGCGGCCATGGCCGCGACATCGCTGATCGCCGGACTGGCGACCGCGCCGGTGGCCGTATGGCACTTCGATCGCCTCGCCCCGTTCGGCCTTGCCGCCAATCTCCTGGCGATGCCGCTAGTGACCTTTCTGATCATGCCGGCGGCTGTCGCCGTTGCCGTCCTGATGCCCCTTGGCCTGGAGGGGCCGGCGCTTGCGGTGATGGGGTGGGGCATCGACCGCATGCTCGACATTGCCCGCCTTGTCGCGGACTGGACGCCCCACGGCGGTGTCGTCGCACATCCCCCGCTTGCCGCGATCCTGCTGATGGTGGCCGGTGGCCTGTGGGTGGCACTTTTTTCGCGGCGCATCCGTTGGCTCGGCGTCCTTCCGATCGCTGCCGGGCTCCTCGTCCTGCCGGTGGGGCGGCCACCCTCGCTGCTCGTGACGGCGGATGGGCGAGGCGCCCTTGTCGTGACGGCGGACGGAACGCCGAGGGGGCTTGGCCGCGTGACGAGTTTCACCATGGAAAGCTGGCTGCGCCACATGGGCCTTGATTGGTCCGCCCGGGATTGGCGGCTGAAGGAGAATGTCGCCTGCGATGACAAGGCCTGCGTTCTGACGCGAACCGCGCTTCTCGCCGGTCGGCAGCATCCGACCGCGGATGAGGATCGAAAGGCTCTGTCGTCCGGCGAAGATGGGGCATGGCTCTCCGCCGCCCCGCCCGAAAGGGAAACGCCGAGGCCCGCTCAGCATTCCGGCCGGCAAGGAACCGACGGTCCGGACGGATCGAGGAAGGGGGGGGCGAACCACATCACCCTTGTCACCGATCCTCGGGCCTTTGCCGAGGAGTGCACCCGAGCCGGTCTTGTCATCACGCCGTTGGCGGCGCCCCGCTGGTGCGGTGAAAGCGCTCTTGTCATCGACGCAGGTCAGATCGCGGGCAAGGGCGCGACAACCTATCGATGGCAGGACGCCGGCAATGGACGCTGGCGTCTGGACATGGAAGCGCAGTCACTGCCCCGAGGTCCACGTCCGTGGACCGCCTCGCTGACCGGCGAGTAGCCCGAGCTTCACCCGCCGGACCATGCGCGCGAAACGCCCGGCAAATGCAGGCGGCTGCCCGGGATCAGTAGCGCCTGAGCAGCGCGACCAGCTTGCCCTGAACCTGCACCCGGTCCGGGCCGAAGATCCGTGTCTCATAGGCGGGATTGGCGGCCTCAAGGGCAATGGACGCGCCACGCTTGCGCAGCCGCTTGAGCGTTGCTTCCTCGTCGTCGACGAGGGCAACGACGATGTCGCCGGAGTCGGCGGTATTGCCCTTGCGAATGACAACCGTATCGCCGTCGAGAATGCCGGCCTCGATCATGGAATCGCCGCGAACCTCAAGCGCAAAATGTTCGCCGTGCGAGAGCAGGTCGACCGGAATCTGAACCGTGTGCGAATGGTTCTGGATCGCGGAAATCGGCACGCCAGCAGCAATCCGCCCCATCACCGGAACGGCGAGGGAATCGGACGGCTCGGGAACGGCGACTGGCGCAGCAGCAGGGCGCGGCTTGCCCCGGTCGCCTTCGATGACATTGGGAGAAAAGCCGCGCGAGCGGCTGGCAAGGCCGGGCCCGACCGAATCCGGAAGCTTGATGACTTCCAAGGCGCGTGCCCGGTTGGGCAGGCGGCGGATGAACCCGCGTTCCTCAAGGGCCGTGATCAGACGGTGAATGCCGGACTTGGAACGCAGATCCAATGCTTCCTTCATCTCGTCGAAGGACGGCGGCACGCCGCTTTCCTTCAGGCGCTCGTGGATGAACATGAGCAGCTCGTGCTGCTTGCGTGTCAGCATTATCTGTCGCCCCTTCCGGCCCGAGATCGGCCGTTCGTTTCAAACGCCCGAATTCATGGCCTTTATCGCCGAAAAGTCCTTGTCAATCGATGAACTCGCCTGCCGGTGGCACAATCAGCCAAAGAACAGTTGCAGCGATTCCCCGGGCAAGCACCCCCACTGAACATCCGAACTTACGAATGTCCGACAGCCAAGGATCTGATTCGGTACAAATCACGAACAAACATAGCTGTTCTGGCTGTGTTCTGCAAGCGGGCACCGGAGGCATGCGCTTTGACCCGGATCCAGTGATGAGAGACACTCCCGATGCCGCGATCGCGCTTATGCCCGAGTTTTCAGACGGTTGTTGCCACATGTTCCGATGAAGGAGGGCGCCGCGACCCCGCGGGCGTCCTGCCATCGTCGCGCACTTTCAGAGATAGCCACAGGATGGCCAGCTCGGTCTGGAGCCTGACGGGCGCAATCCAGTGACCAATGGCACGTCATGTGCAGTCAAAAATCCGTCATCCGCCTGTGAAACAGTGGGGCAAATACTTAATCGGGACACGGAATACCGGAGAGTCAGGTGGATAAAGCCACGGATGAAAAGCAGGCGATGGATTGGCTGGAAGCGGAACTGGCCGACACGCTGGACGAAGACTACGAACTCGAACTGTCCGAGCCGGCGCTATCCGCGGAAATCCGCAAGATCTATCGAAAGTCGCATCCGCCATCCATGCCGCGGATCGAGTATTTTCGCGCGCTGCTGTCGCTTCAGTCGGAGCTGATCAAGCTGCAGGACTGGGTCGCTCACAGCAAGGAGAAGGTGGTCATCATCTTCGAGGGCCGCGATTCCGCCGGCAAGGGCGGTGTCATCAAGCGCATCACCCAGCGGCTGAACCCTCGCGTCGTGCGTGTCGTCGCGCTTCCCGCGCCGTCCGACCGCGAGAAGACGCAGTGGTATTTCCAGCGCTAC
Source organism: Hartmannibacter diazotrophicus (assembly GCF_900231165.1). Lineage (GTDB taxonomy): Bacteria > Pseudomonadota > Alphaproteobacteria > Rhizobiales > Pleomorphomonadaceae > Hartmannibacter > Hartmannibacter diazotrophicus. The sequence continues at coordinate 1,530,476 of NZ_LT960614.1, forward strand.
GTGCCCCACCTGCCGGCCGGCGGCGAGATCGTTCTCTTCGATCGTTCCTGGTACAATCGCTCGGGCGTCGAGCGCGTCATGGGCTTTGCCAGTGAAGATCAGGTGGATCAGTTCTTCAATGACGTGCCGGAGTTCGAGCGCATGCTCGTCCGCTCCGGCATCCGCCTCGTCAAATACTGGTTCTCGATCACCGACGAGGAGCAGCAGATGCGCTTCCTGATGCGCATCCACGACCCGCTGAAGCAATGGAAGCTGTCGCCGATGGACCTCCAGTCGCGCGTGCGCTGGGAGGCCTACACCAAGGCCAAGGAAGACACCTTCGCCCGCACGAACATTCCCGAAGCGCCGTGGTACATCGTCGAGGGCAACGACAAGAAGCGCGCCCGGCTCAACTGCATCGCGCATCTCCTGACGATGATCCCATACGAAGACGTGCCGCACGAGGAGATCACGCTGCCCGAGCGTGTCTTCAATCCGGATTACGAGCGCAAGGTCCTGCCGCCGGAGCTTTATGTCCCGTCGAAATATTGACCGGCCGCATCCGCAGTCCGCGTCCGCAGTCCTCTGGCCCGGGCCAGAGGACCAGCGTTGGCCTTGCGCTCCCACACACCGGCCTGCAGCGGTCGGACGGCCCCTGCTGTCGTGCCCCAGGTTGAGCGGCATCAGGCCGAGCGCAAGAGTGTCTTCAGGCTGAGCGACGGATCTTGAAGCGACTGCGGCGCGGGGCATGCGTCCCGCCCGATGAGCATCTCGGCGAAGCGAATGTCCTTGGCGACGGCGTTCCCTGTGCCGATGCCCGCCGCGGCGCGGAGCCTGCCGGACGGATCGAGCGCGAAAAGCAGAAATCCGTTGCCAATCTCGCGTCGCACGATCGTGTCGTCCGGGCTGAAGCGTCCCGTCATCTGAAGGCCGAGATCATAGTGATCGGACCAGAACCAGACGCCTGGGGCGTGCGTGACGGGATCACCGGCCTCGCCGCTGCCGACAATCACATAGCGGGTCATCGGTCAGCCCACCTTGACCATGATGGCGGCGCCTTCGACGCGCACCTCATAGGTCGCAAGATCGTCGCAGACCGGCGCGCGCAGGGCCTCGCCCGTGCGATAATCGAACTGGCCGTTGTGCTTGGGGCACTCGATGACATGGTCCATCACCAGCCCGTCGCTCAGATGCACCTGCTCGTGGGTGCAGAGCCCGTCCGTGCAGAAAAATGCGTCGTCCGGGCTGCGGTAGATCGCGAAGGTGCGCCCGCCATGGTCGAAGCGGATGACGTCTTCTTGCTCGATATCGTCCGCCGCGCAGGCCTTGATCCAGTCTGCCATTGTTGTCTCCTCCCCTGTTTTCTGGTTCTCGGGCGGCTCTATTCAGCCGCGTTTCCCAGTGCGTTGACGTGGAAGTCCTCGCGATAGGGCCGGGCGGTGACCGGTAGCTCGCGCTTCAGGAAATAGTCCTCGTATCGGAGTTGGCGCTTCAGCGCCGGCCAGGCCTCCCGGTAGGCCTGCCAGATCGAACTGTTCGGCACTGGCAGGTCGTGCCTGATCTTCTCGTGCAGTTCGGGAAGCCGGTGATAGGGCACCATCGGGAACATGTGGTGCTCCACGTGGTAGTTCATGTTCCAGTAGATGAACCGCGAGATCGGGTTCATGTAGACCGTGCGCGAATTGAGCCGATGGTCGAGCACGTTGTCGGCGAGGCCAGCGTGCTGCAGGAGCCCGGTCATGACGTGATGCCAGGCGCCGTAGAGCCGGGGCAGGCCGATGACCATCAGCGGCAGGATCGACCCCGTCGCCAGTGCCAGTGCGATCGTCGCCGCATAAATTGCGGTCCAGATCCGTGCGATGCGGATCACCTTCGGTTTCTCGCTGTCGGGAATGAACGTCGCCTCCTCGGCGTCGAGCCTGCCGGAGGCATTGACGAGCATGCGGACCCAACCCTGGAACGCGTCCACGATGCCGAAGACGTTGAGCAGGATGCGCAAGAGTGCCGGCGGCCGCATCGCGACGATCTCCGGATCGCGCCCGACGATGATGGTGTCGGTGTGGTGGCGGGCGTGGCTCCAGCGCCAGGTTACCGGGTTGCGGATCATGCAGAAGCTGGCGATCTGGTAGACCCAATCGTTGTATTTTTGCGTGCGGAACGGCGTGCCATGGCCGCATTCATGCCAGCGGCTGTCCATCGCCGAGCCGTAGAGAACGCCATAGGCGAGCCAGTAGGGTGCCGACCAGAGGCTCGGCCAAAGAACGATGCCGAGGCCGGCGAAGACGACCATCAGGCCGAAGAGGAGCAGCGTATCGCGGATGGCCGGCTCGTCCGTCCGCTTCATCAGGCCCTTCATTTCAAGGCGGGGAATATCGCTGTGGTACCACTCGGCCGCCGAAAGCCCGGTCTCGACGGCCCGGGCGCCATCTGGTCCGAGCAGCGAATAGTCGCGTTTCGCCATGTCAGAAATCCTCCCGCTCATATGCCGCCGCCCGGCCGGTCGATCTGAACGGAAGGTAAAGTGCAGCGGCACTGATCACCTATAGTGAGCCTTGCATTTTCTCTCAATTTCAATCAGTTTCTGATAGTCAATGTGATGGAAAGCGATCAGGACTGGAGAGCGAAATGGCCAAGCGCCCGACGATTTCGGACCTTGCCGAGGCTGCGGGCGTCGGTGTCGCGACCGTCGATCGTGTCCTGAACGGGCGCGCGAGGGTGCGTGAGGAAACGGCGCGGCGCGTCTTCGAGGCCGCGCGCTCGATCGGCTATCATGGCGCTGGGCTCATCGGCCAGCGTATCGCCGCCGACCTGCCGGCGTTTACGATCGGCTACGTGCTTCACAAGGAAAAGCAGGCCTTCTATCAGGCGTTCCGGGCAGAGGCCGAAAAGGCGGCCGAACGCGCCTCCGGCATGCGTGTGCGGGTCCTGTTCGAGTTTTCGCCGTCCCAGGCGCCGTCGGATTTCGTTGCCAGTCTGGAGCGCATGGCCGAGCGCGCGGATGTCGTTGCCGCGACGGCGATCACCCATGTCGATGTCGCCGACTGCGCCGAACGGATTCAGGCGCGCGGCGTGCCGTGTTTCGCGCTTCTCAATGACTTCGCGCAAGGGATCCGTCAGGGATATCTCGGCCTCAACAACCTGAAGGTCGGGCGGATCGCCGGCCACATGCTGGCGACCGCCATCAAGAAACCCGGCAAGATCGGCGTCTTTGTCGGCGGCTATCGCTGGCATGGCCACGAACTTCGCGAAACCGGGCTCAAAAGCTATTTTCGCGAGAACGCCCAGCAGTTCACGATCCTCGATGCGCTGGTCAATCTGGAAACGCGGCAACTCACCTACGAGGCGACCCTCGATCTCCTCGACCGCAATCCCGACCTTGCCGGCATCTATTGCGCCGGCGGCGGCATGGAAGGGGCCATCACGGCGCTACGCGAGGTGCGCCAACCCGGCGAAGTGGCCCTGGTCGTCAACGAACTGACGCCCGAAAGCCGCCGCGCCCTGATCGATCGCTACGTGACGATGGTGATCTCCACGCCGCTGGAGAAGCTCTGCACCGATCTCGTCAGCCTCGCCGCCGCCGCCCTGTTCGATGAAACGAAGCCGCCGCCCGGGCAGCACTTTCTCCAGCCGAACCTATATCTGCCCGAATCCGTCTGACGACGGGACGAGGGTGGTGAGGGCGAAAGCTATCAGGAATGATAGAAACGCATCTTCCGTGATTGACGGAGATGGTGAAATTCGGAGACTTTCTGGCGAACCCGAGCAATATAAACGAGCCGGGAAAGGGAACGCCAGATGCCGTCATTCGCTCTCAACCATATGACCGTCGCCCGTGCGGGTTATCGCGATCTGCTTGATATCGCGGCCCGGCTTGGCTGCGTCGGCATCGAGGTCCGCAACGATCTGCCGGGCGAACTCTTTGACGGGATCGATCCGGCCGAGGCCGGGCGCATGGCGCGTGACAAGGGCCTGCGCATCCTCGCCGTCGCGGAGGTCAAGCGCTTCAACGACTGGAGCGATGAGAAGGCCGCCGAAGCCGCGGCTCTGATCGCCATCGCGAAGGCCGCTGGCGCCGAGGCGGTCAGCCTCATTCCGCGCAACGATGGACTGGGGCTGGGCAACGGCGAGCGCCAGGCCAATCTGCGCCTTGCCCTGCGCGAACTGAAGCCGATGCTGGAAGAGGCCGGGCTCATTGGCCTTGTCGAGCCGCTGGGTTTCGAGATCTGCGCCCTGCGCCACAAGAGCGAGGCCGTCGATGTGATCGAGGCGCTCGGCGGAGCCGGAACCTTCAAGCTCGTCCACGACACTTTCCATCATTATCTCGCTGGCGGCGGCCCGCTCTTTCCCGAGCATACCGGCATCGTTCACGTGTCCGGTGTCGTCGACCAGACGCTCGCGATCAGCGAAATGGGCGACGAGCATCGCATCCTCGTCGACGAACGCGATCGTCTTGGCAACGTGGCGCAGATCGATGCGCTCACCGAGGCGGGCTATCGCGGGCCGGTGTCCTTGGAGGCGTTTGCCAGTGAAGTGCACGACCTTGCCGACCCTGTCGGCGCCCTTGAGACCAGCATGAATTTCATACGCGCACGCCAGCGGGCAGCAGCTGCCTGAACTGTCGGCGTTCATCGCCCGAAAAGGGCCTCCGGCAACGTGAAAAAGGTGCGCCGGACACCGGATAAGGGGAGGAAACCAATGAAAAAAGTCCTGATTGCGGCGAGCCTTGTCTCGCTGATGTCGACGAGTGCCATGGCCGAAAACATCGGCGTTTCGATGGCGCTCTTCGACGACAACTTCCTGACGGTCCTGCGCAACGGCATGATCGCGCAGGCCAAGGGCATGGAAGGCGTCGACCTGCAGGTCGAGGACGCGCAGAACGACGTCGCCAAGCAGCTTGACCAGATCAAGAATTTCGTCGCCTCCGGCGTCGACGCGATCATCGTGAACCCGGTCGACACCTCGGCAACCGAGGCGATGTCCGCAGCCGCGAGTGCTGCCGGCGTGCCGCTGGTCTATGTCAATCGCGAGCCGGTGAACGTGGACTCGCTGCCGGACAACCAGGCCTTCGTCGCCTCCGACGAGCGCGACTCCGGCACACTGGAGACCATGGCGGTCTGCGATCTCTTCGCCAAGGAGGGCAAGAACCCGGCGCGCGTCTACGTGATGATGGGCGAACTCTCCAACCAGGCGGCGGTGCAGCGCACGCAGGACATCCACGACGTGATGGAGGGCGGCAAGTGCGCCGTGAAGCTTGAGATCATCGACCAGCAGACCGCCAACTGGAGCCGTGACGAGGCTCAGGACCTGATGACCAACTGGCTGTCGACCGGCGAACGTTTCGACGGCGTCATCTCCAACAATGACGAGATGGCCATCGGTGCGATTCAGGCCATGAAGGCGTCCGGACTGTCGATGAAGGACGTGGTCGTGGGCGGCGTCGATGCCACGCAGGACGCGCTGGCGGCCATGGGCGCCGGTGACCTCGACGTCACCGTCTTCCAGGACGCGGCCGGGCAGGGCGCCGGGGCGCTTGACGCGGCCTTGAAGCTCGCCAAGGGCGAAAGCGTCGACAAGAAGGTCTATATTCCGTTCCAACTCGTCACGCCGGAAAACATGGAAAAATACACCTCGAAGAACTGATCGTCCGGTCCGTTCGAGACAGATGGCAACCCCGCGCGTTCGGGGTTGCCGCTCCCGGGCGCCAAATGGTGGACGAGGCACCAGGCGTCTGGTGGAGGGGAGAAAGTTTCATGGCTGACACGACCCATGGCATTGGAGGGCTGACCTTTGATGCCAAGAAGAGAAATTGGCCGAACGAGGCCAACATCTTCATCGCGCTCCTGCTCATCATCGGCGTTTTCGAACTGCTCGGTCATTTCCTCATGGGCCAGAGCTTCCTGTTCGACACGAGGGGCCGCTTCGGCTCGATCTTCAATGAAGCGCGCCTGGAGATCATCATCCTCCAGGTTTCAATCGTCGGCATCATTGCCATCGGCGTCACGCAGGTGATCATCTCCAGCGGGATCGACCTGTCATCGGGCTCGGTCGTCGGCGCCACCGCGATGATCGCCATGAGCTTCGCCCAGGTCGCCGAGGTCAACGGCAACCCCAATCCGACGACGGCGCTCGGTAGTTGGGCACAGGATCTGCCGGTTCTCGTGCCGGTCGCGATCGGCCTGCTTTGCGGCCTGCTCGCGGGCTTCGTCAACGGCGTGCTCATCGCCTACACCGGCATTCCGCCCTTCATCGCGACGCTTGGCATGATGGTGACCGCGCGGGGCGTCTCCAAGTGGTGGACCGCGGGCAAGCCGATCTCTTTCCCGACCGACTCCTACAAGGAGATCGGCAGCGGACTGATGCCCGTCGTGATCTTCGTCGGCGTGGCCATCCTCTTCCACCTCCTGCTGAAATACACGCTCTACGGCAAGCACACCTACGCCATCGGCTCCAACGAGAGCGCGGCGCGGATGTCCGGCATCAACGTCGCCCGCCACAAGGTGCTGATCTACACGATCGCCGGCGTGCTTTCCGGCCTTGCCGCCATTGTCCTGTCGTCGAAGAACCTGACCGCTCAGGCCGGCATGGGCGTGATGTACGAGTTGGACGCCATCGCCATGGCGGTCATTGGCGGGGTCTCGCTGTCCGGCGGACGCGGCTCCGTCGTCGGCACCGTTCTTGGCGCGCTGATCTTCGGCGTCATCATCTCCGGCTTCACGTTCCTGCGGCTCGACGCCTATTACCAGGAGATGGTCAAGGGGGCGATCATCGTCGCCGCGGTGGTTCTCGACCGGTGGCGCCATTATCTGGCGGCCCTGCGCTGAGGGAGGAAAAGATGGACAACGACATCGTTCTGAAAACCCAGGGCCTCACCAAGCACTATGGCGGCGTTCACGCGCTTCAGGATGCTGATTTCGAGATCCGCCGCGGCGAACACGTCGCCATCATGGGCGACAACGGCGCCGGCAAGTCGACCTTCGTGCGCCAGATCACCGCCGTCGAGCAGAGAACGCGCGGCACGGTCTGGTTCGATGGCCGCGAGGTGGAATTCGACGGCCCCCTCGAAGCGCGCGAGGCAGGCATCGAGACGGTGTTCCAGAATCTGGCGCTCGCTGACGATCTGAACGTGCCCGACAACCTTTTCCTCGGGCGGGAAAAGATCAAGTTCAACCTCGGGCCCTTTTCCATTCTCGACTACAAAGCCATGCGCGAGGCGACGCTGCGGGGGCTGGAAAAGACCGCGGTCAAGATCCCCAACATCAGCCAGCCGATCCGCAACATGTCCGGCGGGCAGCGCCAATGCGTGGCCATCGCGCGCACTGCGACCTTCCATTCCAAGCTGACCATCATGGACGAACCGACCGCTGCACTGGGCGTGCAGGAGACGGCGCAGGTGGAGAACATTGTCCGCACACTGAAGGCATCGGGCGAGTCCCTCATCCTGATCAGCCACAACATGCGTCAGGTGATGGATCTGTGCGACCGCATCGTCGTTTTCCGCCGGGGCCGTGTCGTGGCCAATCTCCGCAAGGAGGAAACCGACGGCCAGGACGTCGTGGCCTACATCACCGGCGCCAAGACACAGTCCCAATACGACGTCGAGGCCGCTTGACGAAATCGCGCCGGTGCTGTTTGGGGACCCGTATCTGATTGCCAGCCTGGGCATCCACGCCCACGGCTGACGACAATCGAAAAAGAGGAAGAAATGACTGTCAAATTCGGTGTTCTCGGTGCCGGCCGCATCGGGCAGGTCCATGCGCGTGCGGTCTCCAGCGTCGATGGCGCAAAGCTCGTCGCCATCGCCGACCCCGTGGATGCTGCCGCGATATCCGTCCAGTCGGCCTATGGCTGCGACATCCGCACCATCGACGAGATCGCGGCTTCGGACGATATCGACGCCGTCGTCATCTGCACGCCGACCGACACCCATGCCGATCTCATCGAGCAGTTCGCGAAAGCCGGCAAGGCCGTCTTCTGCGAAAAGCCGGTGGATCTCTCGATCGACCGCGTCAAGGCGTGCCTGAAGACCGTCGAGGCCGCGAAGGGCACGCTCATGGTCGGCTTCCAGCGCCGCTTCGATCCGGATTTCAGGGCGCTGAAGGCGGAGATCGACAAGGGTATCATCGGCAAGGTCGAGATGGTCACGCTGACCTCGCGCGATCCCGGCGCGCCACCGATCGACTATATCAAGCGGTCCGGCGGCATCTTCCGCGACATGACGATCCATGATTTCGACGTTGCGCGCTGGATGCTGGGCGAGGAGGTCGAGACGGTCATGGCGGCCGCGTCCAACCTCGTCGATCCGGAAATCGGCAAGGCGGGCGACTACGACAGCGTCAACGTCATCCTGACGACGGCGTCCGGGCGCCAGTGCACGATCACCAACTCGCGGCGCGCGACCTACGGCTATGACCAGCGCATCGAGGTTCACGGCTCCAAGGGCTCGGTCGCGGCGGAGAACCATCGCAAGGCGAACATCATTGTCGCCAACGAAAACGGCTATACGCGTCCGCCGCTCCTCGACTTCTTCATGACGCGCTACATCGCCGCCTATGCCGCCGAGATCGCGTCCTTTGTCGCCGCCCTGCAAAACGGCACGACGCCCGAGACGTCGGGCCTCGATGGCCTGAGGTCGCTCATTCTGGCTGATGCGGCTCTGGCGTCGGCCACGGAGGGCCGGGTGGTCAAGGTGTCCGAATTCGAGTGAGGCGGCCGGAAAAGACCGGGCAGGGGGGCGTTGCGCGCCCCTGCCCACGGCCCTCGCTCACGGGCGTTCGGGAACGGGCACGTTGAACCCGTTGAGGGTGACGGAGACGAGCGCGTAGAGCCCGACCAGGTAGATGAGCTCGTTCGCGCCATGCTGGCCGAAACTCTTCACCGCCAGGTCGTAGGTCGGGCGCGGCAGGATGCCGCCGCGAAGAAGCGCCTGGGTGACGTCAAAGGCGACCTCTTCGGCCGCCTCGAGACCCGCCGGCTTCACGCCGGCCGAGAGTGCCGACAGCCGTTCGGCGCTCACGCCCTCTTTTTCCGCGATGGCGGCATGGGCGTAGATCTCGTAGGCCGCGTTGAAATGCGCGCCCGTGACGAGAATGGCGATCTGCCGCACGTTGTCCGGCAGCTTCGCGTCCATGGACATCGCCTTGGTGAGATCCCAGATCGCCTTGCCGATTTGCGGCTCGTGAAGCCACGGGTTCCATGGCCCCATCAGCGCGCCGCTGGCGTGGATGGCCTCGAAGGCGTTGAACTTCTGGCCGATGCCCTGCCGCATGTCCTCGTAGAGGGGCTTCTGGGCTTCGCTGAGATCGGCGGGTTCGATCAGGGGCAGTCGCATGGGAATTCCTCATGGTCCGGATTGCGTGACGACACGGGACATGGGGAGGCGGTGCGATGCGTCCAACGGAAGATGCACCATATCTTGGTATGGGGTCGCTGGCCCGGACGAAGCGGGCTGCCGCAGATCGCCGGGTCTACCGTCATACCTATGTATGACCGCCGGCGATGCACCGCATGCGACAATTGGGCCTGTGACCCGTAGCCGACTTTATTTTTTCAGCGGCGCAAAGCTCCCGGAAAGCGGCGGTCATGGCGAGTGCGCGAACGTTTTTTGGTCAAGTTGATTGTTATTCAGGCAAGTCAATAGGGTGCTTTTCGGGCCAAAGGCGGTTGACCATCAATGTCTTGGATGGAATAAAGGACTCACGAGTGAGTGAGCATCGCAAGGATGCTCAGGGTCAGCGAATTTCGAAATCTTCGACTGATCTGCCGAAATGCGCTGAATCGTCACGATAAACGTCGTGTTGACGGATTAAGACGCGCGAATCCCGCCAAGCGCCTGAGTCTCAAGGGCGTCAATTGTTCCATGATCGCTTCGGCGCGTGGAGAGTCATGCTTGGCGTTCGGCGCCGGCTGGGACGACAGCTCTCGAGCACAAGACAGGGCACGGATCTTTTGACTGAACTTGCACAGGACACGACCGGGCTTCTGCCCAACCAGGACTCGCAGCTTTCCGCGGTATCGGACGATGCCAGACACGTGCTTCACCCTTGGGCCGACCTGTCGTCGCTCGGAACTCATGAATCCCTGATCATCAGCGAGGCCAAGGGCGTCCACGTTGTCGACGGCAACGGCAAGACCTACATTGATTCCATTGGCGGAATGTGGTGCGTCACGCTGGGGTTCGGTCGTGAGGAACTCGTCGAGGCGATCGCCGACCAGGCGCGGCGCATGGCCTACTACACGCCCTTCGGCGATGTATCGAGCGAGCCGGCCGCCAAGCTTGCGGCCATGCTGTCCGAACGCTCTCCGGGCGATCTCAACCGTGTTCAGTTCGCGACGGGCGGATCGACGGCCGCGGAGTCGGCGGTGCGCATCGCGCACTATTATCAGAAATCCCAGGGGCGTCCGGACAAGATCCACATCCTCTCGCGCCGCAACGCCTATCACGGCGGCACCTATCTCGCCGCCTCGCTGTCGGGCAAGCTCGCCGACCGCACGCTCTTTCACTACGAGACCGACATCGTCCATCACATGAAGAGCCCGGGTTTCGACCCGGACATTTCCGACGTTTCGGCGGAGGCCTTTCTCGCCGACCTGATCGACGACATGGAGCGAACGATCGCCGAGGTTGGTGCCGACCGGATCGCCTGTTTCATCGCCGAACCGATCATGGCCTCCGGCGGCGTTCTCGTTCCGCCGCCCGGCTATCAGAAGGCGACGCTCGACCTCTGCCGCAAGCACGACATCCTCTATATCTCCGACGAGGTCGTGACCGGCTTCGGGCGTCTCGGCCATTTCTTCGCGTCCGAGACACGCTTCGATATCGTCCCCGACATGATCGTGACCGCCAAGGGGCTGACATCGGGCTACCAGCCGCTCGGCGCCGTGTTGATCTCCGATCGCATCGCGGCGGCCATGAGCGAGGCCGCGCCCAAGGACAAGCCGGTCTTTTCCAACGGCTTCACCTATTCGGGCCATCCCGTCGCCTGCGCGGCCGCCATCGCCAACATCGAGATCATGGAACGCGAGGATATCTGCGGCCATGTCCGCAAGGTCGGCCCGTATTTCATCGACAAGCTGAAGGCGCTGCGCAGTTCGCCCATCGTCTACGCCGTGCGCGGCGACCATCTGATGGCCTGCGTCGAATGTACGGTCGGCATGGAAACCGGCCCGACGGCCCGCAACATGGCGCTGGCCCAGCGGGTCGACCGCTATTGCGAGGAGGCGGGGCTTCTGGTCCGGCCTTACGAAAATCTGTGCATTCTTTCGCCGCCGCTGATCGTGACGGAGCGTCACATCGACTCCATCGTGGCGATCCTTGGCGCGTCGATCGAGCGCGCCGGGAAGGATCTGCGGGCAGGGGAAATCTGACGCGGATTTTCGAATGCCGCACCCCGGCATGATGGTCGGGGCGGGAGGTCTGCAGGCAGGGGCCTCGCCCGGAAATGAGTTGAGAGCACGTTGAGCGCGACCGGTCGGACTCACCGTGCTTTGGGACGGCATGGCCCCTTCTGTGCGTGCCTTTCCGCCCATGCATGCGACAGCCGTTCGCATGCCAGCCGAAGAAGCGTCGGCACAAGGCGCCCGAGCAATCTTGATAACGCGACCAACCGAGGCGCGGACCATGACGGTTCGCGTCGACTGACAGGAGTGATCAGACATGGAAAACACTTCCCTCGTCGTCGACTGCCGTGGCCTTTCAGCCGCCTTGTCGGTTCTCAGAGTCAAGCAGGCGATGAGCTGCTACGAGGAGGCAGACAGCGCCTTCGGTGTCGTCATTGACCCCGACCTGCATACGAGTGTTTCAGACGCGCTGGGGCCGGACGGCAGCAATGTCCGGTTCATGATGGACGAGCAGGATGTCGCTCTTTCCCAGCTGCGAGAAATGCCGGCGCGCGTCGGGACGTCCGATGATTGAGGAAAGCGGTTCAACTCCGGGCGGCATTGCGGAAACCTCTCCGCCGAGCCGCCCGACCGGGCAGGGCGATATAGCCTCCAGGAAAAAGACATCAGGCGACGCATGGTGGCGCCGGTCCGATCTCCGTTACGAGGCGGATCGTCTTCATCTGGGTGCAACGGACCTCGATGCGCTCGCCGCCGGCCTTGGAACGCCGGCCTATGTCTGCCTCGCCCCCCGTGTGGCGGACAATATCCGGCGCATTCATGCCGCGCTCGACGGCGCCGGGCTGGATCACCGCGTCTACTACGCCATCAAGGCCAATCGCTCGCCGGCACTGCTGTCCTATCTGCGAACGACGGGGCTCTGCGGCGCCGATGTCTGTTCGCCGGGCGAGATGCTGCGCGCCATTTCCTGCGGGTTTCGGCAGGAGGATATCTCGTTCACCGGCACGTCGCTGAGCAAGTCCGACATCGAGACGATCGCCCGCTTTCCGGACGTCAACGTCAATCTCGATTCGCTGGCAAGCCTTGATCGTCTCGGCAAGGCGTGCCCAGGACGCGAGGTCGGCATTCGCATCAATCCCGACGTCGGCATCGGCTATCAGGGCAACGACATGCTGCTCTACAGCGGGCCGGGTGCGACCAAGTTCGGCATCTACCGTGACCGGCTGAACGAGGCGATCGAGATCGCCAGGGCACATTCTCTCAAGATCGTGCGCATCCATTTCCATGCCGGATGCGGCTATCTCGACCGGGAACTGGAGCAGTTGGCCGAGGTCCTGAACGCGGCGCAGACCTTCATCGACGCTCTGCCCGACCTTCGGGAGGTCAATATGGGTGGAGGGCTCGGCGTGCCGCACCGGTCGACGGACCGCTCGCTTGACCTTGACCGCTGGGCCGGCGTGATCGCGAAGGCCTTCAAGGGCCGGAACCTTCGCGTCGCCGTGGAGCCGGGCGATTTCATCGTCAAGGACGCCGGAGCGCTGCTTGCCACGGTCACCTATGTCGAACAGCGCAAGGATGTCGTGTTCGTCGGCGTCGATGCGGGGTTCAACCTCGCCATGGAGCCGGCCTTCTACGGATTGCCCTGCGAGCCCGTGCCCCTGGTGCGCCGGAACCGCGGGGTCGGTTGTTACACGATCGTCGGCAACGTCAACGAGGCGCTCGACAAGTGGGTCGAGGACCACACGATGCCCGCGCTTCAGGAAGGCGACCGCCTCGCGCTGATCAATGCTGGCGGCTACGCGGCATCGATGCGCTCCGATCACTGCCTGCGTTCCGACGTGCAGGAAGTCCTTCTGATCGATTGAGATTTTTGGGCGTGCCTGGGGCTGCCGGGCCGCGCCCGCGCGCCAGGTTACACCGCATACGGAGAACAAGAATGAAGCCAGCGCACTCCTTGCCGGCGGCAGGCCATGGCGACACCAACGTCGCGGCGTCCGAGATACCGAGCTTCGCCTTCGACCCGGCGGATCCGTGGACGTCGACCTTTCAGCTCGGGCTGAAGAGGGCGGGCCTGCGTGGCAAGACAGTCTACGAGGTTGGCCTTGGAACCGGGACCAACGTCGCCTTCATGCTGGGCGAGTGTGGGGCGGAAAAGGTCATCGGCAGCGACCTCGACCCGCGTCTTGCGTCCGTTGCCCGGCAACTCGTGAATGACACGGTCCCCGAGTTCGGCGACCGGTTCCTGGCAATCGAGGGCTCCGTCAGTCTGGTGGATTCCGACGAGGCGCGGGCGGCGGTGGCCGGCGCGGATGTGGTGGTCGGATGCCTTCCGCAGGTCGCCGACCCCAACGACAAGGGCTTTATCGCCTTCCGCGACGACCATCAGGAGCCCGGCAGCGAAGCCGCGGTGGAACGGACGGACGATCACATCGCCCACTACTATCCTTGGATCGATTTCAACCAGTATCCGTTCAACGCCGTGGGGCTCGGCCTCAACGAGGCTCTGCTGTGGCAGTTGAAGGCATACGCTCCGAAGGCCGAGATCATTCTCAATTTCGGCAGCCGGATCGGCAACCGGGTGCTGTTCCAGTTTTTCCGGGCGAATGGTTACGAGCCGGAGAAGCTGGCCTCGAGGATCGTTCGCCAGAGCGACCGGACGGACATCTCCTTCTTCGTCGTTCTGGAAAAGGCGCTGCAGGGCACCAAGCAGGAAGAGGAATTCGTTTGCGAATTCTATGCCGACGGGAAGGGCGAGCAGCACCTATCCGCCTGTGCTGCGCAGGCGCTTCTGGATGAGAACCCCGATACGCCCCTCTTCCACGAAGTCTGCGTGATCCGGGGACGGCCGACCGGGGCGTGAGAAACGCCTCAAACCCAGGTTGCGCGATGGACCCTGTCGCAATTGTCCGGCAACTGCCTTGCCGCGAACTCATGGGACGCCTTATCTGATCGTCAGGTCGGCTTGTTGTTGTCTGGGAACGACCCTTGGACGCCGGCAGGCCGACGTGACGGCGCTGGTCCGTCTCATGCGGTCACGAAGGAAGCAGGGTTCGACATGGTGCGTCTCAACGAAATTCGCGACGGCGAGGTTGCCGTCGAGCCGCCGGAAGCCACGGATGCCGGGCTGGTCTTCATCGGACGGATTTCGACGCCGTGGACGTCACGGCTCGAATGTCCCCGTCAGGGCCGGCAGGACGGCCCGCTCTGCACCATCGAGGTGTTCGAACCCTGGGTGGCCGCGCTCGATGGCATTTCGAAATACGAGACGCTGGAAGTGCTCTACTGGCTGCACGAATCCCGCCGCGACCTCGTGCGGCAAAGCCCGGCGAACGACAGGACGGTTCGCGGAACCTTCGCTCTCAGAACGCCGGTGCGTCCCAATCCCATCGGCACATCGATCGCGCGTCTGGTGAGCGTCGAGGGCAATATTCTGACCGTGCAGGGGCTCGACTGCCTCGACGGCACGCCGCTGCTGGATATCAAGCCGGATCGGTCGATCTTCGTGCCCATCGCTCTGCCGCAGTCCGGCGATTTTGATACCGCCTGAGACGCCGAAGGTAAGTCAGCCGGGCCTTTCGCGCAGCGCCAATGGCGTCGGCGTTCCTCATGCTCAACGACTATTCGCGGCCACCCGCATCTCCAGCCCGGCCCGGCTACCGGTGAAGGTATCGCGCTCGCCGTGGTCAGCGCCGTGCTGTCGACTTTGATCGCCGCCATTTCGGCGACGGAAAAGGCGCGATGTCCGCCGCACCCCCTCTTTTTTCGACGATCTTTGATCGAGATCGCTGTCGATCTGCTGCTCTTTGTTAAGACAGGCTGATCAGGCGGGTGGATCGAAGCCGGAGAGATGCGCGACATGACCGAGGCGGCAGTATCTGACAGTCCCATTCAGGGTCTTTCGGCGGATGAGGCCCGGGCGCGGCTTGCCGCCGAAGGTTACAACGAACTGCCAAGCACGGCCTCGCGCTCGCCGCTGCGGATCGTCTTCGAAGTCCTGAAGGAGCCGATGCTCCTGCTGCTTCTCGGCGCCGGATTGATCTACCTCGTCCTCGGCGATCTCAAGGAGGCGCTGATCCTTCTCGCCTTTGCCGGGCTTTCGATCGTCATCACCGTTGTCCAGGAGGCGAGAACGGAACGCGTCCTCGAAGCGCTGCGCGATCTGACCAGTCCGAGGGCGACGGTGATCCGGGACGGAGACAGGATTGTCATCGCCGGGCGCGAGGTTGTCCGGGGTGATCTCGTCGTGCTCTCCGAAGGCGACCGTGTCCCCGCCGATTGCCGTCTCGTCGAGGCACAGAACCTGGAAGCGGACGAGTCGCTTCTGACGGGCGAATCCGTGCCGGTCCGCAAGGCTTTGAAGAACGACGGAGATCTACCGCCCCTGCAGCCGGGAGGTGACGATCTTCCCTTTGCCTTTTCCGGCTCGATGATCGTGCGGGGGACGGGGCTTGCGGAAGTCGTCGCGACAGGGGTTCAAAGCCAGATCGGCAGGATCGGCCAGCGGCTCAGCGCGCTCGACACCGAGCCGCCGCGTCTGAAGCTGGAGACGGCGCGTCTGGTCGGGCTCTCTGCCGTCGGCGCCGCCCTGATCAGCCTCGCCACCGTCCTGATGTACGGCATCCTGCGCGGCGGATGGCTCGATGCGCTGCTGGCGGGCATCGCTATCGGCATGTCCATGCTGCCGGAGGAGTTCCCGATGGTGCTCGCCGTCTTCATGGCGATGGGCGCCTGGCGGATCTCGAGGGCCGGCGTCCTGACGCGCCGCGCCGCCTCGATCGAAACCCTCGGCGCCGCCACGGTTCTGTGCACCGACAAGACCGGCACGCTGACGGAAAACCGGATGACCGTCGCCGAGGTCAGGCTCGCGTCGGGCGAGGTCCATGCGCCGGCCCGGGCAGGGGAAGGGGCCATCCCGGCGGCTGGTTTTGCGGACCTGGCCGAGGTCGCGGCCATGGCCAGCACGCCAGAGCCGTTCGATCCGATGGAAAAGGCCCTTCACGCCTTCGCCGGCGATTTTGCCTACGCTGGCGTGGCGCCGCGCGGCGGGCAGCCGGCCCGAAACTATGCGCTGAGCCAGGATCTGCTGGCGATGACGATGGTCTGGCCGGCCGGGGATGGAACGTTCATCGCTGCCGCGAAGGGCGCGCCGGAGGCCATCGCGGGGCTCTGCCGTCTCGATGAAACAGCCATGGCGGCGATGCGGCAATCCATTGCTGCGATGGCGGAAAAGGGCCTGCGCGTTCTCGGCGTCGCCCGGGCCGTTGTCCCGCATGAAGACCTTCCCGAGACGCAGGACGCCTTCGACTTTGAGTTTCTCGGCCTCGTCGGATTGTCGGATCCCTTGCGCGCCCATGTGCCCGCCGCCATCGCCGAATGCCGGGCGGCAGGCATCCGCGTCGTGATGATCACGGGGGATTATCCCGTCACCGCCCGCGCCATCGCCGAAGAGGCCGGACTGCTGATCGACGGCGTCCTGACCGGCGAGGACATCGCCAGGGTCTCCGACGAGGAACTGCGGGCGTTGGCGCGAACGGCCAGCGTCTTTGCCCGGATCATGCCGGAGCAGAAACTGAGGATCGTCCAGGCGCTGAAGGCCGACGGCGAGATCGTCGCGATGACCGGCGATGGCGTCAACGATGCCCCGTCGCTGAAGGCCGCCCATATCGGCGTCGCGATGGGGGCGAGGGGCACGGACGTGGCCCGCGAGGCATCCGCGATCGTTCTCCTGAACGATGATTTCGGATCGATCGTCGCCGCCGTGCGGCTGGGGCGCCGGATCTACGACAACATCCGCAAGGCCATGGGCTTCATCGTCGCCGTTCACGTGCCGATTGCGGGCCTTGCGCTGCTGCCGCTGCTGACGGGCTCGCCCATCATCTTCTGGCCGATCCATATCGCCTTCATCGAGATGATCATCGATCCCGTCTGTTCCCTGGTCTTCGAGGCGGAGGTCGAGGAGCACGATGTCATGAAGCGCCCGCCGCGCCGCCCGGACGCGTCGCTGTTTTCCTGGCAACTGATCGGCTGGAGCCTGCTTCAGGGCGGCGTTGCTTTCGCTGTCGTCGCGGCCATCTACATCGGCTCGCTGGAGATGGGCATGCAGGCCGAACAGGCCCGCGCGCTGACCTTCTTCTCGCTCGTCCTCGCCATCGTCAGCCTCATCCTCGTCAATCGCTCCTTCAGCACGTCGATGGCGCGCGCGATCCTGCGCCCGAATGCAGCCTTGGCCGCCGTCATCCTCGTGGTTGCCCTGATGCTCGGGGTGTCCCTGTTCTGGCCCGTGGCAAGCTCCATTTTCCGCTTCGGTCCCGTGCCCGCGGCTGACCTTGCGCTCTCCGTCGCTGTCTCTGCCGGTCTTCTGCTGGCGCTCGAATTGATCAAGTCGCTCCTGCGGCCGTATCTGAAATTCTGACGATCGGAGCGGATCGGCGGCTGTCGCAGCCGGCCCGATCCGCTTCCGCTGTGCATCGAACAAGAAACGGCGGTGCACAGCGTCGCGCCTGTATTATAAGGGCTCATGTTCAGCGACCTGATTTCGTCGGTCGTCGAGTTCCTGCGACTGAATCCCGGCTTTGCCTATCTGGCCGCATTCCTGCTGGCCTTTTCGGAATCCATTCCGATTGTCGGCGCCGTCGTCCCCGGAACCGCGACCATCCTCGCCTTGAGCGCCCTCGTGCCGAGCGGCGTGCTCGTCTTCTGGCCGCTGCTCGCAGCCACGGTCCTCGGCGCCATCGCTGGCGACGGTTTGTCGTTCTGGCTGGGCCATCGCTATCACCGCGGCGTCCTCGGGGCGTGGCCCTTCAGCCGCTATCCGGATCTCGTGCGCCACAGCGAAACCTTCTTCGACCGCCACGGCGACAAGAGCGTCTTTCTTGCCCGCTTCATTCCCGGCGTCAGGGCCTTTGTTCCCTTGCTTGCCGGCGTCCTCAACATGGGCGTTGCCACCTTCTACACCGTGAACGTCGCCTCGGCGCTCGTCTGGGCGCCCGTGCATGTCCTGTCGGGCATGCTGGTCGGCACGTCGGTTGGCATGCTGGGCGAAGCGGCCAAGCCGCTGGCGCTGCTGCTGGTCGTCACCGTCATCGGGCTATGGGTGGTTGTGCAGGTGGTGCGCCTCACCCTGCGCCATGTGATGCCCGTCCTCCTGCTCGGTGCCGGGCATACGCGCATCTGGGCAGAGAAGCAGCCGGGATGGCTGCCGCGTTATCTCGCCGCCGTGCTCGATCCGCAGCAGAGCGACGCGCGCGTGTTGGCCGCTCTCATTCTCGTTCTGGCGGCCGGCGCGTGGACCTTCTTCGGCATTCTGGAAGACGTCGTCACCGGCGATCCGCTCGTTTACGCCGATCAGGCCATCTACAATATTTTTCAGGAGCTTCGCTCCGGCCCCGGCGATTCCATCATGATCGCGGTCACCGAACTCGGCGACACCAGCGTGGTCGTCGCCATGGTTCTGGCGGTGCTTGGCTGGCTGCTGTGGAAGGGCGCCTGGCGGACGGCGGGCTACTGGCTGGCGGCCATTGCCGGCGCCTCGATGCTCAACACGGCGATCAAGGTCGCCCTGCACCGCACCCGCCCGATCGGGGATCTCTACAACGGCTGGAGCGCCTTCTCCTTCCCGAGCGGGCACAGCACGATCAACTTCGTCCTCTACGGCTTCCTTGCCTTTCTCCTGGCGCGCTTCGCGTCGGGCCGGATGAAGATCGCGATCGCCTTTACGGCAGCCTGTTTTGCCTTCGCGATCGCCTTCTCGCGCCTTTATCTCGGCGCGCACTGGTTCTCCGATGTGGCGGGCGGTCTCGCGTTCGGCTCGGCATGGCTGGCGCTGCTTGTGCTCTTCTACATGCGCCGCCCGGCCGAACGGCTGCCGACGGCGCCATTTGTTGCGGTCTGCCTTCTGGTGCTCGTCGGCTTCGGTGGGTTTCATGTCGATCGCAATCACGCACGGGACGTCGAGCGCTATGCGGTTCGCACGGCCGTGCCGACGATGACGCTGGCCGACTGGCGGGGGACGCGATGGCAGGATCTGGCCGTCTGGCGCACCGACCTGACCGGAGAGCAGGAGGAGCCGCTGACCATCCAGTGGGCCGGCGATCTTGAACCCTTGCGAACGGCTTTGCTGGCAGAGGGGTGGCAGCCATCGCCGCCGTGGACCGTCGCCAACGCGCTGCATTGGTTGACGCCGGGCGCATCGCCTGAGGGCTTGCCCGTGGTCCCCCTGCTTTCCAGCGGCCAACCTTCCGGTTTGGCGCTCATCCTGCCGGAGCCGGCATCATCGGGTGCGCGCCACGTCTTCCGCCTTTGGCCCGCCAACTTCAATGTCATCGACGGTCGCAAGAGCCCGCTCTGGGTCGGGTCCGTCATCAATGAGCAGTTGGTCGCGCCGCTTTCATTGGTGACGATCCCGCGAATGCAGCCGGCCGACCGGCCGATGCTTGCGTCAATCGAAACGGCGCTGGCTAAGGCCGGCATCACGGTGGAACGTCACAGCCGTCCGGAAGGCACGAACCCGGTCCTGCTCGGGTTCGTGCCTTGAGGCGGGGGAGATCCAGGCTCCGTCAGCGGCCCGTGATGCCCGGAAAGACGATCAGGGTCGCAACCGCCAGCACCTGAAGGCAGATGAAGGGCAGCAGCGACTTGAAGATGTCGCCGAGGCTGATCTCCGGTGGCGCGACGCTTTTCAGATAGAAGGCGGCGGGGCCAAAGGGCGGCGACAGGAACGAGACCTGCATGTTCATGGCGAAGAGCACGCCGAACCAGACCGGATCGTAGCCGAGCTTGATGATGATCGGCACGAAGATCGGCATGGTCAAAAGCGCGATGCCGACCCAGTCGAGGAACATGCCGAGGACGAAGAGGATCGCCATCATCACAAGCAGGACGACGGTCGGATTGTCAGAAACGCCGGTCAGAAGGTCGGAGACGAACTTGATGCCGCCCATCAGGTTGAAGACGCCGACGAGGGCGCTGGCGCCGATGCCGATCCACACGATCATGCCGCAGGTCGAGAGCGTCTGGAGAGCGGCATCACGGAGGAGCCGCAAGGAGAACTCGCCGCGCACCACGGTGGAGAGGATCACGCCGGCAACGCCGACCGCCGAGGCCTCGGTCACCGAGGCGATGCCGCCGTAGATCGAGCCGAGCACGAAGGAAACGACCAGTGCCGGCAGGATCAGTCCCTTGAGCTTTGAAAGCTTCTTCGCAAAGGGAATGCCGTCGGGCTCCGGCACCGGCGCAAGCGACGGATTGAGCCAGGCGCGGATCAGCACGTAGACGACATAGAACATCGCCAGCATGAAGCCGGGAATGAAGGCCGAGGTGAAGAGGTCGCCGATCGAGACGTTGGCGGTAAGACCGTAGATGATGAGCACGATCGACGGCGGGACCATGGTGCCGAGCGAGCCGCCGGCGCAGATGACGCCGATCGCGAGATTGCGGTCGTAGCCGAGCCGCAGCATCTGCGGCAGGGCGATGAGGCCGAGAAGCACGATCTCGCCGCCGATGATGCCGCTCATGGCCGCGAGGATCACGGCGACGAAGATGGTCTGCACCGCGATGCCGCCGCGCAGCCGTCCGCCGATCAGGCGCATCGCGTCGAAGAGGTCTCGGGCGATGCCGGACCGGTCGAGGATCGCCGCCATCAGCACGAACATCGGCACGGAGACGAAGACGAAGGACGAGACGAAGGAATAGACGCGGCTGGTGATCAGCGGCACGGCCATCGGGCCGAACCAGCCGACCGCGAAGATGAGGGCGACGAGCAGCGTGACGAAGGCAAGCGGGATGCCGAGCACCAGAAGCGCCAGCATCAGGCCGAACATCACCAGTGTGCCGAGTTCGACGCCGAGCGATTTCAGATTGAAGAGAAAGTCGAGGGCGTGCATCAGCGCGCCTCCCGCTTCGCAACGGCCCGGCGGGCGTGATTGATCGCAAGGATCACGAACTGCACCGTCATCACGGCCATGACAGCCAGCAGGAAGAGCTTGAGAAGGGCAGGGAAGGGCGGGTCCCAGGCGCTGCCCGAGGTTTCCAGGTGAATGGAGCCGTCAGGGCGGAAGATGGCGCGCTTGACGAGTTCCCACGACGCCCACGCGAAGAAGGCGGAAGCAATCGCCGAGATGATCGAGATGATCACGTCCAGCCCCCGGCGCACGGTTGGGCTCACGGCATCGTAGATCAGGACGACGCGGATATGGCTGTCGCGGGCGGTGCAGTAGAGCCCGCCGTAGACGAAGGCGAGCGCGCACAGGAAGACGGTCGTCTCGTGCGCCCAGATCGTCGGCGCGTTGAAGACATAGCGCAGCACCACTTCCTGGATCAGGATCAGCATTGCGGCGAGGAGTCCGAGGGCGAAGATCAGTCCGCCCTTGTCGATCGCCTTGCCGAGCCAGCCTGCTTCCGGGATCGCATACCGCTCCTCGCGCGGCATTTCGAACTCACCTTCCGGCAGCGCCATGTTGTCCTCCCACATATGAGAAATGCGGCCTGAAGCGGGATGAGATCAGGCGACCGTTCATCCCGCCCCGAACGTTGGTCGGAGCATCGGGCCGAAAACCGGTTCCGGCGTTTCGGCCCGATGCCTTGGCTGCATTCCCTTGGTCTTGTTGGTTTGGTCAGTCCAGATTGACGAGCCCGTTGTCCTGCAGATAGGCGACCAGCACGTCGTAGACCTTCTTGGCGTTGGCCGACTTTTCGGCGACCTTTTCCCACTGGCCGATCGCGATCTTGCGGAACTTGGCGCGTTCCTCGTCCGACCAGTTGTGGATGTGGATCTTGCCGCCGGCCTCGGCCTGCTTCACGGCCTCCTTGTCCTTCTCGGAAAGCACCTCGACTTCATGCAGGGCGAAGTCGTGAACGCTTTCGGTGAGGGTCGTCTTGATGTCGTCCGGCAGCTCGTCCCACTTCTGCTTGTTCATCGAGATTTCGACGAGCGGCATCGAGTGGAAGCCCGGATAGACCGGGTTTGGGGCGATGTCGTTGAGGCCCTGGGCCTGGTTGGTCGAAAAGACGGTGTAGTCGGCCGCGTCGATCACGCCTTTGTCGAGCGAGGTGAAGACTTCCGAACCGGGCAGGTTGACCGGCGCGGCGCCTGCGGCGGCGAAGACCTGCTGCACGAGGCCTTCCGGCGCACGCATCTTGAGGCCCTTGAGGTCGGCAACGCCGTCGAGCGGCACCTTGGAGACGAGGGATTCCAGGCCCGGCGTGGTCGCACCGATGAAGTGCAGGCCATAGGGCTCGAGCAGCGAGTTCATGAGCTCGTTGCCGCCGCCCTTCTCCATGAAGTCGAACATCTGCTGCGGATCGGACCAGGCGCCGACCGGATTGGCGATGAGGCCGAAGGCGGCGTCCTTGCCGGCGAAATAGGACGTGTCGGTGATATGGCCGTCGAGGATTCCGGCGGCGATGGCGTCCTGGGTTTCCTGATGCTCGACGATGCTGCCGACGGGCAGCAGTTCGATCTCGACCTTGCCGCCGGTCTTCTCGGCGACCGACTTGGCCCAGCCCTGCTGCAGCTCGAAATTCGGATTGCCGGCCGGGTCGCTCGACTGGAACTTGAACGAATAGTCGGCGGCCCAGACGGGGCCGGCGATCGCCACGGTGGCCACGGCGGCAAGCGTCACTTTAGCAAAAGACTTCAACATGCTCTTTCCTCCCATTGTCAAAGACTGAAACATTCGTCCCGCTGAGCGACCTCCTCGCTCAGCGTCTTTCGTCACCGTTCCCGATCAGTGGGGTGACAAATGAAATGGCCTCGGCCGTCATCTCCTGTTGCGTCTGCCCGACATCGATCCGGATCAGCGGCGCCTCGTCCTCGGTCGGCGGCTCCAGATCGGCAAGCTGGCTGGCCAGCAGGCTCGTCGGCATGAAGTGGTCCTTGCGGCCCGTCATGCGCTCGTGGATCAGGTCGGGCGAGCCGGTGAGATGCACGATGGCGAAGCGGCCGAGCTTCTCGCGCAGCCGTTCGCGATAGCTCCGCTTCAGGGCCGAGCAGGCGAAGACGACGGGGCGGGACGGATCGGCTTCCATGGTGCCGGCGACGACGTTGCCGAGGGCATCGAGCCAACTCCAGCGCATGTCGTCGTTGAGCGGCTGGCCGGCGCGCATGGCATCGACATTCTGCTTGGGATGAAAATCGTCCGCCTCGACGACGCCGCAATGGAGCGCATCGGCGATCGACTGCGCCAGCGTCGTCTTGCCGACGCCGCAAACCCCCATCACCAGGACCGACGAAACCTCGCTCGCCACGATCTTTCCTCCGAAATGTTAGCGCTGTCATATGGCATTTTTCTGCGACCTGTCAAATTTCCTGCTATAGAAATTCTCTACACATTGAATAATAAGAGGAAACGAGGGGATGAACGAACGGAGAGTGACGCTAGCCTCCGTCGCGGAGCGGGTTGGCGTTAGCGCAATCACCGTTTCAAGGGCCCTGCGCACCCCGGAAAAGGTCTCGCCGCCGCTTCTTGAAAAAATCCAGCGCGCTATCGCCGATCTCGGCTACGTGCCGGACCCGGCGGCCCGCGCCCTTGCGTCCGGGCGCACCAACGTCATCGGCGTGCTCATCCCGTCGGTCACCAACAACGTCTTTTCCGATGTCTTGCGCGGCATCTATGCGGCGGTGGAAGGTGAGCCCTTCGAGATCCAGCTCGGCAATTCGCGCTATTCTCCCGTCATGGAGGAGACCCTCTTGCGGGTCTTTCTCAGCCAGAAGCCGGCCGGCCTGATCGTCGCCGGCATCGACCAGTCGGCCGCCTCCCGCAAGATGCTGGAGACGGCGCCCTGTCCGACGGTCCAGATCATGGAGCTTGGGCCCGATCCGATCGACATGATGATCGGCTTCTCGCACTACGACGGCGCCGCCGCCGCGACCCGCCACCTGCTGGAGACCGGCAGCCGCTATCCCGCCTTCGTCGGCGCGCGGATGGACCCGAGAACCCAGCGCCGCTTTGCCGGTTTCCGCGACACATGCGAGGCGGCGGGGCTCTTCTCCGAGGCGCGCTGCATCACCACGCCGGCGCCTTCGACCGTCACGCTCGGCACGCAGCTGTTCGCCGACCTAATCGCCCGCCATCCGAAGATCGACGGCGTCTTCTGCAACAACGACGACCTCGCCCTCGGCATTCTCTTCGAGGCCCAGCGGCGGCACATTCGCGTGCCGGCCGACCTGACGATCTGCGGCTTCAACGACCTTGAGATGATGGCGGTCGCCGAGCCTTCGATCACCAGCGTGCGCACCTACCGCTACGACATGGGGCGGCGGGCGATCGAGATGATATCGGCGCGGATCAGGGGAGGGGACGGCGACACGCCCGCCGTCGTCGATCTCGGCTTCCAGCTTCAGCCGCGCCAGAGCACGGCGAGGGCCGGATAGGCCCCGCCGGTTGGCGCTCTCGGTTCGTGCGGCCGGTCTTGCCGCCTCAGATCGAGCGCTGGTTCACCCGCTTGGAAAGCGCCTCGGCGCTCTCCACCCGCTCCGAATAGCGGTCGACCAGATAGGACGAGCGGCCGCGCACCATAAAGGTGAACTTCACCAGTTCCTCCATCACGTCGACGATCCGGTTGTAGTAGGGCGAGGGCTTCATCCGCCCGGCCTCGTCGAACTCGGCAAAGGCCTTCGGCACCGAGGACTGGTTCGGGATGGTCACCATCCGCATCCAGCGCCCGAGGATACGCATCTGGTTGACCGCGTTGAAGCTTTGCGATCCACCCGAAACCTCCATCACGGCCAGCGTCTTGCCCTGCGTCGGCCGGACGGCGCCGAGCGACAGCGGTAGCCAGTCGATCTGCGCCTTCATGATGCCGGTCATCGCGCCATGGCGTTCGGGCGACACCCAGACCATGCCTTCCGACCACTGGGCAAGGTCGCGTAACTCGGCGACCTTCGGATGATCGACCGGGGCGCCATCGGGCAGCGGCAGCCCTTCGGGAGAAAAGATGCGCGTCTCGGCCCCGAAATACTGCAGCAGGCGGGCGGCCTCCTCGGCGGCAAGGCGCGAATAGGAGCGCTCGCGCAGGGAACCGTAGAGCAGCAGGATGCGGGGCGGATGGCCGGGATCGCCATCGGCCGCCAGCAATGACGAGTCGATGGGCCTGATCTGTTCCGGATCGATGTTGGGCAGGTCCAAGGCGGTCACGCGATCGGTCATGCGCCGGTGCCCTTCACCACCTCGCCATCCTCCTTGGTGAACTCGATGTCCGGATTTTCCAGGATTTCCAGAACCACCTCGGACGGCCGGCAAAGCCGGACGCCCTTCGGCGCCACCACGATGGGCCGATTGATCAGGATCGGATGCGCCATCATGGCGTCGATGAGCTCTTCGTCGCTGAGTTCGGGATTGTCGAGCCCGAGATCGCCATAGGGTGTTCCCTTCTGCCGCAGAACCTCGCGCACGCTGAGCCCGGAGGCTGCGATCAGCTCCTTCAGCCTTTCGCGCGTCGGCGGGGTCTTGAGATACTCGATGACCTCCGGCTCGGCGCCGCTCGCGCGGATCATGGCAAGGGTGTTGCGGGAGGTGCCGCAGGCGGGGTTGTGGTAAATCGTGACGCTCATGAGGAACTCTCTGGGTGTATGGGAATGTGGCCCGCCGAGGGGATGCGCAACAGCCAGGACATCAGCGCGAAGGCGAGAACGGCGCCGATGATCTGCGCCACGATGAAGCCCGGAAGGTCCACCGGGCGAATGCCGGAAAAGGTGTTGGTGAAGGCTCTGGCGATGGCGACCGCCGGATTGGCGAAGGACGTCGACGCGGTGAACCAGTAGGCCGACGTGATGTAGAGCCCGACGAGCCACGGAACCGCCGTCCGCTCGAACCGGATGCCGCTGAGGATGACGGCAACGAGCCCGAAGGCCGCGACGATTTCGGAAAACCACTGCGGGCCGCCGCTGCGGACATGCTCGGAGGCCTGCAGGACCGGCAGGGCGAACATCAGATGCGCCGCAAGCGTGCCGGCAATGCCGCCGATGATCTGGACGAGGACATAGGCTGCTCCGTCCTGCGCCGTCAGATCCTTGCGCAAGACGAAGACGAGCGTCACCGCCGGGTTGAAATGCGCCCCCGAAATGGGGCCGAGGATCGAGATCAGAACGACCAGAATGGCTCCGGTCGCGATCGTGTTGGCCAGAAGCGCGAGTGCCGTGTCGCCGGTCAGGCTCTCGGCCATGATGCCGGACCCGACGACGGCGGCCACAAGGAGCCCGGTGCCGAGGGCCTCGGCAACCAGGCGGCGGGAAAGATCGATACCCGCCATTCAGGCCGCCGATCCGGACTGTGACGTGGAGCCGTCCATGGCGCCGATGCCGCGCAGCTTCGATTGCAGCGCCAGCCGGTCGATGCTGGTGATCGGCAGGCTGACGAAGGCGGCAATGCGGTTGCGCATGAAGCCGAGCGCCTGTTCGAAGGCGGCCCGGCGCCGGAATTCGGGGCCCGCCGCCTTGGCCGGGTCCTCGATGCCCCAGTGGGCCGTCATCGGATGGCCGGGCCAGACCGGGCATTGCTCGCCCGCCGCGTCGTCGCAGACGGTGAAGATGAAATCCATTTGCGGCGCGCCGGGAGCGGCGAATTCGTCCCAGGGCTTCGATCGCAGGCCGTCCGTCGAAATTCCGGCGTTCTCAAGAACCTCCAGCGTCAGGGGATTGACGCCGCCCTTCGGAAAGCTGCCGGCCGAATAGGCCCGAAACCGTCCGTCGCCGAGATGGTTGAGAAGGGCCTCTCCCATGATCGAGCGGGCGGAATTGCCGGTGCATAGGAACAGGACGTTGTAGGTGTGGTCCGTCATGGCTTGGTCTCCCCGAAACAGAACCGCGAAGGCAATGGCCGGTGTCGCGGCAAGGTCATGTTCAAGCGTCTTCCTTGGCGCTTTCTTCGGTCGATTGTGCGGCAGGGCCGGACCGTCCGGCCGTCGTCTGCGGCGTGCAGCAGGGAACGAGATCGTCGACGAGCGGAGCGCAGAGGTCCGGCCGGCCGCCGCAGCAGTCCTTGAGCAGGAACAGCGCGACCTCGCGGATGGTGTCGAGGTGGGCGCGATAGATGATCGACCGGCTCTGGCGCTCGCCGGTAATCAGCCCGGCCCGCGCCAGCACCGAGAGATGGGACGACATCGTGTTCTGCGGCACGTCCATGAGGCGCGCCAGTTCGCCGGCCGGCACGCCCTGCGGCTCCCTCTCGACCAGCAGCCGGAAGGTCTCAAGACGGGTCGGCTGCGCGAGGGCGGCCAGGGCGACGATCGTTCTTTCTGTATCCATAAATCCAGAATAATGGATATATAAAGAAAGGCAAGAGCGTCGGCGTGGAGCCGGATCGTTGCTGGACGTATGGCGACGGACTTCCTCAAGGCGCCGCGGCAGCTTGGTGTTGCCAAGCCCGGAAACGCGTCGTTTCAAGAGCAGGAAAGAGAAAGGAAAACAGCCTCGGGGCAGAGTTTTTCAAGACGTCTGATCTGCACGATACCCGACAGGGTTGTGTATTGTTTCCCTTTGACAGAAGAGTGAATGATTGCGCGGCGGGATTGTTTATTGCCTGAATTTGAAGCTTAAGGATCCCTGCCTGAAATCATGAAAATTGCGCGAAATCCCTGCCTGCTCACCATTCGTCAACCAGAATGGTGAATAGTTTGCCGGCGATGGCTGCAGGCCGCGATGCAAGATCGTGGGCTGGCCAAAGGGACAGGTTATGCGTGAAAAGTTGATCGGATACCTGAAAGGCTTGACGCCTGGGGCGCAGCAGATGCTCCTGCGCGCACTGGAGGACCGTTCCGATCCGGCCGAAATCGACACGCAGACCAAGCTGATCCTGGACGCGGCGCGAGAGGTGGTTCGCTCCGGAGTAGACAGCATGACGCCCGAGGGGCGCCTGGCAACGCTCAGGGAGCTTTTCTTTCAGCCGGTCGCCGCCTTCATCGTCGAGGAGGACGTGGTCAACCGGCAGCACGGGCGTTTCTTTGCCACGTCGATCGCCGGAATCTGGGGTTATCTGATCCGCGACGTGATCCCGGATCTCCTGCCGCCTTGGGTGGACAGCGAGGCGTCGTTGCTGTTCCTGCCGGAATTGGAGCGCAAGCGCCAGCTTCAGTCCATGCGCGACGAGGCGCTGACAAGGCTGGCGACGAAGGTCGAGGATATCCGCGCCAAGCCGAAGGGGCACTTCCGCCTTGTCGGCCTTCTCGGCGGCGAGTTCGCTCTGGCCGACTGCGACGACCTGATCCTGCTCCACAGCCGTCTGGCCCAGATCGTTCTGATGCAACGTGAGTTGCCGGAGAAGATCGCCATCGGGGAGCCTTCCGAAGCGGCCGCCATGAGGACGGCGGAACGTCATCTGATGATGCATCCGGAAGACGTGACCTGGCTTGCCTCCGCCATCCTGCGCCGATCGGTCGCACCTGCCTCTCTGGTGCGCATTGCCGTCGGCATTGCCGGCAGCGACGATGCGGCTGACATTCGCGCGTCGCGGGCGGCCCGGTTTATGGATGTCTATCTCCATGAGGTCGAATGCGTGGTCTGGCGCTTTCGCGAAGCGCTGCACCGGCATCGGGATTTCTCCCTTGTCGAGGCCGAACTCTTCAGGTTTCACCAGATGGTCCGGGCGATCCTCATCGCCGTCGACTTCGATGGCGATCGCGAATGGCGCAAGCGGCTCGGCGATCTGCGCAACGACATGTCCGAGATCATTCGCCCGGCAATCGAAACGACGGTCGCCCTCATTCGCCGCGCGATTCACATCGAGGGCAACAACCTCAGCGTCGATCACAGCATCGACCGGCAAGATGCGCGCTGGGCTGTCCAGCTTCTGGTCCAGGCCCGCAACTGCCGGGAAAGCCTTGCCATCAATGAGGTTGCGGCAAGAACCTTCCAGGCGACGGAGCATGCGATCGAGGTGCTGAGCGAGCGCGTGCTGGAACAGGTGCGCAAACTCGTCGGTCCGGCCCAGGATGAGGCCATCGCCAGCGCCGAACTGATGGTCGACCTGTCCGAACTCGTCTTCGGTCCCGCCTATGCGTCGGTCCGGCGCAAGGCCTTCGACCGGGTCGTCAGCCGCACCCTTCCGTTCTCGGACGTGATCTGACCGGCCGGCCCCGTACCGCAGTGACGCGCCGCAGTGACACGCCTTGACCTCCATCATTGAGATCGGCGCTGAAATCCAGTATTCCACGAGACAATCAGTCCTGCTGCCGCGCGTGCGGGAGTGGGACGTTTTGACGGCTTTTTGAAAGCCAAGGGTGGTTTACGGTTATCTGGCGTTGCACGAGTGTTGTTCGAATCGCTCGGGCGCCTTGACTCAAGGGTATTCGGTTTCTGGTCGTGCGATACCACATGACCGCGAATGCTCGCCGCCGCCGCCGGGCAAGATGCCACGGCAGAAGGACCTGTCTTCGGCATGACCATTTGGATCCTGTTTGCGTTGATGACCGGCATCGCGACCGTTGTGCTGCTGGTGCCGATGGCCCGTGTGGCAAGGCGTGGGACGGTTCGCGATATTGGTCCTGAGGAAGTCCACGATCTCGCCGTCTACAAGGACCAGATGGCGGAGATTGACCGCGACCGGGAACGCGGCGTGCTGGGCGAGGCCGAGGCGAGCGCCGCACGCAACGAGATCGCCCGCCGCCTGCTGCGGGCCGGGGATCGGGCCGAGAGCGCGAGGGACAGCGGCGCAGGACGCAGCCATGCCCGCCTTGCCGCCGTGGCGGTCATTGCCATCGTGCCCTTCGTGGCGCTCGCGGCCTATATCGGCGTCGGCTCGCCGGATATGCCCGACCAGCCACTGGCGTCTCGCGCCTGCGGCCCCGACATCGGCATCGAGAATGTCGTCATCTGCGTGGAAAGGCATCTGGCCCGCAACCCTGCCGATGCCGAGGGCTGGCGTGTGCTGGCTCCGGTTTACATGCGGCTTGGACGTGCTCAGGATGCCGCCAACGCCTATCGGCAGGTGATGGACCTCAGCGGCGAAACGTCCGAGCTTTTGACCGACTATGCCGGGGCGCTGATGATGGCCTCGCAGGGCGTGGTGTCGCGTCCGGCGGTCGAGGCGCTGCAGAAGGCCATGGCCGTCGATCAGGACAACATGCGGGCGCGCTTCTACTATGCTGGCAGCCTGGCGAGCGAAGGCAAGAAGGACGAGGCGCTCAAGGTCTATGACGATATCCTGGCGCGCTCGCCCAAGGATGCGCCTTGGCTCGACGCCGTCCGGCAGGCGCAGGCCATGATCAAGGGCGAGGTGCCCCCCGCAATGGCGGAGGCAGGGCCGGGCGCTGGCGGCATGCCGGGCCCGAACGCAGCGGACGTGGCGGCGGCATCGTCAATGTCGACGCAGGACCGTCAGGCAATGATCGCGGGCATGGTGGCGCGCCTCGCGGGCCGCCTGGAAGAGAACCCCGACGACATCGAAGGCTGGCTGCGCCTCATTCGCGCCTACGGCGTTCTCGGGGATGCGGACAAGCGCACGGCAGCCATCGAAAAGGCCAAGGTGGCTTTCGAGGGCAAGGACGACGCGCTACGGCGGATCGAGGAGGCGGCCGGCGCGACGAACTGACGGCGCGCCGCTCGGGAGCATCGGACCGAAAAGTGCATGCGGTCTTTGGATGGTCCGGTATTCAAGGTATGGAACTTGGGGCATTTTCCCACCAGATGACTTTGTCAGGGTTGGGCAATGCTCAGGGAGAAGAACGAACAAGATGACACGCAAGCAGCGACGTCTGACGATTATCGGTTCAGCGGGAGTGGTTCTCGGCGTTGCCGTCGGGCTCGTTCTCTTTGCCTTGAGCGGCGACATCACGCTGTTCAAGACCCCCACCGACGTCGTCGAGCATGGCGCCAGCCCCGACGCGCGCCTCAGGATCGGCGGACTGGTCGAGAAAGGCTCGGTCATCCGCAACGAATCCAATGCGTCGGTTCGTTTCGAGGTGACCGATACGGTCAACCGGGTTCCGGTGACCTATACGGGCCTGCTGCCGGATCTGTTCCGGGAGGGGCAGGGCGTCGTCGTGGAGGGCCAGCTGGAGCCGGACGGCATCTTCAAGGCCGACAGCGTGCTTGCCAAGCATGACGAGCGCTATATGCCGAAGGAAGTCGTGGATAGCCTGAAGGCCCAGGGTGTCTGGGAAGGCGAGAGCCAGCAGGCGCAGAAATAACAGTTGCTCGCGGGAATGGGCGATAAGGCAGTCGGAGGAAGCAGGCCGTGATGATTTCCGAGATCGGACATTTTGCGCTGGTACTGGCGCTCGCGGTGGCGCTGGTGCAGTCGGTTGTCCCGGTTTACGGCGCGCGGCGGCGCGATGACGCGCTGATGGCGATGGCCGGCCCCGCCGCCATAACCCAGCTGGCGCTGACGGCGATGGCCTTTGCCGCTCTGGTCCACGCCTATGTCGTTTCCGACTTCTCGCTTCTGAACGTCTACCAGAACTCCCATTCGGAAAAGCCGCTGCTCTACAAGGTGACGGGCGTGTGGAGCAACCACGAGGGCTCGATGCTTCTCTGGGTGCTGATCCTCGCGATTTTCGGCGGTGCCGTCGCCTTCTTCGGTGGTACCCTGCCGCGCACGCTGAAGGCCAATGTGCTCGGCGTTCAGGCCTGGATCTCCGTCTCCTTCCTGTCCTTCATCCTGGCCACCTCCAACCCCTTCACGCGCCTCTCGCCGGCGCCGATGGAGGGCAAGGACCTCAACCCCATCCTGCAGGACATCGGCCTCGCCATCCATCCGCCGCTGCTCTACCTCGGCTATGTTGGCTTCTCGATCTCCTTCGCCTTCGCCGTCGCGGCTCTCATCGACGGAAAGATCGACGCGGCCTGGGCACGCTGGGTCAGGCCCTGGACGTTGGCCGCCTGGTGTTTCCTGACCGCCGGCATCGCCATGGGCTCCTACTGGGCCTATTACGAGCTTGGCTGGGGCGGCTGGTGGTTCTGGGATCCGGTCGAGAACGCCTCCTTCATGCCGTGGCTCGTCGGCACGGCGCTGCTCCATTCCGCGCTCGTGATGGAAAAGCGCGACGCGCTGAAGATCTGGACGATCCTGCTCTCGATCCTCACCTTCTCGCTGTCGCTGCTCGGCACCTTCCTGGTCCGGTCCGGCGTGCTGACGTCGGTGCATTCCTTTGCCAGCGACCCGGCGCGCGGTGTCTTCATCCTGTGCATCCTGATGGTCTTCATCGGCGGTTCGCTGTCGCTCTTCGCCTGGCGCGCCTCGGTGCTGAAGCCGGGCGGCATCTTCGCGCCGATCAGCCGTGAAGGCTCGCTCGTCCTCAACAACCTCTTCCTGACGGCGGCCTGCGCGACGGTTCTGGTCGGCACGCTCTATCCAATGGTGCTGGAGGCGGTGACCGGCAAGAAGATTTCCGTCGGCGCGCCCTTCTTCAACCTGACCTTCGGCCCCTTGATGCTGCCGCTGCTCTTCGCCGTGCCCTTCGGCCCGCTGCTGGCCTGGAAGCGGGGCGATATCCTGGCGGCCGCCCAGCGGCTTTTCCTCGCCTTCGGGCTCGGCATCCTCGCGGTGCTGGCCGTGCTCTGGTACGTGACGGGTGCCCCGGTCCTGTCCGCCCTCGGCATCGGCCTTGCGATCTATCTGCTGGTCGGCAGTGTCGCCGAGCTTGGAACGCGCGCGGGATTCCTTCGAAACGGCTTTTCCGGCGGCATGCGCCGTCTGGCCGGATTGCCGCGCTCGGCCTTCGGCACAGCGCTCGCTCACGCCGGTCTCGGCCTGACGCTCGCCGGCATCGTCACGGTGACGAGCTTCGAGACCGAGAAGATCCTCGTGATGCGTTCCGGAGAGACCGCGTCGATCGGCGGGTTTGACGTGACCTTCGACGGCTTCGAGAGCCGCAAGGCCAACACCTACCGCGAGGTCCTCGCCCACATGACCGTCCGGGAAGGCGGCAACCTCGTCACCAGTCTCGCGCCGGCCAAGCGGATGTACGAGGTCCGTCAGATGCCGACGACCGAGGCGGCGATCTACACCCACGGTGTTTCCCAGCTTTACGTGACCCTCGGCGACATCACCGAGGACAATCGCGGCGTGACGGTGCGCATGTGGGAAAAGCCCTTCGTGACGCTGATCTGGATCGGCGCGCTTGTGATGATGGCCGGCGGCGTCCTCTCCCTGTCCGATCGGCGGCTTCGCGTCGGTGCGCCGAAACCAGCCCGTGCGCCCGTTCGCGCGGCGCCAGCGGAGTGAACGCGATGGTCTCGGCTCGTCTTCTTGGACTGGTGCTCGCGGCCTTGCTGTCGGCCGCAACGCCGGCGTTGGCCGTTCTGCCGGACGAGGTGATGAAGGATCCGGTCGAGGAGGCGAGGGCACGGGCGCTGTCGGAGCAACTGCGTTGCCTTGTCTGCCAGAACCAGTCGATCGACGCGTCCGATGCCCAGCTCGCCCGGGATCTGCGTATTCTGGTGCGCGAGCGCATCGCGGCCGGTGACACCGATCAGCAGGTTCTGGACTTCCTGGTCGCGCGCTATGGCGAATTTGTCCTCCTGAAGCCGAGGCTCGACTGGAACAACCTGCTGCTCTGGGCCGTTCCGCCCGGAGCCCTCATCCTCGGCGGAGTCGCCGTGTTTATCGCCCGGCGCCGGAGCGGCAGCCGCGACCTGGAGAGCGACCTTAGCCGCGACGAGCAGGCAAAACTCGAGCGCCTGCTTGACGAACCCGACGTGTGACGCCGCCTCGGCTCGCGTCGCGGGATGACCAAAATTTAATCCGCCGGACAGAGCCGCGTAAGCTTGCGGGCGCTAGCGTCGGTCTCAAGATTGGCGCGGATGATCCCAAGAGCACACATCGACCGATCCTTCTTTCGAATTGCCGGCGATTCCCTCATCGCCGCGATGACAATGAACAAAGCGGCGGACCATACCGGTGGTCCGCCGTTTTTGTCTCTGCGGCGGTTTTTCGCAAAGGTCTGGTGAAACAAGCCATTGGGAGGAGGTTTCAACCGGCGGCGAAGACGGCTATCTAGAGCATGACACGTTCAGGCGAATGCGCGTGAACGCGACCATGATGCTGCGAGTTCAAGAGGCCCATCGAGCGGCGTGAACGCCGCTTCGAGGGGACCAGTGGAGGAAGCGGACGGGAATGCGTGTTCTTGTCGTAGAGGACGATCTGGAGGCGGCGACCTACCTGGCGAAGGCCTTGCGCGAGGCCGGCCATGCCGTCGATCTTGCCGGTGACGGCGAGAAGGGGCTGGAACTCGCCCTGAGCGCGGAACACGACATTCTCGTCGTCGACCGGATGCTGCCGAAGCGCGACGGCCTTTCGATCGTCTCCGAGTTGCGGCAGGGCGGACACGCCGTGCCGGTTCTGATCCTCTCCGCTCTCGGCCAGGTCGACGACCGGGTGGAAGGGCTTCGCGCCGGCGGTGACGACTATCTCGTCAAGCCCTATGCCTTTTCCGAACTGCTTGCCCGCATCGAGGGGCTTGCCCGCCGTAACCGTCCGTCCGATGTCGAGACCCAGTACAAGGTCGGCGACCTGGTGCTGGACCGCCTCTCGCACTCGGTGATGCGCGGCGGCGACGAGATCGTTCTGCAGCCGCGCGAATTCCGCCTGCTCGAATACCTGATGCGCAACGCCGGCCAGGTCGTGACCCGCACCATGCTTCTGGAAAAGGTCTGGGACTATCACTTCGATCCCCAGACCAACGTGATCGACGTCCATATTTCCCGGCTTCGCTCCAAGATCGACAAGGGATACGATCAGCCGCTTCTGCACACGATCCGCGGCGCGGGATACATGGTCCGTGACGGCCTTCGGTAAGCTCTTCCGCACGACGGCGATCAAGCTGTCGCTTCTCTACCTGATCGTCTTTTCGGCGCTCACCGGCTTCGTGCTGGTCTACATCTCGTCCAAGACCTCGGCGTTGTTGTCGAAGACGCTTGAGACGACGATCACGGCCGATCTCGTCACGCTCTCCGACGACTACATGTCCGGAGGTATCCGGCGGCTGGTTGAATCGGTGCTGACGCGCTCCCGGCAACCGGGCGCAAGCCTCTATCTGGTCAAGGATTTCGCCGGCCGCACGGTGGTCGCCAACGTCGGCGACATTCAGCTCACCTCCTTCAGCAAGGACGAGAGCGGCTTCTTCCCGATCCCCTACCATCGCCTCGAGGGCGACACGGTGGCGGAGCACGAGGCCCTGGCGCGCGTCATGCTGCTGCCCGGCGGTGTCCGGCTGCTGGTGGGGCGCGATGTCGGCGAGCGCGATGCCTTCGGCGACGTGATCAAGGATGCGCTTCAGCTCAGCATCCTCGTCTTCGTGATCATGGGCTTTGCAAGCTGGTTCATCGTCAGCCGCACGGTGCTGAGGCGCGTGGAAAGCGTCGCCGAGACCTCCAACCAGATCATGTCGGGCGACCTTTCGCAGCGTCTTCAGATCGTCGGCTCCGGCGACGAGTTCGACAATCTTGCCAGGAGCCTCAATGCCATGCTCGACCGGATCGAGCAGCTCATGGCCGGGCTGAAGGAGGTGTCGGACAACATCGCCCACGACCTGCGCACGCCGCTGACGCGGCTGCGCACGCGCCTGGAGACGGCCTTGGTCATCGCCTCGGACCCCGAGGCGACCCGAGAGGCCGTGGCCGCCTCCGTCGAGGATGCCGATGCCCTGATCGCGACCTTTGATGCTCTTCTGAAAATCGCCCGCGTCGAGGCCGGCTCCACCGGCGACAAGGACGAAGAGGTCGACGCGGCGGCGATCCTTGCCGATCTCGCCGAACTCTACGAGCCCGCTCTGGAGGACATCGACGGCCACCTCGAAATCGATGTCGAGGGGCCTTTGCCGATCGAGGCAAGCCGGGCTCTGGTCTCCCAGGCCATCGTCAACCTGCTCGACAACGCCCTGAAATATGCCTTCGGCGAGGAGTCCGATCTGTCTGGCCGCACGCCGCTGTTGCGCCTTGTCGGCCGCGCTGAGAACGGTCACATCCGGCTGTCCGTGACCGACAACGGCCCGGGTATTCCTGCGGAAGATCGCCAGCGCGTCCTGCAGCGCTTCGTGCGCCTCGACGTCAGCCGCAGCCGTCCGGGGTCGGGCCTCGGTCTGGCACTCGTTTCGGCGGTGGCGCACTATTACGGCGGCCGGTTCAAGCTGGGCGACGCCGAGCCCGGCCTTGCAGCGACGCTGATTCTGCCCGAGTCTGGCAGGAAACCACGCCGGTCGACGGCGTCAGGCGAAGAAAAAGAAGAAGGAAAGAACGCCCATGTCGGTCCAAGCGCCCCGGAGCGAGCAAGCCGAACCGACCATTGATCTCAAGCACCTCTCGCCGCGGGCCCTTGTCCGCCGGCTGACCTGCGTGCCGCAGATCGGCCCCGACCGGGCACGGGCCGAGGACGATCTGAATGATGCCCTGAAGAGCGCGGAGGCTGCCGTCGCCGCCGACCTTGAGGGGCTGTTCGGCGCCGATCCGCGCGTGAAGGACTTTCTGCTCGGCGTCATCGCCAATGCACCCTATTTGCGCGATCTCATTCGCATCGATCCCGCCGCGACGCTGGCCTCCCTGACGCACGCGCCCGAGGCGCGCATGGAAGCGCTGCTGACGCGCATCCGCGACATGCCGCTGCAAAGCGAGGCGCAGGTGATGACGGATCTGCGCCGCGTCAAGCGCGAGGCGGCGCTGCTGATTGCTCTCGCCGATCTCGGCGGTGTCTGGGAGCTTCTGTCCGTCACCCAGGCGCTGACCCGCCTTGCCGACGCCTCCGTTTCCGGCGCGATCCGGTTCCTGCTCGCGGAGGCGGCGACCCAGGGCAAGTTCCTGCCGCACGATGCCGCCGATCCGGAGCAGGGGAGCGGTCTCGTCATTCTCGCGATGGGCAAGCAGGGGGCAGGCGAGCTCAACTACTCCAGCGACATCGACCTCATCGTCTTCTACGACGGCGAGGCCGCCCCGGTCGCCGAGGGCATCGAGGTCGGCACCTTCTTCGTCCGTCTCATTCGGCGCATGGTCAAGATCCTCCAGGACCGGACGAAAGACGGCTACGTCTTCCGTACGGACCTGCGCCTGCGGCCGGACCCCGGCGCGACGGCGGTGGCCATCTCGCTCGCCGCCGCCTTCCACTACTATGAGAGCGTCGGACAGAACTGGGAGCGCGCGGCGCTGATCAAGTCGCGCCCTTGCGCCGGCGACCAGAAGGCGGGCTGGCGGTTCCTGGAGAACATTCGCCCCTTCGTCTGGCGCAAATACCTCGACTATGCTGCCATCCGCGACATTCACTCGATCAAGCGGCAGATCCATGCGGTCAAGGGCCATGGCAACATCGCCATCGCGGGGCACAATCTGAAGCTCGGACGCGGCGGCATCCGCGAGATCGAGTTCTTCGTCCAGACCCAGCAGCTGATCGCCGGCGGTCGGGAACTCGACCTGCGCGGGCGTGAGACGATTCCGATGCTCAGGGCGCTGACCGAGCTTGGCTGGCTGGAGCCCAAAAGCCGCGACGAGCTGATCGAGGCCTATGTTTTCCTGCGCCGGATCGAGCACCGCATCCAGATGGTCGCGGACGAGCAGACCCATACGCTTCCCGAGGCCCCGGAGGGGATCGACAGGATCGCGCGACTTTCAGGCTTTGCCGATCGGGAGAGCTTTTCAAAGGCGCTGCATCAGCGGCTCGTCACCGTCAGCGAGCACTATGTCGATCTCTTCGATCAGGAGGCTGCTCTCTCAAGCGACGGCGGCAACATGGTCTTCACCGGCGACGAGGATGACCCGGAGACGGTCGCCACCCTGCGTCAGCTCGGTTTCGCCCGCCCGGAGGACGCGATCCGCGCCGTCAGGACATGGCATTTCGGCCGCTATCCCGTCACGATCCCGACCAAGTCGCGGGAGATCCTGACCGAATTGACGCCGCGCCTCCTGGCCACCTTCGGCCAGACCGATGCGGCCGATCAGGCGCTCACCGCCTTCGACAGCTTTCTTTCGCGTCTGCCGGCAGGCGTTCAGCTTTTCTCGCTTCTGAGCGCCAACCCCAATCTCATCGACCTCATCGCCACGATCATGGGCACCGCGCCGCGCCTTGCCGAGATCGTCGCCCGCAGGCCGCATGTGATGGACGCGGTGCTGGAACCGACCTTCTTCGGCAGCCGCCCGCGCGTGGTCGATATCGGTCGCCGTCTCGCCTCGCAGATGAAGGAGGCCGTCGGCTACGAGGACAAGCTCGACCGCCTCCGTATTGTGGCCAAGGAGCAGCAGTTCCTCATCGGCGTGCGCATTCTCTCCGGCACGCTGTCGGCCCGGCAGGCCGGCGAGGCCTACGCGGGCCTTGCCGAGGCGATCCTGCGCCAACTCCTGCCACATGTGATCGGCGAGTTCGAGGCCCGGCACGGCAAGATGCCCGGCGGACGCTTCACCGTTCTCGGCATGGGCAAGCTCGGCGGCCGCGAGATGACGGCGACCTCCGATCTCGACCTCATCCTGCTCTACGATCACAACCCCGAGGCCCAGGCGTCCGATGGTGCGAAGCCGTTGGCGCCGACGCAGTATTATGCCCGCCTGACCCAGCGGCTTGTGGCCGCCCTGACGGCGCCGACCGCCGAGGGCAAGCTCTTCGAGGTGGATTTCCAGCTCCGTCCGTCGGGCAATTCGGGGCCGCTCGCGACCCATATCGAGGCTTTCGACCGCTATCACGAAAAGGAAGCCTGGACCTGGGAGCACATGGCCCTGACCCGCGCCCGCGTCGTTGCCGGCAGTCGGACGCTGGGCGCCGAGGCCGACGCGATTATCCTCAGGACGCTGACGCAGGCGCGAGACGGGGCCGCGATCCTGGCCGATGTCGCCGACATGCGCGCGCGCGTCGAGGAAGAGCTTGGCAGCAAGGATCCCTGGAATTTCAAGCGTGTGGCTGGCGGCCAGTTCGACGTCGAGTTCATCGCTCAGGCTTTGCAGCTTGTCCACGCCTCCGACGATCCGCATGTCCTGTCGCACACGACGGAAACAGCATTGGAGCAACTGGTCTCTGCGGGGAAACTCGATGCCCAGGATGGCGCGGCGCTGCTGGCCGCGACAAGGCTCTATCAAGAACTTGGCCTGCTCATCCGCCTTGCCATCATCGGCGCCTTCGATCCGAAAGAGGCACCGCGCGGCTTCCTGGCTCTCGTTGCCCGTGCCGGCGAGATGCCGGACGTCGCGAGCCTGGAGGCGCACCTGATCGAAACGGAACGGGCGGTGCGGGATATTTTCGAGCGGACGATCGGCAAGGTCGAGCGGCGCAAGGACGACGGCTGAGCCCTATTCGGCCGCGTGGACCTGCGCGATCCGGCCGGGGCTGCGCGCGCCGCCAAGGCGCGTCTCGCTGAGGGCGTCCTTGGGCAGAATTGGCGGGATGGAATTGCGCAGCCGGAGGCCGTCCTGCGAATGCGTCGGAGAGGCGATGCGCGGCAAATCGATGACGACCGTCGTGCCGACGCCTTCCTCGGACTCGATCCGCATGGTGCCGCCGTGGAGTTCGGCCAGCGATCGGGCGATCGCAAGGCCGAGGCCCGAGCCCGGATGCTTGCGCGTCATCTGGTTCTCGACCTGGACGAAGGGCTGGCCGAGCTGCGCCAGCGCCTTCGCCGGAATGCCGATGCCGGTGTCCTCCACCATCAGCCGCGCGTTGTCGCCCGCCATCTTCGTGCTGACGCGGATGCGTCCGCCAAGCGGGGTGAATTTCAGCGCGTTGGACACGAGGTTGAGGACGATCTGCTTGATGGCGCGACGGTCGGCGACGATGGGCTGGTCAACCGTGAAGTCGGTGACGAGCTGGATGGAGCGGTCCGCCGCCTGGTTGTTCATGATGCGGGTGGATTCGGCGACGACGTCGTCGATGTCGACCGATTCCAGCGTCAGGTTCACACGGCCGGCCTCGATCTTCGACATATCGAGGATGTCGCTGATCACGTTGAGAAGATAGGTGCCGCTCTCGTGGATGTCCTGGCAATACTCATCGTATTTCGGCGAGCCGAGCGAGCCGAAGATGCCCGAGCGCATCATCTCCGAGAAGCCGATGATGGCGTTGAGCGGCGTGCGCAATTCGTGGCTCATCGAGGCAAGGAACTCGGACTTCGAGCGGTTGGCGGCCTCCGCGCGGGTCTTTTCTTCCGAGTATTTGTCGGCCAGATCCACAAGTTGCTGCGTCTGTGCCTGCAGCTTCTGGCGCGACTGGCGAAGGTCCGTGACGGTTGCCATCAGCCGCCGCTCGCTGTCCAGCAGCTTTTCCTCGTGCAGCTTGAGTTCCGTGATGTCGGTACCGACGGACACGAAGCCGCCGTCCTTGGTGCGCCGCTCGTTGATCTGCAGCCAGCGGCCGTCGCGAAGCTGGGCCTCGAAGGAGCGGGCCCCGTCGTCGCTCTGCAGCGTCGTCTTGACCTGGCTCTGCACCACCGGCCGCGAGCCGGATTCCATCACGTCTTCATAAGGCGTGCCGGAAAAGACCAGTTCATCCGGAATGCCGTGCAGGCTCTGGTATTTCGAGTTGCACATGACGAGGCGGTTGTCGGCGTCCCAGAGCACGAAGGCCTCGGAGATCGTCTCGATGGCATCGCGCAGGCGAAGGTCCGCCGTCTCGGTCTGCTCCATGAGGCGCTTCTGCTCGGTCTCGTCGACGGCAATGCCTATGAGGTGCGGGGTG
This sequence comes from Hartmannibacter diazotrophicus, assembly GCF_900231165.1. Classification (GTDB taxonomy): domain Bacteria; phylum Pseudomonadota; class Alphaproteobacteria; order Rhizobiales; family Pleomorphomonadaceae; genus Hartmannibacter; species Hartmannibacter diazotrophicus. Next base: position 1,571,359 of record NZ_LT960614.1, read on the forward strand.
CCGTCGCGGTCGCGCACAATCTCTGCGCGGGCGCGCAGCCAGAGCCAGCGTCCTTCGGCATGCCGCATGCGGAAGGCGAGGTCGACCGACGTCTGCCCGGATTCCAGAAGATCGCGGGCGAGGGCGTAGAGGTCGGTGTCCTCGGGGTGGATGAGGCTCTGGAGGTCACCGAAGCCCATGAGTTCGGAATTGGGCTCCATGCCGAGGATCACATACATCGACGGCGACCAGAACAGCCGTCCGCGAGACAGGTCCCAGTCCCACAGGCCGCAGCGCCCGCGCCTCAGCGCCGTATCGACCCGGTGCTGCGTCTGGGCATAGAGGTGGTCGGCCTCGCGGGCTCGCGTCGTCTGCATGAAATAGGCGTAGACGATGACGATCAGGATGCAGCTTGTACCGATGAAGAGGCTGATGTTGACGGAGACGTCCCGTTTCCAGTTCGCGAAGATGCGTTCGTTCGGCTGGTAGACGGTCACGCTGCCGCGGCTGCCTGCAAGGTCATGCACCGTCGCAAGCACCGGCGTGCCGTCGGCAAGCTCGATCTCGAGCACGCCCGCCTGCTCGCCGAAGGTGGTGAGTGGCTGACCGGTGCCGAGCAGGTCCTCGAGAGACCGGCCGACGAGGCTCTGGTTCTCCGGTCGCGAGACGACGATGGTGCCTGCGGGGTCCGCGACAACGATGACGCGACCGTTCGAGCTGGCGTTGGGCGCGAGGGCCGTGTCGAGGTCCTTGCCGACCTTCTCGTGGTAGCCGTCGCCGGGTGCGGTGGGCAGTGTCTGCGAGAGCGACGCATCGAGCGACTTGGCGACAAGCCCGATCATCGTCGTTGCCGTTGTGGCGACTTCGTTGCGCTGATCGAGCAGCGAGGACGTGCGCGCCACGGCGATGACGAGAAGGAAGATGGCGATGAGGATCGGGATGGAGCGCCTCAGATAGGGCTCGGCCTGCAACAAGCGTCGATAAGCCGGTCGCGCCAGAAGATTGGCGTGCCCCTTGATCGCATCGTTGCGGACAGATGTGCCCAAAAAGCGCGTGCGCCAACCAGTGGCGGCACCGGCATCGTCTGCCTGCGCCATCCCAAGCCCCCCTTGGTGCTGCACTCGTTACTTGAGATTATGAAAACGCGATTCCCTCGAATCACCGTCATCTTGAATCATCGAGGAATCTCTTGTCCATAGGCGTTTTTCAGATTTATCGGCAGCCCACCGGTTTGTTAAGAAACGGTTACGCTCAAGCCAATGAACGCTCGGCGATATCCCGCACGTCACGCGAGAGATTGGGCTTGGCGGCGATGCGCTTAAGGGCCGCTTCGGCCAGCCCCTGGCGCACCGGTTCCCAGTTTCTCCAGGAGCGGAAGCTGACCAGGATGCGGGCGGCGACCTGCGGATTGATGTCGTCGAGCCGCATGACCTTGTCGGCGACGAAGTCGAAGCCGGCGCCGTCGGCGCGCGCGAACTGCGGCAGGTTGGCTGTCGCGAAGGTGCCGATCAGCGAGCGCACCCGGTTCGGGTTGCGGATCGAGAAGGCCGGATGCTCGGTGAGGCGCTTGACCTCGTCCAGCGTCCGCGCGCCGGGGCGCGCCGCCTGAACCGCCAGCCACTTGTCGATGACGAGCGGAACGGACTTGTAGCCCTCGTAGAAGTCGCCGAGAGCCTGTTCGGCCTCCGAGGCACCGTTCTGGACGAGGCTGACCAGCGCGGCCAGCCGGTCGGTCATGTTGGTCGCGGCGCCGAATTTCTCCATGATGCGGGCGTGGACGTCGGCATTGCCAGAGGCGGCGCGCATGTCCTGTGCCGCGTTGGCGAGCGCCCGTCGTCCGGCACTCTCGGCATCCGGCGAGTAGGCGCCTTCGTCGTGATAGAAGCGGGCGAGGTGATCGAGCGTCGGCCCGAGCTTGGAACCGATGGTCCGTCGCGCATGGCGCAGGGCGCCGGCGATGGCATCCGGATCGACGTTGCTGCCGATTTCCCGGGCGATGTCGGCTTCCTGCGGCAGCGCGAGGACGAGGGCCCGGAAGGCCGGATCGAGCGCATCGTCGGTGATGATCTCGGCAAGGGCGGCGAGATAATCGCCGTCGATCGTCGCCGAACTTCCGGCGCGAAGCGCCTCCGTCGACGCGGTGAGGCAATACATCGCCACCGTCGACGCCGACTGCCAGCGGTTGAAGGGGTCGCTGTCGTGCCGCATCAGGAACAGAATGTCCTTGATCGGCATGTTGAGGATCGGCCGCACCGGCGCCGAGAAATTCCTCAGGATCGACGGGATCGGCCGCGAGGCGACGCCGGTGAAGACAATTTCCTGCTCGGCCTTGTCGACCACGATGACGTCGCCATTGACCTCGGCGCCCTTCGCCGTCTCGTAGAGCATGTCCTCGCCGTTCGGGCCGACGAGACCGAAGCGCACCGGCAGCACCATCGGCTTCTTTTCCGACTGCTCGGGCGTCGGGCCGAGGCTCTGGCTGAGCGTCAGGCGGTAGGTGCGGTTGTCGCCGTCATAATCGTCGCGGATGTCGAGCTGCGGCGTGCCGGCCTGGCTGTACCAGAGCATGAATTGCGAGAGGTCACGGCCGGAGGCTTCGGCAAAGCAGGCGACGAACTGCTCGATGGTCGCCGCATCGCCGTCGTGCCGGTCGAAATAGAGATCCATGCCGGCCTTGAAGGCCTCGTCGCCGATGAGGACCTTCAGCGCGCGGATCACCTCGGCGCCCTTCTCATACACCGTCGCGGTGTAGAAGTTGCTGATCTCCATGTATTTTTCAGGGCGAACCGGATGGGCGAGGGGGCCGGCATCCTCCGGGAACTGGTGGCTGCGCAGGAGGCGAACGTCGGAGATGCGCTTCACCGGGCGCGAACGCATGTCGGAGGTGAACTCCTGGTCGCGGAAGACGGTCAGGCCCTCCTTGAGGCAGAGCTGGAACCAGTCGCGGCAGGTGATGCGATTGCCCGTCCAGTTGTGGAAATACTCGTGCGCGATGACGGCCTCGATGCCGCCATAGTCCTGGTCAGTGGCGACATCCGGGTTGGCGAGCACGTATTTGTCGTTGAAGACGTTGAGGCCCTTGTTCTCCATCGCCCCCATGTTGAAGTCGGAAACGGCGACAATGTTGAAGACGTCGAGGTCGTATTCGCGCCCGAAGGCGGTCTCGTCCCAGCGCATGGAGCGCTTCAGGGCATCCATGGCATAGACGGCGCGCTCCTCGTTGCCGTGCTCGACATAGACGCCGAGATCGACATGCCGGCCCGACATGGTCGTGAAGCTGTCCTTGACCACGCCGAGGTCGCCGGCAACCAGGGCGAAGAGGTAGGAGGGCTTCGGATGCGGATCGCTCCAGACCGCGAAATGCCGGTCGGTATCCGGGACGAGGCCGCTCGTCGTCGGGTTGCCGTTGGCCAGCAGCACGGGCGCCGCCGCGACGGGGGCTTCGATCCGCACGTCATAGACGGACAGAACGTCCGGCCGGTCCAGGAAATAGGTGATGCGGCGGAAGCCTTCCGCCTCGCACTGGGTGCACCAGACGCCGCTGGACCTGTAGAGCCCCATCAGCTTGGTGTTGGAGGCCGGGTCGAGCTTCGTGACGATCGTCAGCGTGAAGGGAGCGGCGGGCGGGGTCTTGACCGTCAACCCCTGCGGCGTCGCCGAATAGGCCTCATCGCCGAGCGAGACGCTGTCGAGCGCGATCGAGACGAGATCGAGTTCGTCGCCATCGAGAACGAGCGGCGTGCCGGCCACCGTCGTCTCGCGCTTTCGCACCGACAGGGTTGCCGTCACCAGCGTCTCTGTCTCATGCAGCTGAAAATCGAGATGCACCCGGCCGATCGCATAGTCGCTGGGCCGGTAGTCCTTGAGGAGGATCGCGGCGGTCTCGTCGGTGCGCATGAAGCCATCTTTCGTCGGTTGGTGATCTCATTCCCCGGGGCCGAACCGGAAAACGGTCCGCCGAAAAGGGAAGCATCACACTCAAATCAGTCGTTTCTCTGGTCTAGCGGCGATGCCGGATGCTGGCAACAGCGCCCCGCGCAAGCCGGTTACCGTCAGGAGAATCCGCCCGTCCGGAATCAATTTCTGCACAAAGCCCGGTAACCCTTTGCAGGGACTCACCGAAGCGGCCTGAATCGGAATCTGAACTTGAGCCCTTCGGAAATGAGTTGAACGGGTTTGTTGAATCAGAATGTCAGAAGTGTGCCGGCCGGCTTTGCGCTGTCCTTCCGGACCCGGACAGGCGGCGGCTCCATGGCTCTCGGCGGTCGGATGCCGCGGCGGGCCGCGCATCCCGAGGATTGTCAACGCTGGCGGCTTCGATTATGGTCCGGCGCATGAACACGACGTCGGCTCGGAATGTGTGGTGGTGGCGGTCCGCTTGAGCGGCCGAACACGCACGTCTTGAGTGCGAGGTTTGACGAAGGCCGCTCCCGACCACGGAGCCGGCCTTTTTTGTTGTCTGAAGGGCGTCTCCGGGGTCGGAGCAGGGCAGAACACAAGAAGCCGGCCAAGGCCCGGCCCGGTGGAGTAACGTGACGATGATGACGCGCGAGGAAAGCTTTACGACCGCCGGCGGGATCTCCGCCGTGCGGCGTCCGCACGAGGTGCCCTACAAGGACGCCGCGCTGGAGTATGTCGACATGCTCGACACCCGGCGCGGCGTGGTGCTCTCCTCCAACTACGAATATCCGGGGCGCTACACCCGCTCCGACATGGCCTTCGTCAACCCGCCGGTCGCGCTGACCGCGCGGGGGCGCCATGTCGTCATCGAGGTGCTGAATGCGCGCGGTCACGTTCTCCTGCCGGCGATAGCGGCCGCGCTCGAAGGCGCCGAGGAGCTTGCATCCTTCTCGGCCGGCAAGGACCGTATCGAACTGACGGTGAAGCTGCCCGGGGGGCGGTTCCCGGAAGAGGAGCGCTCCCGCCAGCCGTCCGTCTTCTCGGTGATCCGCCGCATCATCGCGGCCTTCAAATGCGACGAGGATTCCGTCCTCGGCCTCTACGGCGCATTCGGCTACGATCTCGCCTTCCAGTTCGAGCCGATTGAGTTCCGCCTGCCGCGTCCGGACGACCAGCGCGATCTGGTGCTTTACCTGCCCGACGAGATCCTGATCGTCGACCACTACCGCGCCGCGGCGACCGTCTATGCCTACGACTTCACGGTGAATGGCACGTCGACCGAGGGCCTTCCGCGCGACGGCAAGGAGTCGCCCTTTTCGCAGGCGACCCGGATCCCGGGGCGGGGCGACCATGAGCCCGGCGAATATGCCGCCTCGGTTGCCAAGGCGGTCGAGTACTTCAAGCGCGGCGATCTCTTCGAGGTCGTGCCCGGCCAGACCTTCTACGAGCGCCCGTCGGCGCCGCCGTCGGCCATTTCCCGCAAGCTGCAGCAGATCAATCCCTCGCCCTACGGCTTCATGTTCAACCTCGGCGAAAACGAGTTTCTCGTCGGTGCCTCGCCGGAAATGTTCGTGCGCGTCACCAATGGCCGCCGGGTCGAGACCTGCCCGATTTCCGGCACCATCAAGCGCGGCCGCAACGCCATCGAGGACGAGCAGCAGATCCTGACGCTGCTCAATTCCAACAAGGACCGGGCGGAGCTGACCATGTGCTCCGACGTCGACCGCAACGACAAGAGCCGCATCTGCGAGCCGGGGTCGGTGAAGGTCCTCGGCCGCCGCCAGATCGAGATGTATTCGCGGTTGATCCACACCGTCGACCATATCGAGGGCCGGCTGCGCGAAGGGCTCGACGGCCTCGACGCTTTCCTCTCCCACGCCTGGGCGGTGACGGTGACCGGCGCGCCGAAGCGCTGGGCGATGGAATTCATCGAGCAGCACGAAAAGTCCGCCCGCGCCTGGTACGGCGGCGCCGTCGGCGCTCTGCTCTTCAACGGCGATCTCAACACCGGTCTGACGCTACGTACCGTCCGCCTCAAGGACGGAATCGCCGAGGTGCGCGCCGGCGCGACGCTGCTCTACGATTCCGATCCTATGGCCGAGGAACAGGAGACCGAGCTCAAGGCCTCCGCCATGATCACGGCGATCCGCGAGGCGGGAACCGTCAAGGATGCGCCGCTGACCAACGGGCCGGCGACGATCGGGGAGGGGCTCAAGATCCTCCTCGTCGACCACGAGGACAGCTTCGTCCATACTCTGGCGAACTACTTTCGCCAGACCGGCGCCCATGTCGTGACGGAGCGCGCCGCCAAGGGCGTTGGCTTCGACGTTGCCGAGCTCGACCGCCTGAAGCCCGATCTTCTGGTCATGTCGCCCGGCCCCGGCAATCCGAAGGACTTCCTGTGTACCCGCACGATCGCGGCGGCGCGCGAGCGGGGCATTCCGATCTTCGGCGTCTGCCTCGGCCTGCAGGCGATCGCCGAATCCTTCGGTGCGACCCTTGGCCAGCTCGACATCCCGGTCCATGGCAAGCCGTCGCCGGTCGCGGTCGAAACGACCGGCCTTTTCGCTGGTTTGCCGGAGGAGATCATCATCGGCCGCTATCATTCGCTGCATGCCAGGCCGGAAACGCTTCCCGAGGAAATCCGCGTCACCGGCCGCACCGAGGACGGTATCGTGATGGCGATCGAACATGCGAGCGAGCCCATCGCGGCGGTTCAGTTTCACCCGGAATCGATCATGTCGCTCGGCGACGATGCGGGTCATGTGATCGTGGAAAATGCCGTGCGTCATCTGGTGCTGGCTCGCCGTAACCGGGCGGACGAAGGCGCAAAGCGGGTGTCGTAGCCGATCCCTGGAGACTTGGTTTTTGGCTGGAACGGGCCGCGATCATCACGATCGCGGCCCGATCTTGTGATTGGGCTTTGATACATGGCGATGGAATAAACAGGCGCGTGCGGTGTTCTGGGACCTGACTACGGAACCCTGCCTGCAAGGGCGAACACGCAAAAGGAACGATCACCATGCGCATCCAATATTTCGCTGCAAGCCTTCTGGTGGCCGCGGCCGTCCTGCCAGCCAATGCCGAAACGCTTGACGTCGCCCCGGGCCGCTATGCCATCGACTCCTCCTCGCAGATCCATTTTTCCGTCGGGCAAATCGGCGGCGGAGGCATCGAGGGCACTTTCCAGCGCTTTCACGGCGTTTTCGATCTGCATCCGAAGGATATCGGTAAGTCGACGGTCGATTTCGTCCTCAATCCGGGAAGTGTCACGGCGGGAACGCCGGTCATCGAGAATTTCCTCAAGTCCGGTGTCGTCTTCGACGTGGCGGACTACCCCGACATCACCTTTCGGTCGACCCGCGTGACACAGACCGGCGATACGACGGCCAAAATCGAAGGCACTCTGACGGCGAAGGGGCACACCTACCCCCAGACCTTCGATGCGACGCTTGTCAGCGCCAAGGGCTCGACGCTGGCTTTCCACGTCGTGGGCCAAATCCGGCGCGGCTATTACGACATGGAAATCGGCGCCCCGATCTATTCGACGGTCGTCGATCTCGACATGGTGATGAACGGTCGCCGGCAATAGCCGAAAATAATATCCGGGCCCGGGAATAGAATTGTCCGGGCGGTGTTTTCCTTCATGACGGCCGGCAGTCGAGCCGTCCAGGAAAACAAGGAACGTCACGATGCTTACCCGAATGCTGGCCGTGCTCGCCGCCGCGACCGTCCTGTCCACCATGCCGGCGTCCGCCGAAGACTATGCCGCTGGGGCCGTCAAGACCATGATGACGGACAAGGGCGACGTCCTCGTCGGCGAAGGCGGCATGACGCTTTACGTCTTCGACAAGGACGCCAAGGGCCAGTCCAACTGCTATGGCGAATGCGCCGTTCTGTGGCCGCCGTTCATTGCCGTCAAGGGTGCGAGCGCTGACGGCGAATTCACGCTCGTTTCCCGCAAGGACGGCATGAAGCAGTGGGCCTATGACGGCAAGCCTCTGTATTTTTGGCAGAAGGACAAGAAGCCCGGCGATACGACTGGCGATGGCGTCAAGGGCGTGTGGCACGTCGTGAAGGACAACTGACGATCATGTCGGACTATCTGGACGAGGTCATGGCCAGCGTACCCGCCCTGAGGCGCTATGCGCGCGCGCTGACGCATGACGCCGAGCGCGCCGATGATCTCGTCCAGGACTGTCTGGAGCGGGCCGTGCGCCGCCAGAGCTTCTGGCGGCCGACCGGCCCGCTCAAGGCCTGGCTCTTCAAGGTTCTGGTGAACATCTATCGCAACGACTTGCGCCGCGAGCGGCGCCGTCCGGCGGCCGAGCCGATCGAGACGATGACGGTCGAGCCGCATGTGCCCGAAAGCCAGACCGGTCAACTCGCTCTCGCCGACATGGCAAGAGCGATGCAACAGCTCGCGCCGGAGCAACGCGAGGCGCTGCTGCTTGTCGTTCTGGAGGGGCTGAGCTATGCCGAGGCGGCGGAGGTGCTCGATATTCCGATCGGCACGCTCATGTCGCGGATCGGCCGCGCGCGGGCGGCGCTTCGCGCCTCTTCGGAGGGAACGGTGCGCAGGTTGAGGTCGGTGAAATGAGCGGCGAGAAGAATTCCGTCAACGAGACCGACCTGATGGCCTATGTCGACGGCCAGCTCGATGACGAGCGGCGGCGCATCGTCGAGGAGCATCTGACCCATAATGCCGAAGACGCCGCGGCCGTGGCTCGCTGGCGCCGGCAGAACGAGGCGATTGCCGCGCTTTATGCGCCGGCAGCAGGCGAAGTCGTTCCCGAACGCCTTGATGTCCGAAGAATGTCCGCCGAGCGTCACTGGTCGGCGCCGCGGTTGGCAGGATTTGCTGCGGCTGCCGCCGTCGTCTTTGCTCTTGGAAGCCTCTCCGGCTGGTTCGTCCGAGGCGACCTTGGGCCGGTTTCCGGCGGTCAGGCCGGGCTCGTCGCGGAAGCGGTTGCCGCGCACAGCCTCTATTCGGGCGAGGTGCTGCATCCGGTCGAGGTCAAGGCGACGCAGGAGCAGCATCTGTCGACCTGGCTCTCCAAGCGTCTCGACCGGCCGTTGAACATCCCAGATCTCAGGACGCAGGGTTTCAGCCTCGTCGGGGGACGCCTGTTGCCGGCCGGCAGCAAGCCCGCCGCCCAGTTCATGTACGAGGACGAAAAGGGCCGGCGCATCACACTCTATATCGTGCCGGCCAGCAACGAGCGCGAGACGGCCTTCCACTATGAGAAGTTCGATGAGTTGGAAGCCTTCTTCTGGAAGGACATCCACATCGACTGCGCGATGGTGGGCAACCTGCCGCGTGAGGAATTGCACCAGATATCGCTCGACGCCTATGCGCAATTGAGCTGAGCGGGGAAGCCAGCGGCGACCCGCTCGCAGCCAGGAGAAAATCCATGATCCGCAACGGTCAGGCCACCTATGGCTGGGGCAGCATTCTGCTTCATTGGTCGATCGCGCTACTGTTTCTGCTCCAGCTGGCGCTTGGCGTCGTCATGACCCGTGTCGGCAACGATCCGGGCCTCCAGTTCAACCTCTACCAGTGGCACAAGTCCTTCGGATTCCTCATCCTGCTGCTGGCCGCCGTCCGCCTGCTGTGGGTTCTCGCCAACCCGGCGCCCCGGCCGCTCGGCACCGAGGACTGGCGCGAAATCCTGCTCGCCCGGTTGGTCAAGATCGCGTTGCTGCTCCTGACGCTGGCCATCCCGCTGCTTGGCTGGGCCGTCGTATCGGCATCGCCGCTGCGGATCCCGTCCTATCCCTTCGATCTCGTCGTGATCCCGAATTTGCCGGTCACCCCATCCGACGCGCTGGAGCATTTTCTGGCCCGGTGGCACGCCCTGCTCGCCTATGGCACGACGGCGATCGTCGTGCTCCATGTTGCGGCGGCCCTGCGGCACCACTTCCTGCTGAGAGACGGTACGCTGGTTCGCATGCTCGTCAGCCGGATGGGACGGTAGGCGTTTCGTTTCCGGTCCGCTTTCGGCTCAGCCGTCGCAGGCCTTTTCCGCCAGCCGCTCGATGAAGGCCGCGCATTTTTCCAGCTCGGAGATCGCAATGAACTCGTCGGGCTTGTGCGCCTCGCCAATTGAGCCGGGCCCGACGACAACGGTGGGAATGCCCGCTTCATCGAAAAGCCCCGCCTCGGTGCCGTAGGCGACCTTGGCGTGATCGTTACGCCCGGCGAGCCGCTTGGCCAGCCGCGTCACCTCCGCATCCGGCTCGGTATCGAGGCCGGGAAAGGCCGAGGTGATCTCGAAGTCGATGCCAGCTTCTGGATGGCGCATGCGCATCTCGGGAACCAGCACCTCGCGGGCGTAGACCTCGATTTCCTGCAGCAGCGCGTCGGCATCCTGGCGCGGCAGGGCGCGGATCTCGAAGGTGAACTGGCACTCGTCGGGCACAATATTCAGCACCGTGCCGCCGCTGATCGTGCCGACATGGGTCGTCGTCACCGGCACGTCGAAGAGCGCGTCGGATGGCCCGCGCGCCAACTGGGCGCCAACCTCGCCGATCTTGCCGATCAGCCTTGCCGCATATTCGACCGCGTTGACGCCATGCGGTGCGAGCGAGGAGTGGCAGGAAAGACCGGTGACCGTGACCCGCAGCGAGCGTTTGGCCTTGTGGGCCGTCACCACCTGCATTTCGGTCGGTTCGCCGACGAAACAGGCGAGCGGCAGGAGAGGGCGGGACTTCAGCGCGTCGATCAGACCGCGCACGCCGATGCAGCCGACCTCCTCGTCATAGGAAAAGGCGAGGTGGATCGGCGTCTTGAGCGGCTTGCTCTTCAGCATCGGAACGGCGGCGAGGCAGACGGCGAGAAAGCCCTTCATGTCGCAGGCGCCGCGCCCATAGAGCTTGCCGCTTTCTTCCCTCAGCACAAACGGATCGCTGGACCACGGCTGGCCGTCGACCGGCACGACATCCGTATGGCCGGAGAGGATGTAGCCGGGAGCATCCGCCGGGCCGATTGTCGCGAAGAGGTTGGCCTTTTCTCCGGTCTCGTCATAGACGCGCTCGGAGTCAATCCCGTGCCGGCTAAGGTAGTCCTCGACCCAGGCGATGAGGTCGAGGTTGGAGTTTCGGCTTGTCGTGTCGAAGCCAACGAGCGTTTCCAGGATGGCCTTGGTGACGGCCGTGTCGATAGTCATTCCAAATCCGGATGCGTGAGGGGGAGGGCCTGACGGCGATTGGCGCATTGGGAGTCGACCCTTTGATAGCCGACTTTGCGGTGCGTCGTGAAGAACATCTCGGCTCAGCCATGGTCCATGCGGCACGCTGCTGCGTCTCTGTTCCCTCCAAAAAGACGAAAATGCCGAAATTATCGGCAGGCCGCCATTATGGGCGAATTTTTCGCTGGAATCATTCCAAGCCACTTGACGTCGCAAAATTTTGACCGGATGATCAATGAAATTCGGCGCCAAGCAAAAATGCACTGCCGAGGGGAATTCTTGTTGATGCGCGGGGCCAGGCCGCCGCGCCGGTCTTGCGGGAATGAGTGGGTGTTGCGTTCGGAGGCCTCGACGATTGTCGAGGTGGCTCGATGCCGCCGCGCGCCGTCTCGTCACCGCAAATCGCATGAGGAGGGACAATCATGTCGACCAGACCTGACGTTGTGGCCGTGCGGTCCGAGCCCGATATCGCGGCCGGTCGGTTGCCGGCCGTCGAGATCGCCGCCAATTTCGCCGACATCCATCCGCCTCTCAGTACTCATGAGGCGCTGGTCGCGGCGGACCGCTGCTATTTCTGTCACGACGCGCCCTGCCTGACGGCCTGTCCGACGTCGATCGACATTCCACTCTTCATCCGCAAGATCATGACCGGCAATGTGGACGGCGCGGCGAAGACGATCTTCTCCTCCAACATTCTCGGCGGCATGTGCGCCCGCGTTTGCCCGACGGAAACGTTGTGCGAGGAAGCCTGCGTCCGCAACACGGCGGAAGAAAAGCCGGTGCAGATTGGTCTCCTGCAGCGCTATGCGACCGATCACTACATGGCCGGCCACGCGACCTATGGCACCCGCAAGCCGGCGACCGGCAAAAAGGTCGCTGTCGTCGGGGCCGGCCCGGCGGGCCTTGCCTGCGCCCATGCCCTGGCGCTCGAGGGCCATGACGTCACGATCTTCGAGGCGCGGCCGAAGGCCGGCGGCCTCAACGAGCATGGCATCGCCGCCTACAAGACGACCGGCGATTTTGCGCAGGACGAGGTTGACTTCGTGCTCGCCATCGGCGGCATCACGATCGAGGCGGGCAAGGCGCTTGGCCGCGACATCATGCTCGCCGACCTCACCGCCAATTACGATGCCGTGTTCCTCGGCATGGGGCTTCAGGGCGTCAATGCGCTCGGCCTTGCCGGCGAGGCCGGGGAAGGCGTTGTCGACGCGGTCGAGTGGATCGAGGCGATGCGGCAGGCCGAAGACAAGGCAACCGTGCCCGTCGGACGCGCGGTCGTCGTCATCGGCGGCGGCATGACGGCGGTCGACGCCGCCGTGCAGGCCAAATTGCTCGGCGCCGAGGACGTCACCATCGTCTACCGCCGCGGCGAGGAGGCGATGAACGCCAGCCCATACGAGCGCGAGGTCGCCCGCAATGCCGGCGTCCTGATCCGCACTCACCTGGCGCCGTCGGCGCTCCTCGTCGAGGACGGGCAGGTGAGCGGCATCGAGCTTGAGCGCACCAGCATCGGAGCGGATGGAAAACTCGCTGGAACCGGCGAGAAACTGGTGCTTCCCGCCGATCAGGTGATGAAGGCGATTGGCCAGACCCTTGGCGACGCCACGCCTCTCGGCGGGGCGATTGCGCTGGAGAAGGGCAAGATCAAGGTCGACGCGGAATTCCGCACTTCCGGCGCCAAGGTCTGGGCCGGCGGCGACTGCACCGGCCTAGGTGAGGACCTCACCGTCGTCGCGGTCGCGCAGGGCAAGGCCGCCGCGAAATCCATCAACGCCGCGCTGGCCGGCTGACCGACGTTCGAAAGAGGAGACCCGTCATGGCAGACCTTTCGACCACCTTCTGCGGGATCAAGTCGCCCAATCCCTTCTGGCTGGCCTCGGCGCCGCCGACCGACAAGCAGTATAACGTCGAGCGCGCCTATGCGGCCGGCTGGGGCGGCGTCGTTTGGAAGACGCTGGGCGAGGACCCACCCGTCGTCAACGTCTCCGGCCCGCGCTATGGCGTCATGCATGCCGGCGACCGCCGCCTCGTTGCTCTCAACAATATCGAGCTCGTCACCGACAGGCCCTTCGAGCTGAACCTTCGCGAGATCAAGGAGGTCAAGAAGAAGTGGCCGGATCGCGCGCTGGTCGTCTCGCTGATGGTGCCTTGCGAGGAGCGCAACTGGACCGACATCGTCCAGCGCGTCGCCGAGACCGAGGCCGACGGCATCGAGCTCAACTTCGGCTGCCCGCACGGCATGAGCGAGCGCGGCATGGGCTCGGCCGTCGGCCAGGTGCCGGAATATATCGAGATGGTGACGCGCTGGGCGAAAGCGGCAAGCCGCATGCCCGTCATCGTCAAGCTGACGCCGAACATCACCGACATTCGCTTTCCCGCACGCGCGGCCAACGCGGGTGGGGCGGACGCCGTGTCACTGATCAACACGGTCTCGGCGATCATGTCCATCGACCTCGACCTCTTCGCGCCGACGCCGACCATCGACGGCAAGGGCAGCCATGGCGGCATGTGCGGCCCGGCGGTCAAGCCCATGGCGCTCAACATGGTCTCGGCCATCGCCCGCGATCCTGAGACCCGCGACCTGCCGATCTCCGGCATCGGCGGCGTCACCACCTGGCGCGACGCGGCCGAATTCATCGCGCTCGGCGCCGGCAACGTGCAGGTCTGCACGGCGGCCATGACCTACGGCTTCAAGATCGTTCAGGAGATGATCGACGGCCTCTCCGACTGGATGGACGAGAAGGGCTACAGGTCAATCGAGGACTTCCGGGGCAGGGCGGTGCCCAATGTCACCGAGTGGCAGTATCTCAACCTCAACTACGTGACCAAGGCGAAGATCGACCAGGATCTCTGCATCAAGTGCGGACGTTGCCACATTGCCTGCGAGGACACGTCCCATCAGGCGATCACGTCGATGGTCGATGGCGCCCGGCATTTTGAGGTGATCGACGAGGAATGCGTCGGCTGCAATCTCTGCGTCAATGTCTGCCCGGTCGAGAACTGCATCACCATGGAACCGATGACGTCGGGCATCGATCCGCGCACCAAGAAGCCCATCGAGCCCTACGCCAACTGGACGACCCATCCGAACAATCCGATGGCGAAGGTGGCGGCGGAGTAAGCGCGTTCCCCGGTCGTCCAAGGACCGCCCTCGCAAGGGATGATCTCCGGCGACGAGACGGCATTCGGACAAGCCGTTCGCGATAGCTGCAGTTCTCTCGGACGCTCGTCCCTGCCGCTGGTCTCTACGGTGTGACCGTGAGAGGGGTCACCATGCCGGCGGCGTAGTGGCCGGCCACGTTGCAGATCAGGAGATAGGAACCGGGTGCCAGATTGACGTCGAGGTCGCCGACGGCGTTGGGCGACAGGTCGCTCACCTCGCCGAGGGTCTTGATCTGGTCTTCCGGCACGCGCCCGGTGTCGTAATCGTAGGGAAGCGGTGCATCGGGGTTGTCGACGGCGACGACGATCATCTCGTGCACGATGGCCTGCGACCAGTTGGTGACGGTGAAATGCACGTCACCCGCCTTGACCGTGGCATGATCGGTGCGGATCGTCATCCGGCCCATCCCCATCGTGCCCCAGCCGGAGCCACCCTGGCCTGGACCTCCGCCCATCATGCCCCAGCCGTGACCGAAACCGTAGCCACCGCGCCGCTGGCCCATCATGCCCCAGCCTTGCCCGTCCTGGTTCGGGCCTGCTCCCGGCGCACCGCCGCCGCCCATCACGCCCCAGCCTCCGCCTCGTCCCATCATCGCGGACATGTCGAGCAGGGCGACGCGCACTTCGGTCCCGGTCCCGGCCGCTGAAGCCGGCACTGCGGCGAGCGCCATGAGGCCGACGCCGAGCGCAACGAACAATGCAGTCAAGTTTTTCATGACAGTTCTCCAGCTGTTTGCCGGAGCGACTGTCGTCGTTATCTGCCGCGCCCGCATTGACGCGGGTCAATCGGGCCGGCCATGCCCTGAGACATCGGACGATCCGCCGGCATCGGCCCGGAGCGACGATGCGACCTGGAAATGGACAATCCGCCTAGTTTGCCGCGATCTTTCCGGCGTAATAGGCGATGGTCTGCTGGTAGACCGTCGACAGGTTCCAGTCGTTGAAGACCTTGAAGTTCGGCTCGCCTTCCTGGTAGCCCGCGCCGGGGATCCAGCCGTGGCCGCGCAGGTAGTTGGCGGTCGAATAGAGGACGTCCGGCACCGAGCGGATCAGGTCGCGCCGTCCGTCGCCGTCGCCGTCGACCGCGTAGGCGAGGTATTTCGACGGCAGGAACTGCGTCTGGCCGAGTTCGCCGAAGCCGGCGCCCTTCATTTCCGAAAGCGTCAGGTCGCCGCGCTGCAGGATCTTGAGCGCGGAGATGAGTTCATTGGTGAAGAAGGCCGAGCGCCGGCAGTCATAGGCAAGGGTTGCAAGCGGCGCGAAGACGCCCTTGTTGCCGGAGAAGTTGCCGAAGCCCGTCTCCAGGCCCCAAAGTGCAACGACCACCTCGCCCGGAACTCCGTAGGCGGCTTCCACCTGCGAGAGGAGCTGGGCGTTGCGCTTGTAGGCCTTCTTGCCGAGCGCGATCGCTCCGGCGTTGGCGCGCGTGGAGGCGAATTTCTCGAAGCTCTGCGAGAAGGTCTTCTTCTGCCCCCGGTCGAGGCTGATCGCCTTGCGGTCGTAGGACACGCCGCTGAGCGCCTGATTGAGCGTCGATTGCGAGATGCCGTTGGCCATCGCCAGTTGCTGGAAATCCGTCAGCCAGGCATTGAAACCGTCCGCCGTGTTGCCGCAGGTGGCCGCGGCGGAGGAAAGGGAACCGGCTGCGAGAAAGGCGCAGGCAGCGACAAACTTGACGCAAGATTTGAACAGCATCGATCCGCAGTCTCCGTATGGTCGGGACGTCGACGATCCTTGCAATACAGGCCCGCGGCCGATCCTTCAATGAGCAGACGTCATTCTTGTGGCGGTCGCGGCAGGATGCCCTTGAAGAAAATGTCGCCGACCGACTTTGAGGCGGCCTCGAACATGGCCGGCGACGTGACGATGCTCTCGCCCGTGACGCCGACGATCTGCGTGTCGAAATCGGCATAGTGCTGGGTCATCGCCCAGATCATGAAGATGACATGCACCGGATCGACCGGGGCGAGGCGGCCGGCCGCCATCCAGCCCTTGAGGACGGCGGACTTGCGCTCGACGATGTCCCGGAGTTCGGTCTTCAGTTGCGGCATGACCGTTGGCGCACCCTGCAGGATTTCCGACGCGAAAAGCCGCGAGGCCTTCGGGTTATCGCGCGACATCGCCATCTTCTGCGACACGAACTGGCGAATTTCCTCTTCCGGATCGCCATCGGGGTCGATCGCTTCCAGCGGCGTCAGCCAGCTTTCCAGCGTGCGGGTCAGCACCGCGACATAGATGTCCTGCTTGCGGCGGAAGTAATAGAGCAGGTTCGGTTTCGACATGCCGGCGGATTCGGCGATCTGGTCGACGGTCGCGCCGCGAAAGCCATAGGTGGAGAAGATGTCGAGCGCCGCATCGAGAATGCGTTCCTCATTCTCGATCTGGATTCGGGTTCGTTTCTTGCTCTGGCTGGCTCGGGCCGTGTTGTCGACAAGCATGGGGCGCCAACCCTTTCCTGATCTGTCCGGTGATTCCGGGCCCGGCCGGGGGCGCGGGAATCGTCTAAAAATTCCCCTTGAGACGGATTCGAGCATCCAATAGCTTAATGTTGACCAAACAGTCAGAAAATATGCAAGGCCTTGTGTTCACGGCCAGTCGCCAGCCCGGGACCGCCCGGCGGCCCGTCCGGTCCTGTTGCCGGGCTTTGCGCCGTCGAAGTTCCCCGCCGACAGGTCCGACGCATCCCGTTTCGTCCAACATCGTCCGGCCGCCCCTTGAGGATACGGCCACATCGCCTCTCTGGAGCCTCACCATGGCCGACACACGCGTTTCCACCAACAACCTCGACAGCTTCTGGATGCCGTTCACGGCCAACCGCCAGTTCAAGCAGGACCCGCGGATGCTCGTCTCGGCCAAGGGCATGTATTACAAGAATGCCGAGGGCCGGCAGATCCTCGACGGCACGGCGGGCCTGTGGTGCGTGAACGCGGGCCATGCCCGCCCGAAGATCGTCGAGGCGATCGCCACCCAGGCCGGCGAGCTGGACTATGCGCCGGCCTTCCAGATGGGCCACCCGAAGGCCTTCGAGCTGGCCTCGCGCCTGACGGCCATGCTGCCGTCGCCGATGGACCACGTCTTCTTCACCAACTCCGGCTCGGAATCGGTCGAAACCGCGCTCAAGATCGCGCTCGCCTATCACCGCGCCAAGGGCAACGGCTCCAAGTTCCGTCTTCTCGGCCGCGAGCGCGGCTACCACGGCGTCAATTTCGGCGGCATTTCGGTCGGCGGCATCGTCTCCAACCGCAAGATGTTCGGCACGCTACTCACCGGCGTCGACCACATCCGCCACACCCATGACCTGGAGCGCAACGCCTTCACGCGCGGCGTTCCCGAGCACGGCGAGGAATTCGCCGACGATCTGGAGCAGGTGATCACGCTGCACGATCCCTCCACCATCGCGGCCCTGATCGTGGAGCCGGTGGCGGGCTCCACCGGCGTGCTCATCCCGCCGAAGGGCTATCTCGAAAAGCTCAGGGCGATCTGCGACAAGCACGACATCCTGCTCATCTTCGACGAGGTCATCACCGGTTTCGGCCGCCTCGGCACGCCCTTCGCGGTAGACTATTTCGGCGTCATGCCGGACCTCATCACGACGGCCAAGGGCATCACCAGCGGCACGGTGCCGATGGGTGCGGTCTTCCTGCAGAAGAAGATCTACGACGCCTTCATGAACGGGCCCGAGCACGTCATCGAGTTCTTCCATGGCTACACCTACTCCGGCCACCCGCTCGCCTGCGCTGCGGCGCTCGCGACCCTCGACACCTATGCCGAGGAGGGGCTGCTGACAAAGGGCGCTATGGATGCGGACGAGCCGGGCGACGGCAAGGGCCTCGGCACCTACTGGCAGACGGCGCTGCACTCGCTGCGCGGCATGCCTCATGTCATCGACATCCGCAACATCGGCCTCGTCGGCGCCATTGAACTGGAATCGATCCCGGGAGCGCCCACCAAGCGTGCCTTCAACGCCTTCCTCAAGGCCTACGAAAAGGGCGTCATGATCCGCACCACCGGCGACATCATCGCGCTCTCGCCGCCGCTGATCGTGGAGGATCACCACATCGACGAGATCGTCGCGACGCTTGCGATGGTGTTGAAGGATCTCGAATAAGCGGAAGGGCTGCCCGACTGCCGAATTCTACAAGAAGGCGCCGCATGGATTGCGGCGCCTTTTTTGTCGCTACTCCCCCTCATCCGGCCCTTCGGGCCACCTTCTCCCCATGGGGCGAAGGGTAAGTTGTGGCGCCGCCTTTCTCGACCAATGCGCGGAATTGGCCAGCCGCCGCAGCTTTTTACCTTCTACCCTTTGGGGAGAAGGTGGCCCGAAGGGCCGGATGAGGGGGATGGCGCAAGGCAACTCACCATGAGATGTGCATCCATGCACACCCGTTGTGGGAAATGGCCTCTACGATGATCAAGAAATAACATGCTAAATGGCCGCCATCACAAGGCTGACCAGGCGGTGGCCGGCGCGAAGAACCCATGCCAGGGGAGAACCCATGTATCAGATCGAGAACTGCATCAACGGCAAGAAGGTGATGTCGACGAGCGACCGCTCGCAACCGATCTTCAACCCGGCGACCGGCGAGGCGCAGGGCACCCTGATGCTCTCCACGCTCGACGAGATCAACGCCGCCGTCGCCGCCGCCAAGGCCGCCGCTCCGGCCTGGGGAACGACCCCGCCGCTGCGCCGCGCCCGGATGATGTTCAAGTTCAAGGATCTCATCGAGGCGAACATGGACGCCATCGCGACGGAGATCAGCCGCGAGCATGGCAAGACCCACTCCGACGCCCTCGGCGAGGTTCAGCGCGGTCTTGAGGTCGTCGAGTTCGCCTGCGGCATCCCCCATCTCCTGAAAGGCGAGTTCTCGCGCAACGTCGGCCCCAACATCGATAGCTGGTCCGACCGCCAGCCGCTCGGCGTCGTTGGCGGCATCACGCCGTTCAACTTCCCGGCCATGGTGCCGATGTGGATGTATCCGGTGGCGATCGCCTGCGGCAACACCTTCGTGCTGAAGCCGTCCGAGCGCGATCCCTCCGCCGTCAACCTCGTCTGGGAACTCTTCCAGGAAGCCGGCTTCCCCGATGGCGTCCTCAACGTCGTCCACGGTGACAAGCTCGCCGTCGACACGCTGTTGAAGCATCCCGACGTCAAGGCGATTTCCTTCGTCGGCTCCACCCCGATCGCCGAATATGTCTATTCGACCGGCACGGCGCACGGAAAGCGCGTCCAGGCTCTTGGCGGCGCGAAGAACCACGCCATCATCATGCCCGACGCCGACATGGACAAGGCGGTGGACGCGCTGATGGGCGCGGCCTATGGCTCGGCCGGCGAGCGCTGCATGGCGATCTCGGTCGCGGTGCCGGTGGGCGAGGGTACGGCCAACAAGCTGGTCGAAGCGCTGAAGCCGAAGGTGCAGAGCCTGAAGATCGGCCCCTACACCGACAGCGACGCGGAAATGGGCCCGGTCGTCACGGCCGAGGCCAAGGCGCGCATCTCCGGCCTCATCGATCAGGGCGTCAAGGAAGGCGCTGACCTCGTCGTCGACGGTCGCGGCTTCTCGCTGCAGGGCTATGAGAACGGCTATTTCCTCGGCGGCACCCTGTTCGACAAGGTCACGACCGACATGGCGATCTACAAGACCGAGATCTTCGGGCCGGTTCTCGGCGTCGTCCGCGCCGAAAGCTTCGCCGAGGCCGCCAAGATGATCAACGATCATGAATACGGCAACGGCACCGCGATCTTCACCCGCGACGGCGACGCGGCCCGCACCTTCGCCGACCAGATCGAGATCGGCATGGTCGGCATCAACGTGCCGCTGCCGGTTCCGGTGGCCTACCACTCCTTCGGCGGCTGGAAGCGGTCGCTCTTCGGCGATCACGCCATCTACGGGCCGGAAGGCGTGCGCTTCTATACCCGCGTCAAGACCATCACCAGCCGCTGGCCGGAAGGCATCAAGGCGGGTGCGCAGTTCAACTTCCCAACGATGTGAGGACGGCGCGGACATGGAATTTTGCGAAGGCCCGGTGGACGTCCGCCGGGCCTTCTGTTTTTCTGATCTCCCGCCAGCAGGAAATCGCCCATGAGCCGTTTTGCCGCCCGTCCCGCCGCCGTTCCCACCATGCTTCTCGATGACGACAAGGTCCGCGTGATCCGGTGGGACTTTGCCCCCGGCGCCGATACCGGCTGGCATCGTCACGGCCTCGATTATGTCGTCGTGCCCATGACCGATTGCTCCTTCCTGATCGAGGAGGACGGCGGCGAGCGCCGTGTCGAAATGGCGCAAGGTCAGGTCTATCGCCGCGACGAGGGCGTCGAGCATAACGTCGTCAACGGTGGCAGTGCGCCGATGTCCTTCATCGAGGTTGAAATGAAACGCTGATTCTGGACGTCGTCCACCAGCCAGAAATTGGTGCGTAGGGGTTAGAGGATTGCTCAAAAATCACCCTTGACCAATTCCAGAGCAGGCGGGAAGATGTGTTGATCAATTGGTAAAAAATAGCTCCTGCCAGGACGAATCCGCCTGTCGGTTCGCGTGGCGTGGAGTTGTAACGCGGTGCCGGCCCCACGTGCGGCGCCAGTCCAATCGCCAAGGGGAATCCGAATGACTGCGCCTGCCTCCAACCTTCGTGTCAACGGCGACCGGCTGTGGGACAGCCTGATGGAGATGGCGAAGATCGGCCCCGGCGTTGCCGGCGGCAATAACCGCCAGACCCTGACCGACGCCGACAAGGAAGGGCGCGAACTCTTCAAGTCGTGGTGTGACGAGGCGGGCCTCACCATGGGCGTCGACAAGATGGGCACCATGTTCGCGATGCGCGCCGGCGAGGACCCGGAGGCGCTCCCGGTCTATGTCGGCTCCCACCTCGACACCCAGCCGACTGGCGGCAAATACGACGGCGTGCTCGGCGTCCTCGGGGCGCTGGAGGTCGTGCGCTCCATGAACGACCTCGGCATCAAGACGAAGCATCCGGTGGTCGTCACCAACTGGACCAACGAGGAGGGCGCTCGCTTTGCGCCCGCCATGCTGGCCTCCGGCGTTTTCGCCGGTGTCCTCTCGCTCGACTACGCCTATGGCCGCAAGGATCCGGAGGGCAAGACCTTCGGCGACGAGTTGCAGCGCATCGGCTGGGTCGGCGACGAGGAGGTCGGCGCGCGCAAGATGCACGCCTATTACGAACTCCACATCGAGCAGGGCCCGATCCTGGAGGCCGAGGGCAAGGACATCGGCGTCGTCACCCACTGCCAGGGTCTCTGGTGGCTGGAATTCACGCTGACCGGCAAGGCGGCGCATACCGGTTCGACGCCCATGAACCTTCGCGTCAATGCCGGCCTCGCCTTCGCCCGCATCCTGGAGATGGTCCAGAAGGTCGCGATGGACGCCCAGCCGGGCGCCGTCGGCGGCGTCGGGCAGGTGTTCTTCTCGCCCAACTCGCGCAACGTCATTCCCGAGACCGTCACCTTCACGGTCGACATCCGCTCGCCCGATCAGGAAAAGCTCGACGGCATGCGCGCGAAGATCGAGGCGGAAGCCCCGAAGATCTGTGCGGAACTCGGCGTCGAGTGTTCCATCGAGGCGGTCGGCCACTTCGATCCGGTGACCTTCGACCCGGAACTCGTGAGCGCGGTGCGCAACGCGGCCGAAACCCTCGGCTACAGCCACATGAACCTCATTTCAGGCGCCGGCCATGATGCCTGCTGGGCGGCCCAGGTCGCCCCCGCCACCATGGTCATGTGCCCCTGCGTCGGCGGCCTTTCGCACAACGAGGCCGAGGAAATCTCCAAGGAATGGGCGACCGCTGGCACGGATGTCCTGCTGCGCGCGGTGGTCGAGACGGCGCAGATCGTGGAGTGACGGCAGACCGGATGTGATTGCGAAATCGCAAAATTTGACCCAGGCGAAAACAACAACTCGATCCAGGGAACAGCATCATGAGCAGCAAAGTCATCAAGGGCGGCACGGTCGTCACCGCTGACCTCACCTACAAGGCCGACGTGAAGATCAAGGGCGGCAAGATCGTCGAGATCGGCCCGAATCTGAAGGCCGACAAGGTTCTGGACGCAAAGGGCTGCTACGTGATGCCGGGCGGCATCGACCCCCATGTGCATCTCGAAATGCCCTTCATGGGCACCTATTCGGCGGACAATTTCGAGAGCGGCACGCGCGCGGCGCTTTCGGGCGGTACGACGATGGTCGTGGACTTCTGCCTGCCCGATCCCGGCCAGTCGCTGCTCGATGCCCTGAAGCGCTGGGACAACAAGACGAGCCTTGCCGCCTGCGATTACTCCTTCCACATGGCGGTGACCTGGTGGAGCGAGCAGGTCTTCAACGAGATGGCCGACGTCGTGAAGCGCGGCATCACGTCCTTCAAGCACTTCATGGCCTACAAGGGCGCCCTGATGGTGAACGACGACGAGATGTTCGCCTCGTTCCAGCGCTGCGCCGCGCTTGGGGCGATCCCGTTCGTTCATGCGGAAAACGGCGACGTCGTCGCCAGCCTTCAGGAACGGCTGATGGCCGAGGGCAACACCGGCCCCGAGGCGCACGCCTATTCTCGCCCGCCGGAAGTGGAAGGCGAGGCGACCAACCGCGCGATCATGATCGCCGACATGGCCGGCGTTCCTGTCTACATCGTCCACACCTCCTGCGAGGAGGCGCACGAGGCGATCCGCCGTGCCCGCCAGAAGGGCCAGCGCGTCTACGGCGAGCCACTGATCCAGCATCTGACGCTGGACGAGAGCGAATACGCCAATCCTGACTGGGATCACGCCGCCCGCCGTGTGATGTCGCCGCCCTTCCGTGACAAGCGCCATCAGGACAGCCTCTGGGCCGGCCTGCAGGCGGGCTCGCTCAGCGTCGTCGCCACCGACCATTGCGCCTTCACCACCGAGCAGAAGCGCTTCGGGCTTGGCGATTTCCGCAAGATCCCGAACGGTACAGGCGGGCTTGAGGATCGCATTCCGATGCTCTGGACCTATGGCGTTTCGACCGGTCGTCTGACCATGAACGAGTTCGTGGCCGTCACCTCGACAAACATCGCCAAGATCTTGAATCTCTACCCGAAAAAGGGCGCGATCCTCGTCGGCGCCGATGCCGATATCGTCGTGCTCGACCCGAAGAAGGGCAAGACGATCACGGCCGCGAAGCAGCAGTCGGCCATCGACTACAACGTCTTCGAGGGCAAGGAGGTCATGGGCCTGCCGCGCTTCACGCTGACCCGGGGCAAGGTCGCCGTCGAGGACGGCACCGTGAAGGCGGAAACGGGGCACGGCGAATTCGTCGCCCGCGAGCCGAACATGCCGGTCAATGCCGCGCTTTCCAAGTGGAAGGACCTCGTCGCGCCGCGCCCGATCGTCCGCGATCCCAAGATGATGCCGGCGGGCGTGTGAGGGCAGACGGGAAATGAGCGCGGGGGCGATCCACATCGCGGCGTCGGTCTTGCGCGACGGGGAGGGCAGGATGCTCCTCGTCCGCAAGAAGGGCACGACGGCCTTCATGCAGCCGGGCGGCAAGATCGAGCCCGGCGAGCGGCCGATCGACGCCTTGCGCCGCGAGCTGACGGAAGAGCTTGGTCTCAGCCTTGGCGAGGAGAGCTTTGCCTATCTCGGCGCCTTCCGCGCACCCGCCGCCAACGAGGAGGGTCGGGAAGTAGCGGCGGAGGTCTTCGTTGCGGAATGGTCGGGCGAGGTCGAGGCGCAGGCCGAGATCGCTGAATTGCGCTGGCACGTGCCCGGTGCGGCGGACAGCATCGCGCTTGCCCCGCTGACGGAACACGAAATCATCCCGGCGCTGGCACGGCGTGATCTGGCCGGGAGCGCATCGTGACCTCCGTCATCTCCGTCAGCGACCTGTCGCTCACCTTCGAGACGAACGATGGCCCGGTTCACGCGCTGTCGAAGATCGACCTTGAGGTCGAGAAGGGCGACTTCGTCTCCTTCATCGGCCCGTCCGGCTGCGGCAAGACCACGCTCCTGCGCGTCATCGCCGACCTGGAACAACCGACGTCCGGCAATATCTCGGTCAACGGCACGAGCCCGGAGAACGCGCGCAAGGATCGCGCCTACGGCTATGTCTTCCAGGCCGCGGGGCTCTATCCCTGGCGTACGATCGCCAAGAACGTTGCCCTGCCGCTGGAGATCATGGGCCTTTCAAGGCAGGAGCAGGAACGCCGTATCAGGAAGAACCTCGAACTCGTCAATCTCGCCGGCTTCGAGAAGAAATACCCCTGGCAGCTCTCCGGCGGCATGCAGCAGCGCGCCTCGATTGCCCGCGCTCTGGCGCTGGAGCCCGACCTCCTGCTGATGGACGAACCCTTCGGTGCACTCGACGAGATCGTCCGCGACCATCTCAACGAGCAGCTTCTCGACCTTTGGGCGAAGACCGAAAAGACAGTGGTCTTCGTCACCCACTCGATCCCGGAAGCGGTCTATCTTTCCACCAAGATCGTGGTGATGAGCCCGCGCCCCGGCCGGATCGAGGATGTTATCGTCTCCGATCTGCCGCGCGAACGCCCGCTCGATATCCGCGAAACACCGGAATTTCTCAGCCTCGCCCACCGCGTGCGGGAGGGATTGAGGGCAGGGCACTCCTATGAGGATTGATCCCGCCTCAGACCGTCACGGCGCCATCGAGCTCGGGCAGAAGCACGACGCTTTCCTGCTCGTTGGGGTCGGTGCGGGCGATCACCGCGACGGCGGGCTTGTCGGAAAGGTTGGCGGGCAGGTGCGGCACGCCGGCGGGGATGTAGAACATGTCTCCGGCCTTGACGACGATATGCTCCTTGAGGCCCTCGCCGTACCAGGTGTGCGCCTCGCCGGCGAGCATGTAGATCGCGGTCTCGTGGCTCTCGTGCATGTGGGCCCTGGCGCGTCCGCCCGGCGGAATTTCCAGGAGATGCATGCAGATGCCCTTCGCGCCGACCGACTGGGCGGTGATGCCCTCGATATAGTCGAACCCCTGCTTGCCGGCGTAGGTGCCTTCGGGGCGGATCAGGCGGCATTCGGCCATTGCAGTCACTCCCTCAACGACGCACCACTTCGCCCGGTGCAGGCGGAAGGCAGTGTGTCATGAGCGCCGCGACTGCCGTCAAGCCTCTCGGCGCTCGAAAGGCGCCGGCATTTCTTCACAATGTCGTGCCGGTTCTGGTGGTCGCCGCCGCGATCGTCGCGCTCTGGTACGTCGGCGCCGTCCTGCTCAACGCGCCGCAACAGCGCGATGCTTTCGAGCGCGCCGGCAACAGCACCTACACCGCCGCCGAACTGGTCGAGGCGACCCTGAACCAGAAACGGCCCGTGCTGCCGTCGCCGCACCAGGTCGCCGAGGACTTCTGGACCTCGACGGTCCTGACGAGCCCGACGTCGAAACGCAGCCTCGTCTACCATGGCTGGGTCACGCTTTCGTCCACGCTGCTCGGCTTTGCCGCTGGCACCCTGTTCGGCGTCGCGCTGGCGATCCTCATCGTCCACAGCGCGGTGATGGACAAGTCGCTGATGCCCTGGATCATCGCCTCGCAGACGATCCCGATTTTGGCCATCGCGCCAATGATCATCGTCGTCCTCAATGCCGTCGGCATCACCGGATTGCTGCCCAAGGCGCTGATCTCGATGTATCTGTCCTTCTTCCCCGTGACCGTCGGCATGGTGAAGGGGCTGCGCGCGCCGGATGTGATCAACCTCGACCTGATGCGCACCTATTCGGCGACGCAGCCGCAGGTGCTCTGGAAGCTGCGCCTGCCGTCCTCCGTGCCCTTCCTCTTCACGTCCATGAAGGTGGCGATCGCCGCCTCCCTTGTCGGCGCCATCGTCGGCGAACTGCCGACCGGCGTCGTGGCGGGCCTCGGCGCAAGGCTCCTCAGCGGCTCCTACTATGGCCAGACCGTGCAGATATGGTCGGCGCTCGTCGCCGCGTCGCTTCTGGCGGCGGCCCTCGTCGCGCTCGTCTCGCTGGCCGAAAAGATCGTGCTCGCCCGCATGGGGGCAAGGCCATGATCACGCTTCTCCAGATCGTCCTGCTCATCGCGGTCGGGACCGCCGTCAACGTGAAGCTTGCCAGATTGCGCCCTGCTTCGCAGACGCTTGCCCGCCTGCGCGACCTTGCCGTGCCGATGATTTTCGGCCTGACGATCCTTGCCGTCTGGCAGGTCGCGGTCACCGGCTTCGGCATTCCGTCCGTTCTGCTGCCGGCGCCGAGCGCGATCTGGGGCAAGATCACGACGGAATATCCGACGCTCTGGCTCGACTTCGCCCAGACCTTCCTGCAGGGCGCGCTCACCGGCTACGCCATTGGCTGCGGCGCGGGCTTCCTGGTCGCGCTCCTCGTCGACCGGGTCGATTTCCTGAAGCGCGGCCTGCTGCCGATCGGCAATCTCGTCTCAGCCCTGCCAATCGTCGGCGTCGCGCCGATCATGGTCATGTGGTTCGGCTTCGGCGTCGCTTCGAAGGCGGCCGTCGTCGTGATCATGACCTTCTTTCCGATGCTGGTGAACACGGTCGCCGGGCTCAACGCCTCCGGGAAGATGGAGCGCGACCTCATGCGCACCTACGCGGCAAGCCACGGCCAGTTCCTAACGAAACTGCGGCTTCCAGCGGCAATGCCCTTCATTTTCAACGCCCTGAAGATCAACTCGACGCTGGCCCTGATCGGTGCCATCGTCGCCGAATTCTTCGGCTCGCCCGTGGTCGGCATGGGCTTTCGCATTTCCACCGAAGTCGGCCGCCTCGCCATCGACATGGTTTGGGCGGAGATCGCCGTCGCGGCGCTGGCCGGCTCGCTTTTCTATGCGCTCGTGAGCCTCGTGGAACGGCTCACGACATTCTGGCATCCGTCCTTCCGGGCACGATAAGGGCGGTCATACAAAAAAGGGGAATGGCATGAAGAAGATGATTGGAGCGGTTGCCGGCGTGGCCGCCATGCTGATGGCGGGCTCGGCTCTGGCTGCGGACAGCGTGACGCTGCAGCTCAAATGGGTGACCCAGGCCCAGTTCGACGGCTATTACGTCGCCAAGGCCAAGGGCTACTATGACGAGGCGGGCCTCGACGTCACCCTGAAGCCCGGCGGCCCGGACATCGCGCCCGAGCAGGTGATCGCCGGCGGCGGCGCCGACGTCATCGTCGACTGGATCGCGGCCGCCCTGTCGGCGCGCGACAAGGGCCTGCCGCTGGTCAACATTGCCCAGCCCTTCGCCCATTCCGGCCTGATGCTGACCTGCCTGAAATCGAGCGGCATCAAGACGTCGGAAGACTTCAAGGGCAAGACGCTCGGCGTCTGGTTCTTCGGCAACGAACTGCCCTTCTACGCCTGGATGAAGCAGCTTGGCCTTCCGACCGAGGGCGGTGCAGACGGCGTCACCGTCATCAAGCAGGCCTTCAACGTCGATCCGCTGCTCCAGAAGCAGGCCGACTGCATCTCGACGATGAACTACAACGAGTACAATCAGGTTCTGGAAGCCGGCATTCCGGCCGATGACCTCGTCGTCTTCAAGTATGACGACGTCGGCGTCTCGCTGCTTGAGGACGGTCTCTATGTGATGGAGGACAGCCTCAAGGACCCGGCTTTCGTCGACAAGATGGCCAAGTTCGTGAAAGCCTCCATGAAGGGCTTCGACTATGCCGCCGCCAATCCGGAAGAGGCTGCCGAGATCATTCTCGACAATGACGACACCGGCGCCCAGACGATGGAGCACCAGGTCTCCATGGCCAAGGAGATCGCCAAGCTGACCGAAGGCTCCGACGGCACGCTCGACATGGGCAAATACGAGCAGAGCGTGAAGATCCTGCTCGATGCCGGCGTGATCTCGAAGGAGCCGGAAGGCGCCTATACGACGGCGGTCACCGACAAGGCGAAAGCCATGTGATCCTTGTCCGAAGGATCGTGAAACCGGGAAGGCCTCGCCATCGGCGGGGCCTTCTTCGCGTCTGGCCATCACTTTCCGTTGAGAGGCATTTCACGTTGCCCCAGGCGCTGCTAGCGTCGTGGAAGCAGGTCTTGTCAGGGGAGGGGGCATGACGTCCAGACGCACGATCACCCGGCGAAAGGCGATGGCGACGGCCGCAGGCGGTTTGGCTGCCATCTCCGCCATCCCCGTTCCGGCGTTTGCCCGCCTTGAGGGACCGACCCTCGACGAGGAGATCGAAGCCTTCGCCAAGGGTGCGACGCCCCGCAGCGCCGGCCTCAGCCTCGGGATCGAGGACGTCGTCGAGGACGGCTACAACGTGCCTGTCACGATCGACCTGGACCATTCCCCGCTGGGCGGCGTCCGGCTGGAAGAGTTCGTCCTGCTGGCGCCGGAAAATCCGCGCATCCAGGTCGCTCTGTGCGGTTTTTCCCGGCTTTCGGGGTCGCCGCGTGTCGAGACCCGCGTCCGCCTTGCCAAATCGCAGACCGTGACCGCGCTCGCCCGGTTGTCGGACGGCACGGTCCTTCGCGCCGACCGGGCCGTGACGGTCATCGTCGGCGGCTGCGACATCCCATGACGGCCCGCGTCAGGCTTCCCGACACCATCACGGCCGGCGAGAGTTTTCCGATCCGCACCCTGATCAGCCATCCGATGGAAACGGGCTTTCGCCGCGATTCCCGGACGGGCGAGCGCATCCCGCGCCGGATCATCCACCGTTTCGAGTGCAGCTTTGACGGCGAGACGGTCTTCACCTGCGACCTCGGGCCGTCAATGGCCGCCAATCCCTATCTTGAGTTCGAGGCGCGGATCGAACACGGCGGCACCTTCCGCTTCGTCTGGGTCGAGGACGGAGGCGGCGAGTTCATGGTGGAACGACCGGTCGCGCCGTCCTGATCTGGGAACCCTGCGGCGATTGGCATGACCGGTCCTGTTACCGCTGCGCTCGAAATACGCTAGGCTCTGGAGAACAAGAGGGCGCGGTGCATCGAAGCGCACCACAAGAGAGCGCCATGGGGAGGAAATGCGATGTTCGCACGATCGGCCGGCGCGCTGGTGCTGGCGATGACCATTGGCTGTTCCCAGGGCGCCGAGGCCGCCGATGCGCGGATCGACTATCTCGGCTCGACCTGCGCGACCTGCCACGCGGAAGCCGAAGGCGGCGCCATCCGGTCTCTGAAAGGCGAGTCTCCGGCGGACATCCTCGCCGCGCTCAGGGGCTTTCGCGACAAGCCGGAGCCGAATGGCATCATGGCGGCGGTTGTCAGCGGCCTCGACGACAGGACGCTGTCGGATCTGGCCGACTATGTCGCGGCGACGGGCGGCGTGCCCCTCGCCAGCGAATGATCGGGGGGTGACGATGCTGATCGACCGCAGAAACCTTCTCAAAGTTGCCGGGGCTGCCGCCGGAACGCTGGCGATGCCGGCAGTCCTGCGGGCGCAAACCCGGCCGCAGATCGTGATCGTCGGGGGTGGCGTTGCCGGCGCGACCTGCGCCCTGCAGCTTGCCCGCAGTCATCCCGGTGCCTTCTACATCACGCTGGTCGAGGAGGACACGCTCTACACGACCTGCTTCTTCTCCAATCTCTATCTCGGCGGTCTCAGGGACTTCGAATCGCTGCGCCACAGCTATTCGGGCCTTCTCGACTACGACATCAACGTCATCAACGAGCGGGCGCTGCTGGCTGACAGGGACAATAAGGTCGTCACGCTCATCAGTCGGACCCGTCTTGAATACGACCGTCTGGTGCTGGCGCCCGGCATCGATCTCAATTACGAAGCCGTTCCCGGATACACGCCCCGCGACGCCCGGCTGATGCCGCATGCCTGGAAGGCCGGCAGGCAGACGCAGTTGCTCAAGCAGCAGCTCGACTACGTCAAGGACGGCTCGACCATCCTCATTCTTGCGCCGCCGAACCCCTATCGCTGCCCGCCGGGGCCCTATGAGCGTGCGTCGATGATGGCGCGCACGCTGAAGGCCACCGGTCGCGGCAACGCCAAGATCGTGATCCTCGACGCCAAGGAAAAATTCTCCAAGCAGGCGCTCTTCATGGAAGGCTGGGAATCCCGGTATCCCGGCATGATCGAATGGCTGCCGCCCTCGATCCATGGTGGCATAAGGATGCTCCATCCGGACCGTCTGGAGGTCGAAACCGACCTCGACACCTTCAAGGGCGCGCTCGTCAATGTCATCCCGCCCCAGCACGCGGGCGTCACCGCCTATGAATGGAATCTCGTCGACGAGGCGAGCGGCTGGTGCCCGGTCGATCCGATGACGATGCGCTCGAAGCTGGACGAGTCGGTGTTCATTCTCGGCGACGCGGCGATCGCGGGCGACATGCCGAAATCCGCCTTCTCGGCCAACAGCCACGCCAAGATCGCGGCGAGGGCGATTGCCTCCGACCTTCTCGGCACCCCCTCTGTGGTGCCGCGTTACTTCAACACCTGCTGGAGTTCGATCGACGAGAATGACGCGGTGAAGGTCGGTGCGCTCTACGAGGCAACGCCCGAGACGATCACCACGCGCTCCAGCTTCATCAGCCAGCTGGGAGAAAGCGCCGAGGTTCGCAAGGCTGCTTTCGAGGAGAGCGAGGCCTGGTATCGGGCCATCGTCGCGGACATGCTTGGCAGCGCCGACATATAGGGCGGTATGCGATCAGCGGTCCTCCGGGCGCCTTTTCAGGCCTCTCTGCTCTCCGGGCCTGGACTGCGGACTCCAAAAAAAGAAACCGGGCGCTGGGGCCCGGTTTCCGAAACGTCCGACGATGTCGAAGACGCGCTTACTTGAACTGCTCCAGGTAGGCGATCACGTCTTCGATGTCCTGTTCCTTCTTGAGGCCAGCAAACGCCATCTTGGTTCCCTTGGCGAAGTCTTTCGGGCTTTCAAGCCAGGCCTTCAGATTGTCTTCGGTCCAAGTCTCACCGGCCTCGCCCTTTTCCTTCAGAGCCTTCGAGAAGGCGAAGTCTTCAGGATGCGTGCCGATCTTCGAGCCGACGATGCCGTTCAGCGCGGGGCCGACTTTGTTCTTCGCGCCGTCACCGACCGCATGGCAGGCCTGGCACTTTTTGAAAACCTTTTCGCCCTTGGCGGCGTCGCCGGCGGCTTGAGCGCCGACAGCCGAGAGCGAGAGTGCGGCAATCGCAAGAACCAGTGTCTTCTTCATCATGCTTTCCTTGTCGTTCCCAGGCCGGTTCCGCGCCGGCCGCGTGTTTCTAATCGTTCCAGTTCGCCGTCGCAACAAGACGAAGGCACGATCAACCGTGGATCCTGCACGTTCCGTCTGAACGGCGCCTGAACAGCGCAATGTCCGCCCATCTTCAAAGTCTTCCCCTCCGCCAACGGATCGATTGGCAAAGGGTGTCCACGCGGAGGTCGACCCCGGCGAAGAAGCGGCCAACTTGCCCGGATTTTTCCGGACGAATGCGTCGAGACCATATCGCGCTCACCGATCAACGCAATTCCTTCTCTTGAAGAATTGCAGAGTGGAGCGATGGTCGCCTTGACTGGATTGTGGGGCAAAGCATTGATCTAAATCAAAAAACGACGCTTTCGCCGGGAAATTGGACAAAACGTCCCGCATCGGCTGCGGCAATGAGTCCGAAGCGGCGAATTGTCGAATCCGGTCTTGGCGCGAGGGCAAAAGCTGCTTATGTCGTCGGCAAGAGTCGAGTTCAAGTCGGAGAAAGCCATGGCCGAGATCAGCAAGGACGATGTTCTGTCGCATTTGAAGACCGTCGCGGGACCCGATGGCAGCGGCGATATCGTGTCGCTGGGAATGGTGTCCGACATCTTCATCACCGGCGGCAAGGTGATGTTTTCCTTGACCGTGCCGGCCGAACGCGCCCGCGAGCTTGAGCCGCTGAGGGAAAAGGCCGAGGCCGTCGTGCGCGCCATCCCGAGCGTGGAAAAGGCAACCGTGATGCTGACCGCCGAGCGCAAGCCGGGCGCCGCATCGAGTGCGCCGCCTCCGCGTCCTGCACCGGCCGGCGGCAACGGCCATTCCCATCGCGCGCCGGCTGCCCAGCAAAAGCCGGCCGTTCCGGGCGTCAAGCATATCGTCGCGGTTGCCTCCGGCAAGGGTGGCGTCGGCAAGTCGACGACGGCGGTCAACCTCGCCATGGGGCTCAAGTCGCTCGGCCTTTCGGTCGGCATTCTCGATGCCGACGTCTACGGACCCTCGCTGCCGCGTCTTCTCGGCCTGTCCGGCAAGCCCGAACTCGTTGGCGAGCGGATGATGAAGCCGAAGGAGGCCTTTGGCCTGAAGGCGATGTCGATCGGCTTCCTCGTCGACGAGGACACGCCGATGATCTGGCGCGGGCCGATGGTCATGTCCGCGCTCAGCCAGCTCCTGCGCGAGGTGGCCTGGGGCAATCTCGACATCCTCATCGTCGACATGCCGCCCGGTACGGGCGACGCGCAGCTCACCATGGCCCAGCAGGTGCCGCTCAGCGGTTCGGTGATCGTCTCGACACCGCAGGATCTGGCGCTGCTCGATGCCAAGAAGGGCATCGCCATGTTCCGCAAGGTGGAAGTGCCGATCCTCGGCATCATCGAGAACATGAGCTATTTCATCTGCCCGGACTGCGGCGGCCGCCACGACATCTTCGGCCACGGCGGTGCGCGCAAGGAAGCCGAGCGCCTCGGCGCGCCCTTCCTCGGTGAGGTTCCGCTGCATATCTCCATCCGGGAGAATTCCGACGCCGGCCGCCCGGTCGCCGTCGCCGAACCGGCGGGACCGCATGCGAAGATCTTTTCGCAGATCGCCACGAAGGTCTGGGAAGAACTGGAAAATCCGGCCGAGTCCGGCCGCCGCGCCGCGCCCAGCATCGTCATCGAATAGGTGGCGGTTTTGCCAGAGCGGGTCCTCGATTCATCGATGGGCATGCTCCGCCCGGCGCTGCGGCGCCTGGAGGCATTCTTGCAGGTCGTTTGCGTCGCTGGTTGCCATGTTGGGGGACAGCTGGCGCCGGCTCAATCGACGACCCTCCGAGGATGCGGCAAATGAAGCTTACGATCCACCACACCACGCGCTATCGCTACAATCGGCCGGTGCAGCTCCTGCCGCATCGCATGCTGTTGTTGCCGCGCGGCAGCCACAACGTCGTCGTCCTGGCTTCCACGCTCGCCTGTTCCCCGACGGCACAGCTCGACTGGGTGCAGGATGTCTTCGGCAACCTGATTGCAGTCGCCACCTTCAGCGAGCCGACGAGCGAACTGGTCATCACCAGCACGGTTGCCGTCGATCAGTTGGCCGATGCCTGGCCGGTGTTCCAGATCGCCCCGGAAGCGCAGACGTTCCCTTTTGATTTTTCGCCAGACGATGTGATCGACCTTGGCGCCTTGCGCGTTCCCGAACATGGCGACCCTGCGGGGCAGCTGCATGATTGGGCGCGCGGCTTCGTGCGTGGCCGTTCGACGGATACGCTTTCGCTGCTCAAGGACATCAACGCAGGCATGCTGAGCGCCGTCGCCTACCGCGCCCGCGACGAGGAGGGGACGCAGGACCCTTTGCAGACACTGCAGCTTGCGAGCGGCTCCTGCCGGGATATCGCGGCACTGCTCATTGAAGCCGTTCGCCATCTCGGCTTCGGCGCGCGGGCTGTATCGGGTTACGTGTTCGATCCGGATATGCCGGCCAGCAATCACGGCTCGACCCATGCCTGGGCGGAGATCTATCTGCCGCGCGCTGGATGGATCGCGTTTGACCCGACCAACCGGCGGTTCGGAGGCGCAGGCCTGATCCCGGTTGCGGTCGCCCGCAACAACCAGCAGATCATGCCGGTCGCCGGAGGCTACCTCGGCGCGCCTGATGACTTTTCTGCCATGGATGTCCGCGTCACGGTTTCGCCCACAGAGGAGGGGTGATGCGCCTCCGGGAATGTTGGCGTAGCCGACCCTCGATCCACGTCAGGGGCAATGAGCGGCTGGCCGGCAAATCAATCTCGCCACGGCAAATTGTTTTTTCCTGAGAAGACCCGAATGTCGGCGGATCAAAAATAAAAACTCCGCAAAACTTGAAATATTTGAAGTCATAACTAAATATTATGGTAGACTTCAAAACTAATAGGCGGAAATTCGTCTCGCGAAGCCGCCTTTGCGCTGTTTCTCATAAATACGAAATCGTCATTTGAGATGGCGGACTCGGTGTCGATGCACCGAGGATTTGGCCTGTGCCAATGCAAGGCGTGTCGTGGAGCCTTCCCAAATCCACGCTGGTCTGACGTCATCGAACGGCAGGGGAAGCCCCTACCATGAGCACTCGAACGACTGAGACAACGATCACGTTCAAGCATCCTTTTGTTCTGACCGCGGACCTGATGGCGCATCCAGCCGGAACCTATCGTCTCGTGATCGACGAGGAAGAAATTCTGGGGCTGACGTTCCTGGCGTATCGGCGCGCGGCCACGATGTTGCACATTCCGGCCATCAACGTGCAGGGACTGTCCCGGCAGGTATTGCTGCTGGAATCCGATGAACTCGAAGCTGCCCTTGAGGCCGACGGTCACGCTCTGGCGACTTGAGGCCGGAACCGGCAGGGAAATGACAGGAGTACCGGCGATGCAATACCTTGGTGGATTTTCCGGAACGGGATGCCTGATATCCAGCGGCAAGGACATCGCGCGGGTATCCTATGATTTCGACAGCTTTTTCCAGGTGAATGTTGGCATCATCAGCAATGGAGAAATCCATCTGCAGGAGAGCGATGTCGGACAGGTTTTCGGTGCCAAGAATATTGGGCTCATGACCGATGACGGCCGCCGACTGGAACTGACCGTCTCCGACAAGACGCAAGGCGTGACCGGTTGCCTGGCGCATGTGGATGTCGTTGGACCGTTGCCTCCGGTTTCCGAAAACTGGGTCCTCCCGCAAGCGCATGGGCGCTCAAAGCAGCCCGCGCGCGAGGGAAAGAGGGAAAGTGCGGCCCGCAAGTCGGGCGCCAGTGGCCAGGGAGCCATATGATCATCGATTTTACTGACTTGCTGTTTCAAATCACAGCAAACGTCTCCGTGCATTGCCGGAAACAACTGAAAAAGTCAGGCGAAAATCAAGAATAACGCCAATCGAAAAATTGGCTACTGAACTGGATAAGAAAAGAAAATGAAGAACCCTTACAATATCGGTGACGGTGTAAGCCTGTCAGCTCCACGGTCCGTCGTTGATGGCGGTGGCGTCTACAAGATCGTTCAACGTTCCGACCTGGAAAGCAGCGATCCGAGTTACGTCATCCAGAGCGAGACCCATCACCGTCTGCGCCGCGAGTTTCACAGCCGCCTGAAGCGCGTTCCGGACAAGACCGGCGACGTCAGCATCTGGAACTGACGGCGTCACTCATCCGAACTGTCATCGAGAGGCAGCCGATATGCCTCTCTGTTCAGTCCACCCCCGCGCGGATGACCGACAGGATCATCGGCGCATGACTTTCGAGGTTCTGCCATGGCATTGAATTTCATAAATCCCAGCCGGAGCTTCGACGCCTCCGGTAAGCGGATCGGGTTCGTCGGCCATGACGGCATGTTCGAGATCCCGTTCTATGTGTCGGCCGAACTTTTTCCGAAGGCAGGGTGTGAGAGCGATTATCTCGCGGCCTTCGATGCAGGCATCGACGTGATCCACGAGGCGGCCCGCAAGGTCTATGTGTTCGGAAGTCAGGAAGTTTATGTCCTGAACAGGAAGAACTGCAGGTCTCTCAATTGAACGGTCGATGATCGGCCCGGTGCCGATCAATCGTTCGATTGGGAAGATTCTACTTGGAGGCTCTGCATCTGACGTTTTGCGGAGACCTGTCGACATGCCGCGGATATCCGCAGCATGAATTCAAATCAGGAGGCCGTCATGGCCAAGGGTCAAAATCGGGGCAATCGGGAAGTGCGCAAGCCCAAGGCAGTCAAGCCAGTCGTCTCGGCGGCCGAGAAAAACGCAACGGGACAGAGCTTTGTCGCAACCATCAATGCGCAGAAAAAGAAGAAGTGACCGTCGGACGGGGCACGCTTGGTTCCTGGTAACATGAGCCAGGCGCGATCTGTCGAACGTCCTCTGGCCAGAACCACAATCAAATCATTGTCCGCCCCGTTGAGATCCTTGGGATCCGCGGGGCGAACCTGTTTGGTGCCGGAACGTCCATGCGAGATTTGCCGGCTGTCGGCATGAAGAACCAACGGTTGGCCGGTCAGGGCCGATGCGACCCCGGCGCTGGCTTCCAAGCGATCCGCATTCCGGCTGCTGCCGAATGCCGAGGCTTGCCACCGCCTGGCGCGTCGATCGAAGGGGAGGCGCCCTAGCCGTCGTTGGACGAGTTGAGTTGATCCGGGCGCAAACCCACATCGGCGACGCCCGCCGGCTGCAGGAAGCGCACGCCCGATCCAAGCTGGTCGGAATCGATGAAAGCAACGCCGGCCGATTCGAGCGTCGAGCGCAGGCTGGCCATGATCTCCGTGCCGGGATAATCGCCCGTTGCCTCAAAGGCCGAGATCTGAGTGATCTCGACACGCGAGCGAGAAGCCAGATCTTCGACGCTCCAGTTCAAGAGCCCGCGAGCGGCTCTCATTTGGGGTGCGCTGATAGCCATGGTTATCGCTCCCTTCGCCCATGCAGCATTCATTGTCTTACCATTAACATATTGTGCCAGCTCAAGGGTCTGGCAAGCCTTTCCTGAACTGTTCCACGATGAAGAGTCGGCAACGACCGACAGCGTTCCGACGAAAAGTGCGGAAGCATTGCTGCGTTGCAGTAGAATGGATGTCGTCAGCGGCGGCCGCCCGTCGCTGAACCGGTCCGAAAACGGCAAGGCGAAGGTTCGACACGATGCAAAAGCCATCGAAGCAGGATTTCCCTGTCGGCAAGGCGCGGCGCTATCTGGAGCCGGGGCCGGTCGTGCTGGTCTCGTCGAAATGGCAGGGACAGGCCAATATCATGACCTGCGGCTGGCATACGGTGCTGGAATTCTCGCCCTCGCTTGTCGGCCTGATGATTTCCGCCGGCAACCACAGCTTCCGGATGATCCGCCAGAGCCGGGAATGCGTCATCAACCTGCCGACGACGGCCCTGACGGACACGGTGGTCGGCATCGGCAACACGACCGGCGCCGAAATCGACAAATTTTCCGAATTCGGACTGACCGCGGAACCGGCGTTGAAGGTGGACGCACCCCTTATCGGCGAGTGCCACGCGAATTTCGAGTGCCGCCTGCGCGAGGACGCGCTTGTCGACAGCTACAACTTCTTCATCTTCGAGATCGTGCAGGCGCACGTCGCCGAGACGCCAGAGCATCCCGAAACGCTGCACTATACCGGCGACGGCATCTTCATGGTCTCCGGCCGGATCATCGACCGGAGGGCGCTTTTCAAGCCGTGGATGCTGTAGTGGCCTGACCCAGCCGATATCGCCTAGTCGCCGGTCGGCCGCGATTGCCCCCAAAGACGGCGATAGACAAGACTATTTCTTCGCCGCCTGGGCCTTCCGTGCGTCGCTGATCGCCTGCAGCAGGCCCGTGCGGTCGAGGGTGCCCCAGAAGATGAAGCGCTCGACCACGAGACCCGGCGTTCCGGGGAAGTTGAACGCGGTGGCCTGCTGGTCGTTGCGGGAAAGCAGGGCCTCGATCGCGGTCTTGTTGGCCTTCAGGTCCTTGCGCGCCCTGTCGACATCGATCCCCGCGTCGCCGAGAATGCGGTCGACGGCGTCATCGGTCAGCTTGCCCTTCTCGGCCATCAGCGCGTCGTTGGCCTTGCCGTAGGCGTCCTGATAGCTGGCGGCGACGGCCATGCGCGCGGCATATTCCGAGGCCGGACCGAAGATCGGCCAGTCCTTCATGACGAGGCGGACATTGCCGTCCGTCTTCACGACGTCCATCAGGTCGGGGTGCATCTTCTTGCAGTAGGGGCACTGGTAGTCGAAGAATTCGACGATCGTCACGTCGCCCTCAGGATTGCCGAGCACCGGCGCCGCAGGATCGAAGAAAACCGCCTCTTGCGACAGGGTCACGTTGCCCGCGTCCTGGGCGAGGGCGGCGACAGGCACGGCGACGGCTGCGACAAGAGCCGCAAGCGCGGCGACGATCATTCTCATATTCGGCTTTCCTAAAGCGTGTTCCGAAAAGTGGTCTCCGGTTTTCGGTCAACAACATGCGGCGAAACAGAAGCTTGAAGCATGTCGCATGAATCCGATTGAGTACGACGTGCTTTGGTGGACATAGCCGAGCCTTAAGGCATCCGCTGGCCATCTGCCACTCACATTTCAGTCATCGCTAATGAAAGAGGGCAGGAGCGGCGTTGCGCCGTCCGGTCAGGTAGCATTGGCTCACGCGCCGGCGAGGATCGCGCAGACGGAATCGCCGGTGTGCCTGAGATGCAGCCGCCAGATGGCTGCGGCCGCCGCAGCGTCGCGGTCTCGCAGCGCCGTCATCAACTGCTCGTGCTCGTCCATCGCCTCGGCCCAGCGCTCCGGGTCGACGATCGCCATATAGCGGCCGCGCGTTGCCCGGACGATCAGCTTGCCGTGGGTGGCGATCAGCGCCTCGTTGCCGGAAAGGCGCATGATCCGGTCGTGGATGCGGCTGTTGATGTCGAAATAGGGCTCCTTGTCGCCGCTCTCGTAGTGGCCGCGCATGCGCTCGTGCATTTCTTCCAGTGCGTCCAGATCCGCCTTCGAAAGGCGGGTCGTGGCGATTTCGGCCGCAAGGCTTTCGAGGCTCGCGATCACCTGGAAGAGGTCCGCCGCCTCCCGCGCCGTATAGGGCAGGACGCGGGCTCCGCGGTTGGGCAGGAGTTCGACGAGTTGTTCCTCGGCCAGAACCTTCAGCGCCTCGCGCATCGGCGTCTGGGAGACGCCGAAATCGGCGGCAAGCTCCGTCACGGGAACGCGCGCGCCGGGTGTCAGTTCGCCCTTGATGATCATCTCGCGCAGGTGCTCGGCGACCGGGTCGTAGAGCGAGCGCCGGTTGATCGCGAGCCCGGAGGCCTTCTTCGTGGCAATGTCGATCATGGGCCTGACGGCCTCGCTTTCCTGCTTGTCAACTGACGCGGCGGATGATGTCCGCCAGCGCCTCGCCCGTCAGGCGCACATGGTCCAGCATCAGGCGTCCGGCGCGCTCCGCATCGCCCGCCTGCACCGCCTCGTTGAAGGCCGCGTGCTCCTGCATCGACTCGTCCCAGCGCTCTTCGGACAAAAGAGTGGCATGGCGGTCGTGGCGCGCCTTCTTGGTGAGGTTCGCATGCAGCGCGATGAGTTCGGGACTTTTCGATTCCGCGACGATTGTCGCGTGGATCTTCTGGTTGGCCTGGAAATAGGCACGACGGTCGTGAGCGGCGTGCGCGGCGACCATCTTGTCATGGAGGCGCTGTAGCTCGGCGCGCATGTTGTCCTTCATGCCGGCGACCGCGCATTCGGCGGCA
Organism: Hartmannibacter diazotrophicus; assembly: GCF_900231165.1. GTDB lineage: Bacteria > Pseudomonadota > Alphaproteobacteria > Rhizobiales > Pleomorphomonadaceae > Hartmannibacter > Hartmannibacter diazotrophicus. The sequence continues at coordinate 1,610,869 of NZ_LT960614.1, forward strand.
TGTCGTTCCAGCGCGGCGATCACTTCGAAGAGATCGCGGATCTCGGCCGGGCTGAATCGGCGGACACGGGCACCCCGGCCGGGCAAGAGTTCCAGCAGCCCCTCGGAGGCCAGCAGCTTGATCGCTTCGCGCAGCGGCGTGCGCGAGACATTCAGCGCCTCGGCGATCGCCAGTTCGTTGAGGCGCTCGCCGGGATCGAAATCGCCCTTCAGCACCATCTGGCGCAGGCGGTCGACGACCTGCTCGTGCAGGGCCTCGCGGCGGAAGGCACGGCTGCGGGCAGGGGCCGTTCCCTCGGCATCGATGTCACCTGCGTCCGCGTCCATTGATGTCTCCCAATCCGGGCCGTCGGCCCTTTCTATCCAATCGACGATTCAAGTGCCATTGCCAAGCAGATGCACGTCAATGGCCGACAACTCCAAACACCATCCACGCCGTGCCGGACGGGTCTTTCGACCGGGCTAACTTCGGCGCTCAAGAGCATCTGTTCGATAGCAATCCATCTCCGAATCGAGGTCGTGAGCTGACGTCATTCTAACCGCTTTCGTGCCCAAAGCGAATGCATTCGATGAATGATAAGGCATTCTAGATTATTGATATATAATGCAATATACAAAAATATATAATAAAATCAATAGATAAATATATGGCATATGGTTTGCGAGGGGAGGTGTGAAGCTTGCCGAGCAGGCTCAAGAGTTCCAAGACGGAGAGACGCCATGATGAAGCCCCTCGCGACCTTCCTGTGTGAAGGCCGTTCTGCCCGCCTCGGCGCCGTTGCCGCGGTGTCCCTGATTGCCCTTGCCGCCGGGCTTGCGCCCGCGAGCGCCCAGCCGCCGAAGGATGTGCTGGTCGAGGTCGGTGAGCACGGCCCCAACTCGCTCGACCCGATGACGCCGGCCGCCAGCGAATACAGCCAGATGGTTGCCTGGCAGATCTACGACCGTCTCGTCACCCACGGCTTCAAGACGCTGCCCGACGGCAAGATGATCTACGACTACGAGAACATCCAGCCGGAGCTCGCCACGAGCTGGGAAATCTCCGACGACAAGAAGACCCTGATCTTCCACCTGCGTGAGGATGCGACCTTCCACGACGGCACGCCGGTGACGGCCGAGGACGTCAAGTGGTCCTTCGACCGCGCGATCGCGGCGGGCGGCTTCCCGGCAATCCAGATGGCCGCCGGCTCCTTCACCGATCCCGATCAGTTCTCGGTCGTCGACAAATACACCTTCAAGATCACGCTGCCCGAGCCGAACAAGCTCGCCCTGCCGGATCTGGCCGTGCCGGTGCCGAACATCGTCAACAAGACGCTGGCCCTGAAGCATGCCACGACCGACGACCCGTGGGCGCTGGAGTGGACGCGCGATCACGACGCCGGCGGCGGCCCATTCGAGGTGACGAGCTGGAAGGCGGGCGACCAGATCGTCTTCGACCGCTTCGACGACTGGAAGTCCGGCGACAAGCCCGCGCTGAAGAAAGTGGTCTATCGTCAGATCGCGTCGCCCGGCACGCGCCGCGCGCTTCTGGAGAAGGGCGACGTCGACATCTCGATCGGCCTGCCGCCGAAGGACTACGCGGAGCTCGCCGAGGGCGGCAAGGTCAACGTCGTCGGCACCCTGATGCAGAACGAGACGTTCCACGTCGACATGAACGTCACGATGGCGCCCTTCGACAACAAGCTGGTGCGCGAGGCCGTCGCCTATGCGCTGCCCTATGACGCCATCATGTCCCAGGCGCTTTACCACCGCGCCGAGCCGCTCTATGGCGCCGATCCGGAAGTGCCCTATGCGCCGAAGTGGCCGGTCGCCTCGCCCTACAACACCGACCTCGACAAGGCCAAGGCCCTGCTCAAGGAAGCGGGTCTGGAGAAGGGCTTCAAGACCGACCTCTATTACGACATGAGCCAGGCGACGGTGCAGGAGCCGATGGCGCTTCTCATTCAGGAGCAGCTGAAGAAGATCGGCATCGAGGTCACGCTCAACAAGGTGCCGGGCTCCGACTGGTTCGCCAAGATGGGATCGAAGTCCATGCCCATGGACATCAACTACTTCTACGGCTGGCTCGACTATCCGGAATATTTCTTCTTCTGGACCTATGACGGCAAGAACAACTCCGTCTTCAACACCTCCAACTACGTCAACCCGGAACTCGATGACCTCATCGCCAAGGCTCGCTTCGAGTCCGACAAGACGAAGTATGACGCCATCATCTCCAAGATGAACGAGATCGTGATGACCGACGTGCCGCGTGCGCCCGTCGCCCATCTCTTCTCCGATGTCGCCATGCAGAAGAACGTGAAGGGCTACCGCTACTGGTTCCACACCCACGTCGACTACCGCTACATCTCCAAGGAGTGATGCGCACAGTCCGCGTCCTGACTTCATCGTCCGGGACGCTTGCGAAAGTCCCTCTCCCCGCATTGGGGGAGGGGCACTTGAGATCGGCTTTGAACAACGTTGCTTGAACTGCGGGCATGGTCCGCGAAGGCGGACCATCCACGAAAGCAAAGTGTTTCGACGCCCGGCGCATACCGACTGTCCAGCCTGCAAGAGCAGGCAACGACAATCCTCTTGCATGTCGACGTGGATGGTCCGCCTTCGCGGACCATGACGAACACGGCGGATCTGGACCGAACGGGAAATCCGATGAAGACCCTTCTCGTCATAGGACGGCGGATCGTCTCCGCCCTGCCGAGCATCGTGGGCGTGGTGATTGTCACCTTCCTGCTTGCCCGCGCCTTGCCCGGCGATCCGGCCGCCTATTATGCCGGCTCCTCGGCGACGCCCGAGAGCATCGCCGACATTCGCTCCCGTCTCGGCCTCGACAAGCCGCTCGTCTTCCAGTTCGTGGACTATGTCGAGAAGATCGCGGAGGGAGATCTCGGCACGTCGCTGTCGAGCGGTCAGCCGGTTCTCAACGACCTTGCCACCCGGCTGCCGGCCTCCATGGAACTGACCACCGCCGCGCTGATCTTCGCGCTCGCCATCGGCTTGCCGCTGGGGCTGCTGGCAGCGGTGAAGCAGGGTTCGCTCGCCGACCATCTCTGCCGCATCATCGTCACGGTGGGGGCGGCCTTTCCGACCTTCTTCGTCGCGCTCGTGCTGGTCTTCATCTTCTATTACAAGCTCGACTGGGCGCCGCAGCCGCTCGGCCGCCTCGACGAAATCTATTTTTCCGCACCCGATCCGGTCACCGGCTTCTATCTCGTCGACACGCTGATCGCTGGCGACCTGGAGGCCTTCCGGGGCGCGCTGTCGCAGATCGTCCTGCCGGCCATCTCACTCGGCCTCTTCGCGCTGGCCCCGATTGCCCGGATCACGCGGGCCTCGATGCTGGCGGCGCTTTCGAGCGACTTTTGCCGCACCGCCCGCGCCATGGGCCTGTCGAAGCCGCGCATCCTGATCGGCTATGCGCTGCGCAACGCCATGCTGCCCATCGTTAACGTGCTCGGCATGGTCTTTTCCTTCCTCCTCGGTGCCAACGTGCTGGTGGAGCAGGTCTTCGCCTGGCCGGGGATCGGCGCCTATGCCGTCAACGCCGTGATCGCCTCCGACTATGCCGCCGTGCAGGGCTTCGTCCTCGTGATGGCGATCCTCTACGTCCTCCTCAACCTTGCCGTCGACCTCGTCGCGACGGCCATCGATCCGAGGGTCCGCTATGACGGTTGATGCCGCTCCGCCCGCCTCGCGCTGGCGCCGGGCCCTCAAGGATGTCCGCCACGCGCTGTTCGAAAACAAGGTGACGCTCTTTGCTGGCGTCCTCTTTCTCCTCTTTGTCGTGATCGGGATCATCGGCCCCTATGTGGCGCCCTATGATCCGCTGATGACGGACGCGACGGCCAGCCTCGTGCCGCCGTCCGCCGCCCATCCCTTCGGCACCGACGCGCTCGGACGGGACATTCTCTCGCGCGTGCTGGTCGCGACGGGCCTGGACCTCGGCATGGCCGCCGGTGCCGTGGCGCTCGCCTTCTTCGTCGGCACGATGCTCGGCTCGCTTGCCGGCATGATCGGCGGCTATGTCGATCTGGCCATCGAGCGGCTGATGGACACCATCATGGCCTTTCCGCTCTTCGTGCTCGCCATGGGCATCGTCGCGGCGCTGGGTAACAACGTCACCAACATCGTGCTGGCAACCGCGATCATCAATCTGCCCTTCTATGCGCGCTTCGCCCGGGCGGAGGTGAACGTGCGCAGAGAACTCGCCTTCGTCGAGGCGGCCCGCACCGGCGGCAACGGGCGCTGGCGCACGCTCTTCGTCCACATCGTGCCGAACATCCTGCCGACCATGATGGTGCAGGCCTCGCTCAATCTCGGCTGGGCGATCCTCAACGCGGCCGGCCTCAGCTTCATCGGCCTCGGCGTTCGCCCGCCGACCCCGGAGTGGGGGATCATGGTGTCCGAGGGCGCCTCCTACATCTTCTCCGGCGAGTGGTGGACGTTTGTCTTCCCCGGCGCCGCCCTCGTCACCGCTGTCTTCTGCTTCAACCTCATCGGCGACGGGCTTCGCGACCTGGCCGACCCGAAAGGACGGACATGAGACCGCCACTCCTTTCCGTCGAGGGCCTGACCCTCGATTTCAAGACGCGCCACGGCCGCGTGAAGGCGCTGGAAGACGTCTCCTTCTCCGTCGGCAAGGGCGAGATTCTCGGCATCGTCGGCGAGAGCGGCTCCGGCAAGTCGGTGCTCTCCTACGCCGTCATGGGGCTGCTTGATGCCGCCGCCGATATCCGCTCGGGCACGATGACTTATGGCGGCATCGATCTCCTCGGCAGCGGCGTCGACAGCCTCAGGGGACGGGAGATCTCGATGATCTTCCAGAGCCCGCGCACGGCGCTAAACCCGATCAAGAAGGTCGGGCACCAGATCGAGGACGTGCTCGTCCGCCACGGTCCGGTGCCGCGCCGCGAGGCAAGGGCGAGGGCAATCGAGGCGCTGGCCCATGTCCGCATCCCGGACCCGGAACGCCGCTATCACGCCTATCCCTTCGAATTGTCGGGCGGCATGTGCCAGCGCGTCATGATCGCCATGGCGCTCGCCTGTTCGCCGGGATTGCTGATTGCCGACGAGCCGACGACCGGCCTCGATGTCACCACCCAGGCGATCGTCATGGACCTCATCCGCGCGCTCGTCGACGAGAGCGACATGGGCGCAATCGTCATCACCCATGACCTCTCGCTTGCCGGAGAATACTGCGACCGGGTTATGGTCATGCATGCGGGCCATGTGGTGGAGACGGCGCCGACCGGCCGGCTCTTTTCCGATCTCCGCCACCCCTACACAAAGCGGCTGTTCGCGGCGACGCCGAAGTCGGCCGAAAGCCTCGAAGACCTCGCGGCGATCCCCGGCAACCTGCCGGACCTTCGCGGAGAGCTCTTTCCCTGCCGCTTCCGCGACCGTTGCCCGAACCACAAGAGCGATTGCGACGTCGGTCCACTGCCGCTTCTTGATGTCGGCGCGGCGCATTCGGTCCGCTGCCATCACCCGGAGGAGGCCGCCCATGCTGCTTGAGGCCGAAAGGATCTCGAAGCTCTATCCCGTCCGCCATGGCCGGCGGGGCAGCCGTCTGCATGCGGTTGACGGCATCAGCCTTGCGATCGGCGAGGGCGAAAGTGTAGGCCTCGTAGGGGAATCGGGCTGCGGCAAGTCCACGCTCGCCCGGCTCGTCGCCCGCCTGACGACACCGACCGGCGGCAGGCTCGCCTTTGCCGGAACCGACATCGGCGCCATCCCCGAGCACCGCTTTGCCCGCTCGCCGGAGCGGGCGGCGATCCAGATCGTCTTTCAGGACCCGAATGAAAGCCTCAATCCGGCCTTCACGGTGCTTGCGGCGGTGATGGATCCCATCCGGCGTCTGCTTCCGGCAACCAGCGCCGCCCGTGCAGAGGAACTGGCCTTTGAGGCCCTCGACGATGTTGGCCTGCCAAGGGCGCTGGCGCACCGCTACCCGCACCAGCTTTCGGGCGGCCAGAAGGCGCGTGTCGGCATCGCCCGTGCAATCGTGGTTAGGCCCAAGCTCCTGATCCTCGACGAGCCGACCTCCGCGCTCGACGTCTCAGTGCAGTCGGTGATCCTGAAGCTTCTTGGCGACCTCAAGGACCGGCTCGGCATGAGCTATCTCTTCGTCAGCCACGACCTCAACGTCGTGAGGCTGATCTGCGACCGCATCGTCGTCATGTATCTCGGCAAGGTGGTCGAAAGCGGCCCGGCGGACGCGGTCTTCCGCAATCCGCAGCACCCCTACACCAAGGCGCTGATTGCCGCGATTCCGGACCCGGCCCGGCGCGGCGAGAAGATCCAGAGGCTGGAGGGAACGGCGTCGAGCCCCATCGATCCCGATCCGAACGCCTGCCGCTTTGCCGGCCGCTGCCCGGTCGAAGTGCCGCTCTGCACCCGGAAAATGCCCGAGCTTCTCCCGGCGGGAGAGGCGCATCTCGCCGCCTGCCATCTCATTGTCACACCCGGAATTGCCTCATGACCCGCCTTTTGCTGCTCAATCCCAATACGTCCGTCGATGTCACCGAGCGCATGCTGGCCGTGGCGCGCAAGGCGGCAGCACCCGACACGGAAATCATTCCCTTCACCGTGGCAAAAGGCGTTCCCTATATCGCGACCCGGGCCGAGGCCGTGATCGGCGGGGCGATGGTGCTGGAGGCGCTGGCGGAACTGTCCGGCACTTTCGATGCTGCGATCATCGCCGCCTTCGGCGATCCGGGTCTCGGCGGCGCGCGCGAACTGATGGATGTGCCCGTCGTCGGCCTTGCGGAAGCCGGGATGCTGACCGCTTGCATGCTCGGCCACCGATTTTCGATTGTCTCCTTCGCCACCGCGCTCGGACCCTGGTACCGCGAATGCGTCGCCGCCCACGGGCTTCTCGACCGGCTGGCGAGCATCCGGTTGCTGGACGGTTCCTTCCGTTCGATCGGTTCCGTGCCCGAGGAAAAGGCCGATCTTCTCGTCGATCTTGCCTGCAAGGCGGTGGAGGAAGACGGCGCCGACGTGATCGTGCTGGCCGGTGCGCCGCTCGCGGGCCTCGCCGGGACAGTCAAGACGCGCATTCCCGTACCGGTTATCGAGGGCACGGCGGCGGCGGTACGCCAGGCGGAACTTCTCGTCGGTCTTGGCGCCGGAAAGGCGAGGGCGGGGTCCTACCGTCGTCCGGCTCCGAAACCCTCCACCGGCCTGCCGCCCGCTCTGTCGCAGCTTCTGGCGGGCGGCGACGTGGCGACGGTGTGACATCAGTGATTTCCTATCCTCTCCCGTCGGCCCTGTTGTTTGTCGTCATTCCCGCGAAGGCGGGAACCCAGCCGTCGGCAGAGACGACACTTCTGGAGGATCGAGGTTTGAACGCTGCGCGTCGGAACCAGAAACAGATATTGCCCCTCGTCCCCGTGGAACGCTGGGTTCCCGCCTTCGCGGGAATGACGACAAACAACGGATGATGATGATCCGAGACAGAATCTCCGCCCTGCACCGGCAATGAGGACCAGGTATGCCCAATCTTCGAATGACCCTTCTTCGAGAAAATCCATGACCCCTTCCGACTATTCCAACCTCTCGGCAACGGACATCGTCGCGCTCGTCAAATCCGGCAAGGTCACCGCCGTAGACATGACAAAAGCCGCGCTTACCGCCGCCGAAAAACTCGAGCCCGAGATCCATGCCTTCGCCACGCTGGCGCCGGAAAGCGCGCTTGCCGAGGCTGCCGCCGTGGATGCGAGGATCGCGACCGGAGAGGGTCCCGGACCGCTGGCGGGCGTTCCCGTTGGCATCAAGGACCTCGTGATGACGAAGGGCATGCGGACGACCTTCGGGTCCGCGCTCTATGCCGATTTCATCCCCGAGGACGATGACATCGTCGTCGAGCGCCTGCGTGCGGCAGGCGCCGTCATTCTCGGCAAGACCAACGCCGCCGAATTCGGCTTCGGTGCGCACGGCTGCAACAGGCTCTTTCCCGTGACCCGCAATCCGTGGGATCTGGCGCGAACGCCCGGCGGCTCCAGCGCCGGATCGGGCGCGGCGCTTGCCGCCGGTGTCGTGCCGCTCGCGATCGGCAGCGACGGCGGCGGTTCGATCCGCATTCCTGCCGCCTTCTGCGGCCTTGCCGGCATCAAGGCGTCGATGGGCCGCGTGCCGGTCTGGCCGGGGTGCCGCGACGAAACGCTGCCTGGCGTCTCCGGCTGGGAATCGATCGAACACATCGGGCCGATGGCGCGCAACGTCACCGATATGGCGCTGATGCTCTCGGTGCTCGCCGGGCCCGATCCGCGCGACCGCTGGTCGCTGCCCGCCGGAGATGTCGACTACAACGCGGCCGTCGCAACGCCCCTGATGCCCGGCCTTCGCGTCACCTATTGGCCGCGCTGGCGTGACCAGCCCATCGACCCGCGCGTCGAGGCAATCGTCACCGAGGCGGTGGAGCGCTTTGCCGAGGTCTACGGTCTTGAACTTGCCGTCAGCGGGCCGCCGGAGATCGACCTGGAGGAAGCCTTCCAGCGGATCATCGCTTTGGAAACGGATCTCACCGGGATGCGCCGTATCGCGGCCGGGCGAGAAGCGGAGTTGACGCCTGCGGTGCAGGGCTTCCTCAAGACGAGCCTGCCGCTGGAAGCGGCGACGGACGCCATCACCGTCCGCAAGGCCTTCGCCAATGCCATGGCACGCGTCATGGCCGGCACGGACCTGATTCTGACCCCGACGCTGCCGCTGTTGCCCTTCGCGGCCGACAGGACGGGGCCGGAGGAAATCGCCGGCGTTCCGGTTGGCCCCGATGCCTGGTGCCCCTTCACCTCGCCCTTCAACCTCACCGGCCAGCCGGCGGCGAGCGTGCCCTGCGGGTATGTCGACGGTCGCTGGCCTGTCGGCCTCCAGATCGTCGGCCCGCATCTCGGCGACGGCATCGTCATCTCGGCCGCCGCCGCTTTCGAGCGCCTGTTCCAGCCCCAAATGAAGATGGCTCCCGTCCATGTCTGAAGCGTCTGTTTCCGCCCCCAGGGCAACCTCGTCGCGCCAGGTCCGCCTTGGCATGCTCACCCCGTCGTCCAACACCGTGCTGGAGCCGGTGACGGCTGCGATGCTGGCCGGCGTGCCCGACATCAGTGTTCATTTCGCCCGCTTCCGCGTCACCGCGATCGGCCTCGATGCGGCGGCCCTTGGCCAGTTCGACGACCGGCCGATGCTGGCGGCGGCCGAACTCCTCGCCGATGCCAAGGTCGACGCCATCACCTGGAACGGCACCAGCGCCGGCTGGCTCGGGTTGGACGCGGACCGAAGGCTCTGCGAGCGGATCACCGAGGTGACGGGCATTTCGGCCTCGACATCGGTCCTCTCGCTCTTCGATGTCCTGCGGGCGCGGGCCGAGACCCGCATCGGGCTGGTCACGCCCTATACCGACGACGTGCAGCAGGCGATCGTCGCCGGCTTTGCCCGCGAGGGTGTCGAGGTGATCGCCGAGCGCCATTTCGGCATCCGCGACAACTTCAGCTTTGGTGTCGTGACGCGCGAAACCATCGCCGAGGCTATCGAGGCGGTCGCCGCCGACGGGCCTCAGGCTATCTCGATCCTCTGCACCAACCTTATCGGTGCGCCGCTCGTTGCCGACCTGGAAGAGCGCCTCGACGTCTCGATCCACGACAGCATCGCGACCGCGCTCTATGGCGCGTTGGAGGCGGCCGGTCTGCCGCCATCCTGCATCAAGGGCTATGGGCGATTGTTCGAAGCCGGGACCAACGCCGGCATGCAAGGGCGTGCCTCGGCCTGAGTGGCGTCGATGCGCCATGATCGATTGAATGGAGACAATCGAATGAACGGAGAAAATGGTGCCGGCAGAGAGGATCGAACTCCCGACCTTCGGTTTACAAAACCGCTGCACTACCGCTGTGCTATGCCGGCCCGCGGGCAAGGCTTCAAAGCTGCCCGACGAATGCCCAACGCAATAGCCGCAGCCCCTGACGATTTCAAGCCCGCAGCGGTCTTTCCGGCCCGCCAGCGTTTCGCCGGGCGTCTGCCGCGCCTGTCAAATTTCGCACCGGCGTCATCGAGATGGCCGGCGCCGGGTGTCATGAACTCCGCAATCATCTGAAACGAAAGAGCTTTCTCTGTCAGTTAATTGTCATGTCCCCGTCGTAATTTGCCGAATCTTGACGGGGCGAACGACATGCAGACCAAAACGGATTCCCTTGCCGGGAGCGATATTTCCTACGCCAATCCCGACGATCCCTGGGCACGGCGAAAGATCATCCGCGTCATCGAGGCCATGAACGGCCGGCGCCCGCTGCTGAGGCTCTACGGCATCTGGCGCAACGAGACGCAGGCGGACGCCTCGCGCGCCTTTGCTCGCATGCTCGAACTCGTGGGCATCGATCTTGATGTCCGGGGGTGTTGGCCGCCTGCCATGTCTCCCGGGGCGCCATTGGTGATGATCGCCAACCATCCCTTCGGCATCGGCGATGGCGCGGCCATTCTGTCCCTTGCCGAGCAGCTAGGCCGCCCGTTCCGGGTCCTCATTCACGAGGACCTTCTCAAGATTCCAGAGATGGAGGCCTATTCGCTGCCGATTTCCTTTCGCGAGGACCGGCAGGCGGCGGCGGTCAATCTGGCAACGCGCAAGGAGGCGACACGGCTCGCCCGCGAAGGCGTCACGATCGTGATCTTTCCGGCAGGCGGCGTTGCGACCGCCGAACGCGTCTTCGGCCGTGCCGAGGACCTGACGTGGAAGATCTTCTGCGCCAAGCTGGTGCAGGACGTTGGCGCCGACGTGCTCCCCGTCTGGTTCGAGGGGCAGAACAGCCGGCTCTTCCACTGGGTCAGCCGCTTCTCGCTGACCTTGCGCCTTGCCATGCTCGTCGGCGAGTTCTGGAGAATGCGCGGCGGCGCGATCAGGGCGGTCGTCGGGCCGGTGCTGCCATGGTCCGAGCTTCAGACAATCCGCGACCGCAAGACGCTGCTGACGCGTCTGCAGCAGGCCGTCTTCTCGCTGGCGCCCCATCGTCGCGTGACGCTGCCGAACACGCTGTCCGAGCCGGATTTCAACACCGCCGCGACGGCTGGCGGCGACTGACGACGCTCTCGCGAGCGTCAGCCGATCGCCCGGCGCACGACATAAAGGGAGAGGGCGCAGGCGTTGGAGACGTTGAGGCTCTTGATCGGGCCTGGCATGTCGAGCCGGGCGAGCGTGTCGCAGATTTCGCGCGTGCGCTGGCGCAGCCCCTTGCCCTCGGCGCCAAGCACCAGAAGCACCGGCGCGCGAAGCTCCGTCTCCTCAAGGCTTTCCGGCCCCTCGCTGTCGAGGCCCACCACCTGGAAGCCTTCGGCCTTTGCGTCTTCCAGCGCATCGCCGAGGTTGCGCACCTCGATGATCGGCATCATGTCGAGCGCGCCCGAAGCGGACTTTGCCAGCACGCCCGATTCGGCCGGACTGTGGCGGGCCGTCGTCATCACCGCATCGACACCGAGCGCCGTCGCCGTGCGAAGAATCGCCCCGACATTGTGCGGATCGGTGATCTGGTCGAGCGCCAGCACCAGCCGCGCGTCGCCGAGATCGCGGGTTTTCAGCGCGGGCAGGGGCTCCACTTCCAGCGCCACGCCCTGATGCACCGCATCGGAGCCGAGCAGGCGGTCGAGCGCCGGCGGCGAGGCGTTTTCCGGCTCCAGCGGCAATCCGTCCGGGAACCGCTCCCTGAGACGGGCCTCGGCATTGAGGGTCGCAAGCAGCCGGATCGCCTTGCGGCGCGGGTTCTTGAGCGCCAGTTCCACGGTGTGCAGGCCGTAGAGATAGAGGACGTGCCCCGCCTCGCGCTCGCGCTTCTTGCGCTTCGGATAGGGGGAGGACGTCGCCGGGCGGCGTCTGGTGTGTGGCTTGGTATCGTTGGACATGGCGCTGCTTATATCGCCCGGGCCGCGCTGCCGCCAGCGCGAACGCACGGTTTCTCGGGGCAAAAATATGCCCGACGACATGCGGTCGCCCTGACGTTTTCCTCAGGTGCTGCCGCCCGATTTGAGCGCCTGATGGCGAAGTTGCGATCAACGCGAAAAGGGCGTTGACAGGCCGGATATGAGCCGCCATAAAGCGCCACGAAATTCGGCGGCCCGGCAGGGCGGTCGGATTTTGTTGACCATCCAGACGCTTGGTCGTCGCCGATGGGAAACTGGAGGGGTGCCCGAGTGGCTAAAGGGGACGGACTGTAAATCCGTTGGCTATGCCTACGTTGGTTCGAATCCAACCCCCTCCACCATCCTTGATCAGCGGCCGGCGTATGCGGGTGTAGCTCAATGGTAGAGCAGCAGCCTTCCAAGCTGAATACGAGGGTTCGATTCCCTTCACCCGCTCCATTTCTTCCCAAACGCCCGGTTTCTGATTTTTTGTCCGCTCTTGCTTCTCGGCAGGGGTGGAATATTTGTGTGGCGGCGCTATAAGGCGTCGCGATAGCGCCGGCTCTTGCTGACCGGACTTTGGAATGAAGTCCCGTTTGCAAGATCCGGCGATCGGTTTTTGAGACCACTGAAGAACAACAGGCAAAGACGAAAGAGCGACGTCAATGGCTAAGGAAAAATTCGAGCGGACGAAGCCGCACTGCAACATCGGGACGATCGGGCACGTTGACCACGGCAAGACGTCTCTGACGGCGGCGATCACGAAGGTGTTGGCGAAGGCTGGCGGCGCGACGTTCAAGGCGTATGACCAGATCGACGCGGCTCCGGAAGAGAAGGCGCGCGGCATCACGATCTCGACGGCGCATGTTGAGTACGAGACGGCCAACCGTCACTACGCTCACGTCGACTGCCCCGGCCACGCTGACTATGTGAAGAACATGATCACCGGCGCTGCGCAGATGGACGGCGCGATCCTGGTGGTTTCGGCTGCCGACGGCCCGATGCCGCAGACCCGCGAGCACATCCTGCTCGCCCGTCAGGTCGGCGTTCCGGCGATCGTGGTGTTCCTGAACAAGTGCGACATGGTCGACGACGAGGAGCTTCTTGAGCTCGTCGAGCTCGAGGTTCGCGAGCTGCTGTCGTCCTACGACTTCCCCGGCGACGACATTCCGATCGTCAAGGGTTCGGCCCTGGTGGCCCTGGAAGACGGCGACGCCAAGCTCGGCGAAGACGCGATCATGGAGCTGATGACCCAGGTCGACGCCTACATCCCGCAGCCGGAGCGTCCGGTCGACCAGCCCTTCCTGATGCCGATCGAGGACGTGTTCTCGATCTCGGGTCGCGGCACCGTGGTGACCGGCCGTGTCGAGCGCGGCATCGTCAAGGTGGGTGAGGAAGTCGAGATCGTCGGCATCCGTCCGACCGTCAAGACGACGATCACCGGCGTCGAGATGTTCCGCAAGCTGCTCGACTCGGGGCAGGCTGGCGACAACATCGGCGCGCTGCTTCGCGGCACCAAGCGCGAGGACGTCGAGCGCGGCCAGGTTCTTTGCAAGCCGGGTTCTGTGACCCCGCACACGAAGTTCAAGGCCGAGGCCTACATCCTGACGAAGGAAGAAGGCGGCCGTCATACGCCGTTCTTCACCAACTACCGCCCGCAGTTCTACTTCCGCACGACGGACGTGACGGGCATCGTGACGCTGCCGGAAGGTACGGAAATGGTGATGCCGGGCGACAACGTGGCGATGGAAGTCTCGCTGATCGTTCCGATCGCCATGGAAGAGAAGCTGCGCTTCGCGATCCGCGAGGGCGGCCGTACGGTGGGCGCCGGCGTCGTCGCATCCATCATCGAGTGATGACCGGTCGCTGATTGCGACGGTGTGAGAATCGGAAGGGGCGTGCGCAACGCCCCTTCTTTTGTCGGGAACGCGGTCTGTGCATGGCAGGCCTGCGGCCCGGCGCCGGGACCTCGGTTCGGCCGGTCAAGAATCCGCGAAGGAAGGTCTTGAATTCGGATCTGAATCTCAATAGAGACAGTCCCGCACGTGGTGCGCGGTACGGCCCTTGGCCGTTGTTAGGGGTATAGCTCAGTTGGTAGAGCGGCGGTCTCCAAAACCGCAGGTCGCAGGTTCGAGCCCTGCTGCCCCTGCCAAAAATTAAGTCCTGTCGGGGCTTGCATACGGCTATCGCGCGATATAAATAACGGCTTCTTTAGCACGGCGTGCGGATCGCGAATCCGCGCGCCGGACTGGCATGAGCAGATTGATGGCAAAATCCAATCCCTTCACGTTCCTGCAGCAGGTTCGCTCCGAGACCCTGAAAGTCTCTTGGCCGAGCCGGCGCGAGACCATGATCACCACGGTGACCGTGTTCGTGATGGCGATTGTCGCGGCCCTGTTCTTCTTGGCTGTGGACCAGATTCTGGCTGAGGCGGTTCGCCTTCTGCTCGCCATCGGCAGCTAATGGTCGTCTGAGAAGGTTCAGGGAAATCTGACATATGGCCAAGCGCTGGTACATCGTCCACGCCTATTCGAACTTCGAGAAGAAGGTCGCCGACGCGATTCGCGAGCAGGTGGCGCAGCGTGGGCTGGAAGACTATTTCGACCAGATCCTGGTTCCGACGGAAAAGGTGGTCGAGGTGCGCCGTGGCCGCAAGGTCGACGCCGAGCGCAAGTTCTTCCCCGGCTATGTGCTCGTGCACATGGAAATGACCGATGAGGCCTATCACCTCATCAAGAACACGCCGAAGGTGACGGGTTTCCTCGGCTCCGACAATCGTCCGGTGCCGATTCCCGATCGCGAGGCCATGCAGATCCTGCAGCAGGTCGAAGAGGGGGTCGACAGGCCGAAGCCGTCCATCTCCTTCGAGATCGGCGAGCAGGTGCGTGTCGCCGACGGTCCCTTCGCCTCCTTCAACGGTCTGGTGGAGGAGGTCGACGACGAGCGGGCCCGCCTCAAGGTGGCCGTGTCGATCTTCGGGCGGGCAACCCCCGTCGAACTGGAATTCGGTCAGGTCGAGAAGGTCTGATCGTTACCGAAATCCCGGGAAGGGCTCTGCTCTTCTTTGGGTGGGGCAGGGGCCGAGGCCCTTGCCGGCATCCGCCAGCATCATGTCTGGCGGTTCATCCGTGGGAGGTTGACGGACTGGCGCTTTCGCCGGCGTCTCCGTGACCCGACCACGACCTCTCGCCGAGGAGCCCTTCGCTCCGAGGCACAATGGGAGCATTAAAAGATGGCGAAGAAGATTACCGGATACCTGAAGCTGCAGGTACCTGCCGGTTCGGCGACCCCGTCGCCGCCGATCGGCCCCGCGCTCGGTCAGCGCGGTCTGAACATCATGGAGTTCTGTAAGGCGTTCAACGCGCAGTCGCAGAGCATGGAAAAGGGTATGCCGATTCCGGTTCTGATCACGATCTTTGCGGACCGTACCTTCGCCTTCAAGATGAAGACCCCGCCGGTGAGCTATTTCCTGAAGAAGGCCGCTGGCCTGTCTTCCGGCTCCAAGACGCCGGGCAAGGCGTCGGCCGGTTCGGTCACGCGCGCCCAGGTGCTCGAGATCGCGCAGTCGAAGCTCGTCGATCTCAATGCCGGCGACATCGAGGCTGCCGCCCGCATGGTCGAAGGCTCCGCCCGCTCTATGGGCCTGGAAGTGGTGGGGTAAGATCATGGCCAAGATTGCAAAGCGCATCGCCAAGTCCCGCGAGGGCATCGACCGCAACAAGCTCTACGGCCTTGCCGACGCGATCGGCATGCTGAAGGAGCGTTCCACCGCCAAGTTCGACGAGACCATCGAGGTCGCGATCAACCTCGGCGTCGATCCGCGTCACGCCGACCAGATGGTCCGCGGCGTCTGCAACCTGCCGAACGGCACCGGCCGTACGGTTCGTGTTGCCGTCTTCGCGCGTGGTGCAAAGGCCGAGGAGGCTCAGGCCGCCGGAGCGGACATCGTGGGCGCCGAGGATCTGCTGGAGCAGATCCAGGGCGGCAACATCAACTTCGACCGTTGCATCGCGACGCCGGATCTGATGCCGCTCGTCGGTCGTCTCGGCAAGGTGCTGGGCCCGCGCGGCCTGATGCCGAACCCGAAGGTCGGCACGGTGACCATGGACGTTGCCCAGGCTGTCAAGGACGCCAAGGGCGGCGCGGTCGAGTTCCGCGTCGAAAAGGCCGGTATCGTTCATGCCGGCGTCGGCAAGGTGTCCTTCACCGCCGAGGCTCTGGCCGAGAACATCGGGGCTTTCCTCGACGCCGTGCAGAAGGCCAAGCCGACGGGTGCCAAGGGCACCTATGTCCAGCGCGTGGCCGTGTCCTCGACGATGGGCCCGGGCGTGAAGGTCGACGTCTCGTCGATCGCCGCGTCGGCCTGATCGGCGACAGCGAATTGAGGATCGGGCGCTTCGTGAAGCGGGACGCCTGATCCGCTCTGGCCGCCATGCCCTTCGGGGCGATGTGGCGGTCGACAGTTGAGTTTCCCTTCGTTCGCGAAGGGATGTCTGGCCGGCGGAGGAAGTTCGCTTCCCCCGCGCGGCCAAAACCTGTCCGAGACTGCAGGTGCCGGATTTTCCGGTTTAAGCCACTTCGAAGCGGTTGCGCCAAGGCGCTTGCGCTTTCACCGAGGGCCTGCATGAGACGGGAGGATGACCGATTTTTGATGGGACCGGCTTGGCCGTACCCATGGGAAGTCGGCTCGGACCTCTTGCCATTGCCTTGCTCGCATGTCGTGCAGGAAGGCGGACAGGATGAGCGTGTGTCGCTTGGGGGAATACCCTCTGTCCGCACCTTCGGGACGGTCGGAGTGTGTTTGCCTTGAGTGGCAATGGCAACCGGTTCTCGTCGGGCTTCATCGCCGGGCGGGGATCAAATCTGGAGACAGGCCGTGGATAGAGCGGAAAAGCGGGAACTGGTCGATACGCTCAACGGGGTGTTCAAGGACACCGGCGTTGTCGTCGTCGCCCATTACCAAGGCCTCACCGTTTCCCAGCTGCAGACCTTGCGTGTGCAGATGAAGGAAGCCGGTGGTTCGGTCAAGGTCGCGAAGAACCGCCTCGTCAAGCTTGCTCTTCAAGGCACGGACGCAGAGCACATCAGTGATCTCTTCACTGGTCCGACGGTGATCGCCTACTCGGCGGACCCCGTTGCTGCGCCGAAGGTCGCCTCGGACTTCGCCAAGGCCAACGACAAGTTCGTGATCCTTGGCGGCGCGATGGGCGCGACCAACCTCAATCCCGACGGTGTGAAGGCGCTTGCCACACTGCCGTCGCTGGACGAACTGCGCGCGAAGCTGGTTGGCATGATTCAGACGCCGGCCACCCGTATCGCGGGTGTCGTTCAGGCGCCGGCAGGCCAGCTTGCCCGTGTGTTTGGGGCTTATGCCAAGAAGGACGAAGCGGCGTGAGGCCGTTCCTCGTCTCATGTGAAAACAGGTTCGAACCGACATTCAAGGAAGTATGAAAATGGCTGATCTTACCAAGCTGGTCGACGATCTGTCGGCCCTGACCGTCCTCGAGGCCGCTGAGCTCTCGAAGATGCTCGAAGAGAAGTGGGGCGTTTCGGCTGCGGCTCCGGTGGCCGTTGCTGCGGCTGGCGGCGCTGCCGCTCCGGTCGAAGCTGCCGAAGAGAAGACCGAGTTCGACGTGATCCTCGCCGACGCCGGCGACAAGAAGATCAACGTCATCAAGGAAGTCCGTGCGATCACGGGTCTTGGCCTCAAGGAAGCCAAGGACCTGGTCGAGGGCGCTCCGAAGCCGGTCAAGGAAGCCGTGTCCAAGGACGAAGCCGAGAAGTTCAAGAAGCAGCTTGAAGAGGCTGGCGCCAAGGTCGAGGTCAAGTGATCCGACCGGGCGGGGCGCTTGGTCGCCCCGCCCGTTTGGCCTTCCGGAGCCATTGATCCGGATCATTGCAGACCGGCGGTTCGCATGGCGGGCGGACCGAACGGAAGCAGAAAGCGGCAGAAGGACCTGCCGGGGTGGCCGACGCGACGGCCGACCGGACAGGACAGAGGCCGCGCCAGGGATTGTCAAGTGAACCGCCGGGGTGGTTGTCCCAAGCCCGAACAGAGACCGACAGCAGTGATCGGTCTCTTCGGGTTTCGGTCAGCCGATCCGGTGGAGACGAGGAGCGAAAATGGCCCAGACGTTCAACGGCCGCAGGCGGATTCGTAAATTCTTCGGCGATATCCGTGAAGTCGCAGAAATGCCAAACCTCATCGAGGTGCAGAAGGCCTCCTACGACCAGTTCCTGTTGATCGATGAACCCGAAGGCGGGCGCCCCGATGAGGGGCTTCAGTCCGTTTTTAAGTCGGTGTTCCCGATTTCGGATTTTGCCGGTACGTCTTTCCTCGAGTTCGTGCGTTACGAGTTCGAGGCGCCCAAGTATGACGTCGACGAGTGCCGCCAGCGCGGCATGACCTTCTCCGCGCCGCTCAAGGTGACGCTGCGTCTGATCGTGTTCGATGTCGACGAGGATACCGGCGCCAAGTCCGTCAAGGACATCAAGGAGCAGGATGTCTACATGGGCGACATGCCGCTCATGACCGACAACGGCACCTTCATCGTCAACGGCACCGAGCGCGTCATCGTCTCGCAGATGCACCGCTCGCCGGGCGTCTTCTTCGATCACGACAAGGGCAAGACCCACTCCTCGGGCAAGCTCCTCTTTGCCGCGCGCATCATCCCCTATCGTGGTTCGTGGCTCGACATCGAGTTTGATGCCAAGGACATCGTGCACGCCCGTATCGACCGGCGCCGCAAGATCCCGGTGACGAGCCTCCTTTTCGCCCTCGGTCTCGACGGCGAGGAAATCCTCGACACCTTCTACAACAAGATCCCCTACACCCGCAGCGCGGACGGCTGGCGCATGCCGTATGATCCGGCGCGCATGAAGGGCATGAAGATCACCGGCGACCTGATCGACGCCGACAGCGGCGAAGTCGTGCTGGAAGCCGGCCGCAAGCTGACCGCGCGCGCCGCACGCCAGCTTGCCGACAAGGGCCTCAAGGCGCTGAAGCTCACCGACGAGGATCTCGAAGGCTCGTATCTTGGCGAGGATCTCGTCAACCTGCAGACGGGCGAGATCTATGTCGAGGCCGGCGAGGAAATCACGCCGAAGATCCTGCAGCAGATCGTCGACGCCGGCTTCGAGGAACTTTCCATCCTCGATATCGACCACGTCAACACGGGTGGCTACATCCGCAACACGCTGGCCGCCGACAAGAACGAGACCCGCGAGGAAGCCCTCTTCGACATCTATCGGGTCATGCGCCCGGGCGAGCCGCCGACCATCGACACGGCCGAGGCGATGTTCAAGTCGCTCTTCTTCGACGCCGAGCGTTACGACCTGTCGGCCGTCGGTCGCGTCAAGATGAACATGCGCCTTGATCTCAAGTGCGAGGACACGGTCCGCATCCTGCGCAAGGAGGACATCCTTTCGGTCATCCAGACGCTGGTCGAACTGCGTGACGGCAAGGGCGAGATCGACGACATCGACAATCTCGGCAACCGCCGCGTCCGCTCGGTCGGCGAGCTGATGGAGAACCAGTACCGCGTCGGCCTCCTGCGCATGGAGCGCGCGATCAAGGAGCGCATGTCCTCGGTCGACATCGACACGGTCATGCCGCAGGACCTGATCAACGCCAAGCCGGCGGCTGCCGCCGTGCGCGAGTTCTTCGGGTCTTCGCAGCTCTCGCAGTTCATGGACCAGACCAACCCGCTCTCTGAGATCACGCACAAGCGTCGTCTCTCGGCTCTTGGCCCGGGCGGTCTGACCCGCGAGCGCGCCGGCTTCGAAGTCCGCGACGTGCATCCGACGCACTATGGTCGTATCTGCCCGATCGAGACGCCGGAAGGCCCGAACATCGGTCTGATCAACTCGCTGGCGACCTTCGCCCGCGTGAACAAGTACGGCTTCATCGAGAGCCCCTACCGCAAGGTGGTGGACAGCCGCGTCACCGACGAGGTCGTCTACCTCTCGGCGATGGAAGAGGCCAAGTACACGGTGGCGCAGGCGAACGCCGAGCTCGACGACAACAACGGCTTTGCCAACGAGTTCGTGATCTGTCGTCACGCCGGCGAGGTCATGCAGACCCCGCGCGAGCGCGTCGACCTCATGGACGTGTCGCCGAAGCAGCTTGTCTCGGTCGCCGCGGCGCTCATCCCGTTCCTTGAGAACGACGACGCCAACCGCGCTCTGATGGGCTCGAACATGCAGCGCCAGGCGGTGCCGCTCGTTCGCGCCGAGGCGCCTTTCGTCGGCACCGGCATGGAAGCCATCGTCGCTCGCGACTCTGGCGCGGCCATCGGTGCGCGCCGCGCCGGTATCGTCGATCAGGTGGACGCCACCCGTATCGTCATCCGCGCGACCCGCGAGGCCGATCCGTCAAAGTCCGGCGTCGACATCTACCGCCTGATGAAGTTCCAGCGCTCCAACCAGGACACCTGCATCAACCAGCGTCCGCTGGTGCGTGTCGGCGACGTGGTGGAGAAGGGCGACATCATCGCTGACGGTCCGTCGACCGATCTCGGCGATCTGGCGCTCGGCCGGAACGTGCTCGTCGCGTTCATGCCGTGGAACGGCTACAACTTCGAGGACTCCATCCTCCTCTCCGAGAAGATCGTCTCCGACGACGTCTTCACCTCGATCCACATCGAGGAATTCGAGGTGATGGCCCGTGACACGAAGCTGGGTCCGGAGGAAATCACGCGTGACATTCCGAACGTCTCGGAAGAAGCGCTGAAGAACCTCGACGAAGCCGGCATCGTCTACATCGGCGCTGAAGTGCAGCCGGGTGACATCCTGATCGGCAAGATCACGCCGAAGGGCGAAAGCCCGATGACGCCGGAAGAAAAGCTCCTGCGCGCCATCTTCGGCGAGAAGGCCTCCGACGTTCGTGACACCTCGCTGCGTCTGCCCCCGGGCGTCGCCGGCACGGTCGTCGAAGTGCGCGTCTTCAACCGCCATGGTGTGGAGAAGGACGAGCGCGCGATGGCGATCGAGCGCGAGGAGATCGAGCGTCTCGCCAAGGACCGCGACGACGAGCAGGCGATCCTCGACCGCAACATCTACGGCCGTCTTGCCGAGATGCTGGAAGGCAAGGCCGGCGTTGCCGGTCCGAAGGGCTTCCGCAAGGACACGGCCATTTCGGCCGAGATTCGCGCCGAGTATCCGCGCTCGCAGTGGTGGCAGTTCGCCGTTGCCGACGATCAGCTCATGAGCGAGATCGAGGCCCTGCGCAAGCAGTACGACGAAAGCCGCAAGCGTCTTGAACAGCGCTTCATCGACAAGGTGGAGAAGCTGCAGCGCGGTGACGAGCTGCCTCCGGGCGTGATGAAGATGGTCAAGGTCTTCGTCGCGGTGAAGCGCAAGATCCAGCCGGGCGACAAGATGGCCGGCCGTCACGGCAACAAGGGCGTGGTCTCGCGCATTGTTCCCGTGGAGGACATGCCTTTCCTGGAGGACGGCACCCACGTCGACATCGTGCTCAACCCGCTGGGTGTGCCGAGCCGCATGAACGTCGGCCAGATTCTGGAGACGCACCTCGGCTGGGCCTGCGCCGGCATGGGCAAGAAGATCGGCAAGATGCTGGAGGCTTACCAGCAGTCCGGCGAGATCGCCGAGCTGCGCAACCAGGTTGTCGACCTCTACCAGGGCAGCCCGAAGACGGAGAAGGTCGGCGAGTTCGATGACGAGTCGATCGTCACGCTGGCCGGTGAGCTGAAGCGCGGCGTGTCCATCGCGACGCCGGTCTTCGACGGTGCCCGCGAGCCGGACGTTGTCGAGATGCTTGAGCGGGCCGGCCTGAAGAACTCCGGCCAGTCGACCCTCTACGACGGCCGCACGGGTGAGACCTTCGATCGTCAGGTGACTGTCGGCTACATCTACATGCTGAAGCTGCACCACCTCGTCGACGACAAGATCCACGCCCGTTCGATCGGTCCTTACTCGCTGGTCACCCAGCAGCCGCTCGGCGGCAAGGCCCAGTTCGGCGGTCAGCGCTTCGGCGAAATGGAGGTCTGGGCGCTGGAGGCTTACGGCGCGGCCTACACGCTGCAGGAGATGCTCACCGTCAAGTCGGACGACGTGGCGGGCCGTACCAAGGTCTACGAGGCCATCGTGCGCGGCGACGACACCTTCGAGGCCGGCATTCCGGAGAGCTTCAACGTGCTCGTCAAGGAAATGCGCTCGCTGGGCCTCAACGTCGAGCTGACCAGCACCAAGGATCAGGGCAACCAGGATCTGCCCGATCAGCCAGCGGACGCGGCGGAGTAATCCGCCCGTCCCAATCTAGGTCGCCCATTCGATTTATTCGGTGGCAAGGGCCGCGGCGCGAAAATCGCGCCGGGCCTTTTGCCCGATTTGAAGGAGAGAGCCGATGAACCAAGAGGTCATGAACCTTTTTAATCCGCAGGCTCCGGTCCAGACATTCGATCAGATCAAGATTTCGCTGGCGAGCCCCGAGAAGATCCTCTCGTGGTCCTACGGCGAGATCAAGAAGCCCGAGACCATCAACTACCGCACGTTCAAGCCGGAGCGTGACGGTCTCTTCTGCGCGCGCATCTTCGGCCCGATCAAGGACTACGAATGTCTTTGCGGCAAGTACAAGCGCATGAAGTACAAGGGCGTCATCTGCGAAAAGTGCGGTGTGGAAGTCACGCTGTCGCGCGTGCGCCGCGAGCGCATGGGCCACATCGAACTGGCCGCCCCCGTCGCCCACATCTGGTTCCTGAAGTCGCTGCCCTCGCGCATCGGCCTGCTGCTCGACATGACGCTCAAGGATCTTGAGCGCATTCTCTATTTCGAGAACTATGTCGTCACCGAGCCGGGCCTCACCCCGCTGAAGCTGCACCAGCTTCTCAGCGAGGAGGAGTACATCACCGCGCAGGACCAGTATGGCGAGGACAGCTTCACCGCCTTCATCGGCGCCGAGGCGATCCGCGAGATCCTCTCGTCGATGAACCTTGCCAAGCTCGCCGACCAGCTTCGCCAGGAGATCATTGAATCGACCTCCGAACTGAAGCCGAAGAAGCTTGCCAAGCGCGTCAAGATCATCGAGGCCTTCATGGCCTCCGGCAACAAGCCGGAATGGATGATCATGAGCGTCGTGCCGGTCATCCCGCCGGATCTGCGCCCGCTCGTCCCGCTGGACGGCGGCCGCTTCGCGACGTCCGACCTCAACGATCTCTACCGCCGCGTCATCAACCGCAACAACCGCCTGAAGCGCCTCATCGAGCTGCGCGCGCCGGATATCATCATCCGCAACGAAAAGCGCATGCTTCAGGAGTCCGTTGACGCGCTGTTCGACAACGGCCGCCGTGGCCGCGTCATCACCGGCGCCAACAAGCGTCCGCTGAAGTCGCTCAGCGACATGCTGAAGGGCAAGCAGGGCCGCTTCCGCCAGAACCTGCTCGGCAAGCGCGTCGACTACTCCGGCCGTTCGGTCATCGTGGTCGGCCCGGAGCTGAAGCTGCACCAGTGCGGCCTGCCGAAGAAGATGGCGCTTGAGCTCTTCAAGCCCTTCATCTACTCGCGCCTCGACGCCAAGGGCTTCTCCTCCACGGTGAAGCAGGCCAAGAAGCTCGTGGAGAAGGAGCGTCCGGAAGTCTGGGATATTCTCGACGAGGTCATCCGCGAGCATCCGGTGATGCTGAACCGCGCCCCGACGCTGCACCGCCTCGGTATCCAGGCCTTCGAGCCGACGCTGATCGAGGGCAAGGCGATCCAGCTGCACCCGCTCGTCTGCTCGGCCTTCAATGCCGACTTCGACGGCGACCAGATGGCTGTCCACGTGCCGCTGTCGCTCGAAGCGCAGCTTGAAGCCCGCGTGCTGATGATGTCGACCAACAACATCCTGCACCCGGCGAACGGCGCGCCGATCATCGTGCCGTCGCAGGACATCGTTCTGGGTCTCTACTACCTGTCGATCATGGCCGAGGGCGAGCCGGGCGAGGGCATGGCCTTCTCCGACATCGGCGAGCTGCAGCACGCTCTCGACGCCAAGGTCGTGACCATGCACACCAAGATCCGCGGCCGCTTCAAGACCGTGGACGAGGAAGGCAATCCGGTCTCGAAGATCTACGAGACGACCCCCGGCCGCATGCTCATCGGCCAGCTTCTGCCGAAGCACCACAACGTGCCCTTCGACGTGTGCAACCAGCTCATGACGAAGAAGCAGGTCTCGGCGATGATCGACGCCGTCTACCGCCATTGCGGCCAGAAGGAATCGGTCATCTTCTGTGACCGCATCATGCAGCTGGGCTTCACTAACGCCTGCCGCGCCGGCATCTCCTTCGGCAAGGACGACATGGTCATCCCGCCGAACAAGTGGGATATCGTCGAGGAGACCCGTTCGCTGACGAAGGAATTCGAGCAGCAGTACAACGACGGTCTGATCACCCAAGGCGAGAAGTACAACAAGGTCGTCGACGCCTGGGGCAAGTGCTCCGCGCGCCTTGCCGACGAGATGATGGCCGCGATTCAGGCCGTCAAGAAGGACGAGAACGGCCGTCAGGTCCAGATGAACTCGATCTACATGATGAGCCACTCGGGTGCCCGTGGTTCGCGCGAGCAGATGCGTCAGCTCGCCGCCATGCGCGGCCTTATGGCCAAGCCGTCGGGCGAGATCATCGAGACCCCGATCATCTCGAACTTCAAGGAAGGCCTGTCGGTGATGGAGTACTTCAACTCCACCCACGGCGCCCGTAAGGGTCTGGCCGACACCGCTCTGAAGACCGCGAACTCGGGTTACCTGACGCGTCGTCTCGTCGACGTTGCCCAGGACTCGATCATCTCGGAAGTCGATTGCGGTTCGACCGGCGGCCTCAGCATGCAGGCGATCGTCGACAGCGGCCAGATCGTGGCGACCCTCGGTCACCGCATTCTTGGCCGTACGGCGGCGGAGGACATCATCCATCCGTCCACCGGTGAGCTTCTGGTGCCGAACGGCAAGCTCATCGAGGAGCCGGATGTGGACCTCGTCGAGAAGTCGGGCATCCAGTCGGTTAAGATCCGCTCGGTGCTGACTTGCGACACCAAGATCGGCGTCTGCGCCAAGTGCTACGGTCGTGACCTTGCACGCGGCACGCCCGTCAACATGGGTGAAGCGGTGGGCGTCATCGCGGCTCAGTCGATCGGTGAACCGGGTACCCAGCTCACCATGCGTACCTTCCACATCGGTGGTGCGGCGCAGGTGGTCGACACCTCGTTCATGGAATCGACCTTCGAGGGCGAGATCCGCATCCGCAACCGCAACGTCGTGCGCGACTCCAGCGGCAAGCTCATTGCCATGGGCCGCAACATGTCGGTGGCGATCATCGATGTCGCAGGCATCGAGCGGTCGACCCACCGCATCGCCTATGGCTCGCGCCTGCATGTGGACGACGGCGACAAGGTCAAGCGCGGTCAGCGTATCGCCGAGTGGGACCCCTACACCCGCCCGGTGCTGACCGAAGTCGACGGCATCGTCGGCTTCGAGGATCTGGTGGAAGGCGCGTCCGTGTCGGAAACGACCGACGAGGCGACCGGTATCACCAAGCGTGTCGTCATCGACTGGCGCGGTTCGGCCCGTACGTCCGACCTCAAGCCGTCGATGATCATCAAGGGGCCCGATGGCAAGATCGCCAAGCCGCCGCGTGGCGGCGAGGCGCGCTATCAGCTGTCCGTCGACTCGATCCTGTCGGTCGAGCCGGGCGCGCAGGTGAGCGCCGGCGACGTGCTTGCACGTATTCCGCTGGAAAGCGCCAAGACCCGCGACATCACCGGCGGTCTGCCGCGCGTGGCTGAACTCTTCGAGGCTCGTCGCCCGAAGGATCACGCCATCATCGCGGAGATCGACGGCACGATCCGCTTCGGCCGCGACTACAAGAACAAGCGCCGCGTCATCATCGAGCCGCATGAGGACGGACAGGACACCCGTGAGTACCTGATCCCGAAGACCAAGCACTTCCACCTTCAGGAAGGCGACATCGTGGAGAAGGGCGACTACATCGTCGACGGCAACCCCGCGCCGCACGACATCCTGGCGATCAAGGGCGTGGAGGCGCTGGCCGCCTATCTCGTCAACGAGATCCAGGAAGTCTACCGACTGCAGGGCGTGGTCATCAACGACAAGCACATCGAGGTGATCGTCCGCCAGATGCTCCAGAAGGTGGAGATCATCGAGGGCGGCGAGACCGACATGATGCCGGGCGAGCAGTTCGACCGTATCGAGGTGGAAGAGACCAACGAGAAGGCGGTCACCGAGGGCAAGCGTCCGGCGACGTTCAACCCGGTGCTGCTCGGCATCACGAAGGCGTCGCTCCAGACGCGTTCCTTCATCTCCGCCGCCTCCTTCCAGGAGACGACGCGCGTCCTCACCGAGGCCGCGGTCAACGGCAAGGCGGATACGCTGGAAGGCCTCAAGGAGAACGTCATCGTCGGTCGCCTCATCCCGGCCGGTACGGGCGGTCTCATGAACCGCATCCGCGCGGTTGCCAAGCGCCGCGACGAGTTGATCGTCGAGGAGCGTCGCAAGTCGGCGCTCGGCGAGGCCGGCGAAAAGCCGATGCAGACCGAGGCCAGCGAGCAGCCGGCGCCTGACGCCGCCTGATCCAACGCTCTCGATCGAAACGACGAAAGGGCCGCCCACCGGGCGGCCCTTTTCTTTGGTGCAGCATGAAAGACCGGCGGCTTCCTCTGGCGGGGCCGCAATTGTCGACGATGGCCTCTATTCAAGGACGCGGCTCGTCGGCAGGACCTGGCGTGTTCAGGCCACGCGACAGAAAGGCGCCATGGCCCGGATCGGCGCGCAGTCGGCTGACGCGCGCACGCTGGCCGCCTGAAAGGGCCATTCTGTCTTGGGGAAGGGGAAGGAGGAAGGCGCCGAGCGCCTGAAAGGGAGCAGATGCGGCTTTCGGTCCTTGACGGAAATTGCCGCTCCGACGTCTTGAACGCTCAAAAGGTCGGAAAGTCTAGTCCGGTAGAGCCGGAGATCATCATGGGTCCATGCGGCAAGGGCCGGATGGACGGGAGCAGTCAGCAGGTCCCGGACGTCGTGTCATCGTTGACAGGTGCTATCTCGGACTTGTCCCGACGGCGTTCGTCGTTGGCGAGTTCTTCGAATCGCTTGACACAGTTGACGGTCAGCTCACACCCCTTCATCGGGTCGAGCATGACCAGCAGAGCCTTGAGGTCAAAGGCGACGGGATCGCGCGCAGTCGTCCGGGCGCGGTTGTAGACATCTCTCGCGATGCCGCTGCGCTCGCCCTGATTCAGGGCGGCCTGCCGAAGGGCATCGGGATCATAGCAATAGGCTCTGACGTCGATTGCGTATTTCACTGGTCCATCCTGCATCATCCAATCTGGAATAATACATAGCAGATGATTTATTGATTGACCATTCAGTAAAAATATTTGCTGCAATGCGATAGCTGCATGGCTATGCGGCAAGCGGGCAAAAAACGGCGACAATGCAATTGTCGAAGCCACTGTTTATCGGCGGATCACGGGCTCGCACAAAGTAATTGAATGATGAATCAATAAAAGTTGAACGCCCGTCCACGTGTGGCCCGCTCCGGCACGATGCGGCCGCCATCTTGCCTAGCCGTCTTGCCAGAACGGTCGGCGGCGCTATGGTGCGGCATGCCCGTGGGCGGTCCATGATCGCCGCGCCGAACGCATTGCCCCGGTCTGGGGCAACGAGCCTCCCAATGACAACGAGACCCCCATGACGCAGCTTCCGCCCGTTCGCGCCCTTTTCGAAGCCCATCTGACAGTGCAGGACCTTGATCGGTCGATTGCCTTTTACCGCGACGTCATGGGGCTGCCGCTGGCGCATATCGTGAGTGCGCGCAACGTTGCCTTTTTCTGGGTGCCTCGGGAAGGTGAGGGGATGCTGGGCCTCTGGGGCGTCGGAACGGCGCCGGTGAGCATCCGCTCGCATGTGGCCTTCCGGCTCGACCTTGAGGATGTGGAGCACTCCGTCGAAGCTCTGCGCGCGGCCGGCCTCACTCCCGTCTCCTTCGGGCGCGAGATCGACGAACCGGACGTTCTCACCTGGATGCCGGCGGCAAGCGTCTATTTCGACGACCCGGACGGCCACCAGTTGGAATATATCGCGATGCTGGAGCAAGCGCCGCGTCCGGACTTGCGGCGCATGCCGTTGTCGCAATGGCGCACGCTGCATGCCGAAGAGGGCCAGACCGTCAGAACCGAATGATCCGGCAGACGTCTCCGGCCTTGGCCGCAGGGGCGTGCGCCTCACGGATGACGAGGCAGTCGGCGGCGGACATCAGAGCGAGCATGGAGGAATCCTGCGTCTCGAAGGGCTTGGCGATCCACGCGTCGCCTCGCCGTTCCAGGCGCGCCCGCAGATAATCCTCGCGCTGGTCGTTGGCCGCAAGGTCAGCGCCGAGGATCGCGGCCTCGCTTTCCGGTTCCACGTCGGCTTGCCCGAGCAGCGTCTTGATCAGCGGCAGCAGGAAGAGGCGTGCGCAGACCAGAGAGGCAACGGGATTGCCGGGCAGGCCGAGCGCGACCCGCCCGTCCATGCGGCCGGACATCAGCGGCTTGCCGGGCCGCATCGCGATCTTCCAGAAATCGAGCTCGAAGCCTTCCGCCACCAGCGCCTGCTGGGTGAAATCATGCTCGCCGACCGAGGCGCCGCCGAGCAGCGTGACGACGTCGGCGTCACTCGCCCAGCCGATGCGACGACGGATTTCGGGAAGATCGTCGGGCGCGATGCCGAGATCGACCGGCTCGCCGCCGGCCATTCGGACGATCGCCGCAAGGCCGATGGCATTGGAGGCGACGATCTGGTCGCTGCCCGGTTCCTTACCGGGCGCCACGAGTTCGTCGCCTGTCGCCAGAATGGCGATCTTCGGCTTGCGCCTTGCCGGAACACTGGCGTGGTTCATGGCGGCGGCCAGCGACAGGGCGCGCTCGTCGAGGAGCCGGCCGGCCTTCAGCAGAACCTCGCCTTCGAGGAAGTCGAGGCCGAGCGGGCGAACGAAGCGCCCCTTGGGCTCGCCCTGAAGCGCGACGACCTTGTCGCCCTGCCGCTCGGCATTCTCCTGGATCAGCACCGTGTCGGCGCCGTCGGGCATCGGCGCGCCGGTGAAGATGCGGACCGCCTGCAAGGGGCCGAGCGAGCCGGTAAAGCCGTGTCCAGCCGACGCTTCGCCGATGACGGTGAGCGTGGCGGACAGGTCCGTCAGATCGGCCGCGCGAACCGCATAGCCGTCCATGGCCGAGGCGGGGAAGGGGGGCTGAGAGCGTTTCGCGGCAAGGTCGGTGGCGAGCGTGCGCCCGGTGGCCTGGTCCAGCAGGACCGTCTCCACCTCGGCCGGTGCCACGCCGGCAAGAAGCCGTTGTCGTGCATCCTTCACCGGCATGAGGGCCATCGCTTCTAATCCTTCGCGCGATAATCGCCGGATTTGCCGCCGGATTTCTCGATGAGGCGGATACCGGAAATGGTCATGCCCCGGTCCACGGCCTTGGCCATGTCGTAGATGGTGAGGCAGGCGACTGAAACCGCCGTCAGCGCCTCCATCTCGACGCCGGTGCGGCTGGCGACACGCGCCATGGCCGTCACCTTGAGGCCCGGCAGGCTCTCGTCCGCTTCGATGTCGACGGCGACCTTGGTGAGCGCCAGCGGATGGCAGAGCGGAATGAGTTCGTGTGTGCGCTTGGCGGCCATGATGCCGGCAAGGCGCGCGGTCGCGATCACGTCGCCCTTTTTCGCCTGTCCGGCAACGATCATCGCCAGCGTTTCGGGCTCCATGGTGACGGCACCCTCGCAGACGGCGATGCGGTCCGTGACGTCCTTTTCCGTCACGTCCACCATCACCGCCTTGCCGGTCTCGTCGAGATGGGTGAGGCGCTTCTCCTGCGGATCGCTCATCCGGTTGCCTTCAGGCGATCGAGCCCGAGCAGGGCGCGCGTTGCCGTGGTCACGTCCTCCTGGCGCATGAGGCTCTCGCCGACGAGGAAGGTGTTGATGTTGGACTTCGCCAGCCGTTCGATGTCGGACAGCGTGAAGATGCCGGATTCGCCGACGAGCAGCCGGTCGTCCGGCACCATGTCGGCAAGAACCTCGCTGGTCTGAAGCGAGACCTCGAAGGTCCGCAGGTTGCGGTTGTTGATGCCGACAAGCGGGGAGGCGAGCTGCAGGGCCCGCTCCATTTCCCTCTCGTCGTGGACTTCCAGAAGGACGTCCATGCCCAGTTCGAAGGCGGTGTCTTCCAGTTCGCGCGCCAGATCGTCGTCGACGGCGGCCATGATCACCAGGATGGCGTCCGCGCCCCAGCTTCGCGCCTCGTAGACCTGATAGGCCGAGAACATGAAGTCCTTGCGCAGCGCCGGCAGGGCGCAGGCTGCGCGTGCGGCCGTCAGGAACTCCGGCGCGCCCTGGAAAGAGGGCGTATCGGTGAGGACCGAGAGGCAGGCCGCCCCGCCGCTCGCATAGGCACGTGCCAGTTCCGGCGGATCGAAGTCCTCCCGGATTAGCCCCCTGGAGGGGCTGGCCTTCTTGATCTCGGCAATAAGGCCGTATTTGCCGGCCGTGCGCTTCGATTGCAGCGCATCGGCGAAGCCGCGCACAGGATCGGCATCCCGCGAGCGCGCCTTGACCTCGGCGAGCGGCAGGTCCGCCATCGCCTTCTCGATCTCGACGCGCTTGTACGCCTCGATCTTTTTCAGAATGTCGGTCATCTCTCAACCATTGGAAACGGCAACAAGCTTCTCCAGCGCACCGGCGGCTGCGCCGCTGTCGATGGCCTGCGCGGCGCGGATCACGCCGTCGCCGAAACTTGCCGCCTGTCCTGCAATGAATATGCCGGCGCCGGCATTCATCAGGACCGCGTCACGATATGCATTTTTGTGGCCGGAAAGCACGCCGCGCAAGGCCGCGGCGTTTTCTTCCGCCGTGCCGCCCTTGAGAGCATTGGCCGGATGGGTGTCGAGCCCGACATCCGCCGGGCTGATCTCGAAGGTCCGGACCGTGCCGCCGGACAGTTCCGCGACGGTGGTCGGGCCGGTGACGGTGATCTCGTCAAGCCCGTCGGACCCGTGCGCGACCCAGGCCTTCTCGGTTCCGAGCCGTGCCAGAACATGGGCGAGCGGCTCCACCCACTCGGCGGCGAAGACGCCGAGAAGCTGGCGTTTCACGCCGGCCGGATTGGCGAGCGGCCCGAGGAGGTTGAAGATCGTGCGGGTGCCGAGTTCGACCCGGCTCGGGCCGACGAACTTCATCGCGGCATGGTGCGCCGGCGCGAACATGAACCCGACGCCCGCCTGCCGGACGCAGTCGGCGATTGTTTCCGGGCCGATCTCCAGATTGATCCCGAGCGCGGCCAGCACGTCTGCGGCCCCCGACCGGGACGACAGGGCACGGTTGCCATGCTTGGCGACATGAACGCCGGCACCGGCCGCGACAATTGCCGATGCCGTGGAGATGTTGACGCTGCCGGAGGCATCGCCCCCGGTCCCCACGATGTCGATGGCATCGTCCGGTGCGTCGACCTTGAGCATCTTGGCGCGCATCACCGAAACGGCGCCGGAGATTTCCTCCACGGTTTCGCCGCGCACGCGCAGGGCCATCAGGAAGCCACCGATCTGGCTCGGGGTCGCCTCGCCGGACATCATGATCTCGAAGGCGGCACGGGCCTCGTCTTCGCTCAGCGGCGTGCCGGCCGCGACCTTGCCGATCAGGGGCTTGAACTCGGGCATGGAGAAAGGGGCTCCGGTGATGGTCTCGTCTCGGGCGTCAGGGCGGGCTGATCGCCTTATCGTTTCACGATTGTCAACTGCCGCCAAGGCCGATGGCCGACTGCAGCAGCGTCTGGTTGATGTCGACGCCGAGTTTGGTCTGCAGATGGTCGAGATAGGCCGACAGGAGCCCGTTCTGCATTTCGTCCGAAAGCTTGCTGGCAATGTCGATCGCCTCGGCCGATTCGGCGAAATAGGGCACCGGTACGACGTCCTTGACGGTCATCACCAGACGCGACGAGCCGTCGGGGCCGGCCGACATCGCCGCAAATCCCTCGGGGCCGCCGAAGGCCGCTTCCACGGCATCCTTGCCGATGGAGGGGCTCTTGGTTCCCCGGGTGAATTTCTCGGACGTCTCGACGGTCAGGTCCGCCGCCGCGGCCACGTCGGCAAGGCTCTTGCCGTCCTTGACCTCCTTGAAGAGGTCGCTCGCCTTGGCATCGATCCGCTTGGCTGTCTCTTCGGAGCGCCAGTCGGCCAAAACCTTGTCGTGAACCTCGTCGAGCGTGCGGTCGCGGGCCGGCGTGACCTTGGCGATCTCGTACCATGTATAGCCGTAGCGGCCGATCTGAAGCGGCGCGTTCTCGACGCCGATGTCCGACTGGAAGGCCTCGGAGAGGAAGTCCTTCGCCGCCGGCAGGCCGGTCATGGCCTGTCCGTCGGTACCACGTCCCTGCGCATCGACGTCGGCGATGGTCTCGGTCTTCAGCTTGAAGCGCTCCGCGACCTCCTTCAGCGTCGATCCGCCGGCGAGCGCATCCTCGATGCTGTCGTGCATGTCGAGGACATTGCGCTCGGCCAGACGCTCGGCAAGGTCCTTGCGGATATCGGCTTCCACGTCGGCAAGCGGCTTGATCGAGGGCGGATTGATCTTCGAAACCATGACGAGGACGGAACCGAACTGCGTCTTGATCGGATCGCTGACCTTGCCATCGGTCAGCGAGAAGGCCGCGTCGGCGACGGCCGGGTCGATGATCTTGTCTTTCGTGATGGTGCCGAGGTCCGCGTCGGCATCGGTCATGCCGCGATCCTTGACGATGTCGGCAAAGCTGGCGCCGCCGTCGATCTTCGCCTTGGCCGCCTTGGCGTCCTCTTCGTTCGGGAACAGGATCTGATGGACGTTGCGCGTTTCCGGCGCGCCATAGGCGCTCTGGTTGCGCTCGTATTCCGCCTTGACGTCGTCTTCGGAGACCGCCGCCGGGTCGGCGATGACCTCCGGCGTCAGGGTCATGACCTCGACGGTGCGGTATTCCGGCGCTTTGTAGGTGTCCTTGTGGGCCTCGAAATAGGTCTTGAGGTCCTCGTCCGCCGGGTCGGCGATGGTGCCGATCGTGTCCTTGTCGATCTTGACATAGTCGACGTCGCGCACTTCCGAGCGGTAGCTGGCGATCGCCTCGACCAGCGACTTCGGCGGGGTCATGCCGCCGAAGAGGCCGTCGATCACCTGCTTGCGCAACTCGATGTTGCGGCGGTCGGCCACATACTGGTTTTCGGTCAAGCCGTTGTTGCGCAGAAGCTGCTGGAAGAAGGCACGGTCGAACTTGTCGTCGCGCTGCAGCGTCTTGTCGTTCGCGATCTCGTTGGCGAGCGTCGTGTCGGAGATGCCGACGCCGAAGTCCTGTGCCGAGCGGCTCAGCGCCGCCTCGGAGATTATCTGGCCGAGCACGCGCTGGGGAAGGCCGAAGGCGGCCGCCTGCTGGGACGAGATCGGCTGCCCGATCTGGTTCGAGATGCCCCGCACCTCGCGCTCGTAGGTCCGCTGGAACTCGATGACGTTCACCGGCTCGCCGCCGACGGTCGCCACCGCGTCGGACTGGAAGAAGTTCAGCGAGCCCGAAATGCCCCAGACGCCGAAACTTGCCACGAGCAGGCCGAGAAGGATCTTGGCGACGAAGGTATTGGCGCCGCGGCGCAGGGCATCAAGCATGAAGAGGGGTGTCCCGGTCGGTCAGTCGTTCTTCTTCCCGGTTCGCGCCGGCCTCACCTTGCGGGCCCGCGCGAACAGCTGCCCGCAAGACCCTCCTGAATCTGGGCCCTGGCGAACGGGCGCGGATCATAAGGGGACGACCGGGGCGAGGCAAGCAATGCATTGGCGCCGATGGCGCCGCCGGGGATGCCGGCCTGGGCGGGTGCGCCATAATCGATCCAAAGTGATGTCGCATGCCCGGTGCTGAAGGCGATCACCCAGGGCCCTCAGGAAAACACCAGCCACCGCATCAGGACGAAGAGCACCGCTGGTGTCACGCAGACGATGAGAGGGATCGGTAGCCACAAAGGCGCGGCAAGGTAGTCCGTAACGAGCCAGACCCAGAAGCTGTTGAGGGCAAGGCCGCTCAATGAAACGAGAATGAAGCGGCTGCCGTTGCGCAGATGGTTGTCGCGACGGCCATGACCGGCAAAGCTCCAGTTGCTGTGCCCGATGTAGCTGACGGCAACGCCGCTGAGATAGCCGAGGAAATTGGCGACGAGCGGAACGAGGAGACCGCTCGCGCTGGCGACATAATAAACGGCGACATGGACGACCGTCGCGCCGCCGCCGACGATCGCATAGCGGAGGGCCTGCGTCAGGATGACAGCATGTCTTTGGAGCGAAAGGCCGGAGAATTTACCCATTTGGCTCAAATCACCGATATCGAATTCGCGAGAAGATCAAACAACTTGCAACTTTCAAAATTATCGACGTAATTCATACGATATTTTCTGGCTTTATATGCAGGATTTTGCTCGATGAATTTAACCAAGGCGTCGATCCGGCAACTTGACGGCCCGATGCCATGGGTTTGGGCTTTCGTTGGCCTCGCCGCCTTTGCTCCGGTGATCTACAACGGGTTTCCGTTCGTTTTTCATGACACTTGGAACTATGTCTCGCGGTGGGACAATCTCTCCCGTGTATATCCGCCATTTTATTCTTTTCTGGCATGGACGATCGGAAAGCTGACGTCCCTTTACATGGTGCCGGTCTTCCAGCTTGGCATCGGGTTCTACGTCATCCGCGAGTTTGTCGGTGCCTTTGCCGCGAGCCGCAATTCGGCGCTTGCCGCATTGATCGCATTCGCCGTTGTCGTCCTCACTCAGTTCGCGTGGCTTGCGGGTTGGCTCATGCCCGACGTCTACGCCGGCATCGGAGCTGCGGCGGTGATGGTGCTCTTGCTGGGCGAAGCAAACATGCCTGCGCGAACGTGGCTCATTCTGTTTCTGATTGCCTGCTTCTCGGTGGTCGTCTCGACCGCGAATCTCCTCGTCATGGCCGCTTTCGCGGTGACCTGTCTCATCCTGCGGGCTTTCCGCGGACCGCCAGACCGGTTGCGGCACTACGGTACGGTCGCCGCGCTTGTCGTTCTGACGATGGTGGGAACATTGTCGGCCAATCGGCTTCTTTACGGCCATCAGGCGCTGAACGACGGGGGAGCCGCCCTGTTCTTTGCAAAACTGACCGACGCGGGCATCGCGCAGGACTATCTGCACGAAAGCTGCCCGCAGGAGCCTCGGCCAATCTGCGCCTATCTGGACGAGTTGGACCGGATCCACGAATGGCAGGGCTTCTTGTGGAACAACGCGCCGGACACGCTGGCGATGCGGACGAATGCATGGGTCGACCCCAAGGGAGAGTTCAAGGGCCTCAACCGGCAGATCGTCTGGAACCGGTGGCCTCAGGTCCTGAAGCTCGTCGCGGGTGATGTTTTCAGCCTCTTCAAGATGACGACACTGGATACGACCGGGCAGGGCACGGGGGAG
Organism: Hartmannibacter diazotrophicus; assembly: GCF_900231165.1. Taxonomy (GTDB): domain Bacteria; phylum Pseudomonadota; class Alphaproteobacteria; order Rhizobiales; family Pleomorphomonadaceae; genus Hartmannibacter; species Hartmannibacter diazotrophicus. The sequence goes on from NZ_LT960614.1 coordinate 1,646,208, forward strand.
CTGGTTCAACTGCCGCAGGACGACACGGTCCACACCGTCATTGCGAAATTCTACCCGGGCGTTGTCGCCGAATACGAGACGGCACGTCAGCAGACAGGCAAGCTCACTAAATTTCCGGCCGTCTTCTACGAAGTCAGCACTTACGCCAGCTATGTGTTGTTGCTGGCGATGCTGGTATATTCTCTCGTCCGTGCCAATCGGCAGCTCGGCGTGATCTGTCTGGCGGTCTTCGTTGTGATCGCCCTTTTCGTGATCGTCCAGGGCGGCCTCGTCGGCGCCTATGCCCGCTATCACGTCAAGATCAGCTGGCTGGCCTGGTTGTGCGTCCTGACGTCAATGGCAAGGCTCGTTCTGGAACATCGGGTATCGGCAGGCCGGCCTGCGGCCAAAGAGGATCAGGGCATGACGTCTGGATCGGAAGCGGTGCGCTGAAATGGAAAAGACCGCGGCCCAAGCGGCTGACACATCCGTCTACGTGGTCGTTGCGGCACTCAACGAGGCGCGGTCGATCGCAGGGGTCGTCGGCTCCCTGCGCGAACTCGACCTGCCGCTGACCGTTGTCGTCGTCGACGACGGCTCGTCCGACGGTACCAGTGCGATTGCCCGCGAGGCCGGCGCCGTCGTCTTGCGCCACATCTTCAACATGGGGCAGGGGGCGGGCCTGCAGACGGGCATTCAGTTCGCTGTCTCGCAAGGCGCAGCTTTCATCGTCACCTTCGATGCCGACGGACAGCATGAGGCGGCGGACATCCCGGTCATGCTGGACGTCGCAAGAACGAAGGGCTGCGACGTCGTCCTCGGGTCCCGGTTTCTCGGCAAGGCGATTGGAATGAAGAAGGGCCGGGAACGCCTTCTGAGGATGGCGACGGCGCTGACCAATGCCATGACGGGGCTGGAGCTGACCGACACGCACAACGGCTTCCGGCTGCTGTCGCGTCATGCCGCAGCGTCGATCCGGATTCGCCAGAACGGCATGGCGCACGCTTCCGAAATCCTGCACCAGATCAAGAAGCATGGCCTTTCCTGGAGCGAGGCCCCGGTGACCATCCGCTATTCCGACTACTCGATGGCCAAGGGGCAGTCCAATCTCTCCGGCTTCGGCATTCTGCTCGACATCTTCCTGCGCAGGCTGGTCGGGGGAGATTGAGATGATTTTCCAGGTTCTTTTCACCTTCGTCATGGTCTGCGTCTTCGCCGCGGCGATCTTGCGCGGCGGCAGGACGGGGATCGTCAAGCACGCGATGCTGCTCGTTTGCGCGACCGGGACGCTGTTTGTCTGGTGGCCGTCCCTGACGACGGAACTGGCCAATTTCCTCGGCATTGGCCGCGGCGCGGATCTGCTGCTCTATTGCTTCGTGATGGTCACGCTGCTCGCCAGCTTCTGGCTGCTCGCCCGGCTGAAGCAGACCCAGGAGCGCCTGACGATGATTGTCAGGCATCTCGCGGTCACGTCGCCGGCCTGGCCCGACCAGACGCTGTCCGGAACGGCTGGCGAGGACATCAAGGACAGGGGCGCACGGAACAGCTGACGGGAAGACCGGGGGGGCCAGGCACTCGGCGCGGCCATCGCCGGTCCTGCAGCCTCATGGTGTCCTGTCCGGGTCCATGCCTCGATCGATGCGGCTCTGGCGCAATTGCCTTCGGGAGAATCGCGCCCGTCTTTCCGTTTTGCCGTCTTTTCTGCTATGTGCCGGTTCCGTGGAGACTATCGTCTCCAAACGCCGCACGAAGAAGAGGACGACAATGACCCAAGCGATCAAGCCGCTGATTGCCGGCAACTGGAAAATGAACGGACTGAAGTCCGCGCTTGCCGAGATTGGCGCTGTCGCTAACGGGTATGATGGGGCCTTGAGGCACCGCGTCGACCTTGCCATTTGCCCGCCGGCGACGCTGGTTTTTCCGGCGGCCGCCGCCGCCATCGGCAGCGGCATCATGATCGGCGGTCAGGATTGCCATGCCAACGCCTCGGGCGCACACACGGGCGACATCGCGGCAGAGATGCTGTTCGATGCCGGTGCCGGCTGCGTCATCGTCGGTCACTCCGAGCGCCGCGCCGATCATGGCGAGAGCGACGGGGTCGTGCGCGCCAAGGCGGAGGCCGCGCTGCGTGCCGGCCTTCTCGCTATCGTCTGCGTCGGCGAGACGCTGGAAGAGCGCGACCGGGGCGTGACGCTCGATATCGTCGGCACCCAGCTTGCCGGATCGCTGCCGGACACGTCCACCGCCGCGACGGTCGTCATCGCCTATGAGCCGGTCTGGGCCATTGGCACCGGCCGCACGCCGACGACCGAGGACGTTGCCAAGGTGCACGGCTTCATTCGCGAGACGCTGGAAAAGCGCTTCGGCGGGGAGGGGGCAGTAATGCGCATCCTCTATGGTGGGTCGGTAAAGCCCGGTAACGCGGCCGAACTGCTCGCCGTGCCGCATGTCAACGGCGCCCTCGTCGGCGGTGCGAGCCTCAAGGCCGCAGACTTTCTCGGCATCGTGGCAGGGCTGGGCGGCGCCTGACGGAGCCGCGACGCAGGGCCTGATTCCGGGCCGCCGTCGTTCGGATGCGCATCCAGGAATGACACCCGTGGAGAGGCCCTGAACACGGCAAGGAAAGTAAACGGACGGCGCCCGCCTGACAGGATGATCGGTGGTAATTGCCGGTTTGCGTTGAAACGGCGCGAACAAAGCTTATCTGCGGGGTGGAAAGGCTGGCAGCGATCGTGTACAACGCCGCCGGCTCAGACAAGGTATTCAAACTTCCATGCAGACGGTAATTCTCGTCATTCACCTGATGGTGATCGTCGCGCTCGTTGGCGTGGTCCTGATTCAGCGCTCCGAAGGCGGCGCGCTCGGGATCGGCGGTGGCGGCGGCGGTTTCATGACGTCCCGCGGATCGGCCAACGTGCTGACGCGTGCCACGGCGATTCTCGCCGCGATCTTCTTCGTGACTTCGATCGCGCTGACGGTCCTGCCGCGTCTCACCGGTTCGTCCGGTTCGATCCTCGACAGTGTCGCCCCCGGTTCGTCGTCCACGCTTCCGGACACCTCCGGCTCCGGCAACGGCATTCTCGACCAGCTGAACAAGATGAAGGCGCCGGCTCCTGCCGGTGCGCCTCAGCCGGCCGCCCCGCAGCCAGGCGCGCAGGTGCCCGCCAGCGAGGCTCCGGCCGCGCCAGCGGCGCAGGCTCCGGCGGCCGCGCCCTCGACGGGTGACGTGCCGTCGCTGTCCGACGCTCCGGTGACCGAGCCTCCGGCAACGACCGACACGCCGGCGGCGCAGTAAGAGACAAGGGAGCCGCTGACGCGGCTCCTTTCCTTTTGACGATACGTCCAGTCGGACCGCCGGCAAAATGGCGGTCTCCATCGATCGATCATGATCGCGCGCCTCGAGGCAACCCGCCCCGGGGGCGAATCTCTTTTTGTGGTGTGTGCTGAAAAGGCACTGCCGAATCGTTCTGGCTAGGGATAGGTTCATCGCCCATGGCGCGGTATATCTTCATCACCGGCGGTGTGGTTTCCTCACTCGGCAAGGGTCTTGCAGCGGCGGCTTTGGCGGCGCTGCTGCAGTCACGCGGCTATAAATGCCGCCTGCGCAAGCTCGACCCGTATCTCAACGTCGATCCGGGAACCATGTCGCCGACGCAGCACGGCGAGGTCTTCGTCACCGACGACGGCGCGGAGACCGACCTCGACCTCGGTCACTACGAGCGCTTCTCGGGCCGTCCCGCCAACAAGCAGGACAACATCACCACTGGGCGCATCTATCAGGACATCATCACCCGCGAGCGCCGGGGCGACTATCTCGGCGGCACGGTGCAGGTGATCCCGCACGTCACCGACGCCATCAAGGCCTTCGTTCTCGACGGCAACGAGGACTTCGACTTCGTCCTCTGCGAGATCGGCGGCACGGTCGGCGACATCGAGGCGATGCCCTTCCTGGAGGCGATCCGCCAACTCGGCAACGAATTGCCGCGCCAGCACGCCATCTACATCCACCTGACGCTGATGCCCTATATCCCGAGCGCAGGTGAGCTGAAGACCAAGCCGACGCAGCATTCGGTCAAGGAGCTTCGGTCCATCGGCATCCAGCCGGACATCCTGCTGGTGCGCTGCGACCGCCCGATTCCGCCCGGCGAGCGCCGCAAGCTGTCGCTCTTCTGCAATGTCCGCGAAAGCGCCGTCATTCCGGGCCTCGACGTCAAGTCGATCTACGAGGTGCCGATCGCCTATCACGAGGAAGGCTTCGACGAGGAAGTCCTCGCCGCCTTCGGCCTCACGGGGTCTCCGGCGCCGAACCTCGACAAGTGGCGCGACATTTCCAAGAACATCCGCCATCCGGAAGGCGAGGTGACCATTGCGGTCGTCGGCAAGTACACCGGCCTCAAGGACGCCTACAAGTCTCTGATTGAGGCGCTGGTCCACGGTGGCATCGTCAACCGGGTCAAGGTCAACATCGAGTGGATCGAGAGCGAGATCTTCGAGAAGGAAGACCCGACCCCCTATCTTGAGCACGTCAACGGCATCCTCGTGCCGGGCGGCTTCGGCGAGCGCGGGGCGGAAGGAAAGATCGCAGCCGCCGGCTATGCCCGCCGCCATGACGTACCCTATTTCGGCATCTGCTTCGGCATGCAGATGGCGGTCATCGAGGCCGCGCGCAATCTGGCCGGCGTCGAGAAGGCGAGTTCCAGCGAATTCGGCCCGACCGAGGAGCCGGTGGTCGGTATCATGACCGAGTGGCTGAAGGGCAATCTTCTGGAAAAGCGCATTGCCGGCGGCGACCTTGGCGGCACGCTGCGCCTTGGCGCCTATGACGCTTGCCTTGAAGAAGGCTCCCGCATTGCCTCAATCTACGGCGACACGCGCATTTCCGAGCGCCATCGCCATCGCTACGAGGTCAACATCGACTATCGCGATAGGCTGGAAGCCAAGGGCATGAAGTTCGCCGGTCTTTCGCCCGACGGCGTGCTGCCGGAGACCGTGGAACTTGAGAACCATCCCTGGTTCATCGGCGTCCAGTATCATCCCGAGCTGAAGTCGCGCCCCTTCGAGCCGCATCCGCTGTTTGCGAGCTTCGTCGGCGCGGCCGTGGAGCGCTCGCGTCTCGTGTGACGCGGCGGTCCGCAAGCCTTTTTCTTCTCTGTTCAGGGGAACGTCCATGCGCCAGAAACTCGTTCTCGAAGCCTCCGATTGCGCCCTGATCATGGCTGCCGCCAAGGAAAAGGCGCGCGAGAAGGGCTGGGCCGTGACCATCGCCATCGTCGACGAGGCGGGCATCCCGCTGCATCTGGAGCGTCTTGACGGCGCCATCCCCATGAGCGCCTCCGTCGCCGTGGAAAAGGCCCGTTCCGCCGCCGTGACCCGGCGCACGACCAAGGCCGCCGAGGACATGGTGAAGGATCGGCCGGGCACGGCGGCGCTGCCGCGCATCACCGTCCAGGGCGGACTGCCGATCATCGTCAAGGGCGAGTGCGTCGGCGCGGTCGGCTGCTCGGGCGTCCAGTCGCACGAGGACGAGGAGATCGTCGCGGCCGGCATTGCGGCGCTGGGTCTCTGACCCGGCCGAATTGTTGTATTCCCGGCTCGACAAATCGTCTTTTCACTGTAAAGGATTGGCCTTCCGAAATGCTCGTCGGCGGCAATCCGCCGTCTAGGCGGTGACGCCTTCAAGCAAGGGACAAGGCTGCGCATGGGCAGAGGCATAGACCATCTGGTTCTCCCGGTGCGCGACATCCGCAAGGCGAGGGGCTTCTACCAGCAGCTCGGCTTCACGGTCACCCCGGTAAACTGGCATCCCTTCGGCACGATGAACTCGCTCGTGCAGTTCGACAGCTGCTTTCTGGAGTTGCTGGCGGTTGCCGACGAATCCGCGATTCCCGACGCTGATGACGACGTCTTCTCCTTCGCCGGCTTCAACCGCGATTTTCTGAAGCATCGCGAGGGTTTTTCGATGCTGGTGCTCGAAAGCGCCAGCGCGGAGGAGGATCGCAAGGCCTTTGATGCCGCGGGTCTTCGCACCTATCAGCCCTTCCGCTTCGTGCGCGACGGGCGCATGCCGGACGGCTCGACACGCACGGTCGCCTTTTCGCTGACCTTCGCCTCGACGCCGCAGATCACCGAGGCAGGCTTCTTCACCTGCCAGCAGCATTTCCCGGAGAATTTCTGGAACCGGGACTATCAGAGCCACGACAACGGCGTCGGCGCCATTGCGGGCGTCGTCATGGCCGCCCCGGAGCCGGAAACGCTGAAGACCTTCTTCGAGGGGTTCTCGGGAGAAACGGCTAAGCCGGATCCGGCAGGTGGCATCCGGATCGAGACGGCGCGGGGGGGCATTCAGCTGCTGTCACCGGAGGCCGTCGCCACCGTCTACGGCAAGGCTGTCCTTCCTCCCGATCTTGCCGAGCCACGATTTGTTGCCGCTGCCTTCGCGGCTCCGGACTTGCCGGCAATGCGCGAGCGACTGACGGCCACCAGTATCCCCCACGATCAGGTCGGCTCGACGCTCGTCGTTCCCCCAACCGCCGCCTTCGGCACGGCGCTGCTTTTCACCGCGTCCTGACCTGGCTTCAACGCGCGTCCGTCCTGTGCATCATCCGGCCATCGCCTTTTGCAGCGATCCGAAGAGGCGCGGATCGTCCGACTGGGCGACGTTGAACCGCATGAACCGATTGGCCGATTGCGACAGGCTGAAGGCGTTTCCCGGCGCGAGAATGATCCCGTCGGCAAGGCAGGCCTGCGCCAGCCGGTCGGCCATCTGCCCCTCCGGCAGTTCGCACCACAGGAACATGCCCGCCCTCGGCACGATCGCGGGGCGAAAGCCGAGGGCGCCGAGCCGCTCCGCCGTTTCCTGTCTCGCGCGCGCCAGACGGACGCGCAGGTCCTGGAGATGCTTGCGGTAGCGGCCGTCCGTCAGCACGGCGAGGACCAGTTCGGCCCCGAGGTGACCGCTGCTGAAGCTCGTTGCGATCTTGAGGTCGCAGAGGCTGTCGATCCAGTCCCGGCGCGCGGCGATGAAGCCGCATCGGAAGGAGGCCGAGAGGGTCTTGGAAAAGCTGCCGACCGAGAGGACGCGGTCGAGGCCGTCATAGGCCGCAAGCCGTGGCGCGGGCACGTCCTCGAAGTCGGCGAAGATGTCGTCCTCGATGATCGTCAGGCCGTGTTCTGCCGCCAGCATCAGCAGGCGGTGCGCGACGACCGGCGAAAGCGTCGCTCCGGTCGGGTTGTGGACGCCGGAATTGGTGATGTAGAGGCGCGGCGTCTCGGTCTTCAGCACCTCCTCGAAGCGCGCAAGGTCCGGGCCCGTTTCCAGATAGGGCACGCCGACCATGCGAACCCGGTGGGCGCGCAACAGCGCCTGGAAATTGAAATAGCACGGATCGTCGATGAGAACGGTATCGCCCGGCTCCAACAGGAAACGGCAGAGAAGGTCGACCGCCTGCGTGCCTGACTCCGTCAGGATGAACTGGCCCGGCGAGGCGGTGACGCCATAGTCCCCGAGGCGGCGGGCGAGAAGCTCGCGCAGGCGCGGATTGCCGAGCGGCGTCTCGTAGTTCGTAAGCGCTGCCATATCGCCGCGCGACAGGGTGCGCAGCGCCCGGCGGATGGCCTCGTCCGGCATCCACGACGGCGGCAGCCAGCCGCATCCGGGTTTCAGGATCTCGTCCGCCGCCTCGAGCGATTGCCGCGACACCCAGAGCGGATCGATCTGGCGGTCGAGCCGTGGGCCGATATCCGCGATCGACATCGGAACGGCCGGCGCGGTGACATAGAAGCCCGAGCCCGGCCGCGACCGGATGATCCCCTCGGCGGCGAGCCGCTCATAGGCTTCGACGACTGTCGACGACGACAGCGACATCGATTTCGCCAGCGACCGGATCGAGGGAAGCCGCGAGCCGGGGACCAAGCTCCGCGCTGCGATCCGGCTGCGGATCGCCTCCATCACGGCCTCGATCCGGGTGCCGCCGTCCGTCGGTGTCTCGATGTCCATCGCCATCTGTATTGCCACTAGACCCATAACAGTTTTGTTGAATTGTACTGCTCCGTGCATGGCAATTCCAGTCCGCAAAGGCGATGAATCCGCCCATTCGAAAAGGATGGACCGATGCGCAACACGGACGGATGGCTGAGCGGATTTCTCGGAATGCTGATCTTCAGCGGCTCGATGGCGGCAACGCGGCTGGCTGTGACGGATTTCGATCCCGTCTTCCTGACGGTCGCGCGCGGCGCGATCGCCGGTAGTCTGGCCGCGCTCATCCTGCTTGTCTGCGGCGCGAAGCGGCCCCGCCGGGAGGATTTGATGCTGCTCGGCGCGGTCGCCGTCTGTGTGGTGGCCGGCTTCCCGCTGCTGACGGCCTTCGCGCTTCAGGAGATCACCTCCGCGCATTCGCTCGTCTTCATCGCGCTCCTGCCTCTCTCGACCGCTCTCTTCGCGGTCCTTCGGGGCAACGAGCGGCCGGGCCTTGCCTTCTGGCTATTCGCGCTCACCGGCAGCGGCCTCGTCATCGGCTATGCCGCGCTGCCGGGCCTTGAGGCCTCGCCGCGGGGAGACCTGCTGATGCTTGGCGCCGTCGTCCTCTGCGGCTTCGGCTATGCGCAGGGCGGCGTGCTGGCGCGCCGTCTCGGCGGCTGGCAGGTCATCTGCTGGGCGCTGGTGCTGGCCGCCCCCGCGATGGGCGTCCTTGCGATCCTGACCCGTCCGCCGACCTTTCACGATGTCGGCCTGTCCGCCTGGGCGGGCCTTGCCTATGTGTCGCTCTTCAGCATGCTGATCGGCTTCATCTTCTGGTACAGGGGCCTCGCGCTCGGCGGCATCGCCTCGGTCGGGCAGTTGCAGCTATTGCAGCCGTTTTTCGGCCTGGCGATTGCCGCAAGCCTGATGCGCGAACCCGTCAGCGCGTCGATGCTGCTGGTGACGACCGGTGTCATCGCCTGCGTGGCCGGCGCGCGCAGGTTCGCCGCGCGCCAGCCCGCTTCCCCGGCCCCGACGTCGCCCGTGCTCGTTCAGCCGCGTCCGCGATAGGTCGGCACGCCCTGGTCGGGCAGCCAGATGCCCTCCGGCACCGGGCCGGACTGCCAGAAGACGTCGATCGGAATGCCGCCGCGCGGATACCAGTAGCCGCCGATCCGCAGCCAGTGCGGCTTGAGCAGGTCGTTGAGCGCCTTGCCGATCTCCACCGTGCAGCCCTCGTGGAAGGCGCCGTGGTTGCGGAAGGAAAAGAGGTAGAGCTTCAGGCTCTTGGATTCCACCAGCCACGCGTTCGGCACATAGTCGATGACGAGATGGGCGAAATCCGGCTGGCCGGTAACGGGGCAGAGCGAGGTGAATTCCGGCGCCGTGAAGCGCGCGACATACGTCGTGTCGGGATGCGGATTGGGCACCCGGTCGAGGATGTCGGCCGACGGCTCGGTCGGAATATCGGTGTGTTTGCCGAGCTTGACGCTCGCGGGATCAAGGGTCGTCAACGGTAGCACCTCCAGGTGATGTCTCGACGAGGATTGGGAACGGCGTGGCATCCATCGGCCGGCGACGAATGTCAAGCGGCCGTGCTATCAAATGGCTCTTCGCTCATTTCGATCCGATCACGCCGGAGCCATCCCCATGAAGATCATCCTTGTCGGTGCCTCGGGCACCATCGGAAAGGCCGTCGACGCGGCGCTCAGCCCCCGCCACGAGATCGTTCGCGTCGGCAGCAGCGGCGGCGACTTCAGGGCCGACATCGGCGACCCGGACGCCATCGAGAGCCTGTTCGAGCATGTCGGCGCCTTCGACGCGCTGGTCTGCACCGCCGGCAAGGTCCACTTCGGCCCCTTCGAGGCCTTCACGCCCGAGCAATATGACCTTGGCCTTCAGAACAAGCTGATGGGGCAGGTGGGTCTGGTGATGGCGGGCCTGAAGCGCATCGGCGCCGGCGGCTCCTTCACCCTGACGAGCGGCCTTCTCAACGACGACCCGATCCCGGCGGGCGTCTCGGCCGCGATGGTCAACGGCGCGCTGGAAGGTTTTGTTCGGGCGGCGGCCATCGCCATGCCGCGCGGCATCCGCATCAACCTCGTCAGCCCCACCGTAATCGAGGAATCCCTTCCGGCCTACGGTCCGTTCTTCCCGGGCACCAAGGCCGTCCCCGCCGCCGAGGCCGCCCTCGGCTATGTCAAAAGCGTCGAGGGCGCGCAGACGGGCAGGGTGTATCGCATCGGCTGGTCGCGGGACACGTGAATGAGCTCCAGAAAATGGCCAACTTCATGCAGCATCGGCTCCATTGCATGGCAGAGTTGCGGGCGTCGAAAGCTGGCACCACTCAATCGCAACTATGGCAAGTCTCGGCAGATTGGGCCAAACCAAGACAGGATGCCATGCGGTCCTCCGCTGTCGCTTTGCCATCGAGCTCCTACCATGAACTTGCCGCCAGGACACACTCCAGACTCTCCGTTGCCTCCGGGGAAATCATTCGAGTTTGATCCGGTCCGCAGCTTTACCACACGTGCTTCAAGTGCTGCTGCGTCATCTGTTTTATACTTTGCCAAGTCCGCCTCTAGGGCCACCACGCGCTTCAGAAGTGCAGCGTTTTCATCCTTCAACGCATTTGCCAAAATTACCATCTGCTGGGCACAATCTTTAACGGTAACACACTCCGTTTGGGCTTGAGCGCGTACTTCGCTGAACATGTCCACCATGGAGGCCGCAATAGCAATCGCAAGAGTTGCCCCAATAATGGTCAAAGTTTTACATTGACGATATTGTTCCATTTCCTTGCCTGCTCTCTGTAGTAGATGAAAGCTCTGTTGTATCTTTCTTCGCTTCCGGGGTAGAAACAAGATGTCCTCTTAGCAAAGATGCTGAGGTACTCATATGTCCCCACCAGATTGTCTGCGGGGGTATCGTCCGTGACCTGATCGGGAGCAATTGCTCCTTCCATTAAATCTCTGACCTTCTTGTAGGTCTCGCCAAACGGCTCAGTTACATCCACGACGTATGGATCACGACACCACCACAAGCAGCCAGTATACCATTTTGGTGTCTGGCGGACTTTTACTGGAGGTGTGAGGATGATCTGATTTGTTCCGATTAACCTCCCCAAGCCACCCAAGGCTGTGCCAAGGTCTTCGATTACCAAGCGCCTCCCGGCGCATTCTCCTTCCCAAATTACCTGCTTTACATCAGTCATGATTTGCGTTTCGAGGTCGTTGACCTTCTTGGTAGCATTCTCAAGTATTCGCGTTGCTGCCTCTTCCGTTTTACCGATCATGTCAGAGATCGTTCGGTTCGCGATTTCATCGATCTGCGCCAACCGCTCTTTCGCTTTCTCATTTGCATCGTCTAGAAGCGATGACGCAGCGGCACGAGCATGGTCAATTGACTTGCGAAACTCATCGCCAGCCCTGTTTATTATAGCAGAACCAGCACCAAAGGTGATAATAGCAGCGCCAATTTGCCCGCTGGCACTATTTCCCGATGATATGAATGCGACCGAGCATATCAATATTAGGGCGAGTGAATGGGCTCGTATTACCATCATCTAGCTCCATATCGCTTCAAAATCTAATATCGGGAAACTTGTGTGCAACAGCTTCATCTGCTGTTGCCCGTATTCTCGTCTCTGCATCCGCTCTACCAGCCCGCAGCTTCCCGCCAATCGCAAAGCTCCCCAACCCCGGCAACTCGAAAGTTGCAGCTCCGCAATGACGCCCGAGATTAACGTTGCGACCGAGTGGCCAAGTAATCCACCAGTAGTTCAGGCATGCAGGTTGACCATCGGTGTCTGCGGCAAGGAAGACCTCCCCGGAAAGATTTATTTCCCAGTAGACATCAACATTCTGTCCGGGATGGACCCAAATCGTCTCATACTCCGCTGCCCGCGCTGCAGCAGGTGAAAGCGCTACTGCTGTCAGCAGAAGAAATGTGGACATGTTTAAGTGCATGACCGACAACCCACTTGTCGACTGCAATTTTGAAGAGAGTGTATCAGACTTTTGCATGCAAGTTAAGGATTAATACAGTCCGGGCCAGACGGAAGATAATCGCAACCAAAAAACGACGCGACAACTCGCAATCAGTAGACATAATTGGTCAGCGTCGGAAATTTTCCTGTTTGCAGGTCCTAAGTCGAGCAGCGCGTCAAACCGGCATTGCAGGACATTCAAGCTGCAACGTCCCATGGGAGCAGATCAATATTCATCGATCAACAGCATCAGCATGGATGTCTAGCGCGACTCTTAAGTTTTTATGTATGTTTTAGCCATTAAGATCGATAAACGATCAGAAATATTAGATCATTAAGCGATGTACTCTCAGTACAAATCAGGTTTCGACATACTTAGATAATTCTCTGACCTGCCTTTGGGGCCCTTGGATCAGTTTGTCTCACCGCCATTCTTTTCAGGCTAGCGCACCGCGTTACAACCACCCACGATTTCCCAATCCGCCGCACTAGGCATTGTCACATGGCTCGGCTATGTAGGTGCCCGAATAAGGACGAGGGTCGCAGCACACCTCCGGCTTTGCGGCTTCCGTCGGAACGGGTGGACAAGGAGCCATTGAATGACCGCCATCATCGACGTCGTGGGACGTGAAATTCTCGACAGCCGTGGCAACCCGACCGTCGAGGTCGACGTGATCCTCGAAGACGGCTCGATGGGCCGCGCGGCGGTTCCCTCCGGCGCCTCCACGGGCGCGCATGAGGCGGTGGAGCTGCGCGACGGCGGCGATCGCTATCTCGGCAAGGGCGTGCTCAACGCCGTCGACGCGGTCAACAGCGACCTCTGCGAGGCGATTATCGGCCTCGACGCCGAGGATCAGATCCACATCGACCAGATCATGATCGAGCTCGACGGCACCGAGAACAAGGCGCGCCTCGGCGCCAACGCCATCCTCGGCTGCTCGCTGGCGGTCGCCAAGGCCGCCGCCGAGGCCAGCGGCCTGCCGCTCTACCGTTATGTCGGCGGCGCCAGCTCGCGCATCCTGCCGGTGCCGATGATGAACATCGTCAACGGCGGCGCCCATGCCGACAACCCGATCGACTTCCAGGAATTCATGATCATGCCGGTGGGTGCCGAGAGCATCGCCGAGGCCGTGCGCATGGGCTCGGAAATCTTCCACACCCTCAAGAAGGACCTGAAGGCCGCCGGCAAGAACACCAATGTCGGCGACGAGGGCGGCTTCGCCCCGGATCTTGCCTCGGCAACGCAAGCGCTCGACTTCGTCGTCGCCTCGATCGAGAAGGCCGGCTACAAGCCGGGCGAGGACATCTTCCTCGCGCTCGACTGCGCCGCGACCGAGTTCTTCAAGGACGGCAAGTATGTCTACGAGGGCGAGGGCTTGACCCGCTCGATCGAGGAGCAGGTGGATTACCTCGCCTCGCTGGCCGCCAAATACCCGATCATCTCGATTGAGGACGGCATGTCCGAGGACGACTGGGAGGGCTGGAAGCTGCTCACCGACAAGATCGGTTCGAAGACCCAGCTCGTCGGCGACGACCTGTTCGTTACCAACACCAAGCGCCTGAAGAAGGGCATCTCGTCGGGCACCGCCAATTCGATCCTCGTCAAGGTCAACCAGATCGGCACCCTGTCGGAGACGCTGGAAGCCGTCGAGACGGCGCACAAGGCCGGCTACACGGCGGTCATGTCGCACCGCTCGGGCGAGACCGAGGACAGCACCATCGCGGATCTTGCGGTTGCCACCAACTGCGGTCAGATCAAGACCGGCTCGCTTGCCCGCTCCGACCGGGTGGCCAAGTACAACCAGTTGATGCGCATCGCCGAGGAACTCGGCCCGCAGGCGGTCTACGCCGGCCGCAGCATCCTCAAGGGCTGATTGGCGGCATCAGGCCAGTGACATGAGAAAGAGCGGCGGGGGAAACCTCGCCGCTCTTTTTGTCTTTCCCTACAACGTCATGGTCCGCGCAGGCGGACCATCCACGACAATGATGTCAGGAGGCTATCGTGGATCCTCCGCCTTCGCGGAGGATGACGACTCCAGTGTCATCCAGCGCATAACACCGCCGCTGCGGCCGCCGGCCGGCCGCGTCAGAGCGCGTTATCCAGAAAATACCACTGGTCGAGATGGTCAAGGATGATCGGCTCGATCAGGCCGTTGAGGAAGATGACATCCTCCATGAGCCGCTGGCCGGGATTGTCCGTCGCGGGCAGGTCGATGACATGATCGCCGCGCGCGACAAAACGGCAGCCCTCCGTCCGCTCGGCATGGAAGACGGCGATCCTTGCGCCCGAATGGCGGGCAAGGCGCACGGCGACCGAAAGGTTGCCGCCAAGATGCGGTTCCCGATGGAAGAAGGGCGCCATGACCTCGTAGTCGAAGCCCTCATCGCAGAAGATGATGATGGTCTCGCCGGCCTTGAGATAGCGCAACGCCGGCCGCGCGCCCTTTGCGCCCGGCGGCAAGGTTCTCAGGCCGAACTTCGCTCGAACCGTTTCCGCGATGTGGGTCCGGGCCCGGCTCTTCTGCGGCATGTAGATGTCGTAGGGCGAGATGCCGAGCGACAGGATGGCCGGGGCGAGCACTTCCCAGTTGCCGATGTGGAGCCCGACGAGGACGAGCGGTCCGGCTTTCGCCGCAGCGATGATTGGCTCCATGCTGGCCCGGTCGATCGTAATGCGGCCTTCATCCATCAGCCGGTGAATGACGGAGAACTCCAGCATCAGGCGGCCCTGGTTGTCCCAGTTCCGCATCAGGGTGTCTTCCACCTCGGCCTCGCTCCAGTCCGGCTTCAGGCGTTTGAGGTTGGCGCGAGCCCGAGCCTCGGCTTCCTTGTGGAAACGGGGGGCCATGAAGCGCCCAAGCCAGGCGCCGATGCGCGAGCAGGTTTCGCTCGGCAGCAGCTTCAGGCCGTAATGGACGGCATAGTCGAGGCCGTTATAGAAATTGTCGCGGACATGATAATTGTAGAAGGCGCGGCGCTTGGCGCCATCGCCGAAAAGATCGGCAAGGGGAGGCGGCTGCGGCGCTTCATAGACCCAGGCCTTTCGTCCTTCCAGCTTTGTATCCCGATCCTTGGTGCGCATTAAAAAGCCTCAGCGCGGCGTGATGGTGACGGGAAGGCCGCCGGCAGGACGCAGCGTCAGCCGGCAGACGGGCGAGGCGTGGAAGCCGTCGGCAACGCGCACCTTGAAGCGCTGGGCCAGCGTCGCAAGGCAGAGGATCGATTCCGTCAGGCCGAATTGCAGCCCGGCGCAGATGCGCGGCCCGGCCGCGAAGGGCACGTAGGTGTAGGGCGTGGGCCGCCGGTCGAGGAAGCGTTCCGGCATGAAGCGGTTGGGCTCCTCCCAAAGATCGGGGCTGCGGTGCAGGAGCCACGGCACGACGATCACCAGCGAGGCGGGCTGCACGTCGATGTCGCCCAGCTTGTCGGCCTCGCGCGCCTGCCGGCCAAGGATCGGCACCGGTGGGTAAAGCCTCAGCGTTTCCTCGATGACGGCGCGGCAATAGTCGAGTTGAGGCACGTCCTCCACAGTCGGGGCGCGGTCGCCGCAGACCCTGGCGATTTCCTCCAGCATCTTCTCTTCGGCCCAGGGCGCGGAACTGATCAGATACCAGGCCCAGGTCAGCGTCGCGGCCGTCGTCTCGTGGCCGGCCATGAAGATCGTGGCCGCCTCGTTGCGCATGGCCTCCTTGTCGAGCTTCAGATTCGGATTGCGCCGCGTGCGCCGGACCATGATGTCGATCATCGCGTCCTGGTCGCCCTTGCCGGCAAGGTGCTGGTCGACGACCCGGTCGATGACCTTGTGGATACGCGCGACGGAGGCCTTGAGCTTGGGCGTGCGCCAGATTGGCAAACCATCGTCGAAGCCGACGAAATAACCGATGTTGATGGAATCGATGAGCTTCTGGTAGCCGGAAAAGCCCTCGATCACCTCCTTGGCGCTGTCGGCGCCAAGGTCGTTGCCGAAGGCCGTGCGCGATATGATCTCCGCCGTCAGCGCCGCCATTTCATAGAGCGCGTTGACGGTCGCGCCGGGCTCAAGATGCGACCAGCGCAGCGCCATCTCGGCGGTGACGCTTTCCATGACCTTGCCGAAGACGGGCAGGCGGTTCTTGTGCACGATGTTGGAGACGAGAGGCCGGCGGTGCTGCCAGGTCTCGCCGTCGGAAATGAACAGGCCGTCGCCGAGCAGGAACTCCAGCGCCCGGCGCATCTGCGGCGTCTTGCGCTCGTAGTTCTCGTGGTTCGCCGCCATCACCTGCTTCACGCTTTCCGGCGCGTTCACGACGATGATCTGGCGGCCGAGAATGCTGATCTGGGAATTTTGGCCGGCGTAGTCCGACTGGCGCCAGACCTCGAGGAAATCGCGGCGCGCCTGAAGCAGCAGCTTGAGATGGCCCCGCTCGCCCTCGAAGGGCCGTGGATGGGCGGCAACGAGATAGTCCTCGCCGATCTCTTCCAAGGTCTGCGGCGATGGTCCGGCGATCTTTGCAAGCAATGACAACGAAACGGCTTCCCGGCGGCCTGAGAGCGGCATCACGCGATCACTGCAAGAAGACAGGTTGCAGGAGGAGGCCGCTCGAATCCCATGACGATGGAGCGGCTCGGTTGTCCCAAAAAACAACGACCCGCGCAACGTCGGAAAACAACGTGCACGCCGCGCTGGCATCGGGCGTTGCGGCGTCGGGCGTTTGGGCTCAGGCGGATGCGGTCGGGCGCTCGACGCAGAAGAGCAGGCCGTGGATTTCCTCGCCGAGTTCATAGCGGAGCCTCGGATACTCGATCGTGACGACGTCGAGACCGGCGGCTTGCGCGCTGTCGCGGATATGGCTTTCGCGGTGGCTGAACCGTCCCGACAGCAGCATCCGGTGAGGATCGTCTCCCTCATCCCGCAGATGCTCGACGGTTGCGACAAGCCGGGCCCCCGGCTTCAGCGCATGCGCGGCGGCGGTCATGAAGTCGTCGAGGGGGCCGAAATAGCACAGCGTGTCGGCGCAGGTCGCAAGATCGAGAGAACCGGCGGGAAGGGACAGGAGATGGGCCACAAGCTCGCCCTCCTGCAGTGAATCGTAAAGGTCCCGTCCGCTCGCCATGCGCAGCATGCCCGCGGAGAGGTCGACGCCCGAAAGCCGCTCGGCGAGGGGCCGCAGTTCGATGCCGCAAAGGCCGGTGCCGCAACCAAGGTCGAGCACGTTGGCGAACTTCGTGTCATCCGGATGCAGCCTGCGGACAAGATCCACGATCAACTGCGGCGCCTGGTAGTCGATCCGCGCCAGCACCTCGTCGAAGCTTTCCGAGAAGTCGTCGAAATGTTCGCGGATATAGGCGTCGGTGGCCCTGGGCAACGTCCGCCCTTCGAGGACGGCGAGAAGAAACTGCCCAGCCTCATCCTCGGGATGCTGCGAGAGGTGATAGCCGAGAACCTTGGATGCAAGCTCGGGCCGGCCGAGTTTCGGCAGCATGGTGATATGCCACATCGGCGAGGGATTGCGTTGATATCCGCCGACGCGAAGACAGGTCTCAAGACAGTCTGCCGCCTTGTCGTGTTCGCCGAGGCACATGTGGCAGACGGCGAGATTGTGCAGCACGGTGACCGACTTCGGGAACGACTGACGGGCGGCGGTCAGCACGCTGATGGCGTCTTCGATACGTCCGCAATTGCGCAGGCAGGCGCCGGAGTTCGCCCAGGCCTCTTCATTCGCCGGGTCAAGTTCGTTGGCCCGGGTATAGGCCTTGAAGGCCTCGTCGAACCGTCTCTTCGACATGAGAACGTTGCCGAAATTGACCAGGGCATAGGGGTTGTCGGGATTGATGCGAAGGGCCTCTTCGAGCACTTCAAGCGCATCGTCCATCCTGCCGTGCTGGGCCAGCAGAAGCCCGACGAGGCTCATTGCATCCGGATGGTTCGGATCCTCCGAGAGGACGGCCTTGTAGCATGCGATCGCCGTGGCGAAGTCGTGCTTCTGATGAGCGCGCATGCCGTCCTGCAGACGTTCGTCGATGGACATTGTCCCGTCCCTCCGTGCTCTTCGGTCGGCAGGACAAGGATTTGCGGATCCCCCCGAATGCCGCCGCCGGTTCGCTACACATTCGGTCGAAACACCGCGCGAAGTCCACCGGCCTGCCAAGGAAAATTGGGCCTGGGCGGCAATTCGGTCCGGCGGACTGTCTTGGCTGGCGCGTGTGATGCGTGGCAAGGAAGACCGGCCAGTACCGGGGCAGGGCGCGCCGATCGCCCGATTTTCCGGGGAAGACCCGCCGCCGCCAGCAGGCACGACAACATTGCGTGGTCACTTTCTCAAAAGCTAACCGCCTGTTTACCGTGATCGTGCACGATTCGCCCATTCTGTCGGATGGTTCGCCTTGCGGCGGATAACCCGGTCAAACCGCATGTTTCAGGCTTTTGCTGTATCATGAGTTCCATGGCGACCCGCCAGTATCGGCCTTCTCCCTTCCGCCGCCTGGCTCTTCCGGCGGTGGCGGCGGTCTTTCTGGGGTATTTCACCTATCACGCCTTTCATGGCGAATATGGCATCGCAGGCCGGGCCCAGACCGAGAGCCGGGCAACGCAGCTGCGCGCCGAACTCGATCGCCTGAAGCGCGAGCGCACCGAAATGGAAAAGCGCGTCAGCATGCTGAGCGGCAAGACGCTCGACCAGGACCTACTCGATCTGCATGCGCGCGACGCCCTGAATTTCGTCGATCCGAACGACCTGGTGATCCTTCGTCCCAAGGCGAAATGAGGCTGGGTCGAAACTGGAAGCGAGTTAATTCAAATATTTAAACTGAAATTCAGTTAAAATACCAAAGTCGTTGTTTTTTCAGAGAGTTGCGACTTTTGCATGGGCGCTATGCTCTCCATTTTATGGCTTGGATTGATCAGACGAGTGGGCTAACGTCCCCTCCAGTTCTTACGCGGACGACAAGTCGGCGAATAAAGAAGGGGAGGGCCAAATGGCCGTACGTGCAACCGCCCAGAAGCGAGGACGTTCCCGTACCTCTGCTGCGGCAGCCACCAGCACCACCACTAAGAACGCAGCACCCGAACTCGCCAAGCTTTCCAAGGAAGAAGAGCTCAAGGCCTATCACGACATGCTCCTCATCCGCAGGTTTGAGGAGAAGGCCGGCCAGCTCTACGGCATGGGCCTGATCGGCGGCTTCTGTCATCTCTACATCGGCCAGGAAGCGGTTGTCGTCGGCATGCAGATGTGCGTCGTCGAAGGCGTGGACCAGGTCGTCACCAGCTACCGCGATCACGGCCACATGCTGGCCACCGGCATGGACCCGAAGGGCGTCATGGCCGAGCTGACCGGCCGCCAGGGAGGCTACTCCAAGGGCAAGGGCGGCTCGATGCACATGTTCAGCCGCGAGAAGCAGTTCTTCGGCGGCCACGGCATCGTCGGCGCCCAGGTGCCGATCGCGACGGGCCTTGCCTTCGCCAACAAATACCGCGGCTCGGATACGGTCTCGATGGCCTATTTCGGCGATGGCGCCGCGAACCAGGGCCAGATCTACGAGAGCTTCAATATGGCCGAGCTGTGGAAACTGCCGGTCATTTTTATTTGCGAGAACAACAAATACGCCATGGGCACGTCGGTGAACCGCGCCTCCGCGCAGACCGACTTCTCCAAGCGCGGCATTTCCTTCTCCATTCCCGGCGAGCAGGTCGACGGCATGGATGTGCGGGCGGTCAAGGCCGCCGGCGAGCGCGCCGTCAAATGGTGCCGCGAGGGCAACGGGCCCTATATCCTTGAAATGCAGACCTACCGCTATCGCGGTCACTCGATGTCCGACCCGGCGAAATACCGCTCCAAGGACGAGGTGCAGAAGATGCGCACCGAGCATGATCCGATCGAGCAGGTTCGCCTGCGGCTCATCGAGAACGGATGGGCTGGCGAGGACGAGTTGAAGTCCATCGACAAGAACGTGCGCGCGGTTGTCGCCGATGCAGCCGACTTCGCAAGCGTCGATCCGGAGCCCGATCCCACGGAACTCTGGACGGATATTCTGAGATAATCGGGGAGGATACGTCGATGCCGACCGAAATTCTGATGCCGGCGCTCTCTCCGACGATGGAAGAGGGCAAGCTTGCGAAATGGGTGAAGAAACCGGGCGACAGTGTCTCCTCCGGTGACGTGATCGCCGAAATCGAGACCGACAAGGCGACGATGGAAGTCGAAGCCGTTGACGAGGGCGTCATCGGCAAGATCCTCATCGACGAGGGCACCGAGGGCGTCAAGGTCAACACGCCGATCGCCATCCTGCTCGGCGAGGGCGAGGACGAGAGCGCGCTGAACGGCGCTGCCGCTCCGAAGGCCGTCACCGAGCCTGCGCCTGAAAATCCGCCGGAGCCGAAGCGCGAGACGCCGGCTGCCCCGCCGTCGATGGAGGCAAAGCCCTCCCAGGTTCCCGCCCAGCCGAAAACCGAAGTCGCCGACAATCCGGAAATCCCGGCCGGCACGACCTTCGCGCCGATGACCGTCCGCGAAGCGCTGCGCGACGCCATGGCCGAGGAAATGCGCCGCGACGAAGACGTCTTCATCATGGGTGAGGAAGTCGCCGAATATCAGGGCGCCTACAAGATCACGCAGGGCTTGCTGCAGGAGTTCGGCGCCCGCCGCGTGGTGGACACCCCGATCACCGAGCATGGCTTTGCCGGCCTCGGCGTCGGCGCGGCCTTCGCCGGCCTCAAGCCGATCGTCGAGTTCATGACCTTCAACTTCGCCATGCAGGCGATGGACCAGATCGTCAACTCGGCGGCCAAGACGCTGTATATGTCCGGCGGCCAGATGGGCTGCCCGATCGTCTTCCGTGGTCCCAACGGCGCCGCGGCCCGCGTCGCCGCCCAGCACAGCCAGTGCTACGCCTCGTGGTATAGCCACGTGCCGGGCCTCAAGGTCGTGATGCCCTACACCGCGGCCGACTACAAGGGCCTGCTGAAAGCCGCGATCCGCGACCCGAACCCGGTCATCTTCCTGGAAAACGAAATTCTCTACGGCCACACCTTCGACGTGCCGCAGATCGACGATTTCGTGCTGCCGATCGGCAAGGCGCGCATCCACAAGAAGGGCAAGGACGTCACGCTGGTCTCCTACGGCATCGGCATGACCTACGCCATCAAGGCGGCGGAAGAGCTGAGCGAGATGGGCATCGACGCCGAGATCATCGACCTTCGCACCATCCGCCCGATGGACAGCGCCACGATCGTGGAATCGGTCAAGAAGACCGGCCGCTGCGTCACGGTGGAAGAGGGCTGGCCGCAGTCCGGCGTCGGCGCCGAGATCGTCGCCCGCCTGATGGTCGATGCTTTCGACTATCTCGATGCGCCGGTGCTGCGGATCACGGGCAAGGACGTTCCGATGCCCTATGCCGCCAACCTCGAAAAGCTCGCCCTGCCGAATGTCGGCGAGGTCATCGAAGCGGTCAAAGCCGTCACCTACACGGCCTGACGGGGGAGGATAACATGCCGATCAATATTCTGATGCCGGCCCTCTCGCCGACCATGGAGAAGGGCAACCTTGCCAAGTGGCTCGTCAAGGAAGGCGACACCATCTCCGCCGGTGACGTGATTGCCGAGATCGAGACCGACAAGGCGACGATGGAGGTCGAGGCCGTCGACGAGGGCACGATCGCCAAGATCGTGATCCCCGAGGGCACCTCCGACGTTCCGGTCAACGACCTGATCGCGATCCTGGCCGAGGAAGGCGAGGACGTCAGCGCTGCCGCAAGCGGCGGCGGCGCGGCCCCGGCTCCCAAGGCCGAGGCAGCGCCTGCGCCAGCGGCTGCCCCCGAACCGGCCAAGGCCGAGCCCGCACCGGCGCCCGCTCCGGTGGCTGCCGGTCCGGCACCGTCGGCCAACGGCGAGGCCCGCATCTTCGCCTCGCCGCTCGCCCGCCGCGTTGCCAAGGAAAAGGGCCTCGACCTTGCCGCCATCGCCGGCTCCGGCCCGCATGGCCGCATCGTTCTGAAGGATGTCGAAAGCGCCAAGCCGGGTGCCAAGCCCGCCGCCGCGCCTGCTGCGGCACCTGCGCCCGCAGCGACGGCTGCCCCGGAGGCTTCCAAGGTTTCGGCTCCGCCATCCGACGACGCGATCCTGAAGCTCTTCGCCGAGGGCTCCTACGATCTCGTGCCGCACGACAGCATGCGCAAGGTGATCGCCAAGCGCATGACCGAGGCCCGCCAGCAGGTGCCGGCCTTCTACATCACGGTCGACTGCATGATCGACGACCTGCTCGCCTTGCGCGCGCAGCTCAACAAGGACGCGCCGGAAGTGGGTGGCAAGCCCGCCTACAAGCTCTCGGTCAACGACATGGTGATCAAGGCGATGGCGATGGCCTACAAGGCCATTCCCGATGCCAACGTCTCCTGGACCGAAAGCGCCATGATCAAGCACCGCAACGTCGACATCGGCGTCGCCACCGTGCTGCCGGATCGCGGCCTCATCACGCCAATCCTGCGCCGGACCGAGGAAAAGACACTGTCGGTCATCTCCAACGAGATGAAGGATCTGGCCAAGCGGGCGCGCGAGCGCAAGCTGAAGCCCGAAGAGTATCAGGGCGGCACGACGGCGATCTCCAACCTCGGCATGTTCGGGGTGAAGGACTTCACCGCCGTGATCAACCCGCCACACGCCTCGATCCTGGCGGTCGGCGCCGGCGAGCAGCGCCCGGTCGTCAAGAACGGCGAGCTTGCCGTCGCGACGGTCATGAGCATCACGCTCACCTCCGACCACCGCTGCCTCGACGGCGCTCTCTCGGCCGAACTCATCGGATTGATCAAGGGCTATATCGAAAAGCCGATGTCGATGCTGGTGTGAAAATCACTGTAGGGGAGCATGGCGGAGTTTCCGCCATACTCCACCTCGTTCGCTTTGCCGATGAAATGAAATCCGGGTGAGGCGGATTTCTGTACTGGCTCCGGCATCTCCTCCAGTTTGACGCTTCCATCGTCGTCATCCCCGCGAAAGCGGGGACCCAGCGATCGGCAAGGGAAGGCGCAGATGGAGACGTTGGCACCAGTGTCATCTGCAAAGGATGAGGGCAGACAGATGCGCGGCCGAGCTCGTCAGAGTGGCGGGCTGGGTCCCCGCTTTCGCGGGGATGACGAATACGGAATTGTTGCCATCCGGGCTGCCGGAAAAATGACGGCGACGGAGTGTTTCTGTCCGCGGTCTCGGACAATACGGTAGGAACCGAAACGACGCATGAAGGAGCCGTGCGTCTACATCCTGGCAAGTCGACGCAACGGCACGCTCTATATCGGCGTCACGAGCAATCTCAGTGCGAGGGTTCATGACCATCGCACGGGCATCATTCCAGGGTTCACCAGTCGATATCACGTTCATCGATTGGTCTGGTTTGAGGCACACGAGACGATGGAGGCGGCCATCCTTCGCGAGAAGCAGCTCAAGAGGTGGCGTCGTGACTGGAAACTTCGAGTGATCGAAAACACGAACCCTGAATGGGTCGACTTATTCGACGGGTTGGCACGTTAGCAGTCCTTACCCGCCCAATGACCAAGAATGAGGGCAAGAAGACCATGTCCCAATATGACGTCATCATAATTGGCGGCGGCCCTGGCGGCTACGTCGCGGCTATCCGCTCCGCGCAGCTTGGGCTGAAGACGGCTGTTGTCGAGGCCAAGCACCTGGGCGGCATCTGCCTCAACTGGGGTTGTATCCCGACCAAGGCGCTGTTGCGCTCGGCCGAAATCTACCACTACATGACGCATGCCAAGGACTACGGCCTGTCTGCCGAAAAGATCGGCTTCGACGCGGCCGCGATCGTCAAGCGCTCGCGCGGCGTCTCGGCCCAGCTCAACACCGGCGTCGGCTTCCTTCTGAAGAAGAACAAGGTCGACGTGATCTGGGGCACGGCCAAGCTTGCCAAGGGCGGCAAGGTGGACGTGGTCGCCGCTGACAATCCGCCGAAGGGCGCCCTGGGCGCGGGCAGCTACACGGGCAAGAACATCATCGTCGCCACTGGCGCGCGTCCGCGCGTCCTGCCGGGCCTTGAGCCGGACAAAAAGCTGGTCTGGACCTATTTCGAGGCGATGGTGCCGGAGGCGATGCCGAAGTCGCTGCTCGTCGTCGGCTCGGGCGCGATCGGCATCGAGTTCGCCAGCTTCTACCGCACCATGGGCGCCGAGGTGACCGTGGTCGAGGTGCTGCCGCAGATCCTGCCCGTCGAGGACGCCGAGATCGCGACGATGGCGCAAAAGCGCTTCGAGAAGCAGGGCATCAAGATTTTCACCGAGACCAAGGTGACCAAGCTCGACAAGGGCGCCAACAGCGTGACGGCAACCCTTGAGCTGAAGGACGGCAAGACCCAGACGATGACCGTCGATCGTGTGATTTCGGCCGTCGGCGTCGTCGGCAACATCGAGGGCCTCGGCCTTGAGGAACTCGGCGTCAAGACCGATCGTGGCTGCATCGTCGCCGACCCCTATGGCAAGACGAACGTGCCGGGCATCTATGCCATTGGCGACGTCGCCGGCCCGCCGATGCTGGCCCACAAGGCCGAGCACGAGGGCGTCATCTGCGTCGAGGCGATTGCCGGCAAGCATCCCCACGCGATGGACAAGCTGAAGATCCCGGGCTGCACCTACTGCCATCCCCAGGTCGCATCCGTCGGCCTCACGGAAAAGAAGGCGAAGGACGCCGGCTACGAGGTCAAGGTCGGCCGCTTCCCCTTCATCGGCAACGGCAAGGCGATTGCGCTTGGCGAGCCGGAGGGCCTGGTCAAGACCGTCTTCGACGCCAAGACCGGACAGCTTCTCGGCGCGCACATGATCGGCGCCGAGGTGACCGAGTTGATCCAGGGCTTTGTCGTCGCGATGAACCTGGAAACGACCGAGGAAGACCTGATGCATACGGTCTTCCCGCACCCGACCCTCTCGGAGATGATGCACGAGAGCGTCCTTGACGCCTATGGGCGTGCGATCCACGTATAACAGTGGGATCACACAAGAATGCAGGGGGACGCGAATGGTCCAGTTCTGGTACGAGTTCGCGTCCTCCTACTCCTATCCGGCGGCGATGCGTGTCGAAGAGGAGGCGGAGCAGCGCGGCATTGCCATCGAGTGGCGCCCGTTTTTGCTCGGGCCGCTCTTCAAGGAGCAGCAGGGCCTCTCCGACAGCCCCTTCAATGAGGTGGCCGTGAAGGGGCGCTATATGTGGCGCGACCTGGAACGCATCTGCGCCTCGCTCAAAATTCCCTTTTCGCGCCCCATGAAATTTCCGCAGAACGGGCTTGCCGCCGCGCGCCTCGCCCTTGTCGGTCTCCGCGAGGGCTGGGGCAAGGACTTCTCGCGCGCGGTCTTCCGGGCCAATTTCGCCGAGGGGCTCGATATCGGCGATCCGGGCGTGCTGGAGCCGATCGTCAGGGCCTGCGGCGGCGATCCGCGGTCGAGCCGCATGAAGGCCAACTCCGACGAGATCAAGGACAAGCTTCGCGGCAATGTCGACACGGCCCGGGCGCGCGGCATCTTCGGCGCGCCGACATTCGTCTGCGACGACGGCGAGCTTTTCTGGGGCAACGATCGTCTGGAACAGGCGCTCGACTGGGCCTGTGAGCACGAATACGCTGGGCGCGCGGCGCTCTGAGGCTTGCAAGGTGGGGCTTGGCGTTGGCGTTGCGGCGATCCGGCAAAGGGGGAGACGGGCCATGATGGGCGTTGGACTCATTGGAATCATCATCATCGGCATTCTGGCCGGCTTCATTGCCGGGCGGGTGATGAAGCGGGAGGGCGGGCTCCTGATGAATCTGGTCGTCGGGATCGTCGGTTCGTTTCTGGGTGCCGTGCTCTTCAGGAGCCTTGGCGTCATGGTCCAGGGCGGCTGGATCGGCTCGCTCATTGTCTCCACGATTGGGGCTATCGTTCTGCTATACCTCGTTGGTCTAATTCGACGCTGACGATATACGCGCAACTACTTACGACTTTAGTCGAAGAGAAATCGTATCTCCCTGTTTTCAATAGAGATTGTGATTTGGGCGATCGGAAAGCCCGATGAAAGTCGGAATTCTGCATAGATTTCAGGCATTTCGGCGTTTTCGGATTTACCAAATGTAAAATCGGCCGGGTGCGATATCTCCCTGATTTCAGGGGGATGCCATGAGCGAATCGCCGGTTACGATTAACGACCTTTCCCTAAGGGCCCAGAGTGTCCGCGATGTTGCCTTCAGCAAGGTCAACCAGATCAGGACCATCAATCGGCGCATGCGCATTCTCGCCCTCAATGCCCTGATCGAGGCCGAACGGGCCGGCGAGGTGGGACGCGGTTTTGCCATCGTTAGCCAGGAGGTGAGGGGGATCTCCACCGAGGTCGACGCGCTGTCCGATGGGCTCGAAGACGAGCTCGCCCGCGAGATCGGGGCGATTTCCACGCTGGCCGATGCGATGGCCAAGGCCGCGCAGGGAACGCGCCTCGTCGATCTGGCGCTGAACGGCATCGAGATCGTCGATCGCAATCTCTATGAACGGACCTGCGACGTGCGCTGGTGGGCGACGGATTCGGCCTTTGTCGCCTGCGCGGAGGACCCGACCGCCGAAAGCTGCCGGCATGCAAGCAACCGGCTGGCTGTTATTCTCGGCGCCTACACCGTCTACCTCGATCTCTGGCTCTGCGACATGGATGGCAAGGTGCTCGCCAATGGCAGGCCCGACCGCTATCGCGCGGCCGGAGCCGACGTCTCTCATCAGCGGTGGTTCCGCGAAGGCATTCGCCTTGCGACGGGCGATGACTTCCATGCCGAGGACGTCGACCGCGAACCGCTGCTGGAAAACGCCATGGTCGCGACCTATGTGACGCCGGTCCGGGCCGGCGGGAACATCAACGGCAAGGCGATCGGATTGCTCGCGATCCATTTCGATTGGGAGGCTCAGGCCCAGACGATCGTCGATGGCGTTCGCCTCTCGGATGAGGAGCGGCAAAGGTCCCGCGTCCTGATCGTCGATCGGTCCGGCCGGACGATTGCCGCCTCCGACAAGCGGGGTGTCCTCAGTGAGAGCGTAGCGGGCATCGGCCAGGCCGCCAATGGCTACACCATCGAGGGCAACGCGCTGATAGCGTGGCACCTGACGCCCGGCTACGAAACCTATCGCGGCCTTGGCTGGCGCGGCGTCATCGTCCAGCAGCTCCGGTGAATTTCTGCCGCCCTCCTATCGCATTGCTGCCTTGAGCGTTTCTGGGTGTCATCCGGTCCGGCCCTTTGCTAGAACTGCAGACAACGACGATTGGCAGGAAACGAGCATGGTCACGATTCTCGACAGGACCAACAAGACCGGCGCCGAAACATCGCGCCCCCGCCATCCGGAAAAGGCCAAGCGCCCGGAAACGCCGGTCCTGCGCAAGCCCGACTGGATCAGGGTGAAGGCCCCGGGCTCGCCGCTCTACAAGGAAACCGAAAACGTCGTCCGCGCCAACGGCCTTGTCACCGTGTGCGAGGAGGCCGGCTGCCCCAACATCGGCGAGTGCTGGACCAAGAAGCACGCGACCATGATGATCATGGGCGACACCTGCACGCGCGCCTGCGCCTTCTGCAACGTCAAGACCGGCCTGCCGGGCGCGCTCGACACTCATGAGCCGGAAAACGTCGCCAACGCGGTCGAGAAGCTCGGCCTCAACCACGTCGTCATCACCTCCGTCGACCGAGACGATCTGGACGACGGCGGTGCGCGCCATTTCGCCGAGGTCATCCGCGCGATCCGCGCCCGCTCGCCCTCGACGACGATCGAGGTGCTGACGCCCGACTTTTTAAGGAAGCCCGGCGCTCTGGAGATTGTCGTCGAGGCAAAGCCCGACGTCTTCAACCACAATCTGGAAACGGTGCCGTCGAAGTACCTCACCGTTCGGCCGGGCGCCCGCTATTTCCATTCGATCCGGCTCCTGCAGAAGGTCAAGGAACTGGACCCGACGATGTTCACCAAGTCGGGCATCATGGTCGGGCTCGGCGAGGAGCGGAACGAAGTGCTCCAGCTCATGGACGACCTTCGCACCGCCGACGTCGATTTCCTCACCATCGGGCAATATCTCCAGCCGACGCGGCGCCACCATGCGGTTGCACGCTTCGTCACGCCCGAGGAATTCAAGTCCTTCGAGACCATCGCCTACACCAAGGGCTTCCTGATGGTCTCCTCCAGCCCGCTGACGCGTTCCTCGCATCATGCCGGGGAGGATTTCGAGCGCCTGCGCGCCGCCCGTGCGGCCAAGCTTGCGGTTGCCTGAAGGGACGTGTACCCAACGGCCTTGAAAGGTTGACCGGGGCAGGGGAAGGCTTGAAGCATGCCGCAATTTCAGACGAAGCATCGCGTCGCGCATTCGGCTGACGAGATGTTCGATCTCGTCGCGGATGTGGAGCAGTACCCCCGCTTCGTCCCCATGTGCGAAAGCCTGAAGGTCCGCCAGCGCAAGACCATGGACGACGGCAGCGAGGTGCTGATCGCGGACATGGCCGTCGGCTACAAGTTGATCCGCGAGACCTTTACCTCGAAGGTCACCCTGCAGCGGGACAAGTGGCTGGTCCTGGTCGAATATATCGACGGTCCCTTCCACTTCCTGGAGAACCGCTGGACGTTCGAGCCGCTGGGCGAGGATGCCTGCAATATCTGCTTCTTCATCTCCTACGAGTTCAAGAGCCGCACCCTTGGCGCGCTGATGGGCGCCATGTTCGACCGCGCTTTCCGCAAGTTCACCGACGCCTTCGAGGCTCGGGCGGATGCGGTCTACGGCACCTGACCACCGATTTCGATGTCCCGGTAGGGCCGAGGGTCGGCAAATGCCCCCGACCTGATGCAGCCTTGCGGACGGTCTGTGTCTCGATCACCATGAGATCGGGAGAGGGACCGGAGGGGCTGGTCAATGCAGGCGGCGAAAAGTGTTGGAGGTCGGCGCGGTCATCGCTGCTCGAACGCAGGATGGATGATCTCGTGGGCTTGGGTCATCGCAGGTCGGTTCGGTCCGCTCCTGCTGGCCATTGGCCTCGCCATCGGAGCCGCCGGTCCGGCTCAGGCGCGTGAGATCAAGGCTGGCGTCTTCGTCTCGTCGCTGTCGTCGCTCAGCCCCTCCGACGGCAGTTTCCGCATTTCCGCCTTCCTCTGGTTCAGCGACCCCGAGGGGACCTTCGATCCCAAGGCCGAGCTGGAAGTTCTCGCGCGCAGCGCCACTGTCCAGACGATCGCTCGGAAGACCTTCGACGATGGCTCGTCCTATTCGGCGGTCCTTGTCGAGGCCGTCGTCAACCAGGCCTACAATGTCCGCAAATATCCCTTCGACGACCAGACACTCCTGCTGCTGATCGAAACCACAAGCGACATCGAAAAGGTCGCCTTCGTTCCGGACACGAAGGATTCCGATATCGCGGATTTCGTCTCCGTGCCCGGCTGGACCGTACGGGCGCTCACACTGGAAAGCCGAGAGGCGGCCTATGAAACCGGCTTCGGCTACCGCGCGGAAAGCCCGACGTTTTCCCGCCTTGCCATCAATATCGACGTGTCCCGGAACAGATCGCTGCTGTTTCTGGAAAAGTTCACCGGTTTCCTCGTCGCCTTCTTCATCACGGCGATGGTTTTCGCCATTCCGGTGAAGGAGTTCGGCACCCGCATCGGCATCTCGACGGGTTCGATCTTCGCGGCGGTCTTCAATCGCTATCGGCTGGAGGATGCCGTCGGCTATGACGCGGTCTTCGGCCTTGTCGACCAGATCACGCTCATCACGTTCAGCGCCATCGTCTTCACGATGGCCCTGTCGGTGGCAATCCACAACAGTCAGGACGGCCTTCTCTTCGGCGTCTCGACCGCACGGCTGAACCGGCTTGGTCTGATCGTCATCACCGTCCACGCATTGCTGCTGGCGATCTGCTTCGCCTGGGCGCTGCTCATCTAGAACGACAGCGCGTCCGGAACAAAGCACGGAAATCGGCGTCCGATCCCACGCCCTCAGATATCCAGATCGTGGGCGAACTCGGCGTTTTCCTGGATGAAGTTGAAGCGGCCCTCGGGCTTGTTGCCCATCAGCCGTTCCACGGAAGTCGCCGTCAGCTCGATCTCGCCGTCGATCAGTTCGACACGCAACAGCGTCCGGCTCTTCGGATCCATGGTCGTTTCCTTGAGCTGGTGAGGCATCATCTCGCCAAGGCCCTTGAAGCGCCCGATCTCGACCTTCTGCTTGCCCTTGAACACCGTCCTCAGAAGTTCCTCGCGGTGCGCGTCGTCGCGGGCATAGAGCGTCTTGCCGCCCTGGCTCAGGCGATAGAGCGGCGGCACGGCGAGATAGAGATGCCCCTGCTGGATGATCTCCGGCAGTTCGCGATAGAAGAAGGTGATCAGCAGCGAGGCGATGTGCGCACCGTCGACGTCGGCGTCGGTCATCACGATCACCTTGTCGTAGCGCAGATCCTCTTCGCGATAATGGTTGCGCGTGCCGCAGCCGAGGGCCTGCAGGAGATCGGCAAGCTGCTGGTTCTGGCCGAGCTTTTCACGGCCGGCGCTCGCGACATTGAGGATCTTGCCGCGCAGCGGAAGAACGGCCTGACTGGACCGGTTGCGCGCCTGCTTGGCCGACCCGCCGGCCGAGTCGCCCTCCACGATGAAGATCTCGGAGCCTTGCGCGGCGGTCTGCGAGCAGTCCGCGAGCTTTCCGGGCAGGCGCAGCTTGCGCACCGCCGTCTTGCGGCTCACTTCCTTTTCCTGCCGCCGGCGAATGCGCTCGTCGGCCCGCTCGATGACCCATTCCAGCAGCTTGCCGGCCTGGCTCGGCGAATCCGTCAGCCAGTGGTCGAAGGCGTCGCTGATTGCCTTTTCGACGATGCGCGTTGCCTCGGAGGTCGAGAGCTTGTCCTTGGTCTGGCCGACGAATTCCGGCTCGCGGATGAAGACCGAAAGCATGCCTGCGGCGGACGTCATCACGTCGTCGGCGGTGATCGCGGCAACGCGCTTGTTGCCGACGAGGTCGCCATAGGCCTTGAGGCCGCGCATGAGCGCGAGGCGAAAGCCCTGTTCGTGCGTGCCGCCTTCGGGCGTCGGGATCGTGTTGCAGTAGGAGTTGCAGTAGCCGTCACCCGCGAACCAGGCGACGGCCCATTCGACCGCTCCATGGCCGCCGGTCTTCGCCGTGCGTCCGGCGAAAATCTCCTCCACCACGCGCCGTTCGCCGTCGAGCGCCTCAGCGAGATAATCGCGCAGGCCGCCCGGAAACTTGAACACGGCCTCGGCCGGCGTCTTGCTGCCCTCCACCAGAGAGGGATCGCAGGACCAGCGGATTTCCACACCGCCGAAAAGATACGCCTTGGAGCGGGCCATGCGCAGAAGCCGCGCCGGATCGAACTTGAGGCTCTTGCCGAAAATCTCGGTGTCCGGCCGGAAGCGCACCTTCGTGCCGCGCCGGTTCATCACGTCGCCGAGCTTTTCGATCGGTCCCTGCGCATGCCCGCGCGTGAAGGTCTGGCGATAGAGTTGGCGCCCGCGCGCCACCTCGACTTCCAGAAGGTCGGAAAGAGCATTGACCACCGAAACGCCGACGCCGTGCAGACCGCCGGAGGTCTCATAGACCTTGCTGTCGAATTTGCCGCCCGCATGCAGCGTCGTCATGATGACTTCGAGCGCCGACTTGTCCGGGAATTTGGGATGCGGGTCGACTGGGATGCCGCGGCCGTTGTCGGACACGGAGAGAAAACCGTCCGCATCGAGATTGACCTCGATCCAGGTCGCATGTCCCGCAACGGCCTCGTCCATCGAGTTGTCGATGACTTCGGCGAAGAGATGGTGATAGGCCCGCTCGTCCGTGCCGCCGATATACATGCCCGGACGCCGGCGCACCGGCTCCAGCCCTTCCAGGACCTCGATGGCCGATGCGTTGTAATCCCCCTCCACGGCAGGAGCGGCAGAAGACGCAGCACGCGGCGAGGGCCTTGCCGCCACGGTCGGGGCCGGGCGCGGCTCGGGGGCCTTGGTCTGGCGGCTTTCGGACTTCGTTTTCGCGGCGCGCACCGCAGCCTCGAGGTCGGCGAAAAGATCGTCGCGATTGGTCATCCGTGGCCTTTGCGTCCTCTCGGGTCGCTCCTTGCCCGAAGAACTCGGCAGGGCTTCCGGTCTGTCGGAAGCCGGCGTGCTCTCGGGGCGCCGCTCGCGGCCCATCAATAAGACGGATTTGCGGCTCATGGCTGCGCGCGGGCAGGGGACTGAGCCACCGTCTTCCGGTCTTAGTCGAATCACAGGCAATCATGCCATCCAATTCGTAAAGATGCGAGAAAAGTTCTTGGTATGTTCTGGGGACTGTGGCCGAAATCCACCACTTCCATGAAGTTTGGTCGACCATGCGGCTCCGGAAGGTTCTGTTAAGGATCGCCCGCATAGTGTTGCGATGCAAAAAGAAGACGGGGACACGGCGGGGACAATGGCGCTGACGGAAGTCGACACATTCAAGGACTTGGAAGCCTTGCGCCGGACGAGCGAGAGCGCCGAAGTGACCCTGCGCGCTCTTGGCGATCATGCCGCCGAATTGAACGCGGCTCCCTCGCTGGCAAAAATGAGCGGATTGGCCCGCGGCGTCGAGCACACCGTGCTGCTGGTCTGCCTCAGCTTTATTTTCCTCTGCATCTGACGGCCTTGCCGCCGGCGGGCGCTCCTCCTCAGGAGCGAGGGCCCGTTCTCACGAATGACCGGAAAGACGGCGGACGATCCCGTCATGGATGAGGTCTGCCAGCGTTCCGATGAGCTTCCCGCCGGCGAAGGCAACGACCAGTCCGAGAAGGATCGTCGGCCCGGCCGGCAACTCGAGCCGGGTCACGGCCAGGGCGGTAATGCCCGGGCCGCTGACAAGCAGCAGGCCTTCGAGCCCGGCCAGCGACCACCCCTGAGCGAAGGCGAGCACCCTTGAGAAATGGGGGATCGCGAAGATCAGCAGAAGCAGCGCCGGCATCAGGACGAGAAGCACGTCGCTGCGCGGCTCGACGCCGTAAATCTGACCGATGTCATGCGCCTGCATCACCGCATTGGCGGTGACGGCGATGGCCGACAGCAGGAACAGCGCCTGTTCCCCTTCGTCCGCGCGGCGGCACCAAAGCCGCTCCAGCAGAAGCCCGAAAATGACGGCGGCCGCGTGATGGGTCGCCAGCAGCGTCTCGAGCCCGAGCGAAAGATTGAGGAGCCGATCCGCCGTGGAGAGCGCCAGCCAGATGACGCCGGCATCGAAAATGCGGCTGGCAAAGCCCCGTCCGCTGCCGATCACGATCACGAGCAGCGTTGTGACCAGCGCGTCCCGGAAATCGGCGCCGAACCCGAAGCTGAAGGTGCGCTCGACGACCGCGAAGGAGGCCGGTGTCGTCAGCGCCAGCAGCAGCCCGATCGCGCTGGCGAGGGCGACGGTGAGGAGAATTGGCAGAAGCGCCGCGTCGGCGATGGCGAGCGCAAAGCCGGCGCGCGTTCCGGCGTCACGCCCCATCCGCGACAGCCAGATGCCAAGGGCGATGAAGAGCAGATCGATGCCGAGATAGCCGTAGGGCGCCAGCGCGGCGACCATCGGCGTGACCGTCAGCTCCAGCAGTCCGGATGCCGGGGCGGCAAAGCCGAGCATATAGACGATTGTCCCGAGAGCCCCGATCAGCACGATCGAATGCGTGCCGCCGGGCGTTGCGGCCGGATCGGACGGCTTTGGCAAGGATGACATCTTCAATGGTCGCTCCGAAACGGAGCGGCGCGCCCGGGCGTCCTTCGACGCCGCCTGGAACCGCCTGCCCCGACAGTGTTGCGGTCAAGAACGACGCGGGCAGGAATAGTCTGCTC
The DNA here is from genome assembly GCF_900231165.1 of Hartmannibacter diazotrophicus. Lineage (GTDB taxonomy): Bacteria > Pseudomonadota > Alphaproteobacteria > Rhizobiales > Pleomorphomonadaceae > Hartmannibacter > Hartmannibacter diazotrophicus. The sequence goes on from NZ_LT960614.1 coordinate 1,679,909, forward strand.
CGCATCGCGCTCGATCGTCCCATTCCGACACGATGGTCGGCCCCCTATGCCTGATGGAGCAACGGCCGTGCCGAAGCGCGGGCGCGTTGAGGAAAGGAGAGGGCAGGGGGGGAGCGAAGCTAGAGCAGGAGACCGGCGAAGAAGCCGATTTCGGCGATCTGCTGGGCGCCGCCGAGGACGTCGCCGGTATGGCCGCCGATATTTCGTTTCGCCAGATACCCGACGAGAGCCGTTGCAAGTGCGGCCGCCAGCAGGGCGAGAAGGACGGAGCCCGTTCCGAAATGGGGCATGGTTGCCAGAGTGATCAGAACGGCAAGCAGGCTTGCGCCGGTCGTCGGTCCGAACCCTGCCACCGGGATGGAGGCGGCAAGCCCATCGGAGCGCGCCGGCGGAAGCAGGCGCCAGATCCAGAGCGGAAACGCGCGGCTCGCTGCCGACGCGCCGAGGAAGGCGAGCGCGGTGCCGAGCGGCGAGGCCTCAAGAGCGCCGGCCAGAAGGCTCGCCCGGGCAATGAGGGCAAGAGCGATGGCAACCGCGGCAAAGGCGCCGACGCGGCTGTCCTTCATGATTTCGAGCTTGCGCTCTTTCGTCTGTCCCCCACCGAAACCGTCGGCGATGTCGCCGAGGCCATCCTCGTGAAAGGCGCCCGTGACGAGCGCCATCACCGCAAGGCCCGCGACGGCGACGGCAAGCTGCGGCAAATGCGACTGCGCCAGCACCAGCATCGCGAGCGAGGATGGAATCGCGATCAGGGCCCCCGCCACCGGCACCAGGACGCCCGCGCGACGAAGATCCGGCATGGCGGACGGATCATCATCCCGGCCGAGCTTCGGCACGGGCAGGCGCGAATAGAAGCGCACGACGGCGGCAAGATCGGCGATCGCTCGCGGCATGGTGGTCTCAGCGCCTGTAACGCGGGGGTAACAATGGTCGAAAAGGCGTGGCACGGGTTTGGACGCGCGCCGCGTTGGTGTATAGAGGCTCCCCGACCGCTTGGCCAGTTTCAGAGCGAATCTGCGGCGGTTTCCGGCACATTCAGGTATGGTTGCAACAAGGACTCGCAATGAGCACTGCCCTCTCCGGCCTTCCCTTCGATGACATCCGCGCGCTTCTGACGCGCTTTCCCGGGCCGGACGAAGCGGCGGTCGCGGCGGTGCGGGCACGCGATGCGCAATTGACCAAGCCGATGGGCTCGCTCGGCAAGCTGGAGGGGCTGGCCGAATGGCTGGCCGCCTGGCAGGGCAAGTCGACGCCGACCGTGCAGCGGCCCCTGGTCTGCATCTTCGCCGGCAACCACGGCGTCACCGCCAAGGGCGTTTCGGCCTTCCCGGCCTCCGTCACCAAGGCGATGGTGGAGAACTTCACCGCCGGCGGTGCGGCGATCAACCAGATCTGCGCCACCTTCGACCTCGGCCTCAAGATCTTCGATCTCGCGCTCGATGTCCCGACGCCGGACATCACCGAAAAGGACGCGTTCGACGAGGCCGGCTGCGCCGCAACGATGGCCTTCGGCATGGAGGCGATTGCCGGAGGCACGGACCTTCTGGTGATCGGCGAGATGGGCATCGGCAACACGGCGGTCGCCGCCGCCATCTATCACGCCCTCTACGGCGGGACCGCCGCCGACTGGGTCGGGCGCGGCACGGGCGTCGACGATGAGGGGCTGGAGCGCAAGCGCGTTGCCGTCGAGGCCGCCGTCCGGCGCATCGGCACCGGGCAGGACCCTCTGGAAATCCTCCGCCGTGTCGGCGGCCGCGAGATTGCGGCGATGGCGGGCGCCATTCTGGCCGCGCGCTTCGAGCGCATCCCCGTCATCGTCGACGGCTTCGTCGCGACGTCGGCAGCAGCCATTCTCCATGCCGCCAACCCGCGGGCCATCGACCATTGCCTGATCGGCCATGCCTCCGCCGAGCAGGCGCACCGCGAGGTGCTGCGCCGCATCGGCAAGGAGCCGCTGCTGGAACTCAACATGCGTCTGGGGGAGGGCACCGGCGCGGCGCTCGCCGCCGCCATGGTCAAGGCCGCAGCCGCGACCCATACGGGCATGGCGACCTTCGCCGAGGCGGGCGTCGCGGGCAAGGAAGAATAGGACTAAGCGCGCCGGAGCTGGCGGTCGTCTTCCGCGATCGCCGGCATCGCTTCCAGGACGCGGGCGCGCGGGATGGTGATGGTCACGGTCGTTCCCTCGCGCAGCTTCGATTTCAGCGCGAAGGTGCCGCCGTGCATCTGGATCAGCGCCTGACAGATCGGCAGGCCGAGGCCGGTGCCCTGTTCGGCCGACTTGATCGCGAGCGAGCCCTGGCCGAAGGCCGAGAGCACGATCGGAATTTCCTCTTCCGGAATGCCGGGTCCGTTGTCCGACACGGAAACATACTGTCCGCCGCCGGCGGTCCAGCCGACCTTCACCGCGATTTCGCCATTGGTCGGCGTGAACTTCACCGCGTTGGAGAGAAGGTTCAGCACGATCTGCCGGATGGCGCGCTCATCGGCCCACACCTTCGGCAGGCCTGGCTCGAACTGTTCGTGGATCGTGATGCTCTTGTTCTTGGCCCTGAGCTTGACGAGGTGGTGGCAGTCCTCGACCACATGGGTCAGCCGGACGGCCTCCTCGGAAAGCTGGTAGCGGCCGGCCTCGATGCGCGAAAGGTCGAGGATCTCGTTGATGAGATTGAGCAGGTGTTCGCCGGACCGGTGGATGTCGGCCACATATTCCTTGTAGTGGCTGTTGTCGATCGGCCCGAAAACCTCGCCCTTCATGATCTCCGAAAAGCCGAGGATGGCGTTGAGCGGCGTCCTCAGTTCGTGGCTCATCGTCGCCAGGAAGCGGGACTTGGCGAGATTGGCCTCGTCCGAGCGCCTGCGGGAGTCGTCGGAGATCGCCTTGGCATGCTCCAGTTCGGCAATCAGCGCGTCCTTTTCCGCCTGGTGCTCCAGCATCGCGAGCGCCGACTTGTTGAGGCGGATGGAGAGGAGAATGAGGAAAATCTCCGCCGCGAAGACGAAGACCGCCATGCCGGTGGCGGTGAAGTTGTTCGTCAGCGCGAAGACGATCGTTGCGGTCATCGCGATCGGCACCGTGCCGAAGGCGGCCGCGAGCGGCAGGTTGCTGGCGATGATCGCCGTGACGGCAATGGTGAAGAGCGCCGTCGCAAGGTGGAACACCATGACCGAGGCGTCGTTCGGCGAAAGCGCGAAGACCGCCGCGACCGAAAGGCCCGCGAGCAGTTCGCCAATATGGAAGCGCCGCCGCCAGACGCGCAGCCGCACGTTGGCCGGCGACTGCTTGGTAAAGCGCCAACACAGCAGCACATGGACGCTCTGGACATAGAAGACGATGCCGGCCCAGACGGCCGTCGCCGCCGGCGGATACCAGTGCGAGCCGATGAAGGCGAGCAGCACGATCAGCAAGCTGACGGGCAGCCAGCTCGCGACCCGGTGCCGGGCATAGCCGAGCGTCAGTTCGTAGTCGAAGGCGGGGCGGGTGCCGGTGCTGGACGACAGCTTTTCGCGCACATTCTTGACGGCGCGCGAATTCTCCCGCTTGCGCATCGCGCGCAACCGGTTGCTTTCGGTCTTGTCCTTCGTTTGGCCGACGATCTCGTCAGTCATTCGGCGGCAACGTTCCCGCTTTAGCCCGCCTGACAGTCCTCATCGGGCACCAACCGGTGCCTGCCGAAGCCCGCAGGAGCCCAACCTTTCAGAGTGGGAGGACCACTCAGCCCCGTCCACCGAATGAAGGGAACGCTCCCGCTCGATCGGCGCACCCGACGAGTCTATTGAAAAAGTCGTTAACAACCGCCTGCCGTCCATGGTTAATCGCGTCACGGAACGACTTTCTTTTCGGGGCCGGACGGCGGCGATGCGATGCGTTCGATCGGCAGATGAATCAAGGGCATGGGGACGGTGACCAGGGACGGCGAAGAAACAGCAAGACAACTCGTCGGCGAGATCACGGCCTGCCGTCTGTGCCGGGACGAGCCGCGGCGCCTTCCCGGTCTGCCGCACGAGCCTCGGCCCGTCATCCGACTGTCGCCGACGGCAAGGCTTCTGGTTGCCGGACAGGCGCCGGGAACGCGCGTTCACGCAACGGGTCTGCCCTTCAACGATGCCTCCGGCGATCGGTTGCGAAGCTGGATGGGGATCGACAGGGACACCTTCTACGACAGACGGCGGGTTTCCATCGCTCCCATGGGTTTTTGCTTTCCGGGGCAGGACGCGAAAGGCGGCGACCTGCCGCCGCGTCCCGAATGCGCGCCGCAGTGGCGGGAAAGGGTCATGGCCGCGCTGCCGGGCATCGATCTTGTCGTGGCCATCGGCCTTTACGCGATCCGTTGGCACGTCGGGGCTGATGCGGGAAAGACCCTGAGGGATACCGTCGCCAACTGGCAGGCGCTCTTCGAGCGACCCGGAAGTCCGAAGGTGATCGTGCTGCCGCACCCCTCATGGCGCAACACCCACTGGCTGAAGGCCAATCCGTGGTTTGAGCGGGACGTCCTGCCGGTGCTGAGGCGCGAGGTTCGACTGCGCGTCGAGCCGGAACCGGATGCGACTTTGAACAAAAAATAATTCTCAATCAGATTGCTGAATCGGTTATTCCGTGCAAAATTTTTCCTGATTGAAAGGGAGTTGGCCGTATGGTTGACCGGCTTGACCGCAAGATTCTGTCCATTCTGCAGGAGGACGCAACGATCCCCGTGGCCGAGATCGGCCGCCGGGTCGGCCTGTCGACGACGCCTTGCTGGCGGCGCATCCAGAAGCTGGAGGAGGACGGCGTCATCCAGCGCCGGGTCGCGGTTCTCGATCCCAAGCGCGTCAACGCCAAGGTGACGGTGTTCGTCTCGATCACGACCAACCAGCATTCGGAGGAATGGCTGCGGCGTTTTGCGGAAGTAATCCGCGATTTTCCCGAAGTCGTTGAGTTTTATCGCATGAGCGGGCAGGTGGACTATCTGCTGCGGGTGGTTGTGCCCGATATCGAGGCCTATGATGCCTTCTACAAGCGGCTCATCGGCAAGATTGATATCGCCGATGTGTCCTCCTCCTTCGCGATGGAGCAGATCAAATATACGACGGCCCTTCCGCTGCAATATGTGCAGATCGAGAAGGAAAAGTCCTGACGGCGGGCCGGGCTTTGCGGATTGGGAACTCGTGATCGCCGGATGGGCGGATGTCGTGGCCGTAGCGATGCCACGCCTGAACCGATGACGCGGTGATAACGTATCCGGACAGGGCAATCGACGAGTCAAATGGTACGAACGCACTATGACGATTTACCGCGCTTTGCCGGATGCGGACTCGCGTTAGAAACAGCGCCATAAACGGCACGTGCCGAGAGGCGGGTGCCGGCCCGGAAGGCTTCGTCCTTTCGGGCAACTTGCCCGCCTGTGCTGCCGCCAAGCGATCCCTCGATCCTACCGGGCTGGCGGCATTGTGTGTGCGCAACGCGGTCGGCCCTGACCGGGGCCGGCCGCTTTTTTTCAAGGCAGAGGCGGTCAGGCCTTGCGATCGGCGTTGGAAAGACGTGCGATCAGCGAGGATGTATCCCAGCGGTTGCCGCCCATTGCCTGCACCTCGGCATAGAACTGGTCGACGAGCGCGGTGACCGGCAGGCGCGCCCCGATCTTCGAGGCCTGCGACAGGCAGATGCCAAGATCCTTGCGCATCCAGTCGACGGCAAAGCCATAGTCGAACTTGTCCGCGTTCATGGTCTGCCAGCGGTTTTCCATCTGCCAGCTCTGGGCCGCGCCCTTGGAAATGACGCCGATGACCTTTTCCACGTCGAGCCCGGCCTTCTGGGCGAAATGGATGCCCTCCGAAAGTCCTTCAACGAGGCCGGCAATGGCGATCTGGTTGACCATCTTGGTCAATTGGCCGGCGCCCGTCGGGCCCATGTATCCGACCATGCGCGCAAAGCAGTCGATCACCGGCTTTGCATGATCGAACGCTGTCTCGTCCCCGCCGACCATGACGGTCAGGACGCCGTTCTCCGCGCCGGCCTGGCCGCCGGAGACAGGAGCGTCCAGAAAGGCGAACCCCTTGGCGAGGGCCGCGGCGGCAAGCTCTTCCGCGACGGAGGCCGAGGCGGTGGTGTTGTCGATGAAGATCGAACCGGCTTTCATCCCCTCGAAGGCGCCGTCCGGGCCGATGGTGACCAATCTCAGATCCTCGTCGTTGCCAACGCAGGAGAAAACGAAGTCGGCTCCCTCGGCCGCTTGCCTTGGGGTAGGGGCGCTCTTGCCGCCGAATTTCTCCACCCAGGTCACGGCCTTCGCCGGCGTGCGGTTGTAGACGGTGACGTCGTGCCCGCCCTTGACGCTGAGATGACCGGCCATGGGAAAGCCCATGACGCCGAGACCGATGAATGCAACCTTCGCCATCGCGTATGCCCCGTTTGCCGTTTCGCCTGTTCCTTGGTCGGCGATTTCCTGATGAATATCCGTGTGGTCTCTAGACCACGATGCCGTTTCCTTCGCAACCGAACATGCTTAAAGTCCCGGTCGTTGCAAGGACAGGAGTGCGTCACATGTCTCAATTCCCCGCTTGGTCCGATGTCGCGCCGCGGCTCGTCGATGTCGCCACCGGTCGTTCGCCGGCCGATATGGTCATCCGGGGCGGACGCTGGGTGAACGTCCATTCGGGCGAGATCATCGCCGGCACCGACGTTGCGATCGCGGCCGGGCGCTTCGCGGCCATCGCGCCGGATTTGTCCTACTGCATTGGCGAGAACACCAAGATCGTCGAGGCCGGCGGGCGCTACATGGTGCCGGGCCTTTGCGACGCGCACATGCACGTTGAGAGCGGCATGGTCACGGTGACGGAATTTGCCCGCGCCGTCATTCCGCACGGCACGACCTCGATGTTCATCGATCCGCACGAGATCGCCAACGTCCTCGGCCTTGCGGGCGTCAAGCTGATGCACGACGAGGCGATGACGCTGCCAGTCAACATCTTCGTCCAGATGCCGAGCTGCGTTCCCTCCGCGCCGGGGCTGGAAAATGCCGGTGCGAGCCTCGGGCCGAAGGAGGTGGCCGAGGCAATGGGCTGGCCGGGCATCATCGGCCTTGGCGAGATGATGAATTTCCCCGGCGTTGCCGCCGCCGACGACAAGATGCTGGGCGAGATCGCCGAGACGATGAAGGCGGCGAAGACCGTCGGCGGTCACTATGCCTCGCTCGATCTCGGCCGCGATTTCATGGGCTATGTCGCGGGCGGCCCCGCCGACGATCACGAAGGCACGCGGCTTATCGATGCGGTCACCCGCGTGCGGCTCGGCATGCGCGCGATGCTGCGGCTCGGCTCGGCCTGGTACGATGTCGCGACGCAGGTGAAGGCCATCACCGAGATGGGCCTCGATTCGCGTAATTTCATTCTTTGCACCGACGACAGCCATTCCGGAACGCTGGTCCACGACGGCCACATGAACCGGGTCGTCCGCCACGCGATCGCGCAGGGGCTGAAGCCCATCACTGCGATCCAGATGGCGACGATCAACACGGCCAGCCACTTCGGGCTCGAACGCGAACTCGGCTCGATCACGCCGGGCCGGCGCGCGGACATGGTCCTGACCTCCGATCTGATCGCGCTGCCCATCGAGACGGTCATCGCGCGGGGCGACATCCTAGCCGAGAAGGGCAGCCTCATCGCCGAGATCGAGCCCTATGCCTATCCCGCCGAGGCGAAGGCGACGGTCAGGATGGGCCGCAAGCTCGAGGCCGGCGACTTCGATATTCAGGCGCCCGAGGGGGCGAGTGAGGTGACCGCGCGCGTTATCGGCGTCGTCGAGAACCAGGCGCCGACGAAGGCCCTGACGGCGACGCTGAAGGTCGAGGATGGCCTTGTCGCCATGGACCGGGCGGGCGACGTCTGCCAGATCGCGCTCGTCGAGCGCCACCGGGCCACCGGCGAGGTCGTCAACGGCTTCGTCTCCGGCTTCGGCTACATGGCCGATTGCGCCATGGCCTCGACGGTTGCCCACGACAGCCACCATATGATCGTCGTCGGCACGTCGAAGGCGGACATGGCGCTTGCAGCGAACCGTCTCGGCGAGGTCGGCGGCGGCGTCGTCGTCTTCAAGGACGGCAAGGAAATTGCCCTCGTGGAGCTGCCGATCGCCGGTCTGATGTCGGACGAGAGGGCAGAGATCGTCGCGGCCAAGGCGGCCGGCATGGTCAAGGCGATGGAGGACTGCGGCTGCACCCTCAACAACGCCTATATGCAGCATTCGCTGCTGGCGCTGGTTGTCATTCCGGAGTTGCGGATCTCCGACCTTGGTATCGTCGACGTAACCAAATTCGAGAAAGTTCCACTTTTTGTTTGAGAATAGAGGTTGGAAGGGAACAATTTCGCCGCTTTTTCCGTTTCCGATGCATAGGCGTTCCGAACGGTGAGGGGCTTTCAAGTCCCCTGTAGGACGAACAAGGGAGACGGTTATGAGGAAGGTCGTTTTGATATTGGCCACCACGGCGGCCCTGGCTGGCTGCCAGGGGCAAACCCCCACGCAACAGCGTGTGACGACGGGTGGACTTGTCGGCGCCGGCGCTGGCGCGATTGTCGGCGGCGTTGCGGGTGGCGGCAAGGGAGCGGCCATCGGAGCGGTGGCCGGCGGCATCGGCGGCGCTGCCATTGCCGGCGCCACGGCGCCGAAGAACTGCACGGCCTACGATCGCTATGGCCGGCCCTATGCCGTTGTCTGCCCCTGATGAATGTGCGGCCCGCGCGAGACAAGCGCGGGCCGCTTCATTTCGTGGCGACGGGTGCGTCGTCCCGCGCGCCCCAGTCCGACCAGGAGCCGTCATAAAGCGCCAGTGACCGTGCGCCGGCCGCTTCCAGCGCCAGCCACAGGACGGCGGCCGTGACGCCGGACCCGCAGGAGGTGATGATCGGCTTCTTCGGATCGACGCCGGCCTCCTGAAAAATCTGCACGATCTGATCGTCCGGTTTCAGCCGGCCAGCGTCCAGCAGCCTGTCGAAGGGGACGTTGAAGCTGCCGGGAATATGGCCCGACTTCAGGCCCGGCCGCGGCTCCGGAGCAACGCCGGCGAAACGCTCGGCGGACCGGGCATCGACCACCTGCGAAAACCTGCTCTCAAGATTTCCCACCAGCGCGGAAAAATCCCGGATCACCGTGGAATCGAGCCGGGCCGTGAAATGGCGCGGGCTGCGTTCGACTTCCCCGGACTCGATCTCACGCCCTTCGGCGATCCATTTCGGCAGGCCGCCGTCGAGAACGACGACGTCGCGCGCACCCATCACCTTGAAGGTCCACCAGACGCGCGGCGCTGAGAAAAGCCCCAGCGAATCGTAGACGACGATCTTCTGCCCGTCACCGATCCCGAGCGAGCGCATGCGCGAGGCGAATTTCTCCGGCTTCGGCAGCATGTGCGGCAGCGGGCTCTCCGTGTCGGAAATCTCGTCGATGTCGAAGAAGACCGCCTCGGGGATATGGCGCTCAAGATATTCCAGCCACCCGTCGCGCTTGGCCGTTGGCAGGAACCATGTGGCATCCACCACCGCGACATCCGGCGCGCCGAGATGATCGGCAAGCCATTCGGTCGACACCAGGATGGAATCGCGCTTGCTGGCCATGGAATTGCTCTCCCGATTGTTGTCGTTGGGACCACGCGCACGTCTTACCATAAAGACGGCTCGCTGGAGCTAACGCGTTCAAGCGAAGGCGTTTGAACGCGGACGATATGTCCCGAATTCAAGAGCCGCGCGAGCAGCGTTCGCGCGAATCCTCATGATCGTGCGACGGTCATGAACCGGCCGGATCGTCACACTGGCGCCGGGCCGAATCGCAGCCGGACGCGCCGGTTGATCTTGCCCTTCTTCTCCACCTTGCCGACATGCACGTCGCCGATCTCGGAGGTCGATTTCACATGCGTGCCGCCGCAGGGCTGAAGATCGAGGTCCGTTCCGATCCGTACCAGCCGGACGCGGCCCGAGCCACGCGGCGGCTGCACCTTCATCGTCTTGACGAGGCCGGGATTGGCGTCGAGCTCGGCGTCCGTGATCCACTCGAAGGAAACCGGATGGTCGGCCGCGATCTCCGCGTTGATGCGCGCGGTGACCTCCTCCTTGTCGATGCCGCCCTCGGGCATGTCGAAGTCGAGCCGGCCTTCCTCCGCGCCGATCTGGCCGCCGGTCACGGGGAAGGGGAGAACGACGGACAGGAGATGCAGCGCCGTGTGCATGCGCATCAGCTTGTAGCGGTTCGCCCAGTCGACATGCTGCACGATCGTCTCGCCCACCGCCGGCAGCCTTGCGCCCTCGGCGGCAACGAGCCGGACCTCGGTCTTTGCGCCATCGCCATAGATCGCCGTCGTGATGGCGGTCTTGGCGCCATCGGAAAACTCGATCTCGCCGACATCTCCCGGCTGGCCGCCGCCGGTCGCATAGAAGACCGACCGGTCGATCAGGATGCCGGCCTCGTCGACGTCGAGGACCTTCGCCTCGGCGGTCGCAAGATAGGCATCGTCGCGAAAGAGCATCTCGGTCATGGGCAGGGCCTTGCTGCTGGTCATCAGTCCACGGTGACGAAGGGCGGCTGGATCGTGCTCTTGCGCGTCAGGAAGTCCGGAACGGGCAGACCCTTTTCCTTCAGGAAGTCCGGATTGAAGAGCTTGGAGGCGTAGCGGTTGCCGTAGTCGCACAGCACCGTCACGATGGTGTGGCCGGGGCCCATCTCGCGCGCCATCGCCATCGCCCCGGCGATGTTGATCCCCGACGAGCCGCCGAGGCAAAGGCCCTCGTGCTCAAGCAGATCGAAGCAGATGGAAACCGCGTCCTCGTCCGGGATGCGATAGGCGAAGTCGACGGACAGTCCTTCCAGATTGGCCGTGATCCGCCCCTGGCCGATGCCTTCGGTGATCGAGGAGCCTTCGGACTTCAACTCGCCCGTCGTGTAGTAGCTGTAGAGCGCTGCGCCGTAGGGATCGGCAATGCCGATCTTGACGTCGGGCTTGAGGTCGCGCAGCCCCATCGCCACGCCCGCCAGCGTGCCGCCCGAACCGACCGCGCAGATGAAGCCGTCCACCTTGCCGTCAGTCTGGCCATAGATTTCCGGCGCCGTCATCTCGATATGCGCCTGCCGGTTGATCGGGTTGTCGAACTGGTTGGCCCAGATCGCACCATGATCCAGCGTCCTGGCGAGTTCGTCCGCAAGCCGGCCCGACAGCTTCACATAGTTGTTCGGGTTCTTGTAGGGCACCGCCGGGACCTCGACCAATTCGGCGCCGAAGAGCCTGATGGCGTCCTTCTTTTCCTGGCTCTGGGTCTCCGGGATCACGATGACCGCATTGAGGCCGAGAGCCTTGCCGACCATGGCAAGGCCGATGCCGGTGTTGCCCGCCGTGCCTTCGACGACCGTGCCGCCCGGCTCGATGAGACCGCGCTTCATCGCATCGGTGATGATGTAGAGCGCGGCGCGGTCCTTGACCGACTGGCCGGGATTGAGAAACTCCGCCTTGCCGAGGATTTCGCACCCTGTTGCCTCCGAGGCCGCCTTCAGGCGGATGAGCGGCGTGTTGCCGATGGCGTCGAGAACGGTCCCGGTCATTGTCGTGGTTGATCCCTGAAACATGATCGATGAAAAGCCGGCGGGACCGTAATGCCTTTTCGCCGCGCTTTGAAGCCTGGAAGCGCCAAGCGGGTCATCAAAAAATGCGGCGCAGCGGACCTGAGCAAAGCGCCGTGCGGGCAATCGCGTCGCCTGACAAATTTGCCTCGTGTCACCGGGGACGTCGCCGCAGAGGGTGCCGGCTTTCGTGGCCGGCACAATCGCGCCTGTTGTCCGCTGAGGCCTCCGGCCTTCCAGACAGATCGAGGGCAGCCGTCTTCGGCCTTGGGCTCTAGGCGAGGATATCAACGGTGATGTTGACGGGGATGGACAGTTGAGTCGCGCCTACCGATCCAGCGTCCGCATCGGGCGACTGAAGGGCAATGCCTGAAGAGTCGGATTGACTATCGGGCGAGGGCGCGCGGTTTGCTTCGCCGATTTTTTCTTCAAGCTTCGCAATCTCGCGATCGACCGTCTTGCTTTCCTTTTCGGCTTCGGAGGCTTCGGTGTTCTTCTGCTTTTCGCGCAGCCGCCGCGCGGCCTCCTTGAGGATGGCCTTCACTTCGGCGGCGGCCTCCTTGAACTTGCGCAGCACTTCGCGTTCGCCATCCTTTTTTGCCGCGCTCGACGCGCTACGCGCAGCAGCTTCCTGATAGGCATTCGCGGCGGCCTGACGCTCGTCCTGGCCTCCGGCGGCATCCTCCGACCGCTCGTCCCCGGTTCCCCGATCCGTCTTGTCGTCGCTTGGCGTTTCGCCTGCTGCTGCCGCCTCGGCATCGGTTGTTTCCGGGGACGCGGCCGTGTTGTCTCTTGCGGCCGTTTGATCTTCGCTGGGGACCGACACCGTTTCCGTTGTCGCGGACGCGTTGGCTGCCGTTCCAGTCGGCGCGCCGCTTGGTTCTGCGGTGGCGTTTGCGGCACCCGCGGCTTGCGACGCCTCGGACCCTGCGGGTTGCGCTGCTCCGGCGGCGGCACTGCCGGCCGCAGCCTGATCGGCACCGGAAGCTGAGGCATAGGCGCGTGCCGCTTCGCGGATTTCTCTTGCCACCTCTTTTGCCTGGCGGGCGGCCTGTTCCGGATTACCGGCCGCGAGCGCCCGTATCTGCTGCAGCCGGGCCTTGGCCTGACTCAACTTCTGAAGGGCCGCGGCCTTGCGGTCCTGCTTGAAGGACTTCACGGCGCTAGCGAGAGAGGCGGTAACCTGTTGCGCCTCGCTGCGCTTCTTGTCGAGCTCTTTCGCCTGGTCTTCGGAGAGGCCGGGAAAGAGGTCCGCGGCGGATACGCTTTTCGTCCCCGAACTGTTGCCCTGCAAGCCGCCCGATGACGTCAACCGCGACGACAGGAAAGACGCTGCGCCGCGTGCCGACGCGTCATAGGTCGAAAGCGGGAAGCTCCTAACGGAAGTGACTGCCATCGTTCGAAGTCCGGGCGCGCGGGTGCGATGATCGGCTGTTTATGGGCCGTTAACCATTTGTTTACACTCATAAATTGTATCTTGGTTTCGATCTTGTTACAAGATGATAATGCAGCCTTCGTTTTCTCGTTGCTGCTGGCAATCAGCCGATCTGCGGGCTTCATTGCTTCGTTTTCTCAAGCGCGGCCAGCGCACGCTTGCGCGCCTTGTCATGATCGACAATCGGCTTTGGATAGTCCTTGCCGAGCGTGATGCAGGCGTCCTTCAGGACCGACGTGGGCGCGGTCCAGGGCTTGTGCAGATATTTGTCGGGCAGGCCTGCGATTTCCGGCACGTAGCGGCGAACGTAGTGGCCGTCGCCATCGAATTTTTCCCCCTGCAGGATGGGGTTGAAGATGCGGAAATAGGGGGCGGCATCGGCGCCCGATCCGGCGACCCATTGCCAGCTGGCGGTGTTGTTGGCCGGGTCCGCGTCAACCAGCGTGTCCCAGAACCACGCTTCACCCTCGCGCCAGTCGATCAGGAGATGCTTGACCAGAAAGGAGGCGACAACCATGCGCACGCGGTTGTGCATCCAGCCCGTCTGCCACAGCTGGCGCATGCCCGCATCGACGATCGGATAGCCCGTCTGCCCCTTCTTCCAGGCCGTGAGGGCGGCATCGTCGCTCACCCAGGGGAAGGCGTCGAACTTCTCCTGGAAATTCCGCCTGCCGAGATCTGGAAAGTGGAACAGGAGATTGTAGGAGAACTCGCGCCAGCCGACCTCCGACAGGAATTTCTGGACCGACGAGTCGCTCGCCGGATTGTCGCTGGAAGAGGCCACGTGCCAGATCGTGACCGGCGAGATTTCCCCGAAGGCCAGATGCGGCGACAGCCGTGACGTGACCTCTTCGCCCGGCTCGTCGCGATGATCCCTGTAGCGGGTCAGCGCCTCGTCGACGAAAGTCTGGAGACGCTGGCGCGCGCCATTTTCACCGGGCGTCCAGGTCTCGCGCATGCCGCCTGCCCAGTCCGGCTTCGTCGGCAGCAGGCCCCAGCCGTCAAGGTTTTCGCTTTCCAGCGGATTCTTGAACCCGCTCGTCGCCTTTGGCTTGGGGTAGGGCTGGCGCGGTGTGCCGATCGTCTCGCGCGCAGCCTTCCAGAAGGGCGTGAAGACCTTGTACCAGCCATCGCTTCCGGTCTTCACCTCGAAGGGCTCGACGAGCAGGTTGCCGTTCCAACTCGTGACGGTCCGGCCGTCGTCCTTGAGCGCCGAGCGGAGGGCCTTGTCGAGTTCGATCCCGCCTCCGTCATAGCGGCGGTTCCAATGAATTTCCGCCGCGTCGATTTCGCCGGCGACCTCGGCGACGATCCTCTGCGAGGGGCCGCGCCTGAGAACGAGCGGGATGTTGAGGCCCTCAAGGTTTGCCTGAAGGGTCTTGAGGCTTCCGTGCAGCCACCAGAGGCTCGCGCTTCCGGGAGCGCGCGGGCCCTTGCTCTCTTCATCGAGGATATAGAGCGCGACGACCGGCCGCCCTGTCTCGCAGGCGGCATGGAGCGCCGGATTGTCGTGGACGCGGAGATCGTTGCGGAACCAGACGAGCGCGGGCCGGTGATCGTTGTCGGTCTGCGGCAAGGGTAGGCCTCCGGCGAGATGCGATCAAAAAAGAACGGCGCGATGGGCCATGCCTCATCGCGCCGCCGTCTCTATACGCACAAGGCTGGCGTCCGGTTCAGATCTTCCGCCCGTGCAGGGTCAGACAGCCGTTTCCGCCGGCATCTTCGGGCGCAGGTAGCGGCCGACGAGCAGGGGAGCCACGAAGCCGACCAGCGCGAAGATCCAGATGCCGATCGCCAGCGGCGAGCCGAAGATGATGGACCAGTCGCCATCGGAGATCGTCAGCGCCCGGCGCAGGTTCTTTTCCATCTCGTTGCCGAGCAGGATGCCGAGGATGACCGGCACCATCGGGATGTCCATGCGCCGCAGCACATAGCCAGCGACGCCGAAGCCGGTCATCATGTAGAGGTCGAAGGCCGACCCCGAGATGCCGTAGACGCCGACGAAGGAGATGATGGCGACCGTCGGCATCAGGATCCTCGGCGGTACCATCAGGACCCGCACGAAGAGCCCGACGAGCGGGATGTTCATCGCCAGCAGCATGAAATTGGCGATGAAGAGCGCCGCGATCAGGCCCCAGACCACATCCGGGTTGTTGGTGAAGAGCAGGGGGCCGGGCGTGATGTTGAGCGCCATCAGCATGGCGAGGAGCACGGCTGTCGTGCCCGAGCCCGGCACGCCGAGCGCCAGCATCGGCACCAGAGCGCCGCCGGCGGCCGCGTTGTTGCCGGCTTCAGGGGCGGCGACACCCCTCGGGTCGCCCTTTCCGAAGGTGTCGCGCTTGTTGGAGAGTTTCTTTTCCAGCGCATAGGCCATGAAGGAGCCGAGCGAGGCGCCAGCACCCGGCAGCACGCCGGCGAGGAAGCCGAGGATTGTGCCGCGCGTCATCGCGCCGGACGTGTCCCTGATCAGCCAAAGCGGCGCCGTGATCCGCTCCAGCTTCGGCTTGAAGGCATGCGCCTCGCCCTGGCCTTTGTGCTCCAGGAAGAAGAAGATCTCCGAGATGGCGAAGAGCCCGACGATGGCGATCAGGAAGTCGATGCCCTCGTAGAGATGGATGTTGTTGAAGGTGAAGCGCGGCACGCCGGTCTGGTGGTCGACGCCGATCATCGCGATGCCGAGGCCGAGGGCCGCCGCGATCACCGATTTCGCCTGATTGCGCGCGGCAAGGCCGCCGAGCGTCGCGAAGGCGAGGGTGAAAAGCGCGAAATACTCGGCGGGACCGAAGAGAAGGGCGACCTTGACGAGCAGCGGCGCGAGCAGGACCAGGCCGATGGTGGCGAAGATGGAGCCGACGAAAGAGGCGATGCCGGAGATCGCCAGCGCCTCGCCGGCATTGCCCTTCTTGGCCATCGGGTAGCCGTCGAGCGTCGTCATCATCGCCGGTTCGTCGCCGGGGATGTTGAGCAGGATCGACGAGATGCGCCCGCCGTACATCGCGCCATAGTAGACGCTGGTGAGCAGGATCAGGGCCGATGTCGCCGGCAGTCCGAGCGTGAAGGCGAGCGGGATCAGGATCGCGACGCCGTTCGCCGGACCAAGGCCGGGCAGGGCGCCGATGATGGTGCCGAGAAAACAGCCGAGAAAGGCAAGGCCGAGATTCTGGAAGGACAGGGCGACGGAAAAGCCGTCGGCGAGATGACCGAGCGTTTCCATGGCTCAAAACCCCCACGGGCCGCGCGCAAGGTTGATGCCGAGCGCGAAATGGAAAATGAGGTAGACGCCGACCGCGATGCCGATGCCGGTGACGACGGCGGCGAGCGGCGATGATCCGAGGCGCCAGGAGAGAAGGCCCGACGCGACCGCCGCCGAGGCCACGAAACCGTAGTTCGGCAACGCGACGGCGAAGGCGATCATGACCAGCGTGGCAAAGCCGATTTCGAGAATGCCGCCGCGTGACGGCCATTCCGGCTCCGGATCCGGGCGCAGCAGCGGATAGAGACCGGAAATCCCCAGCACGGTTCCGATAATGATCGGAAACGCCTTCGGTCCCAGCGGGTCGACGATGAAGCCGGTTTCGATAAGCGTTGCCTGCCAGATGAAGAAGGCGGCGAGAAGAACGCAGACCGCGCCAAGCATACGATCGCTCATGGGAGGCCCTTCTTGTGGTTTGTTTGCGACCCCGATGCAGAGTGATCCGCGCGCACGAAAGGTGCAAGCCCCCGGGGACGGGGGCCTGCCGTGTTGACGCGGCCGGCTGATCTTACTTGATCAGGCCGATCTTCTTGGAAAGTTCGGTGGTCTTGGCCACCTGTTCGGCGACGAACTGCTGGAAGTCGGCGCCGGAAAGGTCGAGGGGCACGAGGCCGCTCTCGTCCTGGATCTTCTTCCACTCGGGGGACGCGTTGAGCTTGTTGATCGCGCCGGTCCAGAAGCCGTAGGCGTCATCGCTCATGTTGCCCGGAGCGTAGAAGCCGCGCCAGTTGGCGCCGACCGCATCGATGCCCTGCTCCTTGGCGGTGGGGAAGCTGGCGAAGACGCCGGGCAGGCGGTCCTTGGCGAGAACGGCCAGAACCCGGATGTCGCCGGAGTCAACGAATCCCCGGGCCTCGGAGATGTCGCCGGAGAAGGCCTGCACGTGGTCGCCGAGAAGCTGCGTCACCGCTTCGCCGCCGCCCTCGAAGGCGACATACTTGATCGTGCGCACGTCTTCGATACCGGCTGCCTGGGCCGCGATCAGGATCTTGAGATGATCCCAGCCGCCGACCGCCGAACCGCCGGCGAAGGAAACCGACTTCGGATCGGCCTTCACCTTGTCCATCAGTTCGGGAAGGGTCTTGATGTCGGATTTCGCCGAGACGGCGATGACGCCGTAGTCCGTGCCGACCGAGCCGATCCAGCGCACCATGTCCATGTTCATGCCGGGGAAGGCGCCCTGGGCAAGACGGGTCGAGGTGGCCGAGGAGGCCGCGACGATCAGGTTGTTGTCGTCGTTGCGCTTGGAGACGACTTCCGCATAGGCAACGCCGCCGCCGCCGCCGGCAAGGTTCGTCACCTGCACGGGATCGGGAACGAGCTTCAGGTCATAGAGCAGCTTGCCGACCTGACGGCAGGTGAAGTCCCATCCGCCGCCGGCGTTGGCGGGCGCGATGCACTCCGAGGCGCTGGGCTCGAAGGCAAGGGCGGAGCTTGCCGGCAGCATGGCCAACAGGGTTGCGCCGACGATCGCGGCGCGCCGCGAGAGCGTGAAAATGGTCATCGATTGTCCTCCCGATGTCGTTCTTGGATCGCCAGGCCTGATCGGTTCCTCCACCGACAAGATGACCCGGCTCGGTGCCCGTTTCGAGCACGTCGGGTTTCGGCTAGCACCCGAAGCTGTCACAAACCTGTCGCGAGCCTTTGGGCTTGAAACTTTGCGCCTCCTTCTGCTCCATGCGCCGGGAGGAAGAGGACATGCGGATTCTTCTGGTCGAAGACACGCGCGACGTCGCGGAGGCGGTCGTGGAAAATTTCTCGCGCCGGGGCGATGCGGTCGATCATGTCGAGCGTGTCGCATCAGCGAGGGCGAGTCTTGAGAACTTCGACTACGACCTCGTCATTCTCGACATCAACCTGCCGGACGGCAGTGGTTTTGACCTGATCGACGCGGTCCGCCAGTTGCGTCCATCCTGCCCCATACTGATGCTCACGGCGCGCCATGACGTGGAGGACCGCATCGATGCGCTCGACCGCGGCGCCGACGACTACCTGATGAAGCCCTTCGACCTGCGCGAGCTGGAAGCAAGGACGCGTGCTCTCATCCGGCGGCGCCAGGACGAGCGCCCGACGGTGATCGAATTCGGCGATCTCAGCTTCGATCCGGCCGGTCCCGAGGTGCGGCTGAAGGGCGAGGTGGTCGTTCTCTCCCGCCGCGAGCTTGCTCTCTTGCAGGCACTTCTTGCAAACCGTGGGCGGGTCATGCCCAAGGAGCGGCTCTTCGAAAAGCTCTATACCTTCGACGAGGCGGAGGTCGGCATGAACGCTATCGAGCTTTACGTCGCCCGCGTCAGGAAGAAGCTTGAGGGCGGCAACGTCGTGATCCGCACCCTGCGCAACCTCGGCTATCAGATGACACTCGATGAATAGGACCTTCTCCATCACGTCGCGCCTTGCGGTGGCGACGGCCTTCGTCCTGTCGCTGGGCGGCATCGGTATCGCGGTCGCGGCCTATGCCTACGGCCAGCAGGCCGCCAACGCCGCCTATGACCGCATGCTGGCGGGCGCGGCTTTCGAGATCAGCCGGGCGATGGCGGTCAATGACGGCAGGCTTGAGGTCGACCTGCCGATTTCCGCCTTCGAGCTTTTGTCCCTCGCGCCGGACGACCGCATCGTCTACCGGGTCATCGGCGCGGATGGCCGCACCGTGACAGGGCAGGACTGGGCCCCGCGCCCCAAGGACCATACCGAGGAGATGACTTTCTTCTCCACCGACCATGGCGGCGAACGCTTCCGGCTCGCCTCACTCGACCGGCCTTTTTCGGAGCGGTCCTATCGCGGCGACGTGACGGTGGTCGTCGGTCACACGACCCGCGCCCGCGACGCGCTGACATGGGACATCACGGCGAAGGCGCTGACCATCGGCCTCGTCGCCGGCCTCATCGTCACGGGGATCGCCATTTTTGCCGTCCGCTCGGCCTTGCGCCCGCTCACCGTCATCGAGACGGCGCTGATCGAGCGCGACCCGATGGACCTCTCCGCCCTCAACGTCTCCACGCCGCGCGAGGTGCGCACGATCATCGAGGCGATCAATCGCTTCATGAGCCGGCTGGCGCAGCGGGTGGCGACGATGCAGAACCTGATCGGCGACGCCTCGCATCAATTGAAGACGCCGATCGCGGCCCTGCGGCTGCAGGCGGAGCTGGCCTTGCAGGAGGACAATCCCGAGCGGATGAAGACGGCCCTTCGCAAGATTCACGGCCGCGCGGTGAACCTCTCGCGTCTCGCCGAGCAGATGTTGAGCCAGGCGATGATCATGCACCGCGCCGACACCGCGCCGCAGGTGGTGGTGGACTTGCGCGAAGTGGCGATTACCGTCACCGAGGATGCCGACCACGCGGCCGCGTCCGGCGGAGCAACGCCCTTGCGGCTCGACCTGCCGGAGGAGCCGGTGCCAGTGCGCGGCGATGGGCCAAGCCTCGTCGAGGCCACCAAGAATCTGGTCAACAATGCCTATCGCTACGGGCGCCCTCCCTATGTGCTCGCGGTCCGGGCCGACGGCGTGAAGGGGCTGGCCGATATCGTGGTGATCGATCACGGCGATGGGTTCGAGGAAGCCTTCGGGGAGGGGGCCAGGGCCCGCTTTGCCAGCCATGCCGGCGCACACCCGGACAGCGCTGGCCTCGGCCTTGCCATCGTCGAAGCGGTCGCCAATGCCCATCGGGGGCGGCTCGACTTTGTCAGGCGCGGCGATGGCGCGTTCGAGGCGCGGCTGGAATGTCCGCTGGCGGCGGAGGAGGCCGCATGATGCACCGTCGAACCCGGGGCTTCGGGCCGTGCCGGCAGATAGGTCGCGCTATTTGCAGGACAATCGCCGCCTCTCTCGTGGCACTTGCGATGGCGGTCGCGCCGTCCCAACACGCCAGCGCACAGGATGCGCATTTCGGATATTCCCTCGCGGCGCCGGAAAACACGCTCACCATCTGGGGCTCGACCGACATCGCAGCCTTCGGCCCGGCAATCTCCACCTTCGTCGACAGGAACCCCGGCGTCGCCGTCACCTATGTCGACATCAACACCAACGAACTCTACGAAAAGACGGCAGGAGCCTGCGCCGAAAACCGGCCAGCCTCCGATCTGGTCATCAGTTCGGCGGTGGACCTTCAGGTGAGTCTGGCCAACGATGGCTGCGCGTCCGCCCACGCCTCGGACCTGACCGGGCAATTGCCCTCATGGGCCAACTGGCGCAACGAGGTCTTCGGCTTCACCTTCGAACCCGTCGTGATCGTCTATAACCGTGCGGGCACGCCTTTCGACGGCATGACGATCTCGCGCTTCGATCTGATCGACCTCCTGAGGACCGACGAGGCCACCTATTCGGGCAAGGTCGCGACCTACGACATCGAAGATTCCGGCGTCGGCTATCTCTTTGCCTTCATGGATTCCCAGCAGGCAACGACCTTCGGTCGTCTCGTGGAATCCTTCGGCCGCAACAAGGTCGTTGCGACCTGCTGCGCGGAGGAGATTCTCGACGGGGTGGCGGAGGGGCGTTACCTCGTCGCCTACAACATGCTGGGGTCTTATGCGATTGCCCGCGCCCGGTGGGACGACCGGATCGGCGTCCTGTTTCCGACCGATTATACGCTGGTGCTCGCACGCGCCGCACTGATCCCAAAGCAGGCGGAAAACAGGGCGCTGGCCGGGCGGTTCATCGACTTTCTGCTGTCGGACAAGGGCCGCGGCGTCCTGGAGGACACCGACCTGATCGCTCGCCCCCACAACGATCTGCCATCGGGGGAGGGACTCGATCTGCCGGGCGATTCGCTCTTGCGGCCGATCGCGCTGACGCCCGTTCTGCTGGTCGGGCTCGACCAAGAAAAGCGCCGGCTTTTCCTCGATATCTGGAAGTCGTCCATCGCCCCGGTCAAGGACGCGCCCTGACACGCCGGCATGCTGGCGCACCAGCAGCCCGCTTTGGACTGCTGTAGGCGTGGGTCACTGCCGGCGCGTTGGGGGTCAGTTCATCGAGGCGTCGGTCAGCCGGTAGCTACCGTCCGGACGGGATTCGAGCGTTTCGTCGATCTGCGGATGGCGCAGCGGAATGCCCGAATCGTCACGCTCCAGATTCTGCTCCGAAACATAGGCGATATACTCGGTTTCCGCGTTCTCCGCGAAGATATGGTAGAAGGGCTGGTCCTTGGCCGGACGGGTCGTCTCGGGGATCGCCTGGTACCATTCCTCGCTGTTGGAGAAGATGGGATCGACGTCGAAAATGACGCCCCGGAAGGGGAAGACCCTGTGTTTGACCGTTTCCCCGATCTGGAATTTTGCTGTTCTGATCTTTGTTGTCATTCGGTCATACTCTACTGGCGTGCAGCGGGGTCACGTCGGGAGGATCGTGACACGCGCACCGCATGGCCTTCGCTCGCCAACCTGTGCTAACCCGGCCGGGAGGTGCCGGACAAACGCGCAGTGCTGCCTAAAGCGGCGGCCGATTGAGACAGGGTGATCCTAGCATGATTGATATCGATGACAACCGCCCCGAAAAGTCAGTGTTTTTTGTCTTGCCATGCAAGAAAGGCGTAGCTGTCGGAGCCCCTCGATGACCATGGCCAGCCCCACCGCGTTTGCCTCTTCAAATGGCAGTTCCAGTGCCGACGAGACCGCCAGGGCTCGCCGCGCGGTCCGCATCTGGCTCTGGACGATCGCAATCTTCATCGTCGCGATGGTGATCGTCGGCGGCGCGACCCGGATGACGGAATCCGGCCTTTCGATCACCGAGTGGAAGCCGATCCACGGAGTGATCCCGCCGCTCAGCGAGGCGGAGTGGCAGGAGGAATTCCTGAAATATCAGAAGATTCCGCAGTATTCCCAGATGAACGCCGACATGACGCTCTCGGGCTTCAAGACCATCTTCTGGTGGGAATGGGCGCACCGCCTGCTCGGGCGCAGCATCGGCCTTGTCTTCATTGTTCCCTTCGCGGTTTTCGCCATGCGCGGCTGGATCCGGGGCGGCATGTTGCCGCGCATCGGGGTTCTCTTTGTGCTCGGCGGCCTTCAGGGCGCCGTCGGCTGGTGGATGGTGGCAAGCGGCCTCGTCGAGCGGACCGAGGTCAGCCAGTACCGGCTCGCGATCCATCTCACCTTCGCCTGCGCCATCCTGGCCGCCACCGTGTGGATCGCGGAGGGCTATCGGGAAGGGCGCTTCGCCATCCGCGAAAACCATGCCTTGCGGCGCTTTGCCGGATTTCTCGTGTTGCTCGTTCTCGGCCAGATCTTCCTCGGCGGCCTCGTCGCCGGATTGAGGGCCGGGCTGATCTACAACACCTGGCCGCTGATGGATGGATCGCTGCTACCCGATGGCCTGTGGACGATGGCGCCGGCCTGGCTGAATTTCTTCGAGAACCACAAGACGGTCCAGTTCGTCCACCGGCTCGGTGCCTACACGGTGCTGGCCATGGCGATCCTTCACTATATCCAGGCGCACGGCGAGGCGATGGCTTCGGAGACGATCCGCCGATCCGGATGGCTCGTGCTGGCTATCATGACCCAGGCCGTGATCGGGATCGTCACGCTGCTGCTCGTCGTGCCCATCGAGCTTGGCCTGCTGCATCAGGCCGCTGCCGTCGGTGTGCTGGTCCTTGCAACGGCGCATTGGCGCCGGTTGTCGCCCCCGACCGCGTGACGCTGCTTTTCGGCCCGACAGGCCCGCCGATCGTTCGATTCGGCGGGCCTTTCTATTGGCGGGCAGCGGATGACACGGGCATCAAGACCGCGTGAGAGCCCGGATTTCGCATTGCCATCCGACCCTCCTTGTCGATCAT
Organism: Hartmannibacter diazotrophicus; assembly: GCF_900231165.1. Classification (GTDB taxonomy): domain Bacteria; phylum Pseudomonadota; class Alphaproteobacteria; order Rhizobiales; family Pleomorphomonadaceae; genus Hartmannibacter; species Hartmannibacter diazotrophicus. The sequence goes on from NZ_LT960614.1 coordinate 1,702,936, forward strand.
GGGCGCAAAGAGGAGGGGGAGAGGATGCGACCAATCCATTTCATTCGGGGTGCTTTGCTGCTGGCCGCGGCTCTGGTCCTCGGCGCGGCTCCGGCGGCGGCGGCATCGAAGACGGCGGTCTTTGCCGGCGGCTGCTTCTGGTGTGTCGAGGCCGATTTCGACCATGTTCCCGGCGTCTTGAAGACGACGTCGGGCTATATCGGCGGCACGGTCGAGAATCCCAGCTACAAGCAGGTATCGGCGGGCGGCACCGGGCACTACGAGGCCGTGGAGATCACCTACGATCCATCAAAGGTGTCCTACGATGCGCTCGTGACCTACTTCTTCCATTCCGTCGACCCGCTTGACGCACATGGCCAGTTCTGTGACCGGGGCGACAGCTATCGCACGGCGATCTTCGTGGGCAACGGCGAGGAACGCAGCGTGGCCGAAGCGGCGAAGGCGGCGGCTCACAAGGTACTCGGACGAAAGATCGCAACGAAGATCATCGACCGGCCAACCTTCTATCCGGCCGAGCAGTATCATCAGGGCTATTACGAGAAGAATCCGATCCGCTACCGATATTACCGAACCCGGTGCGGCCGCGACCAGCGCGTGAAATCCCTCTGGGGCAAGTCCGCCCTTTCGCTTGCGCCGGCAAGCTGATCCGTCGGATTTAGAGGGAGCCGTTACCGGCTTCACGTGCTCTGAAAATCGCGGCGGACAGCGAACGCGGGCGTCAGGCCGCGTATTCTCCGACCTCTTCTTCCTCTTCCGGCATATCAGGCATCAGGTTGGCCTTGGCCTCGACCAGCGCCACGAATTCCGAAGCCGGAAGGGGCTTTGAGAAGATGAAGCCCTGCGCCATCTCGACGCCGAGGTTCTGCAGGTAGCGGATCTGGTCGGTCGCATCGACGCCTTCCGCGATCATGCTGAGGCCGAGGCGGTCGGCGATGTCGTGCAGGCTGTGCACGATGGTTTCCGACGTCACGTCGTAGCAGACGTGGTCGATGAACATCTTGTCGATCTTGATGATGTCGAAGCCGAGCTTTTGCAGGTAGGCAAGGCCGCCGTGACCCGTGCCGGCGTCGTCGAGGGCCATCTTCGCGCCCATCGCCTGGATTTCCTTGAAGATCTGCTGCGAAAGATCGAGGTCGCGCAGCGGATGCTGCTCGGTGACCTCGAACATCAGCTGGCGGTAGGCGATGCCGGAATTGTAGTAGGTCTGCCGGATCTCGCTCACGATGTCCGCATTGTCGAAATGGGTCGCCGTGAGGTTGATCGACACCTTGAGTTGGGGGTTGGCCTTGTAGAGCGGCCCGATATCTTCGACCGTCTTGATCATGAGCTGGCGCGTGATCTCGCGGATGAGGCCGGTGGCCTCCGCGTAGGGCAGGAAGGCGCCGGGCGGCACGACCGTGCCGTCGTCGCGAATCCAGCGCACCAGCACTTCGCAGCCGGCGATCTTGCCGGTCATGATGTCCACGACGGGCTGGTAGTAGGGATAGAATTCCTGGGCGGAGACCGCGCGGCTGAATTCGTCGCTGCCGTCGTTCTGCTGCCAGGAGATCCACATGCCGACGAGCAGCGTGAAGATACCCGTCACCACCGCGCCGATGATCGAGAAATTGCTGAGTTCGGCGACGCTCGCGAGCATGGCCTCGGGCGGGGCGGCCACGATGACGCGAATCGGCAGCGACTCGGAGCGGACTTTCTCCACGATCACGTCCGGCGCCAGGATTCGCTCCGAATGGGACTTGCGCTCCCACCAGAGGGAGCCGTCGTCGAGATAGACCGAAACGGCCATGGCGCCCGTCAGGCGCGGGTCGCCGGCCTCGAGGCTGATGGCCTTGGGGCTGAGCCGCGCCACGAGCCGGGTGGTGTCGTTGATGCGCAGCGTCACGGCAGCCTGGGTGTCGGCGTGCTGGCCGGACAGAATGCCGATCATGATCGACGGATCGCCCGTGGACGTGGCCGGCAGGCGAACGGGCGAGATCAGGGAGCCCATGGGCTCGCCGCACAGCAGCGTGCCGTCGTTGGTCGCAAGCCCGACCTGCTGGATGTAATAGGATTCGAAGGACGCCCGCCCGAAGGCTTCCCGGTTTTCGATCGAGCAGTTGTCGGTGCCCTTGAGCTTCAGCTTCTTCATCGTCGTGATCGCCTCGGCGATCATGTCGTCGGCACGCTGGACATAGGTCACGGCGATGTCGTGAAGCTCCGTGCGGCCTTTGGAAAGGGCATGGTGCGTCAGCACGTATTCGGCAATGAAGATGGGAATGGCGACGACGGCGATCGTCGGACCGAGAATCCAGACCCAGCGATTGATCTTCTTGCTTAACATGTAATGGCCGTCGCCCGCGCGGTTTCCAATGTCCGCCAGCGAGGCTAGAAGCGCGAAGTAAAAACGCCATGAAGCAAATTAACCCAAAGCGCCACCAAGTGCCGGCAGGGTTAATTCTTTGCTGATCAGGTCGGTCGCGATGGTCAGAACAGTCGCTGCAGAACCCGGATCGTATCGCCCGGCCGCACTTTCTGGGTCATTGCCAGGTGACCGCGATAGACCTTGCCGTTGATGGAGCGCGTGATCTCGACCTCATCGGTCTGCGCGCGCGCCGTATAGCCTCCGGCAATGGCGATGGCGGTTTCGACGGTCATGTCGTTCACGTAGGTGAACTGCCCGGGGGCGCGCACCTCACCCATGATGAAGAAGGGGCGGTATTGCTCGACTTCGACGCTGACGTCCGGGTCGCGCAGATAGCCGTTGCGCAGCGACGTCGCGATGCCGGCCTGCAATTCCTGGGTTGTCTTGCCCCGCGCCGGCACGCTTCCGACAAGCGGCATCATGATGTAGCCGCTCTGGTCCACGGTAAAGCTGTTGGTCAGGTCTTCCTGGCCGTAGACGATGACGCGCAACCGGTCGCCGCTGTCTAGGCGATAGGGGAGGACCGCCGCAGGATCCGGCTGCATCTTGGGGTGAGACGCAGCACATCCGCCAGCCAGCATAACCAGAATCAGGAACGACGCGCGATATCGCATCGGTCTTCAGCCTCCTTCTCGACTGGAGGCAGTGATAAACCGTTATGGTTAATGTTTCCCAAATGAAAATGGGATGGTTAACAGAAGATTAATGAGTAATTTCCGCTGTTTACAGATTGGTTACCATAACTGAGGCATCTTGTTGGCAAGCGCTGCCGGCGAAGATCGACGCATGCTTGCCGATCAGGGTGTTTCGCCCCTTGCGCTGAAAGAGAGACGGTTGGAGCGGCGGACGGGTCGTTCGGGCAACTGTCTGAAGGAGTCAGGCAAGATGGCTGTACTCGAAGCAGGTCCTGAGACACTTTCCGGATGGCGTTTGCCCGGTCTGCGAAGATACCGGCCGCTGGCTATTTTCATGGCCGTTGGACTCGCTCTGGGCGTGTGTTCGGCCGCCGTCTGGTCGGATCTCCATCCGCTTCGCTATACGGCCGCGGCCGAGGTGACCGTCCCGAGGGGAGACGTCTCCCAGAGCGCGGTCGCAAGGGTCCAGTCGAGGGCGAGGCTTCTCGTTTCCCGGCCCGTACTTTCGTCGCTGCTGCTGGAGCCTGCGGTCGCCGGCCGCCTGCAGGCCGACATGGAGCCTCACGGGGCCATCGAATCCGTCGTCGCCTTTTTTGCCGGTCTTCAGCAGACCGACCTTGATGCCGCCGAGCGCTTGATGCGCGCGCTGGAGCAGCGCGTCGACGTGCAGGCGCTTGGCAACGGACGCCTTGCGGTCCTCTTCTCCGCCCGCGACGCGGAGCTTGCCCGCGACAGCGTCAATGGCGTCATCGACGCCTTCGCCGGGCTTGAGAAGGCCGAATATGCCAAGGCGCGGTCCGCCGACATCGAGTGGATCGAAGCCGAAATCGACCGGGTGAACCGGCGGATTGCCGATGGCGAGGCTGCCGGGGCAGGGGCCGCCGACGATTTCTCCTCCGATCGTATTCTGCTGGGCGAGCTGGAATATCGCCGCGACGCCCTGCGCGACAGCCGTGAGGCGCCCGAGACGGCGCAGAGCATTTTCACGCGGGCAACGCTGCCCGAAGAGGCCAACAAGCCATCGAACCTCTGGCTGCTGGGCGGCGGCGCGCTGGCCGGTCTGCTACTGGCCTTGCTGGCTCATGCCCTTGCCTTGCGGGCGCTGACGCGCCTGCGTGAGGCCAATCTTCCGACCTGGGCCCGCAGCGGCGCGCTTCTCGAAGTGCCTGTCCAGCTCTGCGGTTCTCGCCCGGTCGGCGCCGGCGATGAGGCAGTTCACGCCATTGCCCATGATGATTTCGGACCGCTGGAGGAGACCGTCGCGGTCGCTCCGACGCCCGCCGTCTCCCGGATCGATACGGACGTGGAACAGTGTGCGGTAGCGGAAGTCCCTCACGAGGAGCCGTCCCTCGACCGCATCCATGCGACCGTCATGACCGACGGCGGCTCGAAGATCGCCATTCTGTCGATTTCGAATGCCGGCAAGAGGCGGCCGATTGCCGAACTGCTTGGCGAGGCGGCCGTCGCGGACGGACTGCGCTCGGTCGTGGTGGAAATGGTGGTCGGCGATGAATCGGGCCGCGCCGGCATGTCGGACCTCCTCTCCGGACGCGCCCGCTTCGCCGACGTGATCGACCGCCATCCCCGTGGCCGCGCGCACTATATCGGCCCGGGAAGCTGCACGGTGGAGGGCACCCTTCTCGCGCCGGCAAGCCTCGATCCGGCGCTGACGGCGCTCGAAAACACCTATGATCTCGTCCTGATGGACATGGGCAGCATAGCCCGCGACGAGCAGTGCATCGCGCTGGTTTCCGGCACGAACCACGTGGCGCTGGTCGCCGATCCCGGACCGGACGCCGACTGGGTGATGCGCCTTCTCGCCATGAATGGCGTGCGCAGCGTGTCGCTGATCCCGGAAGAAGAACTGGCTGCCTCCAACGCGGCGTGACCGCCGCGCGCGCGTCGGTGACCGTTGGTAGGATGCAGGACGGGGTTGTCATCGGGCGGTTTCGATTGCCCTCGAAAAATCACTGGCCCACGGTTCCAACCGCCTTCGGCTTCGTTTAACGTCTGCCAGCGATCGCACGGCCTGAATCATTTTACGGTCTGGCATTTCCGCCCGGATGGCCAGAGCGTTTCAGCGCGATCCTCCCACATCGAACGCCCAGCTCGACAACCCGTCGAAGATTGAGGACGCGCCATGGCCGAAGAAGAGCCAACTGCGCCCGAAGGGGCGGACGTGCTTGAAACGGATGCACCCGAAGAGGAACTCCGTTTCCGCGACGAAGACGGCGCGATCACCCGCGAATTCTATGACGCCATCACGGCGGCGGTGGAAGCGCGGGACGCCGAGCAGGTTCGCGCGCTCGCCGGCGATCTGCACGAGGCCGATGCCGCCGACATCCTTGTCGCCCTGCACGCCGACGACCGCGCCCCCTTCGTCAGTCTTCTCGGCAAGGATTTCGACTTTGCGGCCCTGACCGAGGTCGACGAGCAGATCCGCGTCGCGGTTCTGGAGGAACTGCCGACCGAAGTCGTCGTCGAGGGCATGCGCGAACTCGATTCGGACGACGCGGTCTATATTCTCGAGGATCTCGACGAGGCGGCGAAGGCCGAGATTCTGGAGCAGTTGCCGATCCCCGACCGGCTCAGCATCCAGCGCAGTCTTGACTACCCGGAAGAGACCGCCGGACGGCGCATGCAGACCGACTTCATCGCGGTCGCCTCGTTCTGGACGGTCGGGCAGACCATCGACTTCCTGCGCAACCAGAGCGAACTGCCCGACGATTTCTACGAGATTTTCGTCATCGACCCGGCATTCCGGCTCGCCGGCACGGTGCCGCTCAACAAGATTTTGCGGGCCAAGCGCCAGACGCGCATTGCCGACGTCATGAACGAGACCAGCCATCCGGTGCTGGCGACCGAGGATCAGGAAGAGGTCGCCCGGCTCTTCGAGCGCTATAACCTCGTCTCGACGGCCGTCGTCGACGAGGGCGGTCGGCTGGTCGGTGTCCTGACCATTGACGACATGGTCGACGTCATGAAGCAGGAGGCCGAAGAGGATTTGCGCGCCCTGGCGGGCGTCGGCGACGAGGAGATCTCCGACAGCGTCACCGATACGGTCCGCAGCCGCTTCATATGGCTGCTCGTCAATCTCGCGACGGCGATCCTCGCCTCGATGGTGATCAGCCTCTTCGATGGCGCCATTTCCAAGATGGTGGCGCTGGCCGTGCTGATGCCTATCGTCGCGTCGATGGGTGGCAACGCCGGCTCGCAAACCATGACCGTGGCCGTGCGCGCCTTGGCAACCCGCGAGATCGACCGGCGCAACATGGTCCGCACGATCGTCCGCGAAACGACCGTCGGCGCGATCAACGGGGTGCTTTTTGCGGTATTGATTGGTATTGCTGCTGGGCTCTGGTTTGAGGATGTTCTCCTCGGCGTCATTATCGGCGCTGCACTGATTATTAACCTCGTTGTGGCAGGACTGGCAGGGATTCTGATCCCGCTCGCTCTGGACCGCCTGGAGATTGATCCGGCGGTTGCATCAAGCGTATTTGTGACCACGGTAACGGACGTGGTCGGATTTTCCGCATTCTTGGGTCTTGCGACATGGTTTTTGACCGGCTGAAGCAGTGGATGGGAAATGCGGGCGAATTTGCCGCCGGCAAGGCCTCCGACACGCGCGCTACCCTTCGCAAGGTCAACCGCAGACCGGTCGGACGCATCGCCGTCGCCATGGTCACGGCGGGCCTTTTGTCCGGATGTGCGCTGTTCGAATTCGAGGAACCGGGCCCGGAAACCTATCCCGTCCAGGGCATCGACGTCTCCAAATATCAGGGCGACATCGACTGGAATGCCGTGCACCGGGCCGGCATTTCCTTTGCCTATATCAAGGCGACGGAAGGCGGCGACCACAAGGACGATCGATTCCTGGACAACTGGAACGCGGCCAAGGCAGCCGGCGTTCGTCATGGCGCCTATCATTTCTATTATTTCTGCCGCTCGCCGGAAGAGCAGGCGGCCTGGTTCATCCAGAACGTGCCCTACGACCCGACGGCCTTGCCGCCGGTGCTGGACATGGAGTGGTATCACGACTCCAAGACCTGCAAGCGCAAGCCGAGCCGCGAGGAAGTGCTTAGCGAAATGAAGACCTTCATCGAGATGGTGGCGCGCTACTACGGCAAGCGCCCGATCGTCTACGCGACGGTCGATTTCCATCGCGACCGACTGGTGAACGCTTGGCAGGGCTATCCGATGTGGCTGCGCAGTGTGGCCGGACACCCCTCCATCCGCTACGGCAAGCGGACCTGGCATCTGTGGCAATATACGGCGACGGGGCGCGTCAAGGGCATCCGAGGCAACGTCGACCGCAACACATTCGCGGGCTCCAAGAAGGACTTCGAGGTGTTCCTGGCCTCCTCGCAGCTCGATGTGGCCACCGGATCGATCGCCTCGCAGCAACCGGCCGTGCCTGCTGCAGCCGCCACGGCGGTCGCGAATGCACCCGACCCCACCGGCTCCGGCGTTCCCATGCCGACGGCCAACCCCGCTCCGCCGACCCTGCGCAGTTCCACGATCACCGCCTTCGACGAATAAGCCGCACGCGCTGCATGAACCCGGGCTTTCGATCGGGCAAGGCGTCTTGGTGTCGTCAGGACGCGCGCTTTGCTGCGCTTTCATCGCGGAATTTTCTGATCCGGCACCGGCCTGCCGCCGAAGGCGGGAGGACCGACTAAGGCTGGCCTCGGCTTTGCGTATTTCAAGCCGGGGAGGGACCTTTCAGCCGAGGAAGAAAGCGAACGCTTCGCGCCAGAACAGGAAGCAGAGCACAAGAACACCGACCCGAATGGCCATGACGCTGATCATGTCCAGCCGCCGCTTGACGGCGTCCATCACGAGGCTGGTCTCGCGGTGCGGGGGGAGGTCGATGGAAGTCATGGCGCGCGCCTTTTTTGTGCTGACGGAGCATCGTCCAGGAGGTCGGGGCTCCGGTTGCGGCAGGCTTGCCGGTCTTTGTGCTTGAGCCAATTTTTGGCCCGAAATATTAAGAATGCATTAAGGTTAACCAGTCGTTTCCATGCAGAGATTGCACTCGTTGCCAGTCAAGCAATCGAATGTGCAATTGATGCGGCCCCCCGGAAGCATTTTGCTGCATCGCAATAAAGCAACGATGTCCCGCAATCCTTGAATTCGGATACGAGGTGGAAACATTTCGAAGTAAATCTCGAGAAAGTTGTGGCTCTCGCTCTGCTGAGGCCGGCAATCGGGTGCTTTGGTGCTTTCATGAAGAAAGAAAAGTCAGCCGGATTGTTTCTCGCAACTGCCGGAATCAATATGCGAGAAAATCTCTGTAACGCATTGTTCTAGTGCAGGTTATCCAGAGACTGACTCTCGTTCTCGATCTGGCGCTCGGGCGCTGGATGGATGACGCCCTTGCGCAGGACGAGATTGCCGTAAAGCCGGCGCTCGCTGGTGGCAACAATGGCGAAGGCCGCCCGGACCCGCTCGTAGAACGCCGGCCCGTCGAGCTGGGCGATGCGTTTCCCCGGCTCGTGACGAGCGACGAGGGCTTCGAATTCCGCGAAGATCGGCTCGCGCCTGCCGGGTGCGCCGGCAATTCCGGGACGGAAGGCGGCGTCCGGAACCATCTCGTCGAGCGGCATGACCGAGAGGATGGCATTGGCCACCGAGACCGCATCATGGCCATCCATGCGAATGAGCCGGTGCCCGTCCGTCTCGGCGGGATAATTGCCGTCGACGATGGCGATCTCGTCGCCGTGCCCCATGGCCCTGAGCACGCGCAGGAGATCGGGACCGAGCAGCGGGTCAAGCCCTTTCAGCATTACACGGTCTCCTTGAAAAGGACTTCCCGGTCCAACGTGAACTTGGCGAGGAGGGGCAGGCAGCCCGCGCCGACCTCGCGGGCCGAGGCGCCGATCTCTCCGTTGACGACGTCGATCGGGCTCAGGCCCTGGCGGTTGAAGGTCTCGATTTCCTGCTTGATGGCGGTCACCAGCCGGTCGCGGACCCGCGTCGGGAAGGCGCCATCGATCACGGCGGCCTGGAAATCAACCACCGCCGATGCGGCGGTGATGGCATAGGCAAGGCTGCGCGCGGCTTCGCCGATCCAGTCGTCGAGTTCCTGGCCGGCTTCTTCCCACGCATCCGGACTGGCCCAGAGCCATCCGGCCTTCTTGCCCTCCTGGATGAGGCGGGCCTCAAGTGTGTAGAGCGAAGCGCAACGGATAAGCTGCTGGACCGAGCCGTCCGGCCCCGGCACCGGCATCGAGCCGAGCGAGGCGGCATTGCCGTATCGGCCGGGCAGGAGGGCTCCGTTCACGACCAGGCCGCCGCCGACGAAGGAGCCGACGAAAATATAGAGAAAATCGTGGAAGTCGGCGCTGTTGCCAAAGACAAGCTCCGCCGCGCAGGCCGCCGTCGCGTCATTGCAGAGGTAGACCGGCTGGTTGACATGCGAGGCGAAGACCTGCCTGAGGTCGAGGTCGCGCCAGACGTCGAGCGCGCCGGGCGGGCCGCCCACCTCATAGGCCCAGTTCCACAATTCGTTGGGGGAGGCGAGCCCGAGGCCCACGATGCGGTCCCGCTCGTCCGGCTTGAGGGTGGCTTCGATCTCGCGGATGCCGTTCTGGGCAAAGTCGGTCAGCATGTCGGGCAGGGGATAGGCATAGGTGATGTGCAGGTGCTTGCGCACCTTGCCGAGGAAATCGATCAGCACGAGGTCGGAAGACCGGCGCCCGATCTTCAGCCCGTAGGCATAGGCACCGTCGGGATTGAGCGAGAAGGGCACGCTCGGCTGTCCGACCCGGCCGCGCTGGGGCTCCTCGCGCCGCAGCAGGCCGTCTTTTTGCAACTGGTTGGCGATCACGGAGACGGTTTGCGCCGAAAGGCCGGTGAGGCGGGCAAGCTCCACCTTGGCAACGGCACGATGCCGGCGGACGAGCGAAAGGATCAGCCGCTCGTTGTAGAGACGGACGCCGCTCTGATTGGTGCCTCGTCCCGGGTCCGTCGGCCGAAAGCGACCGCCCCCCGGCAGATCGCCAGCGGGTTTCATGGAAACAGTTCCTCCCTCGTCCTCAAACTCACGCGTGTCCTGTGAGCACGTTGCATGCCGCGTTCGGAATGGAAAGTGTCTTTTCTTTCGGCATGTTCGCGGGCGTGTTGTCTTTTTCACGCCTTCAGGTTCGCGCGGTTTGCGGCGTGGCCGAACGATGCGCCGCGAGGTGTTCCCTGTCAATAAATAAATCCGACGGATTTTTTTATTGACACCTCACTGGAGGCATGTAACCAATTTGCCACCACACAGACCCGGACAATCGGGCTGTGTCGAACGGCCGACGCTGGGGAAGAGCAGACGAAGGCCGGGCAAGACCAGGGAGGATCATATGAAACTTGCATCTGTCCGTCTTCGGACGGTTCTTTTCGGCTGCGCCGCGTTTGCCGCCATGGGCGCGGCTCCGTCGTTCGCCGCCGGCGTTTCCGCCTGCCTCATCACCAAGACGGACACCAACCCCTTCTTCGTGAAGATGAAGGAGGGCGCCACCGCCGAAGCGGAGAAGCTGGGCATCACGCTCAAGGCCTATGCCGGCAAGATCGATGGCGATAACGAGAGCCAGGTCAACGCGATCGAGACCTGCATCGCCGACGGCGCCAAGGGCATCCTGATCACCGCGTCCGACACCAAGGCCATCGTGCCGACCGTGCAGAAGGCCCGTGACGCCGGACTTCTGGTGATCGCCCTCGACACCCCGCTCGACCCGATCAACGCGGCCGACATGACCTTCGCCACCGACAACTTCAAGGCTGGCGAACTGATCGGCGACTGGGCCAAGGCGACGCTGGGCGACAAGGCCGCCGACGCCAAGATCGCGATGCTGGATCTGGCCGTCTCGCAGCCGTCCGTCGGCGTTCTGCGCGACCAGGGCTTCCTTCAGGGCTTCGGCATCGACCTCGGCGACCCGAAGAAGTGGGGCGACGAAACCGATCCGCGCGTCGTTGGTCATGAAGTGACCGCCGGCAACGAGGAGGGCGGCCGCAAGGCGATGGAGACCCTGCTCGCCAAGGACAGCGGCATCAATGTCGTCTACACGATCAATGAGCCGGCCGCCGCCGGCGCCTATCAGGCGCTCAAGGCCGTCGGCATGGAAGGCGGCGTCACCATCGTCTCCGTCGACGGCGGCTGCCCGGGCGTGAAGAATGTGGCCGAAGGCGTCATCGGCGCCACCTCGCAGCAGTATCCGCTGCTGATGGCCTCCAAGGGTATCGAAGCCATCGCGGCCTGGGCCAAGGACGGCACCAAGCCGACGCCGAGCGAAGGCAAGGACTTCTTCGACACCGGAGTGCAGCTAGTCACGGACCATCCGGTGGAAGGGATCGACTCGATCGACACCAAGAAGGGTCTCGACCTCTGCTGGGGCTGATCGGCCTGAAGACAACTGATCATGGTATTCGCCCGGTGCTTCGGCACCGGGCCCTGATCGGGCGTCCTTGAAAGACGGAAGCCGGGCAGGCAGACTTCTCCTGCCCGGTCGTCGCAAAGAACAAAGCACCACAACACCGAGACAGACCGGCCCGGCCCTCGTCAAGAAGGGCACACAGGGAGGCTCCACCATGACTAGCGAGGCGCGTGGCCCGCAAGGTTTCGAGGCCGCACTCAAGACAGCCCCGGACGCCGTGGCCGAATTCACTCACTCGGTGTCGGGAGTCAAACGCTTCCAGCACCTCTTGCATCAGACGCCGGCCATTGTGCCGCTGATCGTTCTTATTGCAGCGATCATCGTCTTCGGCATGCTTCTCGGCCAGCGCTTCTTTTCGCCTTATGCGCTGACCTTGATCCTCCAGCAGGTCGCGATTACGGGCATCGTCGGCGCAGCCCAGTCGCTGGTGATCCTGACCGCCGGCATCGACCTGTCGGTCGGCGCGACGATGGTCATTTGCTCCGTGGTCATGGGCCAGTTCACGTTCCGCTATGGTCTGCCGGCGGAGATTTCCGTCCTCTGCGGCATCGCCATGGGTGCGCTGATCGGCTTTATCAACGGAACGTTGGTGGCGCGCGTGAAGCTGCCGCCGTTCATCGTGACGCTCGGCATGTGGCAGATCGTGCTGGCGGCCAACTTCCTCTATTCGGCCAACGAGACGATCCGAGCCCAGGATATCGAGCAACAGGCTCCGCTGCTGCAGCTCTTCGGCGAGACGGTGCGCGTCGGCGGTGCCGTGCTCACCTACGGAGTGATCATGATGATCGCGATTGTGGTCATTCTCGCCTATGTGCTCCGCCACACCGCCTGGGGCCGGCATGTCTATGCCGTTGGCGATGATCCGGAAGCGGCGGAACTGGCCGGCGTCCGGGTCAAGCGCATCCTCATCAGCGTCTACATGCTTGCCGGCGTCATCTGCGCGCTGGCCGGCTGGGCCCTCATCGGCCGCCTCGGTTCGGTGTCGCCGACCTCGGGCCAGTTCGAGAACATCAACTCCATTACGGCGGTGGTAATCGGCGGCATATCGCTCTTCGGCGGGCGCGGCTCGATCCTCGGCATGATGTTCGGAGCCCTCATCGTCGGCGTCTTCTCGCTCGGGCTCGGCATGTATGGCACCGACCCGCAGTGGACCTATCTCCTGATCGGCATGCTCATCATTGCGGCGGTTGCCGTCGACCAGTGGATCAGAAAGGTGGCAGCGTGATGGAACCCCTTCTCAAGGCTCGAGGTCTGGTCAAGCGCTACGGCAAGGTGACCGCTCTCGACCAGTGCGACTTCGACCTTTATCCCGGCGAAGTGCTGGCGGTCATCGGCGACAACGGCGCCGGCAAGTCCTCGCTGATCAAGGCGCTCTCCGGCGCCGTCCGGCCGGACGAGGGCGAAATCACGCTCGACGGCCAGCCGATGCACTTCAACTCGCCCCTGGAGGCGCGCAAGGCCGGCATCGAGACCGTCTATCAGAACCTCGCGCTCTCGCCGGCGCTGTCGATCTGCGACAACATGTTCCTCGGCCGCGAAATTCGCCGGCCGGGTCCCTTAGGCCAGTATTTCCGCATGCTGGACCGGCCGCAGATGCGCAAGATGGCGCGCGAGAAGCTGACCGAACTCGGCCTGATGACCATCCAGAACATCGACCAGCCGGTGGAAACGCTCTCCGGCGGTCAGCGCCAGGGCGTGGCCGTGGCGCGGGCGGCAGCCTTCGGCTCGCGTGTCGTCATCATGGACGAGCCGACTGCAGCCCTCGGCGTGAAGGAGTCTCGCCGCGTGCTGGAGCTGATCCTCGACGTGAAGCGTCGCGGTTTGCCCATCGTGCTCATCTCGCACAACATGCCGCATGTCTTCGAGGTGGCCGATCGCATCCACATCCACCGGCTCGGGGCGCGGCTTGCCGTCGTCGATCCGAAGGAAATCAGCATGTCGGACGCGGTTGCGATGATGACCGGCGCGATGCAGCCGCCGACAGCGGCCGCCGCCTGATCTTTGCGGAGCTGGCCGCTCCGCATTTTTGAACCCGGAATAGCCAGAATAGAACGGCCTCGTTCATGCGCATCCGCCTGAACGAGGCCGTTTTGCCTTATCCGGCCACCAGCGCCACGGCCGCGACACCGAGCAGCAACAGCGTGAAAAAGCCCTGGAAACGGCGGCGCATGCCGCGGCAGATCGGATCGCCCGCGACGTCATAGTCGAAGCGTTCCATCACGATATGTCGGGCGCCGAGGCCTTCCTTGAGCAGCATGTCGACCGTTGCGTCCATCATCGGCGGCGGTCCGCAGACGAAGGCAAGGGTTGCCGCCGGGTCGAGCCCCTCCAGAAGCGTGTGGACCCGTGCCGCGTCGACACGCCCGCTGGCGCCGTTCTGCGGGGCAGGACCGTCCTCCACCAGCATTCGAACATCGAGATCGAGGTAGGCCGAAAGGTCCGCCAGTTCCTTCGCCGCAACAAGGTCGTCCACCGTCCTTGCCGCATAAACGAGGCGATAGCGCCGCCGGTCGCCGCGGGCCGCCGCCGAGCGGAGCAGGGAACGGATCGGCGCGATGCCGATACCGCCGGCGATCATCACGACCGCCTCGGCGGGGCGGGCCTCGACGAAGTTTCCATGCGGTCCGTCCACCGCGACCGGCGTTCCCTTGGGCAGGTCGATGATCTGCCTCGTCCTGTCGCCGGCTTCGCGGATCAGGAAGGAAAGCCTTGGCAGATCCTCCGGCGCCGAGGCGATCGAGAAGGGGTTGTCGGTGATCGTGTGTCGTCCGCCGATTGCGATCCAGGCGAACTGCCCGGCCCGGAAGGACCAGCCGCGCGGTTTCGTCTGGCGCAAGGTGAGTTCGACGACGGAGGGGCCGCGTCGGCGGGTTTCCTCGACCACGAAACCAAGGCCGTAGCCGGCCTTCGGCCGGACGACATAGACGACGGCAAGCGCGCCCACCGCCAACACGCCGAGGACGATCAGAAAAACCGCTGGAATGGGCTGAACGGCGGTGTGGCTCTTGATGGCGAGGTGGTGCGCGAGCAGCAGGACCGAGAGAACGCCGCCGATCCCGTGCGTCAGTCGCCAGACCTCGTAGCGCAGGCCGCGCCGGCCCCGAAACGAACGGGCCATCACGATGAGGAAGGCGAAGAGGATAAGCGCCAGGATGCCTGTCAGATTTCCAGGCGCCGTTAGCATGCGCCCGAGACGGACAAGAAGACGTTCGGGATCGAGATTGCCCATCCGCAGAGGGAGGAGGAGCACATGCAGGACCGCGAAGAGCAGGGCGACCATCGCCGCCATGCGATGGAAGCCCATGGTGACGTCGAGGCCGATGCGGCCGGAAATTCCCTCGAACCGGCCCGAGGTCACGAACTGCCCCAGGAACATCGCCAACGACGCCGCACCGAAGGCGCTGGAGAGGGCGTGGGCCGGATTGCCCTGACGATAGACGTCGAAGACGGCGGCCGTTCCCAGCACCACGGCAGCATAGATCAGGGCCAGAAGACCGCCCGACAGGCCCTCTCGTCGCTCCGGCATCCCGGTGCAGGTCGTGGTCGGACGTTGCGGCGCGGCAGTGCTCATGGCAGTCAGGCTCCTCTTCGGCCCGCTCGGCCAGGCCGCTTGCTCACATCCGATTTGTGGATCGGAGAGCCGGAAAAGTCCTTGATCCAACGCAAGCTAGCGGAGGGTGCGCCCGAAAATTCGTGTGAATGTTTGGTGTCACCTGAGGACGCGCATCGCATTGAGGATGACGGCAATGTCGATGGCTTCCTGCGTCAAGGCGCCCGCGACGGGCGGCAGGAAGCCGAAGGCCGCGACGACCATGGCGGCGATGGAAAGCCCGAGGCCGACGAGAACGCTCTGCATGGCGATCATTCTTGCCCTGCGGGCAATCGTCATCGCATCGCCAAGGCGTGAAAGACGGTCGACGAGAAGCACCACGTCGGCCGTTTCCGACGAAGCCGCGGTACCATGGACACCAAGCGCGACGCCCACGTTGGCCCGCGCCAGCGCCGGCGCGTCGTTGACCCCGTCGCCGACCATGATCACCGGTCCGTTCTGCTGCTCGCGCTCCACCAGCCGCAGCTTGTCCTCCGGCTGCATGGCGCCGTGGGCGACGTCGACATCGAGCGACTGCCTGACGTCGGCGACAACCGCCTCATGATCGCCGGAGGCAAGGACGATCCGGCGGATGCCGCCCCGCCGGAAGCTTGCCAGCGTTTCCACCGCATCGTCGCGAAGCTCGTCGGCAAGGGCGATGACGCCGGCAAAGCGGTTGTCGACCGCCACCGCGACGATGGCCGTTCCGGCCGGCAGGGTGGCCGCGACATCCTCGGGCATGTCGTCGATATGGTCGCGGACGAAATCCCGCCCGCCAAGTACGACCGATCGGCCCGCGACATGTCCCGTCAGGCCGGACCCGGCGACTTCCTCGACGTCGGTCGGGGTGACGAGATCAAGGCCGGCCTCGTCCGCCGCCGCAATGAGCGCCTTGGCGACAATGTGGTGCGAAGCCTGGTCGAGCGAGGCGGCAAGCTGCAGGAGGTCGTCCTGGCTGAAGCCCGGTTCCGGACGGATCTCGCGAAGCCGCACCATTCCGATGGTGAGGGTCCCCGTCTTGTCGAGAATGGCCGTCTTGAGGTTGGAAAGGGCTTCCAGCGCGCCGGCCGTCTTGATCAGGACGCCGATGCTCGCGGCCCGGGACATGCCCGAGATGATGGCGATGGGAAGGGCCAGGATCAGCGGGCAGGGGGTTGCCACCACGAGAACGGCAAGGGCCCGCATGCGATCGCCGGAAAGCCCCCAGGCAAGCCCGGCGACGACCAGCGTCAGAAGAAGAAACCAGATGGCATAGCGGTCGGCGATGCGCGAACTCGGCGCCTTGCTGGCGCGGGCCTGCTCGACGAGGCGAACGATCGAGGCGTAGGCACTGTCCGCGGCAGCCTTGGTCGCGGTCATGGTGAAGGCATTGCCGATGTTGGTCGCGCCGCTCAGTACCGCCATGCCGGAATTCAGCGTGACGGGGAGGCTTTCTCCCGTCAGGGGCGACGTGTCGAGGACGGCGGTCTGATCCGCCAGCAAGCCGTCGGCGGGCACGACTTCGCCGTGACGCACGTAAATTTGATCGCCAGGTTGCAGCACCTCGATGGGTGTCTCCACCATGCGTTCGCCAGCGATTTTCAGGGCTGTTCGAGCAACGTGACCGATGAGGGCGGTCATTTCCCGGGTGGCGCGCCCTTCCGCAAGGCTTTCCAACTGTTCGCCGCCTGCATACATTAACGCTACCACATTGGCGGCCAGCGGTTCCCCGAATGCCAGTGCCGTCCCCATCGACAAAGCTGCGATCAGATCGAGCCCGACGTCTCCGCGTCTGAGTGTGACCACGATATCGATCGCAAGGGCCACAAGTACAGGTAGCGTTCCCGCTGCCCACGATCCTGCTGCCACGTCCGGCCGGCCGATGAGCCACGCGATGGCTCCCGAAACCGCGCCGACGGTTGCCAGTATCAAGACGATCAGTCGATAGGGGATGGCTGGACCGGTGGGGTTTGGCTGCACGTTTTTGACATCGTCTCTGGTTGCGCCGGTCATCGGTCGCCTGGCGTTCGAGCTATTCTAAGTCACTAGCACAGCGAGGGATATGACGGGAAAGACGGACCCATTGATGAAGACAACAAAGACAGTGCCTGAAAGGCCATCGGGAGGATCGATGCTTTTGTGATGCGCGGCATCGCAAGATCCGATCTGTCCGGCGTGCAAGCCCCAATAAGCCGACAACAACATGGCTCATTCGCGCGGGACCGGAACGATCTTGGTCAACGAATGTTTGACAAGTGCGCTGGAATGCAGCTTGCATGGTTGTGAGGCAAACTTCCTCTGCCATCGGCTTTTCAACGAGTGGGCTGGCAAAGTATGACGTTATCGGAACGATTGCTCTCCCAAGTGGTTCACGCTTTCGTCGAGCGTGGACAATTGACTGTCGAATTGCCGGGCGGCCGCCTGATCAAGGCGGGCGACGGCGGCGAACCCAAGGTCCACGTCCGGATCAATGACAAGAGGGCCGTCTGGTTTCTCGTCTTCGATCCGGAAATGGCGCTCGGCGAACTCTACATGAATCGCCGGCTGGAGGTTCTCGAAGGCACGATCGACGATCTGCTCTATCTGTGTCTTTCCACGAGTGGCGGTGATCGCAATCGCCTGATCTTCCAGGCGCCGGTCCGGCTGCGCAGGTGGCTGCGCAAGCTGACGAGTTGGAACTCCATCGGCCGGTCGCGCAGCAATGTCGCTCATCACTACGATCTCGACGAGCGCTTCTACCGCCTCTTTCTCGACCGGGACATGCAGTATTCCTGCGCCTACTTCGAGACCCCCAACGATTCCCTCGAAACGGCGCAACTGACGAAGAAGCGCCATATCACGGCCAAGCTGGCGCTCACGTCCGGCATGAGGGTGCTGGATATCGGCTGCGGCTGGGGAGGCCTCGCGCTTTATCTCAGCACCATCGGCCAGGCCGGCTTCGTCAAGGGGATCACCCTGTCTCAGGAGCAGCTTGCCGTCGCGAGGCAGCGAGCGGAGGAGCAGAACCTGGAGACGGTGTCCTTCGAACTGGAGGACTACCGCCACACGCAGGGAAGCTTCGACCGCATCGTCTCGGTCGGCATGTTCGAGCACGTCGGCCCGGCGCAATACAACACCTTCTTCCGCTCGGCCTCGAACCTTCTGTCGGAAAGCGGCGTGATGCTGGTCCACACCATCGGCCGGACGGGCACGCCCGACACCACCAATCCCTGGCTGACCAAGTATATTTTCCCCGGCGGCCATCTTCCGACGCTCTCCGAGATTGTCCCGGCGGTCGAAAAATCCGGCTTGCAGGTCACCGACATCGAGGTCCTGCGGCTGCACTACGCCGAGACGCTGAAGGCCTGGAGAGATCGCTTCATGGCGACATGGAACGAGGCGAAGGCCTATTACGACGAGCGTTTCTGCCGCATGTGGGAGTTCTATCTCGCGATCGCGGAAGCATCGTTCCGATATGAGGACCTCGTCGTCTTCCAGATGCAGTTCACGAAGAATAACGGCGTCCTGCCGGTGACGCGCGACTACATCGCGGGCGGCGAAGAGGCGCTTCAGAAGAACGAGATCGCGCTCTTCGGCAACGACACCCAGGGTCCGAGTATCGCCTCGGCAACGTGAGCTGCGGTCACCACACTGGCGGGGCTTGCCGTCTCCGTTCGACACGGGGCCGGCAAGCTCGTTGGCGCGACTGAGCCCGTGCCCGTCCCGCGCGGCCAAAACGCTTCTGCCCTGACGGGGTCTGTCACCGTTCGCGGGCCGTCCTGTTCCTGCGCCTTGGAGCGGCGGCGGCCGGTTTCGGCTTGGCTGGCACGGTTTGGACGGATGGCGCCCTGAGCCAGCGGACAATCTTGGGCCAGACCTCGCGGAGCATCTTCTGCCCCATCATCAGGCTGAGATGGTTGCCCGGCGCGATTGCCTTGGCGATCTTCTCCCCGGGCGTGCCGACCAGATGTTCCGTGGCGAAGATCTGTTCCCTGGCCACGGTGTCGTCCTGCCCGGCTGCAAGCATGTAGACCGGCGACCTGACGGCGCCGAGATCGATTGTCCTGCCGAGGGCGACGAAACTGCCGCCCACGAGCTGATTTTCGTGAAAGATCCGATGCACGACATCGAGATAGTAGGCGCCGGGAAGATTGATGGGTGACCGGTTCCACGCCGCATAGGCGTCAAGGGCGAGCTCGGCATCGTCGGAAGACCCCGCCTCGCCGATCTGCAGCGATTGCCGGGCAACGGCCGCCTCATCCTCATGCGCGGACCAGAAGGCATGCACATCCTCGCCGAGCACCAGCCCGTCCTCATGGTTGACGAACTCTTCGAACACATGCAGGGGCACGGAGGCGGCAAGCGCGGAAAACCTCGATGATCCTGCCTGAAGGTCGATCGGCGCGCCGGCAAGAACGATCCGCCGCACCTTGCCAGGAAAGCGCGCCGCATAGATGAGGCCGAGCCAGCCGCCCTGACAAAGGCCGACGAGATCGACCGGCGTGCCGACGCTGTCGACGAGGACATTGAGATCGGCCAGGCAGTCGTCGATCGTCCGGTAGCGCATGGACCTGGTTGCCGAGTGCCAGTCCACCAGAAACAGTCGGGCCAGCCCCTCGTCGCGCAGTGTGGCCATCAGGCTGTGGCCGGGCGCGATGTCGGCGACAGCCGCATTGTGCAGGGAGTAGGGCGCCAGGACGAGGGTCGGAATGACGCCCGGAGAGGGGCTCTCGGTTGCCGGCTCGTCCGGCGTCGTGCCTGAGAAATCGCGCAACGTGACCGCATCGAGTTGAAGCGCGATCCGTTGCTCGCTCGCCCATTGGGGCTCCTGTCCGCCGGCAGGCTGCCCCCGGTCGTTCAGGCCGGTCATCCCGCGCCACATCGAGGACATCATCGCCTGTCCGGTCAGCATGGGCAGGCCGAAGGCGAGAAAGGCCAGATCGAAGGGGGACTTGCCGGCCATGGTGCCGCCTTTCATCTGCAGGAAAGGGATCCTTTCCGCTGGTTAACCATTGTGCAAGGTCCGTAAAAGCCCTGACGGCATTTCGGCATCATCTTTGGACCGGACATCGTCACCCGGAGAGCGGCGACTGCAAATCAGGATTTCGGCATCGGTGCCCGCCTTGCGGTCAGCGTCGCCATCTGCGTCGGGGGCACGACGGCCGCCGGCTTCAAGCCTTGCGGTTTCTCTGCGCCTTTGACCGCTTACGGGCGCGTGCCCCGCCGGCCAGTTCCACCAGTTCGCTGGTGATCGCATCCTGGCGCAGCAGGCGTGATTTGGCCGTGAGGTCGGAGAGCGTGTCGTCGACCGACTGGCGCGCTGCGATCATCGCCGCGACGCGGGCCTCGTTTTCCGCCGCAAAGGACAGGATCACCGCCTCGCAGAGTTCCGCGAACATATACTCGGCGGAAAGCTTCGACAGGAGGGCGTCGGCGGCAAGCGTCGTCAGGGGAGGGTTCTCCTGCCGCACGGGCGGAAAGCGGCTGTAGTCGAAGGGCACAAGACGCCGTTTGACGATATCGGACGCACCGGAATGGCTGGGCATCGCATAGACGACGCTCACGCTTTCCAGATGGCCGAGGCCGAAACGGCGCAGGAGTTCGCCCATGATCCTGTTGGCGAGCGCCGCGGCCTGATCGACGCGGGCGATCATCGGCGCCTGCCAGTCCGGCCGCACGTCCCGTTCGGCCGCCGCCATCAGGCCACGGTCGCCGATCAGCAGCAGCGCGGTGTCGTGCCTGTGGGCGAAGTCGAGGAGCGTCAGCGCTTGCTCGAGAACCCGTTCGCTGAAGCTGCCGGCAAATCCCTGTTCGGCGGTGAAGGCGATCACGGCATGGCGTCCGCCCGGCCGCCCGTCCTCGTGCGGCGACAGCGGACGGGCGTCGGGCAGCGCATCCGCCTCGCCAAGGGCCAGCGCATGCGCGATGCCGTGGCCGACCATGGCCGAGTAGGCGCGAATGCCGTCGAGCTGCTGGCGCGCTTCGTGGCTGCGCACGGCGGCGATACCGCGCATGGCCGTGATGATGGCCGAGAGCTGGTGCGTCGTCGCGATCCGCCGCTCGACGCCGGCAAGCCGGTCGCTCATGGCGTCCCGCCTTCGGATGGCGCCGTCCCGGTGAGCCGGGCGCAAAGCTCCCGAACCGCCGCAAGGAAGGCGGCACGGCATTCGTCATCGAGCAGACCGGAGGTCGTCACCCGGCTGACTGCTTCGCCCGCATGCGCGTCAAGGAAGCTCGGCAGCGAGCGCCGCAGGGCGTTGATCGCGGCAATCGGCAACGGGTCCAGAAGACCCTCGCCGAGACCGGCGAGCAGGGCTACCTGGTCGACGAGGCGCAGGCTGGCAAAGCGCGGCTGGGTCAGGAGGGCCCGGATCCGCTGGCCGCGCGCGATCTGCGCCTTGACGCGCGTGTCGGACAGGCCGCCGAAGCGGGTGAACATCTCCAGCTCCAGAAACTGGGAATAGTCGAGCCGTACGCGGCCGGACACATCGCGCAGCGCCTTTTTCTGGGCCTTGCCGCCGACACGGCTGACGGATAGGCCGACGTCCACCGCCGGTCTCTGGTTGGCGGCGAAGAGATCGGCCGAGAGCACGATCTGCCCGTCGGTGATGGAGATGAGATTGGTCGGGATATAGGCGGACAGGTTTGCGGCGTCGGTCTCGGCAATTGGCAGGGCGGTCAGCGATCCGCCGCCGCGCTCCGGCGAGAGCCTGGCCGCGCGCTCCAGCAGCCGCGCATGAAGATAGAAGATGTCGCCGGGATAAGCCTCGCGGCCCGGCGGCTCATTGGTGAGCAGCGCCAGCTCCCGGTGCGTTGCCGCGTGCTTGCTCAGATCGTCGACGATGATGAGCGCGTCCTGGCCCCGGTCGCGGAAATATTCGGCCATGGTGAAACCGGCGAAAGGCGCCATCCATTGCAGGCCCGGAGCGCTGGCCGCCTGCGCCACCACGAAGATGCAGCGTTCGGGCGCGCCATGCGCCTGAACGGCTTCGATCACCCGGTCGACGGCGGTCGCGCGTTGGCCGACGGCGACATAGACGCAGACGACGTCGGTCGATTTCTGGTTGATCATTGCCTCGACGGCGATCGACGTCTTGCCGGTGGCCCGGTCGCCGACGATGAGTTCGCGCTGACCACGGCCGAGGGCAAAGAGGCTGTCGACGACGAGAACGCCGGTTTCCATGGGCTCGGAAACGAGGTCGCGCTCGATGATGGCAGGAGCCGGGCGCTCGATCGGCTCGAACTGACTTGCGGCGATAGCCTCGTCGCGGTCGAGCGGGCGGCCGAGCGGGTCGACGACCCGCCCGAGCAGTTCCGGGCCGACGGGCACGTGCAGGACATGGCCGCTCGCCGTTACGCTGGAGCCGGCGCCAACGTTCACGCCCTCGTCGAGCAGCACGACGGACATCGTTGCCCGGTCGAGGGAAAGGACGAAGCCGGAAACATCATTCTCGAAAGTCAGTACCTCGCCGAGTTTGGCCTCGGGCAGGCCGGATACGGTGGCAATGCCGTCGCCGATCTGCTCCACCCGGCCGACGCTTGCCGCCGACGAGCCGAGGGTGATCGAATCGAGGCGTTCGAGCTTGCGGTCGAGCCAGTCGCTGTCGACGCCGACGGGCGCGGGATCGCTCATCTTGTCTCGGCCTCCTGGTCCTGGAATTCGGCGAGAATCCTGTCCAGATCGCCCCTGAGGCTGTTGCGGATCACGGCGTGCTGCGCCTCGACCTCAAGCCCGGCGATGACATCGGGATCGACGACCGGATCGAGAGCGGGCGCATGGCCGAGCACCTCGCCAATTGCCGCAGTGATTGCCGCCGTCTCCTCCTCGGTGAGCGGCCGGGCAACATGCAGCCGGAGCGGCGCATCCATGCCTGCAAGGTCGGCCCGGGTAGTTTCGGGCAGTTCGGCAATCGCTTTCGCAAGTCCTTCGGCAAAGCCCGTGACTTTCGAGGCGTCGGGCAGGCGCGACACCAGACGCCGCGCAATGGCAACGGCAAGCTGCGTCGCCTGCCGGGAGACCTCCTTGGCCGCCTCCTGCTTCTGGCGGTCGATGATGCTGGCGGCGGCCGACCGCATGTCTTCGATCTCGGCTTCAGCCTTGGCGACTAGGCTTTGGCGAGCCTCGTCGGCGTCCTGCCTCGAAGCGGCCAGCAGGCGCTCGTGCTCGGCGGCAAGGTTGCTCCGCTCCGCTGCGATGGCCGTCCTGTCCGCCTCCGCCGCCTGCTTGAGCGCTTCAGCTTCCTCAACGATTTTTCGCGCGGCAGCCTGCCGGTCCGCAATCACCTTCGCGACTGGCTTGAACAGGAATCGGGACAGAATCCAGATGAGGATGAGCGCATTGATAAGCTGAAGCGCGAGGGTCCACCAGTCGATCTGCATCGGGCTTTACGCGCCTTATTGGACGAAGGGGTTGGCAAAAAGCAGCAGCAGCGCGACGACGAGACAGTAGATCGCAGTCGTCTCGATCATCGCGAGGCCGACGAAAAGCGTGCGCGAGATTGTGCCGGCCGCTTCCGGCTGGCGGGCGATGGCGTCCATCGCGGCCGCGACGGCACGTCCTTCCGCAAGAGCTGGCCCCAGCGCGCCGAAAGACACGGCAAAGGCGGCCGCGAGGATGCTGGCGATGTCGATGACGTTCATGAAGGACTCCGGTCGGTTGAAGGGGAAGGGGCCTTGTGCGCCTCGCTGACGGCGGCGCCGATGAAGACCGTGGCAAGCACCGCGAAGATGTAGGCCTGGACGGCGCCGGTGAGCAGATCGAGCGCCATCAACGGGATCGGCACGAAAAGCCCGGCGAGCGACAGCACGATGGCGATGATGAAGGCGCCGCTCATGACGTTGCCGAAGAGGCGGACGAGCAGCGAAAAGGTCCGCGTGAACTGCTCGATGATGTTGAGCGGGATCATGAACAGCGTCGGTTCGGCAAAGGTCTTGAGATAGCCCTTGAGCCCCGCCGTACGGATTCCGAAGGCGATGGAGGCGACAAAAACGATGAGCGCAAGGGCGGCGTCGGTTTCGAGGCGGGCGGTCGGCGGTTCGACGCCCGGAAGCAGCGACGACCAGTTGGCAATCAGGATGTAGAGGAAGATCGAGCCGATCAGCCCTCGAAACGGCGCCGGGTCGCTTTGCGTCGTGTCGCGGATCTGGCTGTCGACGACACTGACGAGAAGCTCAAGCACCGCCTGCATTCGCGAGGGGGCATCGAGCGAGAGACGGCGCGTCAGCAGATAACTGCCCAAGCCGAATACGGCCATGATCGCCCAGGTCACGATGACCGGCTCGGTGATGATGGCCGGCCCGATCTGGAAGAGCGGCTTGATGGCAAGCGGCGAGTCGATCATGCCGTCGTTCCCCTCCGGCGCAGGACAATCATGCGCGCCACGGTGATGCCGATTGCCGAGGAAATGAGGGCGGTCGCGCCGAGCAGGGCCATCAGCACAAGCCCGCCGGCGAGCAGAAGAAAGCGCAACAGTTGCAGGACGAGCGCGCGTCCGGCACGCCCTTCGGCAAAACAGTCGACCGTCCAGGTGAGCGAACCGAAATAGGCCAGCCCGACAAGCAGCCCGAAGACGCCTCCTATCGCGAGGCCTGCGGCAAGCGGCAGTTCGGGCAGGATTGCGGGCAGGGTCAGCATTGTCGTGGGCTCCTCACGAGCGGTTCATCCAGCGCCAGCCGGACCAGAGCCCGACGGCGGCGCCGACCATGATCAAAGCGGCGGAAAAGGTGATGCCGCCATCGACGGCGACGTCGATCAGGTGGCCGATGTAGAGCCCGATGAGGATCGGCATGATCGTGATCCAGCCGAGCGCCCCGATCTGGCCGAGCCGGGCGCCAAGGGACGGCTCCGGCGCCTCGATCCCGGCCTTGCGACGGGCGGCATCGCGCTCCGCCGCGCTCTCCACGGGATCGTGTTCCCTTGGTGCGTCCGGCTCGCTCATGGCGCGGGCTTCCAGTCTTCGGCGGGCTCCTCCAACTGGCGCATGAGCTGTCGTACCGCGCGGGCGTGCATGCGCGTGTCCTCGACCCGGGTCCGCCGGTCGGCATCGAGATTGGCCTCGCGCATCCGCAGGACGTCCTCCCGCAGACGGTCGAGATCGGTGCCGATCACGCCTTCCCGGCAGGCAATGGCCACGTCGCGCCCGTTGGTGACGGTCATCACGCCGCCGCTGTGGGCGCAATAGCGAAGCATTCCTTCGCTGTCCCGCCAGCGCAACACGGACGGCTCCAGCACGGTGAGGAGGTCGGCGTGGCCTGGCAGCAGGCCGAAGCTGCCGCTGGCGTCTTCGGCGCGCACGGCGGCAATGTCGTCGCTGTCGATGAGAACCGTGGCGGGCGTCGTCACGCGCAGGTGCAGTCTGTCGCTCATGACATGGCCGCCTTCTCGGGCGGATGCGCCTTGCGGTCGGCGTCTTCCTTGGCGTGTGCCTCGTCGAGCGTGCCGACCATGTAGAACGAGGACTCGCGCCAGTCGTCGCAGTCTCCGTCGAGGATCGACTTGCAGCCGGCCAGCGTGTCGGCAATCGGGACCGACCGGCCCGGCAGCCCAGTGAAGGCTTCGGTCACGGAAAAAGGCTGCGTCAGAAAACGTTGCAGCCGCCGCGCCCGCCCGACCAGCCGGCGGTCCTCGACGCCGAGTTCCTCGATACCGAGAAGGGAAATGACGTCCTGAAGTTCGCGGTAATGCTCGATCACGCGCCGGACTTCGGTGGCGATCCGGGCATGTTCCTCGCCGACGATCAGGGGATCGAGCAGCACGGAGGTCGAGGCGATCGGGTCGACGGCCGGATAGATGCCTTCCGCCGCCATGGCCCGCGAGAGCACCACCATGCTGTCCACATGAGAGGCAATCGCGGTGACGGCAGGATCGGTGAAATCGTCGGCCGGCACATAGACGGCCTCGATGGCCGTCACGGCGGCGCCCGCGACGGAAGCAATGCGCTCCTGCAGGGCGGCGACTTCGGTGGCCAGCGTCGGCTGGTAGCCGACGCGCGAGGGCAGCCGTCCGAGCAGGCCGGAGACCTCGGCGCCGGCCTGGACGAAGCGAAAGACGTTGTCCATCAGCAGCAACACGTTGCGGTGCTGCTCGTCGCGGAAATACTCCGCGATCGTCAGCGCCGTCAGCGGAACGCGCCAGCGCGCGCCGGGCGGCTCGTTCATCTGGCCGTAGACGAGCACGGTGTCGCCGAGGACACCCGATTCCGTCATGTCGTTCAGCATCTCGTGGCCTTCGCGCGAGCGCTCGCCGACACCGGCAAAGACCGAAAGACCCTGGTAGCCGGCCACCATGGCGTGGATGAGTTCCATCACCAGAACGGTCTTGCCGACGCCGGCCCCGCCGAACATCGCCGCCTTGCCGCCTTGCGCGATCGGGCAGAGAAGATCGATGACCTTGATGCCGGTGGTGAAGAGGTCGGCGACGCCGGTCTGCTGGTTGAGCGGCGGCGGCGCGCGATGGATCGGACGGCGCGGCGTCTCCGGACCAAGGGGAGGGGCCTTGTCGCCGGTCCGGCCCGTGACGTCGAGAAGCCGGCCGAGAACGGCATCGCCGACCGGCACCTCGACCGGTCCGCCAATCGGACGCACGGTCATGCCGCGTCCAAGGCCTGTCGTCGCGTGCAGGGCCAGCGCGCGCACGCTGGTCTCATCCAGGTGGGCCTGAACCTCGGCCATCACCTTGAGGCCGTCCTCGCCCTCGATCTCCAGCGCATCCTCGATGGCGGGCAGGGCACCCGCCGGAAAGGCAACGTCCAGCACGGCCCCGCGAAGGGCGATCACCGTTCCTGTCGCCATGTCTGGACTGGCCGTGTCTGGACTGGCCGTGCCGCTGCCTGCCATCCGCGCCTTCCACTTTCGCTCGGGTCATCGAGGCTGCCGTCATCCGGCTGATAGTTGACGAATGATAGGAGATTTCAAAGCGGATGCATTGATTTCGATCATAAGGAAACCGACCTATATTGCGCTGCATCAAGGCGCCTTGTGCGGTGCGCTGCTAATGCGGCCCGGCTCATCCTCTCGCGATCCTCCCCCAGGAAAGGATGCCTTCATGACCAATTCGACGCCGCAAAGCCTGATCATCGAAAACCGGACCTTCGACGAGATCAAGCTCGGCGACAACGCCTCGATCTCCCGCACCATCTCGGCCGAGGACATTCAGCTTTTTGCCGTGGTCTCCGGCGACGTCAATCCGGCCCATCTCGACCCGGAGTATGCCGAAACGGACATGTTTCATCGGGTGATCGCCCACGGCATGCTGGGCGCGGGTCTGATCTCCAGCGTCCTCGGCACCATCCTGCCCGGCCCGGGCACGATCTACCTCGGCCAGGACCTGAAATTCCTCGCCCCGGTCGACATCGGCGATACGATCACCGCCACCGTGACGGTCACCGGCAGGGACGGTGACAAGGGCGACCTCGTGCTCGACTGCCTGTGCACCAACCAGAAAGGCAGGACGGTCATCGCCGGCACGGCGCATGTGCGTGCGCCGAAGGAGAAGATCAGGCGGCCCCGCGTCGATCTGCCGACCGTGCGCCTCGACAACGGCGATCTGAAGCCGCCGACGATTCTCTCCTCGCCGGCTCAGGCGCGGCCCGTTGTCGATCTGAGAGGCAAGCGCGGTCTTGTGATCGGCATTGCCAACGACAAGAGCATCGCCGCCGGCTGCTCGGAGGTTTTCTACCGTGCCGGAGCGCGTCTGGCTGCCACCTATCTGAACGAGAAGGCCGAGCCTTTCGTGCGTCCCGTCACGGACCGGCTCGGCTGCGAACTGGTGATGCCCTGCGACGTTCGGCAGCCGGGGCAACTCGAGGCGGTCTTCGAGAGGATCGAACGGGAATGGGGCGGCCTCGACTTCCTCGTCCATTCCATCGCCTTCGCCTCAAAGGAAGACCTGCACGGGCGCGTGGTGGACGCCAGCGCTGATGGCTTCGCGCTTGCGATGGACGTCTCCTGCCATTCCTTCATCCGCATGGCGCATCTGGCCGAGCCGCTGATGAAGGATGGCGGCACGCTGCTGGCCATGACCTTCTATGGATCCGAACGGGTGGTCGATCACTACAATCTCATGGGGCCGGTCAAGGCGGCGCTGGAGAGTTCGGTAAAGTATCTGGCGGCCGAACTCGGCCCGAAAGGCATTCGCGCCCATGCCATTTCGCCGGGGCCGATCCGCACCCGGGCGGCAAGCGGCATCGACCGTTTCGACGCGCTGATGGAGGCGGCAGCGGCCAGAGCCCCCGAACGCTTGCTTATCGATATCAGCGATGTCGGCAACCTCGCCGCCTTCCTTGTCAGCGATTCCGCCCGGCACATGACGGGCACCATCATTCCGGTGGATGGCGGTGCCCATCTGATGGCCTGAGGCGTCGGGTTTAAAACCGTGCCGACCACGGACAGCGAACTGTGAGGCAAGGCGCCCCACAGTCTGCCGTTGATCCGTCAAAAGCTGTTGCGGCTCTCGCTCCTCGGATCGTCTTTCGCCTGATGCGGATCATAGATGCCGCCTCGGGCGGTTCTCCGCCATGGTCGGGCGGGATGGGCCGGGTCGATCTCGACAGTCGCAACGGCAAGCGACGGCGTGCCGTCGCAGCGACACTGCGCGGCCCATGAACCGTCCGGCGCCGCGATCCCCGACGGGGCAACCCGGCTTTGCGGCGCGTGGGCGGAAAAGCTCACCCAACACCAACAGCTTGCCGCATGGCCCAACGCCTCGGCCGCGAAGGCGGACGCGTTGACCGTCGACTCGCCTGTCGTCGAAAACAGCATGCAATCGACGTTGAGCCGCTCGTATTCGAGGAAGATTTCGGGAAAGTGCGTTTCCATGCCGAGCGCGCAGCCGAAACGGACGCCGTCGACCTCGAATGTCACCGGCATCAGGCCCGGCGAATACATGTACGAGACTTTCGTGTTCGACAGCATGCGTTCGTCGTAGCGCGTGACCAGCTCGCCGAGATCGGACAGGACATAGAGGCTGT
The DNA here is from genome assembly GCF_900231165.1 of Hartmannibacter diazotrophicus. Classification (GTDB taxonomy): domain Bacteria; phylum Pseudomonadota; class Alphaproteobacteria; order Rhizobiales; family Pleomorphomonadaceae; genus Hartmannibacter; species Hartmannibacter diazotrophicus. The sequence goes on from NZ_LT960614.1 coordinate 1,731,903, forward strand.
TGTGCGGACGGTGCGGCGGGGTGAGCCGATGCACCGACCCGAGGACTGCCCAGAGCCCGAGATCGCGCGCCAGCCTCCGTGTCGTGTCCAGTTCTTCGCGCAGAACGGCCCATTCGAACCGGTCCCAGTCCGAAGGGCCGATGTCACGTGGGCCCTGGCTGGACATGATGCGCTTGTTGGGTGAGCAGGTCGCGCCTTCGGGAAAGTGCACCAGCCTTGCCCCGGCATCATGCGCCTCACGCATCATGCACCGGATTTCGCATCCGCTGGCCCGAAGACCGTCAACGTCGCGGGGATCGTTGAAGAGCGTCGTTTGCGCAACGGCAATCCGGATCGATCTGGCACCCGGATCGGTTCTTTGAGGCAAGCTCTGGCGAATGTGCCGGAGGGCGGATGTGTAGGATTCGCCGGTCTTGGCGGCGCGGGCGCGAACGCGCTGCTTGAGATTTCGATTTCGTGTCATGGTCAGGCCTTCCACGTCCCGGACACGAGTTCCCCAGCAACCATGCCCGAAACGGTCGGACCACAACGGCGACCCGAGACCAAAGTCCCTTTGCCTCCGTGAAAGACCATGCTGGGGAAGGCCTCGGGAGGTTCGGCGTGGGTCACGCCAGATCACGAGATTGCCGGCCACGTCCAGATTCGTCAACGCCCTGACGCGACGCTGCGCCCGCCGCCTTATTGCTGGAGAACATAGGATCCGGGTGCATCCTGCAGCGGCGGCAGGCCCTTGTCCTGTGCACCCATCGTCGGCGGTGCGATCTGCCCGTCGGAAGAACGGGCCGCGAGCCAGTCGGCCCAGGCCGGCCACCACGATCCCTCGTGGACCGGACTGATCTCCAGCCATTCGTCGGCGCTGTGGTGAAGGTCGTCCGCCTTCATCTCGGCCATGTGGAAATGGCGGTGCGGATGGCCCGGCTCGCTGACGATGCCGGCATTGTGGCCGCCGCTCGTCAGCACGAAGGTGATGTCGGTCTCGGTCAGGTAATGGATCTTGTAGACCGAGCGCCACGGCGCGACATGATCGCGCTCCGTGCCGACGCAGAAGACCGGGGCGCGGATGTTCTGCAGGGCGATCCGGCGGCCGTTGACCTCGTAGCGCCCCGACGCCAGGTCGTTGGAGAGGAAGAGCTTGCGCAGATACTCCGAATGCATCCGGTAGGGCATGCGTGTGGCATCGGCGTTCCAGGCCATCAGGTCGTTCATCGGCGTGCGCTCGCCCATCATGTAGTCGTGGACGATGCGCGACCAGACGAGGTCGTTGGAGCGCAAGAGCTGGAAGGCACCGGCCATCTGGCTGGAGTCGAGCGTGCCATGCTCCCACATCATGCTTTCCAGGAATTGCACCTGGCTGTCGTCGATGAAGAGCTGCAACTCGCCCGGTTCGGTGAAGTCGGTCTGGGCGGCAAAGAGCGTCATCGAGGCAAGCCGGTCGTCGCCGACTTCGGCCATCGCGGCGGCGGCGATGGAAAGCAGCGTGCCGCCGAGGCAGTAGCCGGCGGCGTGGACCTTCCGGTCGGGGACGATCCGGCCGATGGCGTCGATGGCCGCCATCACGCCCAGACGCCGGTAGTCCTCCAGCGACAGCTCCCGATCTTCCTCGGTGACATTGCGCCAGGATATGCAGAAGACCGTGTGGCCGCGGCTGACGAGATAGCGGACAAGCGAATTTTCCGGAGAAAGATCAAGAATATAATACTTCATGATCCAGGCCGGGACGATCAGCACCGGCTCGGCGTGAACCGTCTTGGTCGTCGGTTCATACTGGATGAGTTCCATGAGGTGATTGCGGTAGACGACCTTGCCGGGCGTCACGGCGACCGTCTCGCCGACCTTGAAGCCCTCGCTTCCGACCGGCTGTTCCTTGAGAAGAACACGGCTCGCATCCTCAATGAAGTTGCGCATGCCGTCGACGAGATTGAGGCCGCCCTTTTCCATCGTCCGCTGCATCACGTCGGGATTGGTGAAGGGGTTGTTGCTGGGCGACAGCATGTCCAGCCACTGGCGCGCGGCGAAGGCGACGACGTCCTCGTGGTGGGGCGCGACACCCGGCACGCCGGTTGTCGCCTTGTGCCACCATTGCTGCGTCAGCAGAAAGGCCTGCATGTAGGACCGGTAGGGCTGCCCTCTCCACGCGGGGCTGTCGAAGCGATGATCGCTGGGCAGGGGGCAGATGCAGTCCGGGGCATTCGGATTGATCGCCGTCTCCACAAGATGCGTGGCAAGGCGCCGGCACTTGCGAAGGGTCTTGGTCGCGAGTTCGGCCTGCTTGCCAGGCGCCGCGGCAAGATGGATGCTCCAGTCGGCGAAAGCCAGCATCAGGGCCGCGGGCGAGAGCCCGAAGGTCGCCCGGGCGACGGCTGCGCTCGCGAAGTGGTCGAGCGTCCGGAACCCGCCGTCGATGTCCGGATTGTCAGTCCCGTCCACCCCGATGGTGGAGACCGGCGAATGATGGTGTTCAACGAGTTTCACCGTGGCGACAGGCTTGGTCTCCACGGGCACGACGGATTGGGCACTCATCATTGAACCTCTGCAAGCGGCAAGGACTGACAACAATCCTAGTGAGTTCGCTGCGGTGCGGCATTGATCCGGCGCAAACGAGCAATGGCAGGGCCATGGAATAATAGCTTTCTGTGGCAGGCGCGCGTCAGCCGGTGCAGGCGGCGATCGGGGCGGGAGTTGGGAACAGGCTTATGCAGGACATTTGGGCTGACATCACCCATCCGACCTTCCTTCCCGTGGCGGTCGCCGCCTGCCGCATGGTGCTGGCGGTCGTGCTTGGGTCCATCCTGGGTCTGGAGAGGGAGCGCCACAGGCTCTCCGCCGGATTGCGGACGCATATCCTCATTGCACTGGCGTCAGCGACGGCGGCCATGGTGATGATCGAAATCGGCCACCTTCCCGCCTTCGCGACAGACGCCTTTCGTCTGGATGCGGGCAGGCTCATCGGTGCTGTCGTTTCGGGCGTGGCGTTCCTTGCGGCCGGCCTCATCATCTATTCGAAAGGCCATGTCTTCGGCCTCACGACCGGGGCCGGCATGTGGCTCGCGGCGATCATCGGCCTCGCCGTGGGGCTTGGCCTTTACGTTATCGCCATCATGGCGACGGGGCTTGGCTACGCCGTGCTGGGTGTGTTGCGCATGGTCGAAGCCCGCCTCGACCGCCACGATACGGAATTGCAGGAGAAAACGCTGAAAGGCTCCCATCGAGGGCGCTCGGCGGGCCATCGGCCGCCGAGCCGGCCGACCCCGGAGGAATAAGGCCGGTCGCCAAGCGTATGTCGTCGTCAGGCGTATGTCAGGGCGAAGAGTCCCAGGACCACGGCCGCGCCAGCCGTGCTGATCCACAGCACATGGCGCATGCGGTGCAATTCAACCCCCTGTTTCGCCTCGGTTTCGGTGATGACAACCGGCTCGTCCTCTGCGGGGCGGTTCTGATCTTCGAGCATGTCTCCGATCCTTTCGCTTGTTGGTCGCAAGGTGCTGCCGCCGGCTCCACCGGGAGCCGCGAGCGGGATGCACCTACGAGCCGAACGCGCCGCCACGGGCATGGTTCCGCCTACATCGGCTCCTTGATGCCCGACCTGATCAGCCACCAGTTCACCGGATAGCTGGTCGCCAGCCCCGCCAGCATGGCGATCTGCATCAGGAACCAGAACGCAGGGTCGGAGGCCTCCAGCATCGAGCCGTAGAGCGGCTGGAAGACGAGAAACTGGCCGACGGCCATCACCCCGTACATGCCCACCTGCCAGGCGGCCAGCGACAGGGCATCGGCCTTGATGGCTTCGCGGATCCCTTCACCGACGGACAGGTTCCGCATCGGCTTGATGGTGAAATACTGGAAGAGAACGCCGAAGCCGAAGGCGAGGATGAAATCGAGGATCCAGACCGCAAAAATCTTTTCCGCAAAGAGATGCTGCCAGCCGAACCAGACGGCGACAACCGGAACGGAGAAGGCAAGGCCCTCGGCGATGATGTCGCCGAGCGTGCAGCCGCTGCCGCAGTGGAGCGCGCCCTTCACCACCATGATCGGAAACGGCGTCCCGGCATGATGCGAATGCATGGTGCCTTCGCCCATGTCGGCCATGGCCGTGTCGTGCGTCTTTGCCCGGCCATAGGCGAGATAGAACCAAAGAACGAAGACCGTTCCGAAGAGCGCCGTGATCGGCCAGACGGCGTTCATGATCCACATGGGCTGCGGATACCGGAATTCATCGCGCGCGATCCAGATGGCGCAGGCAAGGCCGAGCAACAGCATCAGGATGGAAAGAACATGCAGCCAGGTGGGAATCATGGGGAAGTCCTCCGTGCGGTTGCGGATCCTTTTGCTCGATTGGCGTGGGCGTCTTGAACGGATGAATGCCGTTCGATGTCTATTCGTCGGCTGCGAGCTTGGGCCGTTCCCTGGCCGGACCGTCGAATGTCATGAAGTTGAAGGCGGTGCCGATCAGCGCCAGATGGGAAAGCGCCTGCGGGAAATTGCCCAGCATCTCGTTGGCTTCGACATCGAATTCCTCCGACAGGAGGCCGACGTCGTTGCACAGCGCGAGGAGCCGCTCGAAGCATTCCTTGGCATCGGCGCGCCGCTCCTGGAGGATCAGGTTGTCGATGTACCAGAAGGTGCAGGCAAGGAAGACGCCCTCCTTGCCCGACAGGCCGTCGGCCCCGTCATCATTGTCGTAGCGCCGGATGTAGCCATTCCACATCAGCCGGCTTTCGATCGCTTTCACCGTTCCGACCATGCGCGGATCTTTCGCGTCGACGAAACCGACCAGCGGCAGAAGGAGCAGCGCCGCATCCAGACGTGGTGATCCGTAAGCCTGCACGAAGGTGTTTTGTTCCGCATCGAAGGCCTTCTCGCAGATTTCGCGGTGCTTTTCGTCGCGAAGGCGGCGCCAGTGCTCGACGGGGCCTTCCAGGCCGTATTCCTCGACCGCTGCAACCGCCCTGTCGAAGGCAACCCAGATCATGACGTTGGAATAGGTGAAGTGCTGTTCCGGTCCGCGCGATTCCCAGATGCCGCGGTCCTTGGAGTCGAAGAGTGTCTCCAGGTGGCGCAGGAGCTTTTTCTGCAGCGCCCAACTCGTCTCGTCGGGAGTCAGATCCTTGCGCCGCGCGTGGTGCAGCGCGTCGAGCACCTCGCCAAAAACATCGAGCTGCGTCTGGGCGTAGGCATCGTTCCCGATCCGGACGGGCTTGGAGCCCGCAAAGCCGCCGAGCCAGGGAATGATCCTCTCGTCGAGCCGGTGGTCGCCGGTGATGGAATAGATCGGCTGCAGCTGCGAGGGCAGCCCCGCGACCGCACGCACGAGCCAGCCGCGCCAGGCGCTGGCTTCGTCCTGATAGCCGGCCTGCATCAGCGCCAGCAGGACGAAGGTCGCATCGCGCAGCCAGCAGAAGCGGTAGTCCCAGTTGCGCTCGCCGCCGAACTCTTCCGGCAAGGATGTCGTCGGCGCCGCGACCATGCCCCCGGTGGGTGAGAATGTGAGTGCCTTCAGGGTGATGAGCGACCGCACCACGATGTCGCGCCATGGGCCTTCGTAGTTGCACTGGCCGGCCCAGTCGCGCCAGCGACGGTCCGTCTCGTCGAGGGCTTGTTTCCAGTCGAGGACGGGAGGGGGCGCCAGATGAGAGGCGCCGTGGCTGAGGACGAAGGGAATTTCGTCGCCCTCGGTCACGGTGAATTCGGCAACGGTGCTGAAATCCTCGCCATGGTGTTCCACCGGTGTGCGCAGGACCAGAAGATCCGGGCCCGCGATGGCGATCAGCCCGTCCTCGCCGAGACTGACCCAGGGAACGAGCCGCCCGTAGTCGAAGCGGATCACGAGATCCATGCGCAGGTCGACGTGGCCCTCGAGGCCCGTGACGATCCGCACCAGATTGGCAATGCCGCCGTCCTCGGGCATGAAGTCGGTCACCCGGCACCGCCCCGTTTCGGTCTCGAACTCCGTTTCCAGAATGAGGGTGTCGGGCCGATAACGCCGCGTCGTCCTTGCCCCGTCGCCGCGCGGCCCGATTTGCCAATGCCCGTTGTCCTCGTCGCCGAGGAGCGCGGCGAAGCAGGCCTCCGAATCGAAATTCGGCCAGCAAAGCCAGTCGATCGAGCCATTGCGCCCCACAAGGGCGGCCGAACGGCAATCGCCGATGAGGGCATAGTCGTCGATGCGAAGGGTCATGGCATTGCTCTTGTTGTTCCGGGAGGGTGTGCAGGGGCAGGGGCTAGGTGAGAAGGGAAGCGACCAGGAGGCCGAGAGCGAAGGCGATCAGAAGTCCGCCTCCGGCCGCGACAAGGCGCACTGCCGTTCCTGGCCAAATGGTGACCTCGTCGGCCGCTTCGTCGCTGAAGGCGCCGCGCGTGCGGTGCAACTCCGTGACCGGTGCGAACAGGTTGTCGCGCCGGTCTTCCGAAACTGGCGTCTTCCTCATCTGACCATCGTAGGCGTTCCTTGCAAGGTAGCGGTCGAGAAACGACGGAAGGATCATGTTGCCGAGGATCACGAGGACCGAGCTGAACCCGAGGATATGCTCTCTTCCCGGCCGCTGGGCGATGCCGGCTATCGCCCGGGCGATGGCCTCTGGCTGGAAGACCGGCGCGACGGGCCGGGGCTCAAGGCCGAAATGCGTCCGCGCCCAGTCGAATTGCGGCGTGTTGACCGCCGGCAATTCGACCATGGTGAGCCGGATGCCGCTCTTGTCGCGGATGAGTTCGGTGCGCAGCGAATTGGTGAAGCCGCGAATGGCATGCTTGGCGCCGCAGTAGGCGGCCTGCAGGGGGATGCCGCGATAGGCAAGGGACGATCCGATCTGGATGATCAGCCCCTTGTCGCGCTTTCGCATCTGCGCCAACGCCGCCATCGTGCCGTGCACGAAGCCGAGATAGTCGACCTCGGTCACGCGGGCGAATTCCTCCGGCGTGATCTTCTCGACCGGCGAGAAGACGGTGACCATGGCGTCGTTCATCCAGATGTCGATCGGGCCAAGTTCCAGCTCCAGGGCCTCGGCCGCAGCCCGGAGGGCATCCGCATCGGTCACGTCGACGGCCTGAAAGGCTGCCTTCGCCCCCATGGCGGCGATTTCCCGCTGCACGTCCGCAAGCGCCTGCCGGTCGCGGGCGATCAGGCCGACCCTTGCGCCGCGCCTTGCGACTTCCAGAGCGGTGGCGCGGCCGACGCCTGCACTGGCGCCGGTGATGACGACGGTTCGACCGGTGAGTTGCTGAGACACGGCAATTCGGCTCCTGAGACGAAAAAGGGCGATCCATGGGTTCGCCCAGTGAACAATCGGGTCAGGAATATGGTTCCGAAACAGTTCTGTTACACAAATTGGACTGTCGCAAACAACAGGACGGTCGGGTGGAGAGGCGAGACGATCGCATCGGGATACTCGCCTCCGGCGGCCAACCCCAAAAAGAAATGCTCCGGACCGAGCATGTCTCGATCCGGAGCATGAATTTCGAATTCGTCCGACCTGTCAGTGCAGGAAGCCCAGCAGCCAGAGAACAAGAATAACCGGCAGTGGAATGCCGACCAGCCAAAGAAGAAGTCCGCGACCCATGTTTTCCTCCGTCCGTCATCTCAGATGAAACTGAAAACGGAAACGGAGGCGTTTGGTTCCTCTTCGGTGTCCTCCGGTGCGGCCGGACGGCGTGCCCGTCTTTACATGACGGGCAGGACCGTGATGTCCCTGACGTCGCCGTCGAGACCGCCGATCATGCCGATTTCCGTGGCGGCACCGCTTTCGAGGCTGACGGTGTAGAGCGTCTTGTTGGCGACCAGATAGGCGGTGTTCTTGCCGACTTCCATGGCATGGATATCGAAGGCATAGGTCGCCGGCATGTCGGAAATGCCGAGTTTGCCGATGGCGCTCAGCGTCCCGTCATTCGGCTTGGTCTGCTGGATCAGCGCGCCGATCGTGGCGTCGATGTTGTACATCGCCGTCTTCTCCGGTTTGCCGACCGAGTTGATGTAGGCGGCAGCCACCGTGTTCGGCATTTCGCCCTTGTGCATGTCGCCGTCCTGGAAGGCGAGGGATCCGTCGACCGTGACGGCGCCGGTATCCGGATGGACGCGGTGATTGGTGGTGCCGGTCATGAACCGGAGCCTGTCAGCCATCGGGTTGAAGTCGACGACGACCGGCGCTTCCGTCATCGGCAGCATCTTGTCCATGGTCGCGACTTCGCTCGCAACGCCGGTCGCCGGGTCGATCCAGACGATCTTGTGATCCGGCGTCACGCCGATCACCGTCTTGTTGGCGGGGCGGAAGTCGATCCCGACCAGCTTGTCGACGCCCTTCACCTCCATGGATTTCGACACCGCCGGCTTGTCGGTGTCGAACAGGACCAGCGTCTTGTCGCCCGTAAGGCCCAGCACCGGGGCGGCGCTTGCGGAGGTCGCGAACAGCATGCTGGAGGCGATCAGAATGGAATGAGCGGCTTTCATGATGGTCTTCCCTGTTCTGTTGTCGTTCGAGCGCATCGCCGTGCGTTGGGCACGGTGCGTCTCAAAGGGAAGACACCCGGCGATATGGGTTTGGATGCAGCGACGCCGAAAAAATTTTTCGGTTCGTGCATCCAGCCGGCGTCCTCGCGAGTATCCGTAGTGGGGAAGTCGACCGGACAATCGAACCGTGGATCGGTCACGACATCTGTGGGATACCCGATGAAGATGGTCATGGAAGGAGAGGCATCGCAGAATGCCGGTCATATGCTGATGGACAGTCTGGAGACCGCACTTGCGGCCTGCGCCCGCGGCGAGCGTGCCGGCCTTCGCCATATCTACGAGACCGAGGCGCCCCGGCTCCTGGCCGTCGCGGAACGAATCCTGCGTCGCCGGGAACTCGCGGAGGAGGCCGTGCAGGACGGGTTCATCCAGATCTGGAGCCGGGCCGACCAGTACGAACCGGGCAGGGGGTCGGCGCGCGGCTGGATCTATGCCGTTGTCCGCAACCGGTCGCTCAACATGCTGCGCGATGGCCGGCGCGAGGACCTTGTCTCCGACGATCGGATGGAGGCATTGCAGGATGGCGGTCAGCTGGAGGAACTGCTGGCCTCCTGGCATCGCCTCGATCGCGACAGCCGCCTGCGCGAATGTCTGGCGCAACTCGATGAAATCCGCCGCCGGTCGATCCTGATGGCCTATGTCTGCGGCTACACCCACGGCGAGATTGCCGGTCGCCTGAAGCTGCCGCTGGGCACGGCGAAATCGTGGATAAGGCGCGGACTGTCGGCCCTGCGGGAGTGCATGGCATGACGATCCCGGAAAATGACGTGCCACGGCTGGCGGACGAATACGTCCTCGGCCTGCTCGATCCGGCCGAAGCCGCAGATCTGGAGCGGGAGATGGCGGCCGACGCACGCCTGCGCGACGCGGTGGCCGCAAGCCGCGACCGATTCCTGCCACTGGACGAGAGTGTCGAGCCGAAGGCGGCGGGCGAGGAACTCTGGGATCGCATCGCCGCGAATCTGCCTCAGCGCGACGCAACGCGGGCCACGGCAACGGATCGGGCGCCGGCCAACGACAATCGTCAGCCGGTCTGGCGCAGTCTCGCCATGGCCTCGATGGCCGCATGCCTCCTTCTGGCTGTCGGCCTTGGCTGGACGCTCACGACGAAGCCGGAGCCGGTTGTCATCGCGGTTCTCGTCAATGCGGCGGGCGAGCCTCAGGCCATCGTCGAGGACTATGGCAACGAGCGCGCCAGCGTCAGCGTTCTGGCCGATATCCAGGTCCCGGACGGGCGAACCATGCAGGTCTGGACGCTGCCAGACCAGGACACGGGCCCGGTCTCTCTGGGCCTCTTGAAGGGCGATGGCTCATCGATTCTGAAGGGGCCGGCCCTGCCGCGCCCGCATGATGCCCAGCTCTACGAGATCACGCTGGAACAGGCAGGCGGTTCGCCGACAGGACGCCCGACCGGGCCGGTCCTTGCCAAGGGGCTTGCCCGCATGCCGCGGTAGATCGCACGAAACAAGCGCGTTCGGCCGTTCGCGGAGGGCAATGGAAGCAAGCTTTGGAGGAATGTTGGGTGGTACGGCCTACGGGAATCGAACCCGTCTCTCCAGCGTGAAAGGCTAGTGTCCTAACCGATAGACGAAGGCCGCCCAACGGGGCTGGCTTATAGTGGGCTTCGCGCAGGAGAGCAAGCGGTCTTTGCGGAATTTTTCCCCTTTGCCGGCGCGGCCGGCAAAGTCGGTCCGCCGGCTCGTTTGGGAAGCGGCCAGGCATTGGAAGTTGGCTGGAAAAAGCCACAGATCTCCGTTTGCAATTGCGACAGGCCCGTTTATAGTCCGCGCGCTTTTGGCTGGCCGTTCATCGCCGGTCTTGAATCAGTCATCCGGCCCGGCTCGTCCGGGCTTCGTAACGTTGCAGGCCCCCGGCCTGAGCCTTGCCGCAGTTTCAGGAGAAGAGACATGTTCATTACGCCAGCCTTCGCGCAGGACGCAGGTGCCGCCGCGGCAGGCCCATTGGCGCAAGTGGTCCAGCTTGTCCCGTTCCTCCTCATTTTCGTGATCATGTACTTCCTGATCATCCGTCCTCAGCGCAAGAAGCAGAAGGACCATCAGGAGATGCTGAAGAACATCCGCCGGGGCGATACGATCGTCACGGCCGGCGGTGTTATCGGCAAGGTCTCGAAGGTCATCGACGACAGCGAGCTTCTGCTGGATGTGGGCGAGGGCGCCAAGCTGCGCGTCGCGCGCAACTATGTTTCGGAGCTGCGCTCCAAGGGTGAACCGGTCAAGGAATAATGTGGTTGCCGCCCGAGCGGCGGCGACACGACGCGCCGGGTTGATCTGGCCGGGCGCCAAGAGGTCACAATGCTCTATTTCGCCCGCTGGAAGGTGATTCTGATCTCGCTGGTCATTCTGGCCGGTGTCCTGATCAACATTCCGAATTTTCTGTCGTCAGACACGTTGAAAGCGGACTGGCCGAGTTTCCTGCCCTCCCGGCAGATCGTGCTCGGCCTCGACCTTCAGGGCGGCGTCTATCTCCTCTATGAGGTCGACAAGCAGGACTATGTTTCCAAGCGCTTGAAGACGCTGGAGAACGAGGTGCGCACGGCGCTGCGCCAGGAGCCGCGCGTCGGCTATACCGGCCTCGGCGTCAACGGGCAGGGCGTTCAGGTTCGCGTTCGAGACACGGCGCAGGTCGAAGAGGCAACGAAGCGTCTCAACGAGTTGCTGAACCCGCTCGATCAGGGCGTTCTCGGCGGCACCGGTGTCAACGAATTCGCCTTCAGCGACAAGGGCGACGGCCTTCTGCGGCTCGACATGACCGAGACGGGCCTGACGCAGCGGCTGTCGACCGTCGTGGCCCAGTCCATCGAGGTCATCCGTCGCCGCGTCGACGAAATCGGCACGACCGAGCCATCAATCCAGAAGAACGGCGACGACCGCATCCTGGTCGAGGCGCCCGGCGAAAAGGATCCGGAGCGTCTGAAGTCGCTCATCGGCCAGACGGCGCAGCTCTCCTTCCATCTCGTCGACTCGTCCATGTCGGCCGAGGAGGCGTTGAGGACGCGCCCGCCCGTCGGCACGGAGGTTCTCCAGTCGGCCGAGCCCGGCGGCCCGCCCTACCTCGTCGAGGAAGTGCCGCTGCTCACCGGCGAGGACCTGAAGGACGCTCGCGCGGCCTTCGATCAGCAGTCCAACGAGCCGCTCGTCTCCTTCACGCTGACGACCGCCGGCGCCCGCACCTTCGCCGACGTCACGACCCGCAACGTCAACCGGCCCTTCGCCATCGTGCTGGACAACCAGGTCATTTCGGCCCCGGTTATCCGCGAGCCGATCACCGGCGGCGCCGGACAGATTTCCGGCAACTTCACCGTCGAAAGCGCCAACGACCTCGCCGTTCTGCTGCGCGCGGGTGCGTTGCCGGCCAAGCTGGAGGTTGTCGAGGAGCGGACGGTCGGGCCGGGCCTTGGCGCCGACTCCATCGAAGCCGGCAAGATGGCCTCCTACATCGGCGCGGCCGCTGTCGTCATCTTCATGATCGCCGGCTACGGCCTTCTCGGCGTCTTCGCCAACATCGCCCTGGCGATCAACGTGATGCTGATTTTCGCCACGCTGACCCTTCTTGGTGCGACGCTGACGCTGCCGGGCATTGCCGGTATCGTGCTCACCATGGGCATGGCCGTCGACGCCAACGTGCTGATCTATGAACGCATTCGCGAGGAACAGCGGGGCGGTCGGTCGGCCATTCCGGCGATCGATGCCGGCTTCTCGCGCGCCCTCGGCACGATCATGGACTCCAACATCACGACGCTGATCGCGGCCGTGATCCTGTTCCAACTCGGCTCGGGCCCGGTGAAGGGCTTCGCGGTCACGCTCGCGGTCGGCATCTTCACCTCCATCTTCACGGCCTTCACCGTGACGCGGCTGATCATCGCCATCTGGGTGCGTCGCCGCCGTCCGGCCGTCGTGCCGATCTGAGACTTGAAAGTCGGCGAGCCCGACAGACGCTTGCCAGCGAGGAGCAGCATGCTGCTGAAACTGATCCCGGACGATACCAAGATCCCCTTCATGCGGATCCGGAAGATCGTCTTTGCCATCTCCCTGATCGCCAGCATCGCGGCACTGGGCCTTTTTGCCGTCAAGGGCATGAACTACGGCATCGACTTCGAAGGCGGCACGATGATCGAGATCCAGACCAAGGAAGGTCCGGCGGATCTCGCGTCGATTCGCGCCCGCCTCGGCGATCTCGGCCTCGGCGAGGTGCAGGTGCAGGAGTTCGGCAAGGCGGACGACGTGCTCATCCGCGTCGTGCGTCAGGAGGGTGGCGACGCCGCCCAGCAGGCGGCCGTCGAGAAGATCAAGGATGCCTTCGGCGAAGAGGTCAACTACCGCCGCGTCGAGGTCGTGGGGCCGCGCGTTTCGGGCGAACTGGCCCGGGCCGGCACGATGGCCGTCGGCGCGTCCCTGATCGCGATCCTGATCTACATCTGGTTCCGCTTCGAATGGCAGTACGGCCTCGGTGCGATCATCGCCACGATGCACGACGTGATTATGACCATCGGTCTTTTCGCGCTGCTGCAGATCGAGTTCAATCTGACATCCATCGCGGCGGTCCTGACCATTGTCGGCTATTCGTTGAACGACACCGTGGTCGTCTATGACCGCATCCGGGAAATGCGGCGGAAATACAAGAAGATGCCGCTTACGGAGCTGATCGACCTGTCGATCAACCAGACGCTCACCCGAACCACCATGACGTCGCTGACGACGTTGATCGCGCTGATTGCCCTCTTCATCTTCGGCGGGGAGGTCATCCGGTCCTTCACGATCGCGATGATCTTCGGCGTTGCGATCGGCACCTATTCGTCCATTTTCATTGCCTCTCCGGTGCTGATCATCTTCGGCCTGCAGAGAACCGGCGAGAATGCCCCGGCCAGCGAACCGAAGCAGGCCTGACCCGGTCGAGGCTGCCCGATCGGCCCGGGCCGTGAGATCGGTTCCGGGGCATGACTTCGGTGCGGGCAGGACCGGCGGGAAGGCTGTGAGCGGAGCGATCGCATGACTTCGGGATATCGGGGACGAGGCACGCCGCAGGACATCGTTCGTCGCGACGCGCATTTTCCCGGCAGGGCGCCGGTGGACGCCTATGGTGACGGCGGATTTCGCTTTGCCGGCATGTCCCATCGCGGTTCGCTTCTCTGCCTGCCAAGCGGCATCTACGGCTGGGCGGTCTCCATGCCATCGGACGTCACGATGGAGTCGCTGGAACCTCTCGTTGCCGATGCCGGCGAGGTGGAACTGCTGCTTTATGGCAGCGGACGCGACCTCGTCCCGCCGCCCGCTTCACTGCGGTTGGGCCTTGGCGACCACGGCATCCGGATCGACGTGATGTCGACGGGAGCGGCGATCCGCACCTACAATATCCTCCTCGGCGAAGGGCGTGCCGTTGCCGCAGCTCTTCTGGCCGTCGAGTGAGCGGGTCCGATGCACGTGGAGCCGGACATCCCCGATGAAGGCCTTGCCGCCGCAAGGGCCGAGTGCGAGGCCGTGCTGCGCCGGGACGACCGCGACCGCTGGCTCGCCTCGATGTTCGCTCCCGAGGCCGACCGGCCGCATCTCCACGCGCTTTATGCCTTCAGCAACGAGATCGCCCGGATTCGCGATGTCGTGCACGAGGCGATGCCTGGCGAAATCCGGCTGCAGTGGTGGCGCGACGCGCTGGAGACGGAGGAGAGGGGCGCCTTCGGCCATCCCGTCCTGATGTCTCTCAAGGCGACCCTTGCCGAGCGCAGGCTGCCGGTACGTCCGCTGCTCGACCTGATCGATGCGCGAACCTTCGATCTCTACGACGATCCGATGCCTTCGCTGCACAGTCTCGAGGGATATGCGGGGGAAACCCAGTCGGCCTTGTTTCAGCTTGCGGCGCTCGTCCTTGCACGAGGAGAGGATCCGGGCACGGCGGACGCCTCGGGCCATGCCGGGGTCGCCTATGCGCTCACCGGGCTGATGCGGGCCCTGCCGCTTCACGCAAGGCGCGGCCAGATTTTCCTGCCGCTCGATGTTCTGGCAGGCGCCGGCGTCTCCGAGGCGGACATGAGGCAGGGCAACGACAGCGCGGGTCTGCGCATCGCCCTGGCCGACCTGCGCGAGCGGGCGCGCATGCACCTCGATGCCGCAAGGGAGGCCTTGGCCAAGGCTCCAACGGCCATCAAGGCGGCTTACCTGCCGCTGGCGCTCGTGCCGCTCTGGCTGAGAGGCATGGAAGCGGCCCCGCCCTTTGAACCGGTGGCCGACACGGCCCAGTGGAAACGCCAGTGGGTGCTTTGGCGAGCCGCTGGAAAAGCGCGTCGGAACAAGGCGTTCTTCTGATAAGTTGAATCGATCTGTCAGGTATCTCGGGCCGGCCGGGAATGGCCGACCCTATCCTTGGACAATTCCCGTCAGGCCGCCAGCGATGGCAGGTCGAGCGCCCCAAGCCAGCTCTTGATGTCGCCAAGCGCGCGGGCGCTCATGGCCTTCTTGCGCGCGATCGACTTCTCCGTGCCCCGCAGCCGTTTGCCGGGAACCTTCGGCACCTCGATCGGCGGAAAGAGCCCGAAGTTGACGTTCATCGGCTGGAAGGATTTCGGGCCGGGTCCGTCTTCGACGGCGAGATGCCCGCCGGTGATATGGCTCAGAAGCGCGCCGAAGGCGGTGGTCGGCGGCGGAACGGGGATCGGCTTGCCGAGCCGCTCGGCGACGGCGAAACGGCCGGCGAGCATGCCCATCGCCGCCGATTCCACATAGCCCTCGCAGCCGGTCATCTGGCCGGCGAAACGAAGTCGTGGCAGCGTCTTCAGCCGGAGCGTTTCGTCCAGCACCTTCGGCGAATTCAGGAACGTGTTGCGGTGAAGGCCGCCAAGGCGCGCGAATTCGGCATTCTCCAGCCCCGGAATGGTGCGGAAGAGGCGAACCTGCTCGGCATATTTCAGCTTCGTCTGGAAGCCGACCATGTTGTAGAGCGTGCCGAGGGCATTGTCCTGCCGCAACTGGACGACCGCATAGGGCTTGACGGTCGGTTCGTGTGCGTTGGTCAGGCCCATCGGCTTCATCGGGCCGTGGCGAAGCGTCTCCGGGCCGCGTTCGGCCATGACCTCGATCGGCAGGCAGCCGTCGAAATAGGGCGTCTTCTCAAAATCCTTGAAGGCCGTCTTGTCGCCGGCGATCAGCCCGGCGACGAAGGCCTCGTAGGTCTCCCGGTCGAGCGGACAGTTGATGTAGTCCTTTCCCGTGCCGCCCGGTCCCACCTTGTCGTAGCGCGACTGGAACCAGGCCTTCTCCAGGTCGATGCTGTCGAAATGAACGATGGGCGCGATCGCGTCGAAAAAGGACAGGCTTTCCTCGCCGCAGGTGCGGGCGATGGCCTCCGACAGGGCCGGCGAGGTGAGGGGGCCGGTCGCAATGATCACATTGCCCCACGCCTCGGGCGGCAGGCCCTCGATCTCACCGCGCTCGATCGAAATCAGCGGATGCGAGGCGATGGCGTCGGTCATCGCCGAAGCGAAGCCCTCGCGGTCGACGGCGAGCGCGCCACCGGCGGGCACCTGGTTGGCGTCGCCGCAGCGCATCAGCAGGGAGTTGGCGAGCCTCATCTCAGCATGCAGCAGGCCGACGGCATTCGTCTCCGCGTCGTCGGACCGGAAGGAATTGGAGCAGACCAGTTCCCCGAGCTTGTCGGTCCTATGCGCGTCGGTTTCGCGCAGCGGCCGCATCTCGTGCAGGACGACGGGAATGCCGGCATTGGCGATGAATGTGGCCGCTTCGCAGCCGGCAAGGCCGCCGCCGATCACGTGATAGGGCGTGTAGAGTGGTTTTGTCATGGCGCGGAAAATAGTCGTATCGCCCTGCGGCAACAAGAGCGATCGGAGGGCTCGGCCGCTAGCGACTGCCGCGTGCCCGCGGAAGGATGGGGAGCCTTGAGGCTTGTCAATGCCGGCCGGCAACCGGCGGCGCAGTATTCGGCCCCGGAATGACAGCCCAAACAAGGAGATCGCTCGTGACCGGCTCACTCAAAGCGAAAATCATGACGATTCTGGATGCGCACCGCATCATGACGGTGGCGACCTTGCGGCCGGATGGCTGGCCGCAGGCGACGACCGTCGGCTACGTCAACGATGGCCTTGCGATCTATTTCCTGTGCGGCCTCGACAGCCAGAAGGCTCGGAACATTGCCCATGACAGCCGTATTTCGCTGACCATCGACCACGACACGTCCGATCTGATGGCCATCGAGGGGCTTTCGATGGCAGCCCACGCCGAACTCGTCACCGATCCGGCCGAAGCCGACCGCGTCATTGCGATGATGCCCGCCAAATATGCCGAACAACGGATCGAGGCCTTGCCCTTTCCGATGCCGACGCACAGCGATGTTCGCATTTACCGCGTGAAGCCGGTCGTCATTTCCGTTCTCGACTACTCGAAGGGATTCGGTCACGCGGATCTGGTTCGGCCCGAGGACCTTTGAGCCGGTCCGTCCATCGCGTTTCGTGCAGGGGATTGGGCACAAAAAAACGCCCACCGGGGGAGGAGATCCGGTGGGCGTATCAGACACCACGGAGGGAGGAGGTTCCGTGGAGATCCGTCGTGTCAGGGGAGGAGGTCCGACACGACTTACGAGGCGAAGAACGGAGGTGGGGAGGAGGTCACCTGCGTTGTTTCAAACCCCGATCCAATGTCCTTCGTTGACAATCTGCCTGAGATCTTAACGAAGGCTTAAAAAACCTCAGCGCGCAGCGCGACGAGCAAGGTTACGGATATCGCTGCGGACGATTCCAAGGTCGTGAAGCTCACGGTTCGAGAGCTGCGACAGTTCTCTGTAGGTCTGCTGGTACTTGACGAAGTGGTTGTACTTCTTAACGATGGTGTCGAACATGGTCGTTATCCTTCAGGTCCGTGTAATTCCGTATCGACGGGGTGTCGTCGCCAGTTTGAAAACTTTCTGCGCCGCCGTCTGTCGAGGAGATATGTAGTCCCATCGGATCCGCATGGGCAGGGGGGTGAGCGCATGTCCCGCATGTTTATTTTGCATAGCGAAATTAAATGCCGGCGGGAATGCGGCGCGGATCGCCCATCGGGCAATCTTTTTTCAAACGATCAAATGAATGCTCGTTTCGATATGATTTAAAAATCAAAGAGTTATAAGTGTCGGCCTGATGGTGGAAGCGTTAACAAGCGCTAACCAATCGGGCAATATTGCGGCGCACAAAAAACATGAAACGGACGTGAGGCGAGATAAAATCGGTTTAAAGAAATGGACGTCAAACCGGCCGAAAACGGGCTAATCGGTTTAAAAACTAAAAACGTTTAGTTCTCGAAGGCCGGATGGCGCATCTGCGGCGCAAATCACCCTGTTCTGACGCATGGCTTACCCAGGATGGGCGCAGGTCGCCCATCAGCCGGGACAGGCTCTCCATGCTCCCCCGCAGGTGAGGGCAAATCCGGACACCCTATTCGGCTGCCCGTCTCGCCCCCTCCGGGCGCCGCTCCAGCATGGTCTTGAGGTAGCGGGCGGTGTGCGAGCGCTCGTTGTCGACGATGTCCTCCGGGCGGCCCTCGGCCACGACCGTTCCGCCGCCGTCGCCGCCTTCCGGTCCGAAGTCGATGATCCAGTCGGCGGTCTTGATGACTTCGAGGTTGTGCTCGATCACGACGATGCTGTTGCCCTGGTCGACGAGTTCGTGCAGCACCTCGAGCAGCTTGGCGACATCGTGGAAATGCAGGCCCGTGGTCGGCTCGTCGAGGATATAGAGCGTTCGCCCCGTCGCGCGTTTCGCCAGTTCCTTGGCAAGCTTCACCCGCTGCGCCTCGCCGCCCGACAGCGTCGTCGCCTGCTGGCCCACCTTGACGTAGCCGAGCCCGACGCGGGCAAGCGTTTCCAGCTTGTCGCGCACCGCCGGCACGGCGGAGAAGAACTCCGCGCCCTCGTCGACGGTCATGTCGAGCACGTCGGCGATCGACTTGCCCCGGAACATGACGTCCAGCGTTTCGCGATTGTAGCGCTTGCCCTTGCAGACGTCGCAGGTGACGTAGACGTCAGGCAGGAAGTGCATCTCGATCTTGATGACGCCGTCGCCCTGGCACGCCTCGCAGCGCCCGCCCTTGACGTTGAAGGAGAAGCGGCCGGGTGCGTAACCGCGGGCCTTCGCCTCCGGCAGGCCGGCGAACCACTCGCGGATCGGCGTGAAGGCGCCGGTATAGGTCGCCGGGTTCGAGCGCGGCGTGCGCCCGATCGGCGACTGGTCGATGTCGATCACCTTGTCGAGATATTCGAAGCCCTCGATCCGGTCATGCGGCGCCGCCTGCTCGCGTGAGCCGTTGAGCCGGCGCGAGGCCGCCTTGAACAGCGTGTCGACGAGGAAGGTGGACTTGCCGCCGCCGGAAACGCCCGTCACGCAGGTGAAGGTGCCAAGCGGGATCGAGACGTCGACATTCTTCAGGTTGTTGCCGCGCGCGCCAAAGACCTTCAGCCGCTTCTGCTTGGAAATCTTGCGCCGGCCTTCCGGGACCGCAACGGTCCTGACGCCGGAAAGATACTGCCCCGTCAGCGAGGCCGGATCGGCCATGACCTCGGCCGGCGTGCCTTCCGAGACGATGCGCCCGCCGTGGACGCCGGCGCCGGGGCCGACGTCGACGACATAGTCGGCGGCAAGGATGGCATCCTCGTCATGTTCCACCACGATCACGGTGTTGCCGAGGTCGCGCAGGTGTTTGAGCGTGCCGATGAGCCGGTCGTTGTCGCGCTGGTGCAGGCCGATCGACGGCTCGTCGAGCACATAGAGCACGCCCGTGAGGCCGGAGCCGATCTGCGAGGCGAGGCGAATGCGCTGGCTCTCGCCGCCGGACAGCGTTCCCGAATTGCGCGACAGCGTCAGATAGTCGAGGCCGACGTCGTTGAGGAACTTGAGACGCTCGCGGATTTCCTTGAGAATCCGGCCTGCGATCTCGTTCTGCTTGTCCGACAGCAGCGGCGGCAGCACCTCGAACCAGTCGGCCGCCGTCCTGATCGACTTCTCGCCGACTTCGCCGATGTGCAGCCCCGCGATCTTGACCGCAAGCGCCTCCGGCTTCAGCCGGTAGCCGCCGCAGAAGTCGCAAGGATGGTCGGACTGGTAGCGCGACAGCTCCTCCCGCACCCAGTCGGAATCCGTCTCGCGCCAGCGGCGCTCGATATTCGTGACGACGCCCTCGAAGGTCTTGCTGGTCCGGTAGCTGCGCATGCCGTCGTCATAGACGAACTCGATTTCCTCGCGGCCGGAGCCGTTGAGGATGGTCTCGCGCACCTCCTCGGGCAGCTTGTGCCAGGGGGTTGCCATCGACACCTTGTAGTGCCGGCTGATCGCCTCCAGCGTCTGCGCATAATAGGGCGAGGTGCTGCCGGTCTTGGCCCAGGGAAGCACCGCGCCGTCCTTCAGCGACAGGTTGGCGTCGGGCACCACCAGTTCGGCCTCGAAGCGCAGCGTCGTGCCGAGGCCGTCGCAATGCGGGCAGGCGCCGAAGGGGTTGTTGAAGGAAAAGAGACGCGGCTCGATCTCCGGGATCGTGAATCCGGAAACGGGACAGGCGAATTTCTGCGAGAAGATGATCCGCTCCGCTTCGCCCTTTTCGTCGGTCTTGTCTGCGAACTCGACGACGGCAATGCCATCGGCAAGCCCGAGCGCGGTCTCGAAACTGTCGGCAAGGCGCGACGCGATATCGTCGCGCACGACGAGGCGGTCGACGACCACATCGATGTCGTGCTTCAGCTTCTTGTCGAGGGCAGGGGCGTCGGCAATCTCCGTCAGCGTGCCGTCGATCTTGACGCGCTGGAAGCCCTTCTTCTGAAGTTCGGCAAGTTCCTTGCGGTATTCGCCCTTGCGCCCGCGCACCATGGGGGCGAGCAGGTAGAGGCGGCTTCCCTCCGGCAGCGCCATCACCCGGTCGACCATCTGGCTGACCGTTTGGCTTTCGATCGGCAGGCCGGTCGCCGGAGAATAGGGAATGCCGACGCGCGCGAAGAGCAGGCGCATGTAGTCGTAGATCTCGGTGACCGTGCCGACGGTGGAGCGCGGATTACGCGAGGTGGTCTTCTGCTCGATGGAAATTGCCGGCGAAAGGCCGTCGATCTGGTCGACGTCCGGCTTCTGCATCATCTCAAGGAACTGGCGGGCATAGGCCGAAAGGCTTTCCACATAGCGGCGCTGGCCTTCCGCGTAGATGGTGTCGAAGGCGAGCGACGACTTGCCCGAGCCCGAAAGCCCGGTCATCACCACGAGGCTGTCGCGCGGCAGGTCCAGATCGACATTCTTGAGATTATGCTCCCGCGCGCCACGGATCGAGATCATCCTGTGTCTGTCCGTCTGCCGAACCCGCTCGTCTGCCGTCATGTGCCTCGGTCCTGTCCCTGGGTCCTCAAGCACGAAAGACGCTCTTGCCGCGAGGCGTCAAACCGCCATCCCGGATGGGTCGTTTCCTGCTGCTAGGCTCTTAAGAAAAATCTGCTCGGCTCAAATATAGGCTGGACGCGCGCGCGCCCAAGTGCCATTTGTTGGAACATATCAGGAACAATGCTGCGATGCGAGCATTTTCCTCCACCTGTGGAGAAAAAGCCGCAAGGCGCGTCCGCGCCGTCCGAGTGTGTTAAGTGTGTCGGCAGATCGCTGCGGGAAGGCTCTTCCCGCCGCCTGCGCGCGCGAACATCAATCAGGCGCGTGCGGGCATAAATCCAATGAGTTCAAGGAGCAAAGGTCATGGCGGGCAGCGTCAACAAGGTCATTCTGGTCGGCAACCTTGGGGCGGATCCGGAAATCCGCCGAACGCAGGACGGCCGCCCGATCGCCAATCTTCGTGTCGCGACATCCGAAAGCTGGCGCGACCGCAACAGCGGCGAGCGCCGCGAGAAGACGGAATGGCATCGCGTCGTCATCTTCAACGAGGGGCTTTGCAAGGTCGCCGAGCAGTATCTTCGCAAGGGCGCCAAGGTCTATATCGAGGGTCAGTTGCAGACCCGCGAATGGGACGACCAGAGTGGCCAGAAGCGCTATTCGACCGAGATCGTGCTGCAGGGCTTCAACTCGACGCTCACGATGCTCGACGGCCGGGGTGAGCGCGGCGAGGGTGACTTCGGTGGCGGCAGCGGCGGCGGATCGGACTTTGGCCGTTCCAGCCCGATGGAGCGCAGCGGTGGCTCCAGCGGTCGTGCGGCGTCCTCGACCGGCGGCGGCGGATCGCGCGGCGGCTATTCCTCCGACATGGACGACGAAATCCCGTTCTGAGCGGGCGGGCGTTCAAAGGCGTTGGGTCGGCAGGTGAGGCGTCATGAAGCTGGTCGTCGGTAATTGCAATTATTCGAGCTGGTCGCTGCGGGGCTGGCTTGCCGCCCGCCAGACGGGAGCCGATTTCGAGACGGTGGTGATTGATCTCGATACGCCCGAGTTCAAGTCCGAGGTCGCCCGGCATTCGTCGGCCGGCCGGGTGCCGGTGCTCGTCGATGGCGACATCACCGTCTGGGATTCGCTGGCGATCATCGAATATCTCGCCGAGCAATACCCGGATTGCGGCCTCTGGCCGGCGGACAAGGCCGCGCGCGCCTTTGCCCGGTCCGTCTCCGCGGAAATGCATTCGGGCTTTCCCGATGTGCGCAATCACTGGCCCATGAACATTCGCCGGCCGATCGCCGAACGTCCGGCGACCGAGGGCGCGGCACGCGATACCGCCCGCATCACGGAGATCTGGCGCGAGGCGCGCAAGTGCTTCGGCCAGGACGGCCCCTTTCTCTGCGGCGCCTTCGGCGCGATTGATTGCGTCTTCGCGCCGGTCGCAAGTCGCTTCCGCACGTATGGCGTTGAACTCGGACCTGTCGAGGCCGCCTATGTGGATGCGATCCATGCGCATCCACCGATGGTCGAGTGGATCGCGGCGGCGAAGAAGGAGACCTGGGTCGTCGTCGCCGACGAGGTCGACTGAGCGGGATCGCTGCCTTTTCGATCATGCCGATTTTGTGACATTTCTTTGCCTTTGCCTGAATCCGCTGCTACCTTAAGGGCAACGTGAATGAGGCATGCCGCGCTTGAGCCTTCCATGAAGGGTTCGCGCCGCGTGCAGGAGACAGGCTTTGACCGACGCGGGCGAGAGTAACGGCCGCGCAGATTTCTCCCCTGCCGGAGACGCCACGCCGAATGACAAGGGCGCGACGGCTGAAAAGGGGGGCATGGGCAAACGGGCGGCACGCCGCCGCAAGCGCCGTCCGCAAGGGACAGGCCCCGTTGCCGATGGACAATCTGCGTCCCCGGCCGAACAGGTGAACCATCCAGCAGCCGACCACGCCGAAGGCGGGGCAGGAGCCGGGCGAAAGCGCCGGCATCGCAAGCGGCGTGGCAAGCAGCCGGGCCACGGGCCGGCGGGAGACCTGCGCGGCCTCCGCTCGCCGCCGTCGCGCCGCCCCGGCGGCGACCAGTCGGCTCGTCCCCGCGAGGCCGGCGGAAATGCCACGGCGGAAAAGCATCGCGCAAGGAGCGGTGACAAGGCGCGCATGCCGGAGCACGCACGTGCCGGCGAGCCGCGAAGCCCGGACCAGGCGCGCAGACCCCACCCGGCCGGCGAAGGGCGCAGGCGCAGCAACGGCGCCGAACCGGGCATGCGCCGCGAGTCGCCGCTGTACGCCGCCCTTGATCTTGGCACCAACAATTGCCGGCTGCTGATCGCCGAACCGCAGGAACGCGGCTTTCGCGTGGTCGATGCCTTTTCGCGGATCGTGCGTCTCGGCGAGGGGATCGGCCGCTCGGGCCGGCTGTCGCAGCCGGCGATGGATCGCGCTGTCGAGGCCCTGGCCGTCTGCCGCTCCAAGATGGCCGATCACAACGTTCATCGCATGCGCCTGATCGCGACGGAGGCCTGCCGCGCGGCGGAAAACGGCGTTGTCTTCCTGGAACGGGTCCGCCGGGAGACGGGCCTGTCCCTGGAGATCGTTGACCGCAAGACCGAGGCGCGGCTGGCGGTCGCCGGCTGCGTGACGCTGGTCGACCCTTACGCCAACGGCGTCCTGCTCTTCGATATCGGCGGCGGTTCGTCGGAACTCGTCTGGCTGGACCTTCGCGAACGCGGCCGAGCGCGCGGCTTCGCGCTGACGCGCTACATTCGCGCCTGGACGTCGCTGCCGGTCGGCGTCGTGACCTTGTCGGAGCGTCATGGCGGCGTCTGCGTCACCCGCGAGATCTTCGACCAGATGGTCGACGAGGTCAGCGGCATGCTCGACGGTTTCGAGGGGGTGGAGGAACTCGGCCGCCTGATCGAGGCCGGCGGTATGCATATGCTCGGAACGTCCGGCACGGTGACGACGCTTGCGGGCGTCCACCTCGGCCTGAAACGCTACGACCGCCGCAAGGTGGACGGCATCTGGCTTGAATCGAATGATGTCGGCTCGATGATCGAGCAACTGCTCGACATGCCCTTCGAGGCGCGGATCTCCAATCCCTGCATCGGCACTGACAGGGCCGATCTCGTCATGGCCGGCTGCGCCATCCTGGAGGCGATTCGCCGCCGCTGGCCCTGCCAGAGGCTGCGGGTGGCGGACCGGGGGCTGCGCGAGGGGATTCTCGTGGAATTGATGGCGCGCGACGGCGTGTGGCGTCGGCGTGGTCCTGGGCATCACCAGCATGGCTCGCAAAGGCCGGGAGGCGGGCGTGGCTGACGACAAGAAACCGAAAAAGCCGGGCAAGGGGCGCGCAGACACCGGGCTGAAGGTGCGCGTGAAGACCGCGCGCGGCCGCACGGCCTCCTCGGCGCGCTGGCTGGAGCGACAGCTCAACGACCCCTATGTCGTCAAGGCCAGGCGCGAGGGCTGGCGCTCGCGAGCCGCCTTCAAGATCATCGAGATCGACGAGAAATGCCATTTGCTGAAGCCGGGCCAGCGCGTCGTCGATCTTGGCGTCGCGCCGGGCGGCTGGAGCCAGGTGGCGGCCAAGAAGGTCGGTTCGACTGCCGCGAATCCGCTCGTCGTCGGCATCGACTATCTGGAACTGGACCCGATTCCGGGCGTCGTGCTGCTCCAAAAGGATTTTCTCGACGAGGATGCACCCGATCAGCTCATCGCGGCGCTCGGCGGCGAGGCGCCGGATCTTGTCCTCTCCGACATGGCCGCGCCGACCACGGGGCACCACAAGACCGACTATCTGCGCACCATGCATCTGTGCGAGGTGGCCGCCGACTTCGCCATCAACGTGCTGAAGCCCGGCGGAGCCTTTGTCGCGAAGGTGTTCCGCGGCGGCACCGAGAACGAACTGCTGGCGCAGCTGAAGCGCCATTTCTCGACGGTCGTGCACGTCAAGCCGCCGTCGAGCCGGCAGGAAAGCGTCGAACTCTATCTCGTGGCGCGCGGGTTCAAGGGCAGGGCGGATCAGACGGAAGACTGAACGCATTGCGCTCCAGTGTCTCGCCAGAGCGGGTTTTGACCGCCGGCCGGCGTCTTTGAATGGCTTCGAAGACGATTCGCGGTGAAGCTGGTCCATGACCGATTGTGATCATGCCTTTTGGCAGATGATCGATCCGATCGGACCTTGCCTTCTGCTGAGCAGGTCTTCGCCCTCCCTCCCGCGCAGGAGCGATCTCGAATGCGTCTTCTCCTCCTCGTAAGTCTCGGCTTCGTCCTCCTCGCTCAGGTTGCCTTGGCGGCAGGTCCTGCCGCGGCCCAGAACGCCTACGAGCCCAAACGTGGCTCGGCCGAGCGCGCGGCGATCATGGATGCGGTCAGGCCTGTTGCGGCGTCCCATGTTGGCGCGCCGGTCGAATTCGTTGTCGAGGATCTTAAGGTCTTCGGTGATCGCGCCTACGCCGCTCTCAAGATGCAGCGGCCGGGCGGCAAGGCAATCGATATGGCCGGGACGCCCAACGCGCGCAAATACGGCTACGATCCGAACGAATATCCGGGAATTTATGCTCTCCTGTTGCGCCGGGGCGGCGGCTGGACGGTCGCGAGCGAAATGTTCAGCCCTTTCGAGCCTCCTTTTGGCGGTCCGAAGGACTGCAGCGCCTGGCGCTCGGTGCTCCCTGTCGCGTGGTGCCAATAGGCGGAGACGGCGAACGGGATGCGGCCTCGGGAACTGCGTGCGCCGGTGCAGGGCCGCAGGCGTGCATGACAGCCTTGCATCTCACCGTTTTGCTTTGCCTTATGTAAAAAGCGTGTTAGAGACCCGCGCCATCCTTTTGCGCGCGGCATGAGGCAGGCGAGGGCGTTTCATCCTTCCGTTCCTGGACCCCGTTTGCCCCACTTTGCTGCCGCGCCTGACCCCAAGTTCCGGGAGTTGACCTGATGGCCATCTTTTTCGAGCCCGCCCACGGCGGAACGCTGGCGCTTACCTTCGACGACGTGCTGCTGACCCCCGGGCACTCGGAAGTGCTTCCAGCCGAAACCGACCTTCGCACCCGCCTGACCCGCGAAATCGAGCTGAATATCCCGATCATTTCCTCGGCGATGGACACCGTCACCGAGGCCCGTCTGGCGATTGCCATGGCACAGGCCGGCGGCATCGGCGTCATTCACCGCAACCTGACGCCGGAAGTGCAGGCCGAGCATGTGCGGCAGGTCAAGAAGTTCGAATCGGGCATGGTCGTCAATCCGGTCGTCATCGGCCCGGACGCCACCTTGCAGCAGGCCCTCGACGTCATGAAGGCCTTCAACATTTCCGGCATCCCGGTGGTCGAGAACGCCGGTGCCGGTGGACAGCTGATCGGCAAGCTCGTCGGTATCCTCACCAATCGCGATGTCCGCTTCGCCACGCACCCTGATCAGCCGATCCGGGAACTGATGACCCACAAGAACCTCGTGACGGTTCGCGAGGGTGTCAGCCAGGACGAGGCCAAGCGCCTGCTGCACACCCACCGCATCGAAAAGCTGGTGGTCGTCGACGATGCCTACAACTGCATCGGCCTCATCACCGTGAAGGACATCGAGAAGGCGCAGCTTCACCCGAATGCCGCCAAGGACGATCAGGGGCGCCTGCGCGTTGCCGCCGCCACCACGGTGGGCGATGCGGGTTACGAGCGTTCGCAGCGGTTGATCGACGCGGGCGTCGATCTCCTCGTCGTCGACACGGCCCACGGTCATTCCGAGCGCGTGCTCGAGGCTGTGCGCAAGGTGAAGCGGATTTCCAACCGCACGCAGATTCTCGCCGGTAACGTTGCGACGGCCGACGCGACCAAGGCGCTCATCGACGCTGGCGCCGACGCGGTCAAGATCGGCATCGGCCCGGGGTCGATCTGCACCACGCGCATCGTCGCCGGTGTCGGCGTGCCGCAGCTCACCGCCATCATGGAAGGCGTTCGCGCCGCGCAGGACTCCGGCGTTCCGGTGATCGCCGACGGCGGCATCCGCTTCTCCGGCGACGTCGCCAAGGCACTGGCGGCGGGCGCTTCCGCGGCCATGATCGGCTCGCTTTTTGCCGGCACCGAGGAAAGCCCCGGCGAGGTCTACCTGCACCAGGGCCGCAGCTACAAGTCCTACCGCGGCATGGGGTCCGTCGGCGCGATGGCGCGCGGCTCGGCAGACCGCTATTTCCAGTCCGAGGTGACCGATTCCCTGAAGCTCGTGCCGGAAGGCATCGAGGGTCAGGTGCCTTACAAGGGGCCGATCGGCGGCGTTCTGCATCAGCTTGCCGGCGGCGTGCGCGCGGCCATGGGCTATGTCGGTGCCAAGACCATCTCCGAATTGCAGGAAAAGGCGCAGTTCATCCGCATCTCCAATGCCGGTATGCGGGAAAGCCATGCACATGATGTCACCATCACCCGCGAGAGCCCGAACTATCCCGGTAGTGTGTGATGACGGCGGCGGTCGGGCTGATGGCGCTTGCGATGATGGCGCAAATGATCCTGATGTTCCGGGCGGCCCGGGCCCGCTTTGCGTGCGTGGGCGCCCGTCGGGTCCGATTGTCCGAGATCGCGCTCGACTCGCGTGCCTGGCCTGACGACGTCCTCAAGCTCTCCAACAACATGAACAACCAGTTCGAGACGCCGACGCTCTTCTACGGGCTCGTGCTTCTCGCGCTGGTCCTGGAACTCGCGAGCCTGCCGCTGGCGATTCTCGCCTGGGCCTATGTCGCGCTGCGTGTCGCGCACAGGGCGGTCCATACCGGGGCCAATCACCTTCCGACACGGCCGAAAGTCTTCATGCTGGGTGTTTCCTGCCTCATGATCATGGCGATCATACTGGTTATCGAAATTGCGGTGGGAATGTTGGCATCATGAGGGATGGCGGGCGGCTTGCAGCCGCAATCGAGATTCTCGAAGATTTGGAGAAACGGCGACGTCCGGCCCAGGATGCCTTGAAAGACTGGGGCCTTGGCCATCGCTTTGCCGGGTCGAAGGACCGCAATGCCATCGGCAATCTCGTCTTCGACGTGCTGCGGCGCCAGTCGTCGCTGAGTGCCATCATGGGCAGCGACACGGTGCGGGCGAGGGTGCTTGCGGCCTATGCGCTGACCTGGAACCGGGGTCTTGCCGGTCTTGACGCCGTGCTCGATCCGGACGACCGCCACGCGCCGCCGGCTCTTTCCCCGGACGAAAGGCGCGCGCTGGAGGCGCCAGCACTGCCGGGTGATGCGCCGGACCATGTGCGGGCCAATCTGCCCGAGTGGCTGATCGGTTCGTTCCGCCGCGCTCTTGACGACCGGCTCGTCGCCGAAGGTGAGGCGCTCGCCGCAAGGGCCGACGTGGACCTGCGCGTCAACACGACGAAGGCCGACCGCGCGGCGGTCCTCTCCGCACTGGGTCCGCTCGATGCCACGCCGACGCCGTGGTCGCCCATCGGTGTCCGCGTTCCTGTTGGCGAGGCCGATGCCAAGGCGCCGCATGTCGTCTCCGAATTCGCCTTCAAGCGCGGGGAATTCGAGGTTCAGGACGAAGGCAGCCAGTTGGCCTCGCTGATTGCCGCCGAAGGCGGGGCGACGAACGTTGTCGATCTTTGCGCCGGCGGCGGTGGCAAGTCCCTTGCGCTCGCGGCCCGTCTCGGCCCTTCGGTTCGAATTCACGCCTACGACAACGACAAGCGCCGTTTCGGCGACATCCTCGATCGCATCGCCCGTGCGGGCACCCAGACGATCGAGATCGTCGAGCCGCGCGGCCCCGATCCGCTGGCCCCGCTCGATGGAACCGCCGATCTCGTCGTCGTCGACGCACCATGCACCGGCACGGGAACCTGGCGCAGGCGCCCCGACGCCAAATGGCGGCTGGCACCCGGCGCGCTGGCGACGCGCCTGATGCAGCAGGACGAGGTGCTGGACCGCGCGGCCCGGCTGACCCGGCCGGGTGGGCGAATCTGCTACATCACCTGCTCGCTGTTGCCGGAAGAAAACGAGGACCGCCTCGACGCTTTTCTGAAGCGCCATCCCGCCTTTGCCGTCGAGGATACCGCGGCATTTTGGCAGCCGGTGACTGGAAAGCCGCTGCCGCCCCATGTCGGCCTTGCGGTGGGCAAGGGAACCGGCCTGCGCCTTTCGCCCTATCTGACCTCCACGGATGGCTTCTTCGTCTGCCTGCTGCGGCATCGTGGCTGAGGGCATCACGGCGAATTGAGTCCCCTTTGACGGGGCATTGCGTTCTCCTTGGTCAAAAGCCGATCGGGAGGACAGGCTCATGAACCGCCGACAAACCCTTTTCCTGGGCGCTCTTGCGCTGCTGGCTTTTGCCAGCCGGTCGCAGGCGCAGGACATGCTGAAATATCTCGACCTTGGCTCGTCCGACATGACCCAGTCGGACCTGACGAGAGCCGACGTCGAAGCCATGCTCAAGAAAGCGAAAGGCGGCAGTCCGCCGAGCTTTCGTGGCATGAAGCTCAATGGTCTGGACCTTTCCGGTCTCGATCTCAGCGGAGCCGATTTCACCGCCGCCAAGCTGAACGGCACACAGTTCGCGGAGGCCAATCTACGCGGCGCCAAGTTCGATCAGGCCTGGCTGCTGAAGGCCGATTTCTCGCAGGCCGACCTGCGCGAGGCCGAGTTTTTCCAGGCTCAGATGCAGGAGGCCAAGCTGGATGACGCCAATCTCGCCGGTGCCCGCGTTGCCAGCGACCTGACGAGGGCGAGATTGATCCGGGCCGACCTGTCGCACGTCGACTTCTCCGCCGACATGCGCAACCAGTCCATGGGCCTGATGCGCGGCGTGCTGTCCGGCGCCGACCTGACGGACGCCAAGCTCGTCGGCGCGAACATGGACCGCGCTCAGGCGGAATTCACCAATTTCACCGGCGCTGACTTCTCGGGTGCCAGCCTCGTGCGCATGGAGGCGAGCGGCGCCGACTTCAGCGGCGCCAACGTCGATGGGGCGGATTTCACCGGCACGGAACTGCAGTCGGCCAAGCTTGTCGATCTGAAGGGACAGCCGATGCATCTGGACAAGGCCGTCGGGCTCGATGCGGCAATCCGCAAGTAGGCCTCATCGCACGGAGGCTCTTGAGAGCCTTCCCGTGATGGCCGGCTTGCGAGCACACGGGAACGCACCCGCTAACCGCCCTTGATCCGTCCGTGGCCAGAACCGTCTCAGCCGCGCGAAAGAGGCGCGATGTCGATGGCTTCGGGCGGGAGATCCTTGCGCCAGCGGTCGACCATCGCGGTGAAAGCTGCCTCCAGATGAGCGGCAAACCGCAGCATGTCGAAAAGCGGCAGGTTCTGACGCCGTTGCAGGAGGTGGTCGCGCATCGGCCGGAGACGCTCGGCCGCCTTGACGAGCGAGACGACCTTCGCCTCGAACGCGGCATCGTCCGGGCAGATCAGATCGGGCAGGCCGACATTGACGAGCATGCTGGCCGTCACGCGCGAGGAAAAGGAGTTGCCGGACCGTGTCAGCACCGGCACGCCCATCCACAGCGCTTCGCAGCTCGCCGTTCGCGACCCATGCGGAAAGGTGTCGAGGCAAAGATCGGCGAGCGGCAGGCGGGCAAGATGCTTGGCCTCGTCGAGATAGGGCGAAATGATGATGCGGTTCGGATCGATGCCCTGATGTGCGAAGGCGGTCTTGATATTCTCGCTGACCTCCGCCGTCCTGTTGCGCAGCCAGAGCACGGAGCGTGGGGTCTGACTCAGGATGCTCGACCAGGTCGCAAGGGTCTCGGCGCCGACCTTGTTGGGATTGCCGAAGCATGCCAGCACGAAGGCATTGTCCGGCAGGCCGAATTCCGATCGCCGCGGCCGGATAGGCTCGATCCGGCGCCGCGTGTCGTGCACATAGTGGCAATAGGGCACGCGGACGAGATTTTCCGAGTGATAGGGCGTTGCGCCATCCGGCGTCGCGATCCGGTCGGCGATCAGGTAGTCGATGGCATCGCTGCCGCTGCTGCCGGGATAGCCGAGCCAGGACACCTGGATGGGAGCGGCCCTGAGGCCCATGTAGCCGATCCGCGATCCCTCCCGGTAGCCATCGAGATCGACAAGGATGTGAACGCCGTTGCGGGCGATCGTGTTGGCGAACTCGACGGCGCCCATGCCCTTGATCGACTGGTAGAGATCGACGCCCGACTTGAGGCGCTTGGCGACCGAGTTTTCAAGCTGCGGCGAATGGCAATAGGCGTGAATCGAAAACCGGCGACGATCGTGCAGCTCCAGTAACCCGGCAAGGCGCGGTGCCGTGTCGGGTTCGTGGAACCGGCCGGAGACATAGCCGATGACGATCTTGTCGTCGGGTTCGGGCGGCGGCGGCAGCATCGGCTTCGGCGAACGGGCGAAGATCTCGTTCGCACGAAAGGCGTTGCGGTCCCAGTAGCGCCTTGCGTGGTCCAGATGCTCCTGCGGATCGTCGGTCTCGTCGAGCAGCCATGAGGGCAGCGGCGGATGAACGCGCCGGTCGTAGGAGCGGAAGTCGTTGCGGCTGTCGAGTTCGGCGAGAATGTCGTGGCGGGCCAGCATCCGGGCGACATGACGGGCAAGGCACCACGCCGCGTAGTGCTGCGGGTCCATGTTGAGGCCGGCAAGCAGATGTTCGAGCGCGGCGGAGAGCTTTGCCGGATCCTCGGCGAGGATCGAGGCGAGCTCGAAGCGGACCTGGGCGCTGTCGGCGCCCTTGGAAAGCGCCTCCTCATAGAGCCGCAGGGCCTCTTCGGGCGAGCCGAGTTCGCGCGCAAGCGAGGCAAGCACGAGATAGCCGCGCGCGCCGCTCGCGTCGAGTTCGATCGCTCGGGCCGCGAGCCGGCCCGCCGCCTCCTTCTGGTCGAGCCGCATCGCGCAGGCGGCCGTGGCTGCAAGCGCCTGGGCATTCTCGCGGTCGAGGTTGACCGCCTCCCGGAAGTGCAGCAACGCCTCGGGCACATGGCCGGCCTCGACCAGCACGTTGCCGACGGTGATGTGAAGGCTCGCCTCTTTCGGGAAGACCTCGAGGGCTTCAAGGCCCGTGGCAAAGGCGGAATCGAAGTCCTCGGCCAGCATCAGCGTGCGAATGTGCAGCAGCCTTGTGGCGATATCCTCCGGCTTCAGCTTGACGGCTTGCTCGTAGAGGCCCGCCGCGTCGGCAAGATGCCCGAGATCGCCGAGGATGCCGGCGAGATAGACCATCGGGCCATGGGATCGCCCCTGGGAGACGAGATGCTCGCTGAGAAGTTCGG
Source organism: Hartmannibacter diazotrophicus (assembly GCF_900231165.1). Classification (GTDB taxonomy): domain Bacteria; phylum Pseudomonadota; class Alphaproteobacteria; order Rhizobiales; family Pleomorphomonadaceae; genus Hartmannibacter; species Hartmannibacter diazotrophicus. The sequence goes on from NZ_LT960614.1 coordinate 1,763,941, forward strand.
CCGCTTCCATCTTGCGCCCGTCTTGCGCGAGCACCCGCGCAAGACCCTCCACGTGTTTCGGCAGCGAGCCCTCGGTCTTGATCAGTTCGCGGTAGAGCTTTTCAGCTTCGTCCAGATAGCCGGCGAGGCGGCAGATCGTGGCCAGCCGTTCTTTCAGATGCTGGTGATCGGCGCTGGTGCGCAGCAACCGCCTGAGGATCGGAATCGCGTCACTGGTCTTGCCGGCGGATTGCAGCGCCTTGGCGAAATTGCCCGCGATTGTCGGGTCGTCAGCGCTTAGGGCATAGGCGCGCTGGAGATGCAGGAGGCCCGCCGCCTGGTCGCCGCGCTGGAAGAGGGCGACGCCGAGAAGCTGCATCACATGCGGATCGGCGGGCTTCAGAACGAGGAGGGCCCGGTAGGATTCAATCGCCTTTTCCAGTTCGCCCTCGCGATGCCGTGCCAGGGCATCGTCGAACGGGTCGGCCGGAAGGGCACTGAAAAATTCCTGCGGCATGGGCCATGGACCTCTTGGCGGGACCGGAAATCTGGTTCGTTGTTCTTCGACCTGTTTGGTCTGCCTGCAATGTCCACATCGCCGACATCTTCGGACCGGCCGCCCCCCGCAAGATGTCTCGGTCCGAATATCGCTCCCCATGCGATTCGCACCGTGGCACCAGATCAATTTTAGTTCGTGCTGGCAAAAGAAGAAAATGCTGTGGCGGCTGTCTCCACTGTATTCGTGCCCAGGCGATGCAGAAAAGAGGATCAGCCATGCGCTGAGCCTTTTCCCTTGATTTGCAGGAGGCTGTCACCTAACCACTCGTTTTTGGTAGCCTAGGAGTGACAGGCAGATGGACCACGACGGCATTCTCATCATCGATTTCGGTAGTCAGGTCACGCAGTTGATCGCCCGCCGCGTTCGCGAGGCCGGCGTTTATTCCGAGATTGTTCCGTTCCAGTCCGCAGGTCCCGCCTTCGAGCGCATGAAACCGAAGGCCGTGATCCTGTCCGGCAGCCCCGCGAGCACGTCCGACATCGGCTCGCCGCGTGCGCCGCAGGAGATCTTCGACGCCGGCATTCCGGTTCTCGGCATCTGCTACGGCGAGCACACGATGTGCGCCCAGCTCGGCGGCCATGTCGAGGCCGACCCGCACCGCGAATTCGGCCGCGCCTTCATCGAGATCGCCGAGGACTGCAAGCTCTTCGAGGGCATCTGGGCCAAGGGCACGCGCCACCAAGTGTGGATGAGCCACGGCGACCGCGTCACCGATCTTCCTCCGGGCTTCAAGGTCGTTGCGACCTCGCCGGGCGCGCCCTTCGCCGCCGTCGCGGACGAAAAGCGCAAGTTCTACGCCGTGCAGTTCCACCCCGAGGTCGTCCATACGCCGGACGGCGGCAAGCTGCTGGCGAACTTCGTCAGGAAGGTCGCCGGCTGCACGGGCGACTGGACCATGGCCGCCTACCGCGATCAGGCGATCGAGCAGATCCGCAAGCAGGTCGGCAAGGGCAAGGTCATCTGCGCCCTGTCGGGCGGCGTCGATTCCTCCGTGGCCGCGCTTCTGATCCACGAGGCCGTCGGCGACCAGCTGACCTGCATCCTCGTCGACCATGGCCTGATGCGCAAGAACGAGGCGCGCGACGTCTGCGCCATGTTCCGCGAGCATTACAATCTGCCGCTGATCCTCGTCGATGCCTCCGACCGCTTCATCTCGGAGCTTGAGGGTGAGGCGGATCCGGAAAAGAAGCGCAAGACCATCGGTCGCCTCTTCATCGAGATTTTCGAGGAAGAGGCCAAGAAGCTCGGCGGCGCCGACTTTCTGGCTCAGGGCACCCTCTATCCGGACGTCATCGAGAGCGTCTCCTTCTCCGGCGGTCCCTCGGTCACGATCAAGAGCCACCACAATGTCGGCGGCCTACCCGAGCGCATGAACATGCAGCTCGTCGAGCCGCTGCGCGAGCTCTTCAAGGACGAGGTGAGGGCGCTCGGCCACGAACTCGGCCTGCCCGACAGCTTCATCGGCCGCCATCCCTTCCCGGGGCCGGGCCTTGCGATCCGCTGCCCGGGCGGCGTCACCCGCGAGAAGCTTGAAGTCCTGCGCGAGGCGGATGCCATCTATCTGGAGGAAATCCGCAACGAGGGCCTTTACGACGCCATCTGGCAGGCCTTCGCCGTGCTGCTCCCGGTCCAGACCGTCGGCGTCATGGGCGACGGACGCACCTATGAGAACGTGCTGGCCCTGCGCGCCGTCACCTCGATCGACGGCATGACCGCCGACTTCTACCACTATGACATGACCTTCCTCGGCAAGGTCGCGACCCGCATCATCAACGAGGTCAAGGGCGTCAACCGCGTCGTCTACGACGTGACGTCGAAGCCCCCGGGCACGATCGAGTGGGAATGATTCAGGCCCATCCGAACGCCGCCGATTTTACGCTGAAATACGATCTAACCAACTGAAAACAAAACTAAATTCCTTCTATGCCTATCGACATCTATCGGTGGGCATAGATCGCGCTCGTCGGCCTTGCTGACGGGCCTCGCCCCCATTGATCAACCGGGAAAACGAAAGTACCGTCAGGTCAAACGAGGCCAATGACGGTACTTTTTTCGAGCTAATACGCTGAAATATAAGCGTTTTCGACGCCATCGGCCTCCAAAAACCGCGTGACGGTACTTTTCCGCAAGGAGGCCCGAAATGTTGACCGATGCAGCACTCAAGTGCTTGAAACCAAAAGCCAAAATGTACAAGGTATCCGATCGTGACGGCATGTATGTGCGCGTCGCGCCGTCGGGTGCCATCTCGTTCAGGCTCGACTATCGGCTGAACGGCAGACGGGAGACTGTCTATCTCGGTAGGTATGCCCGTGACGGGATATCGCTCGCCAGGGCTCGCGAGCTATGTATCGATGCGCGGCGGGCGATCGCCGAAGGGCGGTCCCCCGCCATCGAGAAGCAGCGGGAGAAGCGCCGGATCAAGGAGGCAAAGAGCTTCGGCGAATTCGGCGAAAAATGGCTGACCAACGCGACCATGGCCGACAGCACGCGCGCGATGCGTCGCTCCATCTTCGAGCGCGAACTCATGCCCGTCTGGCGGAATCGTCTCCTGACAGAGATTACACCTGATGACCTGCGCGCGCATTGCGGCAAGATCGTCGAACGGGGCGCCCCTGCCACCGCCATCCATGTGCGGGATATCCTGAAGCAGATTTACGGCTTCGCCATTCTGCATGGCGAGAAAGTCGCCAATCCAGCCGATGGCGTCGGTCCGGCCTCGATCGCCACCTTTACGCCGAAGGACCGCGCGCTTTCACCCGCCGAGATCCGCATCATGTTCAAACAGCTCGAGCATGTCGCGACGCTGCCGACAATCCGCCTCGGCATGAAGCTTTACCTCCTCACCATGGTCCGGAAGAGCGAGCTGCAGGATGCGGTATGGGACGAGATCGATTTCGACAACGCCGTCTGGACCATCCCGAAGGAGCGCATGAAGCGGTCGAAGCCGCACAACGTCTACCTGTGCCGGCAGACGTTGGACATCATGATCGCGCTCAAGACCTGCTCCGGCAACTCCCGATACTTGCTGCCATCTCGGTACGACGCGGACGCGCCCATGTCCCGCGCGACCTTCAACCGCATTACCTACGCCGTCGTCGAGCAGGCCAAGAAGGAGGGGCTGCCGCTGGAGCCTTTCACGGTCCATGATCTGCGCCGAACGGGCTCGACGCTGCTAAATGAGCTGGGCTTTAACAGCGACTGGATCGAAAAGTGCCTGGCGCACGAGGACGGGCGTTCATCGCGCGGCGTCTACAACAAGGCCGAGTATGAGGTGCAGCGCCGGCATATGATGCAGCAGTGGGCGGATACCGTGGACGCCTGGATCGATGGTCGGAAGCATGCCCCCACGCTTTTGCCGCAAGCTATGCCCTTGATGGAGCTTGATCCCGCTCTTTGACCGGGCGGGTTTTCCGCTTGGTGACGTCAGGGTGCTGTGCTCGACGGATCGGGGCAGCCCGCCGTGCCATCAGCCAGGCCTCGACCTCGGCCAGGTCCCAAACGATACAACGTGGCGAGAGCGCGAACCGACGGGGGAACTCGCCACGTTGCTCCATTTCATAAATCGTGCTGTCGGCCATCGGCACCATCTCGCGCAACTGGTGCCGCCGGATTGTTCTCCGAATTTGCGTAGTTTCGATCTTTGCCATGCTCAATCTCCTTCATTGCTGTGGCGATTGAGAACGATAGATGTCGATGCTGGAAGCCCCTCCAAACTGCCGTGCGGCAATTTCGGGCTATAGCGTACACATCGGCGGGTTTCCCTTGGCTAGGCGCAGCATAGGGGCGAGTAGCGGAGATAGACGAACTCAGAAGGTGCGAGACTCGCGACAAGGCGGAGGCCTGCGCAAGACACGACTCCCTTCAAAATCCGGTTCCGCAAGGAGTGTCGGTTCGATTCCGGCCACCCGCACCATCTCTTCCAGAGAATCCGGCGCCGTTGAGGGGAGCGTACGTCGACGTCGCCGCCGGCCTTCACGGCGACCGCAATTGAAAACTTCGAGTGTGCCCTCGACCTCAAAGGGCCGAGTGGTCCCTCACCGCTTCCTCAAGGCTTTCCTTCAGTCCAAGGAATCGGTCGTCCACGGCAGACGGGTTCTCGCGGTTGAGCGCGATCATCTGGGCACGGGCTTCGCCACCGCGAACAATGTCGAACGCGCCGCTCGCGATGCCGTCGAGGATGGCGGCGGCAACGGCGCCAGCAGACTCCAGGGAGAACCCGAGTTCGGGACCGGCGCGGTTCGACTTCATCATAGGCGTGTCAGTCCCGGCGGGATACGCGGTGAGCACATGGATACCTTCGCCTTTAAGCTCGCGCCGCAGCGCTTCGCCGAAGCGGGCGAGTCCGGCTTTGACTCCCGCGTAAGTCGCGTAGAACGGCGCGCCGACCAGAGCGAGACCGGACGAGATATTCACGACCATCGCGTCACCGCTCGATCTCAACGCTGGCAGTGCTGATCTTGTCAGTAGAATTGGCGCGACGAGGTCAACGTCGATCATGGCCTGAATATCAGCTTCCGAGGTGTTCTCCAGCCGGCCGGCCCTGACGCCACCGGCGTTATTGATCAGGATGTCGAGCCCGCCCAGAGCGGCTAGCGCTTGCTTCAGTGTAGCGGCACGCCCCTCTGCTGTCGCAACGTCGGCAACGATGCCATGTATCTCGGCGCCGTCAGCTTGGAGCGATCGGACAGCGGTCATGACCACCTGTGGGCGACGTCCGCTGACGGCCACCTTTGCGCCCTTGGCCAGGAAGGCTTGGGCGAGAGCGAGCCCGATACCGCTCGATCCGCCTGTGACCAGGACGCGTTTGCCAGTGATGTTCATGCGTTCGCTCCAATGGTTGTCGTGAGTGATGGTGTGGAAGTCGCTGGCGTCATGACGCTATTGCAGCGAATTGGCCGCTTGGTTTTCTGCGCCAAGCGGCCACCGAGAATTCAGCCCTGAGCGTTCATGCTGCGTGCGACTTCCGCCGCGCTGATGCCCTCCAGCGCCAGGCCATAGCCGGTGCCTTCTTCGACGAGGCGCCGCAGCCGCTGGGTCAGCGCGATCCGTGTGTAACGGGAAGTGAGTGGCGGCAGCGCGGCGATGCCGTCCGCGATCTCATGCGCGCGAGCAAGTAAACGATCCGCCGGCACAATCTCATTGACGACACCCCAGTCCTTGGCAGTCTCGGCGTCGAGCACCTGCCTGGTCAGGAGGAAGTAGCGGCCGCGGATCGATCCGATAACTTCCGGCCAGAGGATATGGACGCCGTCGCCGGGCACGATGCCGAACTCGAAGTGCGGCTTGTCCTGGAATACGGTCTCCGGCGTCGCCAAGACGATGTCCGTCAGCAGCGCATATTCACTGTGGAGCAGCACCGGGCCGTTGAGCGCGGCGATCATCGGCACCTCGATGTCGAGGATATTGCTGAGCACTTTGCGCCCTTCGCGCAGAATCTTGTCGTAGCCCTGGGGGGTGAAGAAATCGAAGCCTTCGGGGCTGATCGCATCCATGAAGGCGTCGCCCGATCCGGTCAGGATCACGACGCGGTTATCGCGATCCTCGCCAATCGCATGGAACAGGTCCACGAACTGTTCGTGGGCGTGGCCGTCGAAGACCAGCTTGCCGCCATCGGTATGCAAAGCGACTTCGAGTACGCCGTTGGGCTTGCGGGTCAGGCGGGCGTTGGGGAAGGAGTTACTGTAAGTGTCAAATTTGGCCATTGCTTGAATCCTAGCTGGAGCCGGCTCTGGGCCGGCTGAGGATCAAGTAGGCTATTCCGTCGAGTGACGGACGGCGTCACGTAGCGATAACGCTTATTCCCTTGGAGAATATCAGGGGTTATTCCCCTTCCGCCATCACCGCCTCCACGAAGAGCGCGAACGCACGAGCCTTGGCACTGGCCATTCGGCCGCTCGGGAACACCGCCCAAAGATCAATAGCCGGCAACTCCCAAGGACTCAGCACCTTTCTGATAGCGCCGGTCGCCAGTTCGGGCCCAAACATCCAGTCTGAGGCGATGGTCAGGCCCATATCGGCCAGGACGGCGGCGCGTAGTCCCTCTGCCGCGCTAACACGCACACGTCCATGAACCGCAACGGATATTTCTGTGCCGTCGCGTGTGAATGACCACACATTGGGGAGCTGACTGTATATTACGGTTTCATGTTCCGCGAGATCAGCAGGACTGCAAGGCTCACCCGATTTTTCGAGATACGCGGGCGTCGCGAGAACAGAGCGACCACCAGTTGCCAGCTTGCGAGCAACGGCTGTTGAATCCGTTAGGTCGCCCATTCGGAGCGACAGATCCACACCTTCGGCGACAAGGTCGATGATGCGGTCATCGAGGATGACATCGATACCCAGCTCTGGATGATCGGCAAGGAACCGTGGAAGTTGGGGCAGAATATGCAGCCGGGCGAAAGTTGTCGCCGCCGAAACACGGAGGCGTCCAGACAGTCCCGTGCCGGCGCCCCTGGCAGCGAGTTCAGCCTCATCGGCTTCTGCAATCGCGGCTCGGGCACGCTCATAGTAGCGCTGACCTGCCTCAGTTGGCGTGAGGCCGTGGGTGGAACGATTCAGCAGGCTGACCTGCAACCGGTTTTCAAGCTGCGCGATCGTCTTGGACACGGCGGGCTGACCAACATTGAGATGCCGGGCAGCAGCGGAAAAGGAGCCCGTCTCCACCACCCGTATGAAGGTTGCCATTGCCTGATATCGATCCATGCCATTCCTCTCTGGAATAGACATTATTACCTTAAGTGGCCTGCCATGTCGATGAGAAGAGAGCCATTCTACGATCACGCTTCGGATTAGCCGTGGCGAAGCGAGAGTTCGGACAATGATGGCATGGCCAATACGGGCGTCATCCGGGGCCGCCGTTCTGGACGGATTTCTCGCCTTTCAGATCAGCGGCAGTCTCTTCCGGCGCTCATAGCGCTTGCCACCCCAATTTTGCGCGGGTGGCCAAGGCTGTCCTTCAAGGGACAATGACCATGCTCGACGTTTATGCCTTCGCCACGCCCAACAGCATCAAGGTGCCGATCGCCCTGGAAGAGCTAGGGCTTGAATACACCCTCAACGGGGTCAACGTACGCAAGGGCGAGCAGAAGGCGTCCGACTTCATCGCCTTGAATCCGAACGCGAAGGTCCCGGTGCTGGTCGATCCCGATGCGGCAGGGGGGCGGCTAGTGCTGTCCGAGTCGGCGGCAATCTTGGTCTACCTCGCGGAGAAGACGGGCAGGCTGCTGCCCCCCGATGGAGCGCCCCGGGCGCGCGTGTTCGAGCAGCTCTTCTTTCACGCCTCGGGCCTGGGTCCGGCATTCGGCCAGGCTGGTTTCTTCCAGCGTCAGGCGACCGAGCCGCAGCCGCTCGCCCTCCAGCGCTTCTCGTCGGAGGCGAACCGGACGCTGGCGGTGTTGAACGGTGTGCTCGCCGATCGCCGTTTCGTCGCAGGAGACGATTTCACCATTGCCGACATCGCTCATTTTGGCTGGCTGTGGCGGCGTGAATTTGCCGGCGTGACGCTCGATGAAACGCCCCATGTCGCCCGCTGGTACGAGAACGTGGCGTCGCGCCCCGCCGTCCAGCGCGCAATCGGCCGCGTCAACGCCCTCGTCCCCCAAGCCTGACCTTTCCCGAGGGAGTTCACCATGTCCAAACTTTTTACGCCCCTGCGTGCGGGAGCGCTGTCGCTCGGCCATCGCGTTGTCATGGCCCCGCTCACTCGGATGCGTTCCGATTCCGGTGACCGGCCTAATGCGCTAATGCGCGAGTACTATGGGCAACGCACGTCTGAGGGCGGCCTCATCATCTCAGAAGCTACGCCGATCTCGCGTCAGGGCTATGGTTATGCTGGCGCCCCTGGCATCTATGACGATGCCCAGATCGAGGGCTGGCGTGCGATCACCGACGAAGTGCACGCGCGTGGCGGACAGATTATCATGCAACTCTGGCATGTCGGCCGCCAATCTCATCCAGACATCCAACCGAACGGTGAGGAGCCGGTTGCGCCCTCTGCCATCCAGGCGGACGGCTATGGCTATTCAGTGCATGGCGCCGTGCCCTTCTCAATGCCGCGAGCACTGGAGCGACATGAAATCCGGGAGATCGTTGCGCAGTTCGGCGCTGGCGCAGCCCGCGCCAGGGAGGCCGGTTTCGATGGTGTCGAAGTGCACGGGGCGAACGGCTATCTTCCCGACCAGTTCCTGCAGGACGGCACGAACAAGCGAACTGACGAGTATGGCGGCGCAATCGAGAACCGCGCCCGCTTCCTGCTGGAAGTGACACACGCCGCGATCGACGCTGTCGGGGCTGATCGGGTCGGCGTGCGGCTCAGCCCTAGCGGCACCTATGGCTCGATGTCAGACGGTGATCCGGAGGCGACCTTCGGTTATGCGGCGGCGAAACTCGATGAGATGGGCATTGCCTACCTTCATGTTGTCGAGCCGCGCATCAGGGGCACTGAGCTGATCGCGGAGGCCGAGCCTGTTGCTGCGAAACATCTACGTCCGATCTTCGGCGGAACGCTGATTGCGGCCGGCGGTTTCGACGGCCCAAGCGCAGAGGCGATCCTCGAAGCGGGCGATGCCGATGCCGTCGCGTTCGGCCGCGCCTTCATTTCCAATCCGGACTTAGCGGCACGACTGCGCGTGGGTCTGCCGCTTACCCCCTACGACCGCACGACGTTCTATGGCGGCGATGCGCGTGGCTACACCGATTATCCCTTCCACAGCCACGCAGCCTAATCCCTATTCCGGCGAGGAATGATGGATAGTCGCCGAAGCTATCTACATCGTTCCGTCGGAATGGCCCATCTCATTTGCATCCTGCCACCCCGAGGTGAAACGCCATGACCCTTCAAGCCAAACTCGACGCCTTCAAGGCCGATTTTCAGGCGGGCAAGCCGCCCTACAATGTCTCCCGCTCTGTGATCGAGACGATGCAGCGCGCCACCGCCGAGCTGATCGCTTCCGGGGCGGCCACCCGCGCCCTCAAGGCCTGCGACAGAGCGCCGGCCTTCACGCTCAACGATCCCGAAGGTAAGCCCGTGGCCTCCGGCGAGCTTCTCGCCAAGGGACCGCTTGTGCTGAGCTTCTATCGCGGCGTCTGGTGCCCCTACTGCAATATGGAGCTTCAGGCTCTTCAAGAGGCGCTTCCCGAATTTCAGAAGCTGGGCGCTAGCCTTGTGGCGATTTCACCGCAAACGGCGGCGAACAGCCGCAAGTCTATTCGCCAGAATGAACTTAGCTTCCCGATCCTGTCCGATACGCACAACGATGTTGCGGCCGCCTTTGGCCTGCGCTTCCAGATGCCCGACTATCTGATCGACCTCTATAAAACGCTCAAGAACGACCTGCCGGCCTTCAACGGCGACCCAAGTTGGACGCTGCCGATGCCGGCCCGCTACGTCATCGGCCAAGACGGCACAATCCTCTACGCCGAAGTCAACCCGGACTACACCCGCCGCCCAGAGCCTGAAGACATGCTGCCGGCGCTCCGTCGCGCCGCCAACGAAGTCGCCTGATTCTCAACGCCCCGGCCGCTCTTGCGATTGGGGCCAACAACATGAGGCCCATGAATGTCCCGTACTTTCCTTGTAACCGGCGCTAGCAAGGGCATCGGCCTTGCGCTTGCTCATCGTCTCTCTGGGGCGGGCCACCATGTCGTTGGTGTTGCGCGACAGCCGATCTCCGGCTTTCCAGGCACGTTGGAGCTGATCGATTTGGCTGACACCGGGGCGACGGACGCGGCGTTGGCCGATCTTACCCGCCGCTTCGCGTTTGACGGCGTAGTAAACAATGTTGGTTTGGTGCGGCCACAGCGGCTTGGAGCGGTTGATATATCCGCGCTCGAGGATGTCCTGCGCGTCAACCTGCACCCGGCTCTGCAAAGCGTTCAAGCTATCCTGCCCAGTATGAAAGATCGTGGGTGGGGTCGGATCGTCAATATTTCCAGCCTTACGATCCTCGGCAGCGTCGAGCGCACCGCATATGCGGCGGCAAAAGCAGCATTGGTCAGCTTCACTCGCGGTTGGGCGCTGGAACTCGCCACAACGGGTATTACGGTCAATGCCGTAGCCCCTGGCCCGACCGAGACGGAGTTGTTTCGTGCCAACAACTTGCCCGGCAGCGAGGGCGAGCGACGTTACTTATCGGCTGTGCCGATGGCTCGTTTCGGTCGGCCGGACGAGATTGCCGCCGCTATCGCATTCCTGCTCTCCGACGACGCAGCTTTCATCACTGGGCAAACGCTCTACGTCGATGGCGGCGCATCGGTTGGCAAGGCCCTCCTATGAGTAGTCCAGTTGTCGGGCCGCCTCTCAGGCAACACCACCGTCTGTTGCCGAGTGGCCGGAATTGTATCCTACCTGCGCCCGAGATCTTCCGATCAGCCCGCGCTAGTGATGCTTTCCTACAATGCCGGATCTAGCGCTAGATCTTCGATATCTGCGCTACGCGATTGCGGTAGTTGAGCACGGGAGTTTCCGCCAGACAGCGATCGCCTTGAACATATCGCAGTCGACGGTGACGCGTCGTATTCAGCTTCTTGAGCGGCGGTTGGGCTTCGCGCTCTTCAACCGCGATTCTCGTGGCGTGCGGCTGACCCATGCGGGGGAGAATTTCCTCAAGGAGGCGGTGCCCGGCGTAGACCAGCTTCGTCGTGCGATCCGGCTGTCTTCAGCGAGGAACGGTCCGCACAACGGCGAACTTAGGATTGGAATTCTGGCGTCGCTGGCCGCCGGCTTTCTCCATTTGACACTGAAGGAATTTCGAAGTCGCTTCCCCCAGGTCAAAGCCGTGTTGCACGAGAGCACGGCGGAAACCAATTTGCATCGCCTCGCGACCGGAGAGTTGGACATCGCATTTGTGACCGGCCTGCCTAACCTGCCGCGTCACAAGGCCGAGGTGCTCTGGAAGGAACGAATTTTTGTCGTTCTCCCGAAATCGCACCCTCTGGCTTCCAAGGATGAATTACGCTGGGATGAGATTCGCAGCGAGCCGTTCATTGTGAGCAGCAATGGCCCGGGACCCGAGATCCAGGATTATCTCGTGGCCAAAATTGCGGGAATTGGCTTTCGACCAAGCATCGACGTTCACGACGTCGGCCGAGAGAGCCTGTTGAATCTGGTGGCCATCGGCTACGGGCTGACCCTCACAAGCACCTCCGCTCTCGGTTTGACGGTCGAGGGCGTCGTTTTCCGCGCTGTGGCCGACAGCGCCGAGGAACTTCCCTCGAGCGCAATATGGTCGGAGGCGAACACCAATCCGGCATTGACCGGCCTGGTGGAGATCGCGCGGTCGATCGCCTCCGACTGCCCGGAGAAGCTCGCGGACCTGCCCTACAAGGCGTAGCAAGGTGCACAAGCAGTTCGATGAACCGTGGATTTAGGCTACAGAGCCGCGTGTATCGGTCCAGTCGACCATGAGTTTGCGCTCGGCAAACAGCCAGGCCCCGTCCTGCTTGGCGAACTTATCGAGGTAGCGGATCGACGCCACCATCAGCGTCCGCTTCTCGCCTTCGACCGTGAGGTGGTGGGCGATGCAGTAACTCTCTCCCGTCGCGGCAACGCCGTCGATCTGAATAGTGCTCTGGCCGTTGAAATGCGTGGTGGCGTGATAGCTGTTGAGGTTGTCGAAAACCGGCGCGAGCGCGTCGCGACCGGACAGCTTTTGCGTGGGCTCGGGCGCTCGGCTGTCCATATACACCTCGAAGACTGTGTTGGTGGCGAAGAGCGCCATCTGGCCCTTTGCGTCGCGACGGTCGGCGCAGTGGGCGTAGGCGTCGATGAGTTGGCGGATGGCGAGCCGGTCGGCGGCTTCCTCAAGCGATATTGAAACGGGGAAAGTCACTTGGAGCGTATCCTCTTGGTGGTTGAAAAGGCTGCGCTGACCACGGCGACATGCGTCGCGATCAGGGCGCGAAGGTCCGCACCGTCAGCCGCAATGTCCTTGAAGCCCTTGAGGGCGTAAACAATGGAGCGGGCAATCTTGGCGGACGGCATATCGACGGCCGACCGCTGAGCGGGTTGGCAGATAATGTCCGCGATCAGATCCTCGAATGCCTGATAGCCGGCGCAGACCGACTTGAAGCCGAGATCAAACATGTCCTGCGCATCGGGATGCGCTTGGACCAGTTCATAACCCTCGGCCGCCCAGGCATTGCAGGCATAGAGCAGCCTCTCTTCGAAGGATGCCAGATCCGAAATGCCCTGCCGGATCTGCGTCATCTTCGCTTCGATCATCGTTTCGACGACCGCCTGGAACACCGATTCCTTGTCCGGGAACGTCAGATAGAGCGTCGGGCGCGTCAGGCGGGAAACCTTCGCGATGTCGGCCATTGTGGTGCGGGCGAAGCCGTATCGCAAAAAGATCGGCGTCGCGGCTGCGACGATGTTCGACCGACGAATAGTTGCAGGATCATCCATGATTGACATCCTGACATATTGACGTGTTTTGTCAATAACAGTAGCTGACACATTAACTAAAATCGTCAGAGCGTCGGCATCGGCCGACCGGAGGATATTGTTCATGAGCAAGACCTGGTTCATCACGGGCGCGGCACGGGGCTTCGGCCGACTTTGGGCGGAGGGTGCGCTGACCCGCGGCGACAGGGTCGCCGTTTCGGTGCGCAATCCCGACGCAATCGCCGATCTCGTCACGCGGTTCGGAGAGTTGGTGCTGCCGCTGCGGCTCGACGTGACCGACCGCGACGCGGTGTTCGAGGCCGTGGCCAGTGCGCATCGTCACTTTGGCCGGCTTGACGTAATCCTGAGCAATGCCGGCTACGGCCTGATGGGCGCGGTCGAGGAGACGAGCTTCGCCGAGATGAAGGCGATCTTCGAGACGAACGTGTTCGGTACGATTTCCCTTGTTCAGGCTGCGTTGCCGTTCCTGCGCCAACAGGGCAGCGGCCACATTCTGCCCGTGTCGAGCTTGGCTGGGCTGGTAGCGGTGCCGACTGCCGGGATCTATGAGGCGACGAAGTTCGCGATCGAAGGCTTCGCCGAAGCCTTGGCGGCCGAGGTGGGGGCGTTCGGTGTTCGCACGACGATCATCGAGCCGGGCGCCTACGCGACCGATTTCCTGAGCGGCACTTCGCTCAAGACCGCAGCGCCTATGGCGATCTACAACAAGGTCCGAGACGATCTCGCGCAAATGCTGACAGCCGAGATGCTTGGAGATCCGGCGGCCACCTGGCCGGCTATCGCGCATGTCGTGGATTTCGAGAATCCGCCTCTGCGCCTGATCCTCGGTGATAATCTCTCCATGCTCCGACAGATTTACGGTGAGCGGATGAAGACTTGGGAAACTTGGGAGGACGTCTCGAAGGCCGCGCAAGGTTCGGGCCGCGCCTGATCCAATCGCAATATGCCTCAGTGGCGTCAGGAGCCTCCGTCATGGAGCTGTTCCTGGCTCCGCGGTCGTGTGGCACGCCTCGCCTTCGCGAAGCCGCGGTCGGTGGCGATGAAGCGCTCGATCATCGGCGCGATCAGCCGCGCAGGGTCGGAAACGGGCTGGCCCGTTTCGCGGCCATGGACCGCGGCATAGGCGACGAGATCGCGATAGACGGCGGCAGGCAACTCGGCGGTCACCTTGACGGGCTTATCGTCGGAGATGGCGCCGAGCTTCAGCTTGGTCATGTCAGCCTCCGTAGGGCTCGAGAACGAGATCGCGGGTCACCATCACGCGCACCGGGAAGCCGGGTCGGATCGTCAGCGTCGGTGCGACATTGAGCTGGCGTCGAACGATCTGCTGCCCTGCATCATTGATCGTATCCTGACCGCCGTTGCGGATCGCCTGGATCAGTCGATCGTCATCGTCCATGGCGAGTTCGGCGCCGACGCTGAGCAAGGTCGAGAGGCCCGCTGCCTTGGCGAGGTCCCACCAGTGGTAGTCGACGCCATCATGTAGGCCGGCGTAGCCCTCGGCGTCAGCGCCTGGCTGACGCTCGAGAACGATCGACCGTCCGTTGGGGAAGATCAGCCGGTTCCAGACCAAAAGCACACGGCTCTGCCCGAACTGGACGTTATTATCATACTGTCCGATCACCCGCGTGCCCTGTGGCACGAGAAGGATGCGGCCCGTCGGGCTGTCGTAGATATTCTCGGTCACCTGAGCCGTGATCTGACCGGGAAGGTCTGATCGGATCCCAGTGATCAGCGCGGCGGAAATCACAGCGCCAGCCTGAAGGATGTTGGGCGACGCCGGCGCGGCAACGCGATCGGCAGCAACTGTGCGCCGATCGGCGGCCGCATTGAGAAACGCGTTCTGCCGATCCTGCGCCGTGGGCGTCGCCGGCGGCGGGGCCAGCCCGAGGCTGGTGAGATCAGGCATCGGTTCCGCGCTGGGTGTTGCCTGGGACGGTGTCACAGCCACCGTCCGGGTTTCAGTGGAAGCGAACAGCCGCGCCGTGCGTGCCGATTCCAGTTCCTGAATGCGCCGCTGCTCTTCCTGACTGAGACCGGGATTGGGCGCGGCGACACCGGGCGTTGTTACGGGCTGGCCGCGGTTCTGCGCTCCGAGGATGGGACGGCCAAGGTCGCCGGGAAGCGGCGGGCCGAGCTGGGGCACGCCGCTGTAGTCCCGCGGCAAACCGGCGATCCCATCGGCCGTGGAGCGGTTCTCGGTCGAGTAAAGTTCCTCGTTGGGCCGACCGCCATCGCGGGTTTGCAGCGCATAGATAAGCGCACTGCCGATCCCGACGCTCGCGACCAGGCCGAGACCGGCCAGCACCTTTCGCGACAGTCGAGTGACGCGAGGCGGTTCGGCGCGCAGCCGCATCTGCGCGGGACCGACGGGCTCGCCAGTCAACGGCCGAGCCTCCTCGTCCGGCCCTTCCTCTTTCCGGGACTCCGTCTCGCTCACGACGCCGGTCTCCCATCGGTGCGCACGATCCGAACGCGCTTCTGGCGGTTGCCGGAGCCGTACCGCAACTCGGCGGCGGCGAAGAGCCGATCGACGATCATGTGGTGGCCGCGAACCCGGTAGTTCACCAGCTCCGAGGTGTTCCCCTCCGGACCGACAACGAAGAGTGGCGGCATCTCACCCTGGCCGATGTCGCGTGGGAACTCGATGAAGACCTGCCGGCCATCGTCAAAGGCGCGCAGCGGCCTCCACGGCGCACGGTCGCCCTCGATCGCGTAGCGGAAATTGACGTTTGCGAGGTCCACCCCGCTCGCGACCGGCTGGGCGGCTTGCGCCTCGGCGTTCTGACGGCGCAGCGCGATGAGCTGGTCTTGCGGATACTGCCAGGAGACCGACGCCATATAGGTCCGCTCGGTCGAGCGCAGCTCCATGTGATAGGTGCGCAGGTTGGTATTGATAACGAGGTTGGTCATCAGGTCCGGCCGGGTCGGCTTCACCAGGATATGGACTTGAAGTGTCGGCCCGGCACCGCTCTGGGTGTCGCCGATGATCCAGCGCACCGTGTCGCCGGCGGCGACCGGGCCGGAGCCAACGAGCTGCTCTCCGGGCTGCAACGCGATGTCGGTGATCTGCCCGACGGCGGCGTAGACCTGATAGAGCGCGCCTTGGGTGAAGGGGTAGACCTGCATCGAGTTGATGAAGCCGTCGCGCACTGGCTGAATGCGGGCTGCAGCATTGGCCTGGTTGACCCGCGCTGTCGGATCGGTCGGTTCGGGTGTCTGACGAGATCGCTCGACCGGTTTCATCTGCCCGGGCAGCGGTAGGGGCCGCGGCAGTTCCACGACTGTTACCGGCGCTGGGGGATCCGCCGTCTGGACCGCAGGCGCGGCGTTGTCGTAGGAGATTTCCGGCGGAGGATTGGTGGTGGCGCAACCGGAAAGCGCTGACGTGGCCAGCAGCAGAAGCGGCAATGCGCCTCGGCGGCAAGCCGGGACTGTGGAATTGTGTGAAGCCGGGTTTCCGGCTTTACGGAAAAACGGCTTCATTGCCCAAGCTCCCGTGACCAGTTGATGGCGTTGACGTAGATGCCGAGCGGGTTCGCCCTGAGCCGGTCGGCGTTGCGCGGGACCTGCACGACGATCGTCAGAATCGCGGTCCAGCGTTCGGTCGTTGCGAGTTGGCCGTTCTCGTAACGGCGCTCGACCCAGGCGACACGGAAGCTGTCCGGAGACGCGCGGATGACGCTGGAGACCTCGACGGCGATCTGCTGGCGGCCGACCTTGGTGAACGGGTCGTTGGCCCGCGCGTAGTCGTTGAGCGCCGCCGCGCCGCGGTCGGTCGTGAAGTCGTAGGCGCGCAGCCAGTTCTGCCGCACGATGATGGCATCGGCCGGGATCGAGCGGACCTGCTCGATGAAGCGCGCCAAGTGGAAGGCGATCTGGGGGTCGGTCGGACGATAGTCGGCAACAGCAGGCGCCACGGCCTGCGCCTGGCCGAGCCGGTCGACCTGCACCACCCAGGGCACGATTGTGCCGCGCGCCGATTGCCAGACCAGCGCGGTTGCGAAGCCAGCGGAGAGGATCAGCGAACCGAAGGCCATCAGCCGCCAGTTCCTCGCTTGGACGCGCGAGGCGCCGATGCGCTCGTCCCAGACCTGTGCGGCGCGCTGGTAGGGCGTCTCGGGTTCGGGGGCTTTGCCATAGTGAGTAGAGGGTCGTTTGAACATCAGCGGTCGCCTTCGGAGAGATTGACGGAGGAGCCGCCGCCATGAGCGTCACCGGAGCGCACGGCATGGGCGGTCGCCTGGACGGCGTGGGTCATGCGTTGGGAGCGGCGCATACGCTGCGCCCATGCGGGCGGTCCGCCGGTGGGTGCCGAAGCGGCCGAGCCGCCGCCGTCGCCGGCTGCGTCGCCGCCAACCGATCCCAGGGTCGAGGAGCCGCCGGTGGCCTCGAACGCGGCCTTGCCGCCAGCATTGAAGCTGGAGCGCATGCTCTCGGCGGCGCGTGACGCGGCACGGCGCAGTGGTGAGACCGCTGCGCTGCCGCCAGCGCGGGCTACACCGCCAAGGCCCGACGCGACGCCGCTGACACCGGACTGGCCGGCTGCGCCGAGGCTGTAGGCAGTGGATGCGCCACCCGCCATCGCGGCACCGCCCCGGGCCGCGGCTGCTGCGCCTCCGGCAAGGGCCGCGCCGCCAGATGCGGCGGCGCCGACCGCGCCCGCTCCGGCGGCGATCATGCCGCCGGCCGCTAGACCTGTACCGACCGCCGCACCGGCGCTGAGTTGGGGGCCGCCGGAGACAATGCCGCTGGCGATGCCGGGACCGAAGATGCCGAGACCGAGGAGCGATAGTGCGGCGAGCACGATGGCCATCGCCTCGTCGATCGAGGGCGTGGCACCGCCAAAGCCAGCGGTGAACTCGGAGAACAAGGTGGAGCCGATGCCGATGATGACGGCCAACACCAGCACCTTGATGCCGGACGAGATGACGTTCCCAAGCACACGTTCGGCCATGAAGGCCGACTTGCCGAACAGGCCAAACGGGATCAGTACGAAGCCGGCGAGTGTCGTCAGCTTGAATTCGATCAGGGTGACGAAAAGCTGGATGGCGAGGATGAAGAAGGCGAGCAACACCAGCGCCCAGGCCAAAAACATGCAGGCGATCTGGATGAAGTTTTCGAAGAACGACCAGTAGCCCATCAGGCCGGAGATAGATTCCAGGAGCGGACGTCCGGCATCGAGGCCAGTCTGGGCCACCTTGCCGGGGCGGAGCAGATCGGCGGTCGTGAAGCCTGTGCCGCTGGCCTTCAGGCCGAGGCCGGCGAAGCTCTCGAAGACGATGCGGGCCAGGTTGTTCCAGTTGCCGATGATGTAGGCGAACACCCCGACGAACAGAGTTTTCTTCACCAGACGCGCCAGAATGTCGTCGTCGGCGCCCCAGGACCAGAACAGCGCCGCCAGCGTCACATCGATGACGATCAGCGTCGTGGCGATGAAGGCGACTTCGCCGCTGAGCAACCCGAATCCGCTGTCGATGTAGCGGGTGAAGACCTCAAGGAAATGGTCGATAACGCCGGTGCCGCCCATGATGTTATCTCGCCTCGTCGAGCTGAGACGGCGCGATCGGTGCGGCGGGCGCCAAGATCGGCGGATCATAGTGGCCCGATTGGGGGGTGAGGTCGCCACGCGGCGCTGGTGGTACATCCGGCAGCCGCTCGACGGGTCGCGCACCGGGGGCGAGGAAGCGGTTGCGGTTCTCGGCCCAGGCCCGCAGGCACGCCGGATCGCGCGGGCCCGCTTCGCCGAGCGTCTGGCAGCGGATCAGCTCGTCGTGCAACGGATCGCCTTGCGCTTGGGTGGTCCGGCCAGCCGGCCACGCCTCCTGCACTTCCTCTTTGCGGTTCATTTCGATCGCGGTCGCGGTGATCGCGACGGCCACGAACACGACAGCGCCAAGCCGGGCCAGCATCTTGCCGTCCATGGCCGTATCCTCAGTTGCCGTTCGGGAACATGCGGGCGTTGCCCGGCTGGTAGCCGGTGCCCGGCGTCAGGAACCGACGCCGCTGCTCGCGTCCTTGCTCGGCCGCGGCGGCGCGCTCGGCCTCGTACAGGCTCTGCGCTCGGCCGTTTGCGGCGACGACTGCGGTCAGGTCCGCAAGCTGCTGCGCTTGTAGAGCGAGAAGCTGGTTGCCCGCCTGCGTCGCCTGCAGGGCGCCGGTCGCGCCCTGGCTCTGGCCGACCAGAGCCGACATCTCGTTGCGATTGGTATCGATGTTGCCGACGACGCCGGCCTGGACGCGCATCGCGTCCTGCAAGCCTCCGACCGTGTTCTGCCAGCGCTTGCGCGCGCCGGCCACGAGCGCCTGATCGGACGCGGACATCGACGCGTTGCCATAGGTGGTCTGAAATGCTTGGTCGATCTGCTGGACGTTGAGGGCGATGCCCTGGGCCTGTTGCAGAAGCTGCTGTGTGCGCTGCACCGACTGCTGAAGCGGCTGGAGTGAGGAATATGGCAGGCTCGCGAGATTGCGGGCCTGGTTGATCAGCATGGTGGCTTCGTTCTGAAGCTGGGTGATCTGCTGATTGACCTGCTGCAGAGTGCGCGCCGCCGTCAGGACGTTCTGCGCATAGTTGGTCGGATCGTAGACGATCCACTGCGCGGTGGCGGGCGTGGTGAAGATCGGCGAGAGCGCGATCGACGTGGTCAACAGCGCCGCGGACATACGCAGCGCGCGCGAGCGGGAACGAACGGAACGAGTCATGAGTGTGCCTCCGGATCGGTTTGGGGGGTGACGTTGGTGAGGTCAGCGATCAGGTCTGCCGCCCAGCCAAGCCGGTTCTCGGCAAGCCACTCGCCGAGGAACCCGTCGGTGCCGCTGCGGGCATGAACCTCGGCGATCAGCGCCTGGTGCTGCTTCGAGGACGCGGCGCAGAGCGCGAGCGCCACGTCCGACAGGCCCAGCTCGAACAGCCGGTTGCCCCGCCGGGACTGGCAGTAGTAATCGCGCTTGGGCATCGCCCGAGCGAGGATCTCGATCTGACGATCATTGAGACCGAAGCGGCGATAGATGGCGGTGATCTGCGGCTCGATCGCGCGTTCGTTGGGGAGCAGGATGCGGGTCTGGCAGCTCTCGATGATCGCCGGCGCAATCGCCGAGCCGTCGATGTCCGACAGCGACTGCGTCGCGAAGATGACGCTGGCGTTCTTCTTGCGCAGCGTCTTCAGCCACTCGCGGAGCTGACCGGCGAAGCCCTCATCGTCCAGCGCCAGCCAACCCTCGTCGACGATCAGCAGCGTGGGCCGCCCGTCGAGCCGGTCCTCGATGCGGTGGAAGAGATAGGCGAGCACGGCGGCGGCAGCGCCGGTGCCGATCAGCCCTTCGGTCTCGAATGCCTGAACCTTCGCCTCGCCGAGATGCTCGGCCTCAGCGTCGAGAAGACGGCCGTAGGGGCCGCCGACGCAATAGGGTCGCAGCGCCTGCTTCAGGTCGTTGGACTGGAGCAGGACGGACAGGCCTGTCAGCGTGCGCTCGGAGACCGGCGCGGAGGCCAGAGATGAGAGCGCAGACCAGAGATGCTCCTTGACCTCAGGCGTGACAGGCACGCTCTCGCGCCCGAGGATGGCGATCAGCCAGTCGGAGGCCCATGCGCGTTCAGCGACGTCGTCGATGCGGGCGAGCGGCTGAAGAGACACGCTGTCGTTGGTGCCTTCGGTCAGGCCGCCGCCGAGATCATGCCAGTCGCCGCGCATGGCGAGCGCGGCGGCGCGGATCGATCCCCCGAAGTCGAAGGCGAAAACCTGGCTCTGCGGATAGCGCCGGAACTGCAACGCCATCAGCGCCAGCAGCACCGACTTGCCGGCGCCGGTTGGGCCGACGATCAGCGTATGGCCGACATCGCCGACATGGATGGAAAGCCGGAACGGGGTCGAGCCTTCGGTTCTGCCGTAAAGCAGCGGGGGTGCATCGAAGTGCTCGTCCCGTTCCGGTCCCGCCCATACCGCCGACAGCGGGATCATGTGGGCGAGATTGAGCGTGGAAATCGGCGGTTGCCTGACATTGGCGTAGACATGGCCCGGCAGTGAGCCGAGCCAGGCATCGACCGCGTTTATGGTCTCGGGCATGGCGGTGAAGTCGCGGCCCTGGATGACCTTCTCGACCATCCGGAGCTTCTCGGCGGCGATGCGAGGATCGTCGTCCCAGACGGTGATGGTGGCGGTCACATAAGCCTGGCCGGCATAGTCGGCGCCCAGTTCCTGCAGCGCCATGTCGGCGTCGGCCGCCTTGTTCGCCGCATCGGTGTCCACGAGGGCGGAGGCCTCGTTTGTCATCACCTCCTTCAAGATGGCGGCGATCGATTTGCGTTTGGCGAACCATTGCCGCCGAATCTTGGTCAGCAGCTTGGTGGCATCGGTCTTGTCGAGGAGGACGGCCCGCGTCGACCAGCGATAGGGAAAGGCCAGTCGGTTCAGCTCATCGAGAATGCCCGGCGTGGTCGCGGTCGGGAAGCCGACGATGGTGAGGATGCGGACATGCGCGTCGCCTAGCCTGGGCTCCAACCCGCCGGTGAGCGGCTGATCGGCGAGCAGCGCATCGAGATATATTGGCGTCTCGGGCACGCGGACGCGATGCCGCTTCGTCGAGACGGTTGAGTGCAGATAGGTCAGCGTCTCGCCGTCATCGAGCCAGGCGCATTCCGGCATGAAGGCGTCGATGAGCTGGATAATGCGATCGGTGCGGTCGGCGAAGCCGCGCAGGATCTCGTGGCAATCGACACCGACGTGATCGCGGCCCTCGTAGAGCCAGGTCTCGGCACGGGCCGCATCCTCGGCCGGCGGGAGATAGAGAAAGGTGAGGAAGTAGCTGGACTCGAAATGCGCGCCGGCTTCCTCGAAGTCGGCCTTGCGTTCGGCGTCGACCAGCGCGGAAGCGCTGTCGGCGAACATGCTGGCAGGATAGGTCGCGGCGCCGTGGCGCTGCGCCTCGACGAAGATCGCCCAGCCAGAGCCGAGGCGACGAAAGGCGTTGTTGAGCCGGCCGGCGACGGCGACCAGCTCGGCCGGCACGGCGCTGTCGAGGTCGGGGCCGCGGAAGCGCGCGGTGCGCTGCAGGCTGCCGTCCTTGTTCAGCACGATCCCTTCGCCGACCAGCGCTACCCAGGGCAGGAAGTCGGCGAGCCGGGTATTGCGGTTGCGATATTCAGCGAGGTTCATCATCGTCGTTCCTCCTCAGACCGACAGGTGGCCGGGGATGCGCAGATGCTTGCGCACGACGTCGACGAACTGCGGATCGCGCTTGGCAGCCCAGACGGCTGCGAAGTGCCCCAAGGCCCAGAGGCCAAGGCCGACCAGCCAGAGGCGAAGGCCGAGCCCGAGTGCGGCGGCGAGTGTGCCGTTGAGGATCGCGATCGAACGCGGGGCGCCGCCGAGTAGGATCTGCTCGGTCAGCGCCCGATGGACCGGAACCGAGAAGCCCGGCAGCTCGCCGCCATGGTCCGCGCCGTCGGCCATCAGACGAGCGCTCCGCCGCCGAACGAGAAGAACGACAGGAAGAAGCTCGATGCGGCGAAGGCGATCGACAGGCCGAACACGATCTGGATCAACCGCCGCGCGCCGCCGGACGTGTCGCCGAAGGCGAGCGTCAGGCCGGTGATGATGATGATCATCACGGCGATGATCTTGGCCACCGGTCCCTCGATCGATTCGAGGATGGATTGCAGGGGCGCTTCCCAGGGCATCGACGAGCCGGAGGCGTGGGCGGCCGGCGCGAGCGCCAGCGTGAGAAAGCTGACGGACACCGCCGTGGCGATGTGGCGGCGGATGCGCAAAGCATGCTGGATCATGACGGGTCTCCTGTGAGGGGCTGGCTTGCGGGGGTGACGCGGTAGTCGCCGTCGGGGCCGAGGCCCTCGATGCGGGCGAGTTCGGCAAGCCGGCGCGAGGCGCCTCGGCCGGACAGGACGGCGACCAGATCGATCGTCTCGGCGATCAGCGCGCGCGGGACGGTGACGACGGCTTCCTGGATGAGCTGTTCCATGCGCCGCAGCGCGCCGATGGCGGTGCCGGCGTGGATCGTTCCGACGCCGCCGGGGTGGCCGGTGCCCCAGGCCTTGAGCAAATCGAGCGCCTCGGCCCCGCGCACCTCGCCGATCGGAATGCGATCGGGCCGCAGGCGCAGCGAGGAGCGAACCAGATCGGAG
Organism: Hartmannibacter diazotrophicus; assembly: GCF_900231165.1. Classification (GTDB taxonomy): domain Bacteria; phylum Pseudomonadota; class Alphaproteobacteria; order Rhizobiales; family Pleomorphomonadaceae; genus Hartmannibacter; species Hartmannibacter diazotrophicus. The sequence goes on from NZ_LT960614.1 coordinate 1,787,026, forward strand.
AGCGAGGCGACGCCGTCTTTCGTCCGCATCGCGACAAGGTTCGGCGCGGCGCATTGCAGCTCGCGCGTGTCCTCGATCAGGACGACGCGGTCCGAGGTCTTGGAGACCTCGGCTAGCAAGGCGTTGGTGAGGGTGGTCTTGCCGGTGGATGTGCCGCCGGCGACGAGGATGTTGCGGCGGTCGGCGACCGCCCGGCGCAGCGTCTCGGCCTGATCCGCAGCCATGATCCCGGCGGCCACATAATCGTCGAGCGTGAACACGGCGACGGCGGGCTTGCGGATCGCGAAGGCCGGCGCGGACACCACCGGCGGCAAAAGCCCCTCGAACCGCTCGCCCGTCTCGGGCAGCTCGGCCGAGACACGCGGAGCGCCGGGATGGACCTCGGCGCCGACATGATGGGCGACCAGGCGAATGATGCGCTCGCCGTCCGAAGGCGACAGCAACTCACCCGTGTCGGAAAGCCCTTCGGAAAGCCGGTCGACCCAGAGCCGCCCATCGGGGTTGAGCATCACCTCGACGATCGCGGGGTCTTCCAGAAAGCGGGCGATCGCCGGCCCGAGGGCCGTGCGCAGCATGCGGGCACCGCGAAGGATCGCCTCCGATTTCTGGTGAGTTGCCGCCACGTCGTCCCCGTTCTCTTGCGGGTCCGCGAAGTGCGGCCCTGGATCGGGGATGAGTAGAGGAGGCAGAAATCATGGCCTGACAACAACCATAATGTGGTCATCGTACTGTGGCGTACAAATACAGGGAAACGGCGGAACGCCGGAATACTCGCGATGGACGCGGTCGTGATTAATCCGCGTCGTGCGCGGGCGCGATGTCCTCCGAAATCTCTTGCCGAAGCTTCGGCCCGTGAGCGAGTCGGCGGCCGAGCGCTGTGACGAATGCCTCGTAGCGCTCGCCGGCTTTGGCGCGCGCCGCAGCCTGGGCGGGCTCGGGTAGCGGTGGGTTCGTCGTCAGCCAGAAGCGGATGAACACGGCCAGCGTTTCGACGGCGATGCCAAGGTCGCGCTCCATACGCGCCATTCGTCGGTCGAGCTGATCGAGCCGCTTCGTCGTTGCCGCCTCCTGGCGTTCGGCAGCGTCAGGCGAGAGGAAAGAGGCGATCCCGGCTTCCGCGATCAGCGAGAGGGATTGATCGCGCCGGGCGGCGTGCGCCGCGAGCGCCTTCATAACATCCGGTTCGAGATACACAGACAGCCGCTGTTTTTTGGGAGGCTTTGCCATGGTGCCTCCTAAAGATCGATGCCGTCGCCGGGGTCGAGCGATGCTTGGCGTGCCACCTGGCGCATGGTCTGATTCATGCGCGAGAGGCGTGCGGCGTCCTCCTCGGCGTCATCGCGGGGATCGATCTCGAACTCGTTTTCGATGGGTTGCTTAGGCTCGACGGGTTTTGAGCGGTTCAGTTCCGGCTGGTGCCGGCGCTCGGACTCGGTCGTGTCCTCGTCTTCCGATCCGCCGCCGGTCGCCGCCGCCACCGCCGGCGTCACCGGAAGGGGCAACGTGCTCCAGTCGTCCGGCCGAGCCGTCGTCGACTTGACGAGGTTCGGCGGCGGCAAGATGCGCTCCTGAAACCGGCGATCCTCATAATATCGCGCCTTCTTCGCGCGGATCGGCGGGGTGCCGGCGACCATGACGATTTCGTCGGACGGCGGAAGTTGCATGATCTCGCCGGGCGTCATCAGTTGCCGGGCTGTTTCCGAGCGCGAGACCATCATGTGGCCGAGCCAGGGCGACAGGCGATGACCGGCATAGTTCTTCATCGCGCGCATCTCGGTCGCGGTGCCGAGCGCGTCCGAGACACGCTTGGCGGTCCGTTCGTCATTGGTCGCGAAGCTGACGCGCACATGGCAGTTATCGAGGATCGAATTGTTCGGCCCATAGGCCTTCTCGATCTGGTTCAGCGACTGCGCGATGAGGAAGGCTTTGAGGCCGTATCCCGCCATGAAGGCAAGTGCGCTCTCGAAGAAGTCGAGGCGGCCGAGGGCCGGAAATTCGTCGAGCATCAGGAGAAGGCGATGGCGGTTGCCGTTCGCCTTCAGATCCTCCGTGAGCCGCCGGCCGATCTGATTGAGGATCAGACGGATCAGCGGCTTGGTCCGGTTGATGTCCGACGGCGGCACCACGAGGTAGAGGGTGGTCGGATGCTTGCCGCCGACGATATCGACGATGCGCCAGTCGCAGCGACGTGTAACCTCGGCGACGACAGGATCGCGATAGAGGCCGAGGAACGACATGGCGGTGGACAGCACGCCCGACCGCTCGTTGTCCGATTTGTTGAGCAGCTCGCGCGCGGCGCTGGCGATCACCGGATGCGGGCCGGCTTCGCCAAGGTGGGCTGTCTTCATCATGGCGGCCAGTGTCGACTCGATCGGCCGCTTCGGATCGGAGAGGAAGGCGGCGACGCCCGCCAGGGTCTTGTCGGCCTCGGCGTAGAGGACGTGCAGGATGGCGCCGACCAATAATGCGTGGCTGGTCTTCTCCCAGTGATTGCGCTTCTCCAGCGACCCCTCCGGATCGACCAGAATGTCGGCGATGTTCTGGACGTCGCGGACCTCCCACTCGCCGCGGCGCACCTCGAGCAATGGATTGTAGGCGGCCGACTTCGTATTGGTCGGATCGAACAGCAGCACGCGACCATGCCGTGCCCGATAGCCGGCGGTGAGCGTCCAGTTCTCCCCCTTGATGTCATGGACGATGGCGGAGCCCGGCCAGGTCAACAGCGACGGCACGACTAGGCCGACGCCCTTGCCGGACCGCGTGGGTGCAAAGCACAGCACATGCTCGGGACCGTCATGGCGGAGATAGTCGCGATCGAACTTCCCGAGCACGACGCCATCCGCGTCCAGCAGGCCGGCGGCGCGCACTTCGCCGGCAACGGCCCATCGGGCGGAGCCGAAGGTCTCGGCATTCTTGGCTTCACGCGCTCGCCAGACGGACATGCCGATCGCGACAGCGATGGAGATGAAGCCGCCGGACGCCGCGATATAGGCGCCCTCAATGAAGATTGGCGGTGCATAGGCATCGTAGAAATACCACCACCAGAAGAAGGCGGGCGGATGGTAGATCGGCCAGCCGGCCAGTTCGAACCATGGATGTCCAAGCTGTGGCTGGAAGCCAAGACGGTAGGCCGTCCACTGCGTCGCCGCCCAGGTCGTCATGAGGACGATCAGGCAGACGGTAAGGATCTGGCCCCAGAGGATCTTGGTCGCCGACATGGCGGGCATTCCTTTCTTGGTTGGGCTACATGCCGAGGCCGCGGTTGCGGCCAAAGCTCCAGTCGACGCCGCCGGCGCCGCGCGACACGCCGGAGACGTGCTGACCGATCCGGCGTTCGAGGGACGGCGACCAGGGCACGAGCTGGAAGCCGAGGCCGTCGTCGATCATGGCGAAGCGGCCGGAAGCGAGCGCGAAGCGCTGGCGATAGGTGCCCGCCACATACTCGCCCGTCGCGGCCTTGGAGAATTGTCGGCCGGTCTCGGTCGCGAGCTTTTCGCCGAGGGCGTCCACCTCGCGCTGCCGCAGCGTGTCGATTAGTCCCGGCGAGAAGCTGACGCCGCGCGTTTGCCGCTCGGCGAGGCCCTGACCAACGAGATGGTCGGCACGGCGGTCCATCGCCTGGCGCACCTCGGCGCCGAAACCGCCGCCGCCAAGCGCGATGGGATCGCGGGCGATCGCCTGCCGGTCGAGCCAGGTCGCGCCGGTCGCGTTGACTTGCCGTTCGATGTCGAGATCGGAGCGGACGGCGAGCGCGACCCGCCTGCGTCCCTGCGCGTCGTCGAATTTGAGTAGCTCAACGATCGAGCCGGGCGCGCTGTCCCCGGCGGCGTCGAGGTCGGGCAGCTTGATGTGATGGGTGCGTCCATCCGTTCCATCGACCACGGCGTAGGCCGTGCCCTTCAGCTCGTCGTCGAGACCGCGATCGACCAGCCTGCCGACGACGGGATCGTCGAGGCTTTCGCCGGCCAGTACATAGCTGGCGGCGCCGCGCTCGATGCCGCGCTCGGTGAGGCCACGATGAATGCGCTTGATGATGTCGCCACGTTCGCCCAGCTCGCGCAGCGTCGCCTCGGCATTCTCGGACACGACCCACTGACTGGGGCCGACCTGATCAGCAAGGCCGAGCGTCTCCAGCTTCCGCAGCCGGCCGACTTTCATCGCGTGGAATTCGTCGGGCTGGCGGTCGGAGTGCGGGGCAAGATCGACGACGCCGGTGCGATAGCTGTCGCGGGCAAGCTGGCGGTCGAGATTGGTCCAGCGTTCCGCGTCGATCTGCCGTTCCAGATTGCGGCGGATCTCGTGATCGGTGCGCGGCCCCAGCTCCTGGGTGACGAGATCCCGTGCGCGGGCGCGCATGCCTTCCTTGATGTAGTCGCGCGAGATGACGAGGTCCTGGCCGTCATCGGTGCGCCCGCGCAGGATGATATGGACGTGCGGATTATCGGTGTTCCAGTGATCGACGCCGACCCAGTCGAGCTTGGTGCCGAGGTCCTTCTCCATCTGCCCCATCAGGTCGCGGGCATAGGTCCTGAGGTCGGACATCTCGCTCGCATCCTCCGGCGAGACGATGAACCGGAAGTGATGCCGGTCGTCCTGGGTCCGCTCGGCGAAGGCCTTGGGATCGGCGTCTTCGGTCTCCGGCCCGAAGAGCCGGGCCTTCTCTCCATCCCGGGTGACGCCCTCGCGCCGGAGATAGCTGAGGTGGGCGGAGAGCGGCGCGGCCCGAGCGGTGTGCCGGACGACGCGGGTCTTGATCACCGTGTTGCGCGATCGGCTGGTGAGCAGACGATTGGCCTGCACCGTGGCGCGCTGGCCGCGGCCGAACCGCGAGCGGTTGCCCGAGCTGATCTTGCCTGAGCGCGAGACGCTGCCGCCGGCGCGCTGGGCGGCGGCGAGCGCCTGGGCGATGAAGGGCCGCGCCTGTTGTGCGCGCGTGGATCGGATGCGGCCCGGCCGGATACGGAAATCGTCCTCACCGCTCATGGCCGAGGCTCCGCACATCGCGCAAACGCGCGGAAAACCTTGGCGAAATGGAGGATGCGCAGGCTGCGCCGATCAGGCGCACCTCGCGCCGATGCGCCATAAGCCCCTGAAAACACACGACCGCACCAAGCCGCACCTCGCGCGCTTTTATCTCGCCATCGTTCGGTTGTGCTGCCTGCTCTTCCCGCCTCTGACGCCAAATCCACGCCAGAGCCCGACAATGCCGCATCAAGTGCGAAGCCCCTCATCGCGGCCCCGCACTATCGGTTCGCGCCACGAATAGGCCGTCCGATCGCGGTGCAGGCAGTACCGGATCGCGCGCGGACTCCTGCGCAGATGGTTCAGCCGGATCGACGTCGTGCTGCCGTTGGACTGCACCCGCGCTGCTGTCGACCTGCACGATGAAGAGCGGCGCACGGGTCCAGGCGAGCGGATCGGCCGTCGCCACCGCAACGGGGGCAGAAAGATCGCCGCCGCCGATGATCGGTGCGAGAGCGGCGACATAGGCGCGCGTTTCCGCCGGTAGTTGGCGCCCGGTCGCGTGGTATTCTTCGTAGCGGCCGGGACCGGCATTGTAGGCTGCCAGAAAGCCCGGCGAGCCGTAGCGATCGTGCACCTCGCGCAGATACGCAGCGCCCGCCATGATGTTGTCGCGCGGGTCGTAGGGATCGCCGCCGAGACCATGTCGAGCGCGCAGATCCGCCCATGTGGCGGGCATGATCTGCATCAGGCCCATCGCGCCCTTGGGCGAGATCGCGCGCACATCACCGCGGCTCTCGACGCGCATGACCGCTCGAATCCACGCCTCCGGGATGCCGAACCGGCGCGCGGCGTCGGCGATATGGCCGGCATAGGGATCGCTGGGTGATGCGCGCTCTATCGGCGCGTTCTGGGCTGAGGCCGGAACGGCCAGCGGCAAGGCGATGAACGGGCCGGAAAGGAGAAGGAAGGCTGTGCGCCGGACGGTGGGAAACCGTCCGACGACAGCGCGAATGCGGCGGGCCGGCATTGCTCAATCCCGCTCGCCGCGCTTGGGCGGGCGGTTCCAGTACAGGCCCCAGGCAGACTTGTCGTCGGCCGACTGGAACAGATTGGCGCGGATCGGCTGCGGAAAGCATGGATCGTCGAGTTGCAGCGCGACGTACTCGCCGGCCTTCTCGCCGGTGCGCTTCCAACCCGCGCCGAGTTCAGCGCGGGGTTCGTTGTTCATGCCATCGAAGACGTGCACGCGGAAATCTGGGGCATTCTCAGCGTCGGACGGCTCGGCCGGAATGATGATGATGTCCTGGTGCAGCAGCAGTGTTTCCAAGTGTCCGATGAAGCCGGACTCGTCGCGTGTGAATTGACCGATCAGGGACATGATTTTCTCCTTGGGATCGCGGTGAGATTGGGAATGGGCACGCCGTCACCGCGTCGGCGCGCGCCAGACGAAGCGGCGATCGCCGTCCTCGTCGGTGTAGAGGGGGATGGCCCGGCCGATCACGGCGGAGGCGGGAAGCGGGCCGAAGTAACGGCCGTCGAGGCTGTCGCGGACTTCCCAGTTCATCAGAAACAGCTCGCCCTCGGCGACGACGCGGCAGCCCTGCCAGACGGGCAGCGGATTGCCGCGGCGATCGCGCTCCAGCGCATCGCCCATCGGCACGGCGTCGACGGTGATGGCGAGCCCAGTCCGGCAAACCCGCTGGCCAGGAAGCGCAACGACGTGCTTCATCAGCGGCACGCCGCGCGGCAGATAACCGCCCTCGGCAAGGAAGCTGGCGAGCGGCTCGGGCGCCCGCACGGCGACCAGATTGGTGACTTCCGGGGACGGGTCTGGCGTGATGGCGTAGAGGCCGATTGGCGTGCTGGCCGACGCATTCCAGATCAGCTTCGGCGCGAAGGACACGAGCGACAGGATGCCGAGCAACGACACCGCGGCGGTCGTGGTGATGGCGTAGCCGAGCCGGGTCATGCGCCCATCCTCCGCGCCAGGAGGAAGGCGCGGTGGCGCTGCATCGTGTAGGCGCGCGGCGTCTCGCCGGCGGTCAGGCGATTGTGAACGTGCCGCCAGTGATCGGGCGCAACGTCGACTGGATCGATGCCGATCGCCTCGATCGCGTCAATGCGCTGGAGCATGCGCTCCACCTTCGGCCAGCCATCGACGCGCAGCAGGATGTCGCCGCCAGGCGTCACGGTCGGGATCGTCTGGCAGGGTTCGCCGGCGCCGACCGCGCGCAGGATGTCGAGGCGCGAGAGCACGGTGCCGTGCTCGTTCGCGGCCCAGCGCACCAGCGCGAAGGTCGCGTCGGGAGGAAAGAACAGGATGCGGCGGCGGCGGTCGAGGACCTGTTCCCGCACCTCGCGGCCGAAGCGGATCCAGTGTTCGATCTGCTTCTCGATCCAGACCAGTTCGACCTGGGTGAGATCTTCCAGCGGCGCGTGAGGGGCGCGGCCGGCGCGCGCGGATGCGGCGGCAAGGCCGGGCATTAGGCGTCTCCTTGGGCTGGTGGGAATTCGCGCTCGAACAGCGCGCGCAGCATGTCGGCGACGGTCAGGCCGCGCTGGAAGGCCGCGATCTTGATCCGGCCGCGCATGTCCGCGGTCACGTCAATGGTTAGCCTGGCCGAGAAGTCGTCGGCGGGCTGAGATCGCTGCGTCTGGCGATCGGTCGCTTTGATCCAGCTCTCCGGATCGCCAGGCCGGGATGCGAAGCCGCGCTTGGGGGATCGTTCGCTCATGCGCCGATCCTCGCGACTTCGGCCGCGAGCGCGGCGATCTCGCGCGCGCCCGGACAATCCTCGTCCTGCTCGGCGGCGATCCGACCGGTCTGCACGACATCAGCAAAGACGATGCGCTGGCCGATTGTCGTCGCGAGCAATGGCGGGTCGTGATCCGCGAGTGTCTCTGCGGTTTCGCGGGCGAGCACGGTGCGCGCCGCGCAGCGGTTCAGCACGAAGCGAGCGGCAAGCTCTGGGCGGTAGATGCGCGCTTCGCGCAGCAGCGCCAGCATCTCGGCCGACGCCCATCCATCGAGCGGCGACGGCTGCACCGGGATCAGCACGAGGTCAGCGGCGAGCAGCGCCGAGCGCATGAGGCTGGCGACACGTGGCGGCCCATCGATGACGACATGGTCGGCGTCACGCGCCAGCTCCGGCGCTTCGCGATGCAGGGTGTCGCGCGCCAGGCCGACCACACCGAAGAGCCGCTGCAGTCCCTCCCGACTGCGTTGCTGCGACCAGTCCAGCGCCGAGCCCTGGGGATCGGCGTCGATCAACGTGACGCGCTGCCCATGCCGAGCCCATTCGCCAGCAAGATGCAGCGCCAGCGTCGTCTTGCCGACGCCGCCCTTCTGGTTGAGGAGCGCGACGATCATGACGGTCTCCCGGCTATCGGGGTCTCGTCCACACGGCGCGAAAAAGCGGGTTCCGTTAGAAAGATTCCGAAGGAATCTAGGTTAGATAAGTTACGGGGCTCGCAAGCTGCTGATTCAGCGCGAGGAATCGGCGATTCCGGTCCCTGATAGCACGAGAGTCCGGTCCCCGATGGCACGACAGTGCCGGTCCCTGATAGCACGACACTATTCACAGCTTATCCCCAGGGCGAGTTGGCGAACGGCGACGGCGGCGCGGGATGCCGAGCGCGTCGGGATCGGTGGGTGCGAAGGACAGGATTTCGGGACCGCCGAGGCATTGCTCGATGGTGAGCCGGTAGCCCGGCAACGGCTGGCGGCGGGCGATGTCGCGCAGGTCGTAGGCGAAGTGCTTGAGCGGCGAGAGGCTGCCGGACTTGGCGTGAAGGTGGGGGAAGTCGAAGCTCCAGCCGAACTCTTGGCGACCGCCGTGCTTTCGGACCAGGCGGTAGAGCCAGCGCTCCAGACCGCCGGTGAGATCGAAGTATTTGCGGTCGATCGTCAGCACGAGCGCGTCGTCGAGGACGGCGCCATAAAACCAGTCCGGGAGGATCAGTTCGAGGCCGAGCGGACGGCCGCGGTGATCAGCGCGCTCCTTCCATTCGTTGATCCAGGAGAAGCGGTGCATCCGTCGCTCGGTCGGCTGGCGGATCGATGTTGCGATTGTGGTCGATTGTAGCCGGTCGAGCGCGGCCTTGAGGCGGTCGTAGTCGCGAAGCGATACGCCGCGGCCGATGAAGTTCAGGATTTCGTAGGGCGTCGTCGCCATCAGGCGCGAGGGGCGCAAGCCGACATCGCGCGCTTCGACGATCTGCGAGGCGGCCCAGATGAGGACGTCCGCGTCCCAGATCGTCGCCATGCCATGCTCGGGAACGGCTTCGACGCGGATTTTCACTGAGCCAGCCTTGAAGTCGATCGGCGCCAGACGCTTCGACTTGGCGAGCGAAAAGAACGGGTAGGCCATGAGGTCCTGCGCATCGCGGGGCGCGAGATCGCCGGGCAGCGCCCGGAACAGATCGAGTTGGGCACGCTCATCGTAATGGGTGTGGCGGGACGACATGGCCGGTCGTCTCAGCGCGGGAAGCGTCCGCCGGCGGCGGTCGAGGCTGTTTGGCGCTTGGCCGGTAAAACAGTGCCGCCGCGCGGATCCGACGTGGAGGTGACGAGACCGCGATCCGCCCAGGCCTGAAGGTCGTCGACGGAATAGACGACACGGCCGCCGAGCTTGCGGTAGATCGGACCGGTCCCGTAGGTCCGATGCTTCTCAAGGGTGCGTTCGGAAAGGCCGAGGAAGCGAGCCGCCTCCTGCGTTCTCAGGTAGCGTGGCGGTAAATTGGCGGCTCTTTCGGCCATGATCGCACCTCCGTGGTCTCGCGGGTGGCCGCTTCGAATAAGCGGCGGGTTGCGAGCACGGTGGCGCGGAGACGGCGCCTCGGACGATGTCGAAGTAAGATGCTAAAATCGACACGCGAGCGGGTATCAGCGATCCCGTCGTGGGCGGCGCAGCAATGTCCGATAGCCGCCGCGAACGAGCTTCATGCCGTCGCGGGCGAGACGGATGGTGATCTCCCGGATCGGGTCGCCGACCCAGGATGCTGCGTCAATCTTGTGCTGGGGGAAGAGATGCTCGGCGACGGTGCGGTAGATGGCGCCGCTCTCGCGCGCGTCGATGGCGCGCAGCATCTGGCGGGCGCGCTGACGTCTTTGCGGCGTCAGGCGTGGATCGGGCGGCACGCGCTTGCCGAACATCGCGTGCCAGAGCCGTTCGACCGCGGTCAGTCGGTCGGGCGTCAGCTCATCGAATATGATGAACGCGCCAAGGGGGCGGGCATCATCGACGTTGAACAGGGCCACGTCGTGGGGCTCGCCGCGCAGTACGAGCCGGATCAGACCAGGATCATGCTCGATGGTGGCGTGGGCGTGCAGATCCTCAACGCTGAGGCGGAGATCTCCCGCCGGGTTCGCTCCGACGGTGAACGGGAGTGTCGCGGGATCGGTTTGCGGGGTCCAGAAGATCGGTTGGATGAGCGCCGAGTTGCGAGGGTCGGCGACGAAATCGCAAGCCCCATTGATCGGCGAACTCGCCCGCGACATACTCGGTCAACCGCCCGACCGCTACCAGTTCCTGATAGGATTTTCTGTATTCAGGGTTACGACGCAGGAACTCCCAGGCGAGATCGCCGGGGGTCAACTTGTCGATATAGTCATAGGCGGCTTCGGACCGCCAGCTTTCATCCTCGGACATTCTCCACCGCCTCCGCGCAAGGTTGTGCAACGCGAGTTTTGCAGTGGATACGATTCCGGGTTGAGCGGAGCGCGGGAAGAACGAAGTGGCCGCAACGTGATGCGGTTTACGCATCACCTCAGTGCAGACGGCCCTGGAGAAGCTGGCAAAAGCCGCTCTTCGTCATCCATTTCGCGCGATCGAGATGGCTGGTGTAGATGCGCTGAGCGCGCTCCGGTTCGGCCTTGGCATCGAGGCCGAAGAGGACTTCGACGACTTCACGCCAGTCGGCTTTTTCAGCGTCGGCATCCAGCAGCCGGACGTACAGCTTCAGATGCGCCTCGTCATAGGCGGTCAATGCCGCCCCCGACGGCGGCTGATCGAGAAAATCGTCTTTGGTCACAACATCCCCCGATCGCGAGATGTATCCAAACTGGAGGATATTGTTAACCGTGATTTGATCGGAATGAGGACGCAAGGCCTTGACGCGGGAAGAGGGGGCAACGCCGCGACCTGTCGAACGTCAGGTTTCCTTCTTCGCATCAACGAGCAGCACTCCCTTGCCCTGATCGGAGTTCAGGAAGACGATGCCGGCGCGTTCGAAAGCCCGTCTCACCTCATCGCGCGTGCTCTCGAAGACCTCGAGTCCACTGGGGGATTCGAGGCGCTTGAGCGCGGTCAATGAGACCCGGGCCTTGTCAGCGAGCGTCTCCTGTGTCCAACCCAGCAACGCGCGTGCGGCCCGAAATTGTCGGGCGGTGATCATACATGATCACCTCCCACACGGACCTACGCGTACGCCAAGACTACGACTATAATAGTCGTTCTTGGCAGTGCATTCCAGTCGGAAGTACATAGTTGGCCTCTGTCAGACCGCAAAAGTCGACAACTGATTCGGTCGCCTCAAAGCCGAAGGCCCCGGCCTTCCGGCCGGGGCCTCGCGCGGCGCCTCAGTCGCCCCGGCGCCCGTTGGGACGGGACCAGATGAGCGAGAGGGTCTCGCCTTCCTCGTCGTCGAAGAGATTAGCGTAGATCGGGGCGTTGAAGCTGGGATCGTCGAGCTTCAGGCCCAGATAGGCGCGCCCTTCGTTGGAGGTCTTGGACCAGGCGGCGCCGATCTCGGCGCGGCCCACGAAGACGCGGTGGCTCGGGGCGTTCACACCCGTAGCGCGGGCCTCGGGGACGATGCGGACATTCTTGGTCTGGACGCTGAGGGTGACGATTTCGCCGGTGAACTCGTTGTTGCCGGTCTTCTTGAAGGTGCCGATGGTCGCCATGGTCGTTCTCCTTGAACTCTGTTCCGAGTCCGCACCATTGCGGCCTCGATGGCGATCGAGAGGCCGGAGGCGATTGACGGCGCACCCCGCAGGGGCCTGACAGCAAAGGAGGAGCTTTCTTGCTTCGCGAGGAATGACGGCGCAGCCGGCAGGGGAAGAAAGTTTCGACGCCGCTGTTGCGGCATAGGCGATCGAGGCGCAGCCGACCTTCGGCCAGATCAGCCCATTGAAGAGGCCGTTTTGGAGCGGTCGACATGACAGAGACGCATCACAGGAGAACGTGGCGACCATACCGACCGATGGACCGTAGCGACGTCTGACACCGCGGGCCAAACCAGCTCCGCCAGACGCTACGTTCCGCCGATTCCTGCCCGTCGCCCACGAGATCGCCCCCTCCCGGCACTCGCACCGTTTGCGCGCTGTCACGGTATTGCCACCGGCGCCGTCACCGATGGCATGGCGCGTCAGTTGGGTTAACCGTCGATCCGGTCAGCGCGATTGCAAACGAGCCTGGCGACGAGGAAGGCGCGACCGCTAAGACATCAATTGACCATCCCGCCGCCGCCGGCACCGATGTCAGGTTCGCACAATGGCCTGCCCAGTTGGCCCGGGCGTGGCCATGGCTGTCACCCGGATCAGCGCCGTGACGCCAACGGCGATTGCGCCGATAACTGAGAAGATGAGCTGCCAGGTGTCGGAGGGCATGGTGTGTTTCACGATGCCATGCGTCGCGTGGTAGCCGGCAAGCGCCGCGGGCGCGACGAAGGCGAGTGCGATCGCGAGCCGTATCCAGAGCGGTCGGATGAAGGCGAGCAGGAACTGCCCCAGGCCGAGTGTGAGTGCGGCAGCGACAAGGCCGACGAGGATTGCGCCGAGCCAGCCGGCGCCGGTCTGATAGGCCCATGCCCCGACGCTGACGCCGGCGAAGAACGGCAGCGCGAAGACAGCCAGCGTGAACAGCAACCAGCAGAGAATGCCAATCGCCGCGATGCTGGAGAGGATGCCGATGAAGATCATGGTGGTGTTCTCCGTGAGATAAAGGTCTGACGGTTGCGCCTCCACCACCACCACGGCGCGTTGATAGTATAGGCGAAGAGAAGGCAGGGCGGGAGCGGAAATCCCGTAGGACTTCCGCTTGCGGCTCGGTCGCCTTGCCCGCGGTCAGCGGGCGAAGGGATCGATCTCGTGAACGATGGCGGCGAGTTCGCCGTCATATTCGCCGGTGGGCATGACGCCCATGGTGCCGTCGCCGGCCTGGAAGATGACGATGGAGACCATGAGGGTGGTGGCGAGGCTGAAGGCGAAGGCGTGAGCTTGATTGAGGGACATGTGACCGGCTCCTGTCTTGGAGGCGGGAGACCATCTCCCGCGCGACAGGCGCCCGATGTGTCCGGCCGATGGCCGCAATCACCGCTCAGGCGAAGCAGGAGCGGCGGCATGCTCGCATAGCCGACCCTTTACGGGTTGATGGCGTCAGGCCAGCGGCTGGACCAAGGATTAGCGCAATGGAAGCGGGAGATGGTTTTCCGCCATGACCGGGGCCACGATGGACACGCCCGTTCAATGCTTTCGCGCTAAAGCAACGCTGCGATGCTGCCGAGATGGGCCGGTATGGTCATGCAAAGCGCAACAGCCGAAGAGGACGCCCGTGCCGAAGTTGCCTAAGAAGACCGACTTCCCCGTCAGCCAGGTGCGGCGCTATCTGGAACCCGGCCCGATCGTGCTGGTGTCGTCGAAGTGGCAGGGCGCGACCAACATCATGACGCTCGGCTGGCACACGATCCTTGAATTCTCGCCGTCTCTGGTCGGCCTGATGATCTCCGGCGGCAATCACAGTCACCGCATGATCCGCGAGAGCCGGGAGTGCGTCGTCAACCTACCGACGACGGCGCTGACCGATACCGTGGTCGGGATCGGCAACACGTCAGGAGCCGAAATCGACAAGTTCGACAAATTCAATCTCACGGCGGAAGACGCGAGCAAGGTCGATGCGCCGCTGATCGGCGAATGCCATGCCAGCTTCGAATGCCGCCTTCACGACGATGCCCTGGTCAACAAATACAATTTCTTCATCTTCGAGGTGGTGAAGGCGCATGTCGCCGCGTCGCCGAAGCATCCCGAGACGTTGCACTACACCGGCGACGGCGTGTTCGTGGTGTCCGGCAAGATCATCAGCCGTAGATCGCTGTTCCGACCTGAAATGCTGTGAGAGGCGGTGCTCACGCGCCACCTCCTTTCTGGCGAAAATCGAACAGCGGGATGCCGAGCTTCTTCGCCTTGTCGGCGAGATTGTCCTGAATGCCGGTGCCGGGGAAGACGATCACCCCGATCGGCAGGACGTCGAGCATCTGATCGTTGCGCTTGAACGGCGCGGCCTTGGCATGTTTCGTCCAGTCGGGGGCGAAGCCTACCTGTGGCACTTTGCGGGTGTCGGCCCATTTGGCGGCGATCTTCTCGGCGCCCTTCGGCGACTTGCCATGCAACAGCACCATGTCGGGGTGCTTGGCGTGGACCTGATCGAGCTTGGCCCAGATCAGGCGGTGATCGTTGAAATCGAGCCCGCCGGTGAAGGCGATCTTCGGACCGGCGGGGAGCAGCACCTCGTTGTCGGCCCGCTTCCTGGCGGCGAGGAAGTCCCGGCTGTCGATCATCGCCGAGGTCAGGTTGCGGTGGTTGATCATCGATCCGCTGCGCGGTCGCCAGTTCGATCCGGTGTGGCGCTCATAGTGTTCGGCGGCTTGGTCGCGCATCAGCTCGAAAGCGTTGCGGCGTTCGATCAAGGTCTGGCCCTCGGCTGTCAGGCGCTCCAACTCTACAGCCTTCACTTCGCTGCCGTCCTGTTCGCGCTGGCCGCGGCGCTGCGCCTGTTCATTGTCGTCCAGCTCGCGCTCGATCCGGACGGTAGCCCGGTGGAAGAGGTTGACGGTCGACCAGAGGAGATCGTCGAGGTCGGGCTCTAGGCGGGTGTCCTCAAGGGTGGCGATCAGGGCGTCGAAGATGTCGGCGATGGCGCCGGCGACGTGGTCGCCCTCCGGAAGCGGTCGGGGATCGGGTTCATCCGTGAAGGGACGGTAGCCGTAAAGCTGGAGTTCGCTGAGGACGTGGTCCGTGGGAGAAGAGGAGTGGTGCGGTTCGTAGTCATCATGCTCGCTCATGGGATGCTCCGTCGGTTCGACCGCGACCCTCGCGGCCTTCATGGCGACGAAAGCCGGCGGGCGGGCCGGACCTGCATCCGCAGTGAAGCGGAGGGCCGGAGCACAGCGGAGGATGACGAAGGCGGGCTATTTTGCCTCGCGATGGAAAGCGGCTCTCGGCCGCGCCGGAAAATAGTCCGCCGCAGGCATTGCGGGTCCGGGCCGTTTGCTGGCCGATCGCCCTCTCGAAGGCCGGGGCGCGGTTCTCCCCAACCTCAAGATCATCCGCGCGATGCCGACGACGGCGCTACCCGCCGCCTACACCTCATCTCGGCCTATGCCGCCAACGCCATGAAGCGTGCGACGTCCTGCGGCGCGATCTGCACCCGTGCCGCTGTCCGGAGGCTATCCAGGCCTGCCAGGCGGAGATCCTCGTTGAAGTCGCCTAGGTTCGGGGACACCACGACCGCCTCGATCCCGGCCGCGTTCGCCCGTTCGATCAGGGTCGCCATCGCACCGTCGCCGGCCGGATCATTGTCGCGGGCGATGTAGAGCCGGCGTAGCGTGTCGGGGAACAGGATGGCTGAGAGATGTGCCGCCGAGAGCGCCGCCGCCATCGGCATGGAGGGCAGTGCCATTCTGAGCGACAATATCGTCTCGATACCTTCACCCGCCGCCATCACCTCGCCCGCCACACCGAAGCGAACGGCATGGCCCAGGAGGTCGCCCATCGCTCGTCTCGGCGTGTCGATCGGAGCCTTGTCCGAGCCGTCCGGTGCGAGCCAGGTTCGGTGCGCGCCGGTCTGATGTCCGGCGAGATCGGTGACCGATGCGATCATTGCTGGCCAGGTCTCGGTCGGGGAGTGCTCGTCAGGCCGGTAGTAGCAGCGGGGGTGGAAGCGGAGGCTTCCGGTTCCGTGCAAATCCGTAATGCCGCGTGTGCGGAGATACGCCTTTACGAGTGTGCCCGAAATCGGCTGCGCCATAGCAAAGAGCCGCCGTGCCGCTTCCGGTGATCCTGATGGCGCCGGTGACTGGCGCTCGCCGTCATATCGACGGTCCGGTTCGGGATGCGGCATCGACAGGAAGGTGCGTGCCTCATCGGCGACGTCCTTGAAGTCGATCAGGCCGCAGCTCTCGCGGATGACATCAAGGAGGTCGCCATGCTCGCCGGTGGCGGCGTCGGTCCATTTACCGACCGCGCCCTTGCCGGTTTCGCCGCCCTTCAATCGAACGAACATCGAGCGGCCCGGCGTATTGCGCACATCGCCGACCAGCCAATAGCGCCCCTCGCGATGGCCGGCAGCCAGGTAATGGCGGCACACCGCCTCGGCGTGTCGGCCGAGACGGATCGCCAGCTCAGAAGCGTCGTGCCGTGCCATCACACCGCCTCCCGCTCGCCGATGCGTTCGACCGGGTGGCGCTCCAGCACCTTGGCGAGGATCGCCGCCCCGGTCGTATCGGTCGGCACGAACATCCGCAGCTTCCACGAGATGATCTCGTGGAACAGGCCATAGGTCCGCAGGCGATCGCGCATGGCGTCGGTGAAGCCTGACAGCTCGATGCGGTTGGCGCCCATCACTCGGACGCGGCGAAGCTGGAGACCCTCGGTCAGATCGAGGATGGTCTTGCCGTCCATCAGCGCCATGAACGCGTCGTCGGGCGTCAGGGTTGACGTGTTGGTCGCGAGCGCGCCAGCCACCCAAGCCGGGGAGACGCGGCGGCCGACGATGCGCTCGCCGTCATCTGTCTGGAGTCGATAGACCCGTGTCGACTCGTTGGGCAGCCGTTTCCAGATCGGCAGCAAGAGCCCGCTAACGACTTGGATGGTGCTGTCGGCATATTCCGGTACCTCAGCCGCCTCGGCATCCCATGCCGCTGTGAAGGCGATCCGCTCCGCCTGCACCCAATGGGTCTCGTCCATCACCTTGATGGGAATGTTATGCGCCTCCATCGGTCGGATCAGCCGCACGCGCCGTTCGATCTCGCCATCGTCCAGCATGATGCTGGTGGTTGGTATCTGCACGGCGGCGCGGCCCGAACGCTCGTTGATCAGCAGTTTCGCGCCCGGGTCGTCGAGATGATCAAGCGCCTCGGCCAGCGTCACGGGACGGTTGCGCTGGCGCTGGGTGATGGTCAGCAGCCGGGCCTCGGCTCCGGTGCCGGGATGAACGTGGATGGTCCGTCGATCCGTGACGATGAAGCTCTCGGCCTGCAGCGTCTCCAGCCCGACATCATAGCTGCCGGAAGCAATGGCGCCTTCGATCTTGGCGTTCAGCAGCCGCTCGAACGCCGCGAACAGGACGCCCTGAAGGTCGATGGTCAGCGCCAGCAACCTGTTCAGGAAGGTGGTGATCGGCGGCAGTTCGTCCTTGATGCCGGTGGAATCCATCAGCGAGAGGCCGGTGGCGTCCTCGAACATCTGGAGCGAGCAGCCGTCGACCTTGCCGCGCACCAGCAGCAGGTAGAGCTGCCGCAGGGCGTCGCGGGCGTAGTGCGATTCCAGATTATCCTCGGGCCGGAACAGACCCTGGCCACCGGTCTGGCGCTGGCCGCGTGTGATCGCGCCGAGGGTGTCGAGCCGGCGGGCGATGGTCGACAGGAAGCGCTTTTCGGCCTTCACGTCGGTCGAGATCGGCCGGAACAGCGGGGGCTGCGACTGGTTGGTCCGGTTGGTGCGGCCCAGGCCCTGAATGGCGGCGTCGGCCTTCCACCCAGGCTCCAGCAGATAGTGGACGCGCAGCCGCTGGTTCCGCGCCGACAGATCGGCGTGGTAGCTCCGCCCGGTGCCGCCGGCGTCGGAGAAGATCAGGATGCGCTTCTGATCATCCATGAAGGCTTGCGTCTCGGCCAGATTGGCCGAAGCGGCACGGTTCTCCACGGCAAGGCGGTCGATGCCGCCGGGGCTGGTCTTGCGGACGATGCGGCGCGAGCGCCCTGTCACCTCCGCCACGACATCGGTGCCGAAGCGCTGGACGATCTGATCGAGCGCGCCGGGAACCGGCGGCAGCGAAGCGAGCCGCTCGATCAGCCGGTCACGACAGGCAACGGCGTCGCGGCTCTCGACCGGCTGGCCGTCGCGAAACACCGGTCGCGACGACAGGTTGCCCTCGCTGTCGGTGAAGGGCTCATAGAGCTGCACCGGGAAGGAATGGGCGAGATAATCCAGAACGTATTCGCGCGGGGTGATGTCCACTCGGACGTCATCCCATTCCTCGGTGGGGATTTCCGCGAGACGGCGCTCCATCAGGGCCTCCCCGGTCGACACGATCTGGATCACGGCGGCATGGCCGTCGGCCAGGTCCTGCTCGATCGACCGGATCAGGGTCGGCGTCTTCATGCTGGTGAGGAGATGACCAAAGAAGCGCTGCTTGGCGGACTCGAAGGCCGAGCTGGCGGCGGACTTGGCCTGCCGGTTCAGCGTGCCCCCGCTGCCATCAGGGCCGCCGGTGATGTTGGCGGCCTGCATTGCGGCGTCGAGATTGTTATGAATGACGGCGAATGCCCCGGCATAGGCGTCATAGATGCCTGTCTGCTCAGGCGTAAGCTGGTGCTCGACCAGTTCGTATTCGACGCCGTCATAGGAAAGCGACCGCGCGGTGTAGAGGCCGAGTGAGCGCAGGTCGCGGGCCAGCACCTCCATCGCCGCCACGCCGCCGCCCTCGATCGCCTCGACGAATTCGGCGCGGGTCGAGAACGGGAAGTCCTCGCCGCCCCAGAGGCCGAGGCGCTGGGCATAGGCGAGATTGTGGACCGTGGTGGCGCCGGTCGCCGAGACATAGACGATGCGCGCATTAGGCAAGGCGTGCTGGAGCCGGAGACCAGCACGGCCCTGCTGCGAGGCGGCGACGTCGCCGCGTTCGCCCTTGCCGCCAGCGGCGTTCTGCATGGCATGGCTCTCGTCGAAAATGATCACTCCGTCGAAGTCGGAGCCCAACCATTCGACGATCTGCTTGACGCGGGAAAGCTTCTCGCCGCGGTCGTCGGACCGTAGCGTGGCATAGGTGGTGAATAGGACGGCTTCCGAGAGCGTGATGTCCTTACCCTGCGGGAAACGCGACAGCGGCGTGACCAGCAGCCGCTCCATGCCGAGCGCCGACCAGTCGCGTTGCGCATCCTCCAGCAGTTTGTCGGATTTGGAGATCCACACCGCCTTGCGGCGGCCCCGCATCCAGTTGTCGAGGATGATGCCGGCCGACTGGCGACCCTTGCCCGCGCCGGTGCCGTCGCCAAGCATGAAGCCCCGGCGGAAGCGCACGGCGTTCGGCGCATCGTCGGGCGCGGCCGAGATGACGTCGAAAGTCTCGTCGAGCGTCCACGACCCGGCGAGGAAGTCGGAGTGCGCCTCGCCGGCGTAGATGATGGTTTCGAGCTGGGCGTCCGAGAGAAGCCCTTCGGTAACGATGTTGGCGGGCAGCCGGGGCCGGTAGCTCGGCCTGGGCGGCGCGACCGAGGCCATCGCCACGGATTGCACCAGCTTGGTCGGGTGGGCCTGAGCACCGGGAATACGGATCGCCTGCAATCCGTATTCTTCATAGATCGCGTCGGTGATCCGGCCGTTTTCGGCGGGCGTCCAGTCCACGGGTTCATAGGCGAGTTCGACGCCTTCCGGCTCGATGAACGCGGGCGTGGCGGGCGCGGCAGTGGTGCGGGCGAGGTATCCGCGAACGGTGCGGGGCGACGCGGCGGACGCCGAGGTTGTCACTGGCGGGAGGGTGGCAGTCGGACGCGGCGGAACCTGCGTCTCAATCCAGCCGAGCAGCGTTTCGATGTCCGGCGCGATGCCGGGCGAAGCGGGAAACGCCGCCCGATCGTCGGCCGGCAGCTTGTCAATGACCGTCAGCCTCGTGTCGATGGTCGTGCCGTGCTTGGCATAAACTGAGCCATCGACGGCCGCGGTGAAGACGATGCGGCCACGCTCCTGAAGCCGGACGAAGGCCGCTGCCCAAGCCGGATGCTCGGGGCTGAAGTTGGCACCGGTAATCGCTACCAGCCGCCCGCCACCGGCAAGCCGGGCCAGCGCTGAAGCGATGTGGTGGTAGGCGGCGTCGGCCACCCGGCCGGAGACGTTAGCCATCGCGGAGAACGGCGGGTTCATCAGCACCACTGACGGGGTGGCACCCAGCGCGAGATGATCGTCGATCTGGGCCGCGTCGAAGCGGGTGACGGCAATGGCCGGAAACAGCGCAGCGAGCAGATCGGCTCGGGTCTCGGCCAGTTCGTTGAGGAGGAGCGTTCCGCCTGAAATCTCGGCCAGGACGGCGAGCAGGCCGGTGCCAGCCGAGGGCTCCAGCACGATGTCGCCAGCGGCAATGGAGGCGGCCACCACTGCGGCGAGGCCGAGCGGCGCCGGCGTCGAGAACTGCTGGAGCGCCTGCGATTCTTCCGAGCGCCGCGTATGCGTCGGCAGGAGCCCGGCGATCTTCCCAAGAGCGGAAAGACGTGCAGCCGGAGATGCGGCCTTACGAAAAAGTGCCTTTCCGTATTTGCGCAGGAAGAGGACTGTCGCGACCTCGCAGGCCTCATAGGCCGCCTTCCAGTCCCAGGCGCCGCTGGTGTCGGATGCGCGGAAGGCCGCTTCCATCGCTGCACGGAGGAGCGCGGCGTCGATGCGCTGGCCGCGTTCGAGATAATCGAGAAGCTGCTGCGCCACGGCGAGGATCGGGGACGCACGGGTGACGGGCGCGGCCGGAAGGGCCACGGGAG
The DNA here is from genome assembly GCF_900231165.1 of Hartmannibacter diazotrophicus. Taxonomy (GTDB): domain Bacteria; phylum Pseudomonadota; class Alphaproteobacteria; order Rhizobiales; family Pleomorphomonadaceae; genus Hartmannibacter; species Hartmannibacter diazotrophicus. The sequence continues at coordinate 1,807,738 of NZ_LT960614.1, forward strand.
ACAGAATGTTCATGGGGGGACCTCGGGAGAGCGGAAGGGACAAGCCCGGCGGCGCTCTCTCTCGACCGCCCGGACTCGATCCGTCCCGGCCGTCCTCTCCCTCTCGTCCGCTGACATGAAAAAAGCGCCCGACCGTGAGGCCGGGCGCGCATGGTCGGGAATCATCGCACACCGCCCTCAGCTAGCCACCGGCCGGTGCTGATCCACTCGATCGTGCGGCCGGTGGAGAGATCGAGCAGATGGGCGCCGCCGGAGAAACCGTCAACGACGGGTTCTGAGGCGACGCCGGCCCACTGAAAGCCCCATGTGCCGGTGAGCGCGAATGTCTCCGCGCAGCGGGTGACGAAGGTTATCAGTAATTGCGGATCGGCGGTTCCGGGGTCGCGAAGCCAGAGGCGTGTCGCGCCGTGTTCGGGCGTGAGCGAGAGCAGGAACGGCTCGGCGGGCGGGTCCTCGCGACCGTTTTCGGCCATCAGCGCGGTGTAAATGTCGAAGGCCCGCGCGACATTGGTGACCGTGCCGACGTCGAGCAGGCAGGAGAAGCGGGTGAGATATTCGGCCATGTCAGGCTCCTGAAACGAAAAGAGCCCGGCGCTGGGCCGGGCTCTGAGTGGATGAGATTGGAAGTTGCGGAGCGGCCGAAGCCGCCCCGCGAGCCCGCTCATTCGGCGGCGACGAGGTGACGTTCGTCGTCCTCGCCATCGGCCGGCGATTCCGAGTCGTCGTCGGTGCTGAGAAAGTCGGGCAATTCGGATCCCTCGGCTTCTTCGCCACCACCCGCGTCCGATGCCGGATCGCCGTCAACGCCGGCAAGCCGAAGCGGCTCGGGCAGCCAGCCGCTGTCGGCCAGGAGACGCGCGGCCTCTTTGGCCATATCGCCCTTCTTCAGATGGTCGATAAGCTCTGCCGCCCGTTCGCCAGCGCCTTCCCGGACGGCTTCGAGGATGCGCGGCTTGGTGACACGGCTGAGGTAATTGCCGAAGGTCGGGCGCCACCCGGCTTCGACGATGTCGAGCCCGGTCGCCCGCGTCAGGCGGTCGGCCTGCGCGAGCCTCATGTCGAGCGTGTGCTGCGACACGCCGCCCGCGCTGTGCGGGTTCGGCCGCTCATAAAGCGCGTTCACGCCATAGCTGACGCAGTGTGCCAGCAGCGCCATGCGGCTGGCGTCGTCGAGCCCGGCGAGCCAGTGCCAGAGGGCGTCGTCGTCCTTCGGGATGTCGGCGGCCCATGCATCGTGACGCTCCTGCACGGCCCGCGCGGAGGGGCTGTCCTTCAGCGCCTCGTCCTGAACGGGGAAGAAGATGTGCTTCACCCCCGCTTCCATGGCGCCCGTGTACATGCGGGTCATGAAGTTGTCCGAGACCAGCTTGTGGAGAAGCGCCGTCATGGCGATGTGCGGATTTTCCGCCACGGCATTGCGCAACGCGAGGGTGCGGTAGGCGGTCAGCTCGACGACGAGGCGTTCGGGCAGCGGCTTGATCCCGTCGTCCTCATCGTCGTCATCGGGCTCGGCAGGTTGGCCGCCGATGGTGATGACGGCGCGTTGCGCCGACGGGCGATTGGCGTCGACGGATTCGGTGTCCGTCTCCGATCCTTCCTCACCATCGGTCCGGACCTGAGGCACATCCTCGGGCCGGACGAAGCCGCGATCGACCGAAAGCGATCCGTTGGCGTCGATGCTGACGAAGACGCCGGCGATGGCGATGTCGGCCGGGTCGAAGTGCTCGGGCCGGTCTTCGAAGGCTGCCAGAGCCGTCTCGATTTCGCCGAGACGCTCGTCGATCTCATCGGGCAGTTCGTCGGCGTCCTGATATTCCGCTTCGAGCCTGACCTGCTCGGCGGTGAGCCCTCGATGGTCGCCTGTTCCTCAGTCGACAGATCGACCGGCGTGCCGGAGACCTCGTGAAGACCACGCACGGCGTCGTAGGGGAAGCTGACCGCGACCTCAATCCACTTCCAGCCTTCAGTGGCGATCGCCTCGGCCTCGGCCTTCAGCTTCTCGGCGACGAGGCGATCGAGAAGCCCGACGTCCTGCAGCCAACCGCCATCGTCGGCCTGGAACAGGTCGCGCATGACCACGCCGCCAGCCGCCTCGTAGGCTTCGATGCCGAGGAAGACAGCACGCTTGTCGGAGGCGCGCACCGTGGCCTCGGTCAGCATGCGCCGGATCTGATAGGGTTCCTTTGACCAGGCGTCCTTGATCGCGTCCCAGACCTGGGTCTGACGCTCGTGATCTTCGGAGACGGTGAAGGCCATGAGCTGCTCCAGCGTCATGCTGTCGTCGGCATAGACGTCGTGCAGCGCGGGCGACACGGTTGCGAGGCGCAGCCGCTGCTTGACCACGTTGACGGGTACGAAGAACGCCGCGGCGATCTCCTCCTCGGTCATGCCCTTGGTCAGCATGTCGTGGAAGGCGCGGAACTGATCGAGCGGATGGAGCGGCGCGCGCTCGATATTCTCGGCCAGCGACACTTCCTCCGGGAGGATGGCGCCGCCGCGATCGCGGACCACGCAGGGGACGGGCGCGACCTTGGCGAGACGCTTCTGCTTCACCAGCAGTTCGAGTGCGCGGAAGCGGCGGCCGCCGGCGGGCACCTCGAACATGCCGGTCTCAACGCCTTCGGCGTCAACGACGGGGAAGACGCTGAGGCTCTGGATCAGGCCGCGCCGGGCGATCGAGGCCGCGAGGTCTTCGATCGAGACGCCGGCCTTCACGCGCCGGACGTTGGACTGGCTGAGCACCAGCTTGTTGAAGGGAATGTCGCGCGAGGACGACAGGATGATCTTCTGAACGGCAGTAGCCATCGGGATTTACTCCGCGACGGGCGGCCGAGAGACTCTCTCTCAACCTCCAACCCGTCACGAAGCGAAGCGCCGCCCTCTTCCTCTAAAGGGGGCAGCGCCACGAACCGGCAAACCTGAAAGGTTCGGAAGCGCAAAGCCGGAGACGCGGAAAACCGCGTCCCCGGCTTTGCGGAAATCAGGCGGCTTGATCGAGCAGCTTCTTGGCCTTGCCCTCCATATCGAGGCGGGCGTCCTGATGGGGCTTGTCGCGTGCGACGGCGGTGATGCCCTGAACGAAATCGAAGATGCTCTCGGGAGGGCGGCCTTCCTCGGCCAGCACCCTGTCGATGATCTTGCCGGTCTCGGCCTTGGAGAGGCCGCGCCGACGCAGGAAGTCGGTGCGGTCTTCGTCCGTTCTCGCGACGATCCGTTCGCGGGCCGCCCTGATGCCGTTGACGAATGGCAAGGGCGAGGAGTTCGCAAAGTTCAGTAGCGCCGGGGCCGCCTCGTGCGCGAAGCGATTGGCGGCATATTTGGAGTGGCGGATGGTGATTTCCTCGAAATCCTCCACGCCCCACAAATTGCGATTCTGGCAGACCGCGCGCAGATAGAAGCTCGCCATGCCGAGCGTCTTGGCGCCGACCTCGGAATTCCAGCAATAGAAGCCCCGGAAATAGAGGTCGGGCGATCCGTCCGGCAGTCGGCCGGCCTCGATCGGGTTCAGGTCGTCGACCAGGAACAGGAAGACGTCCCGGTCGGAGGCATAGAGCGTGGTCGTGTCCTTGGTAATGTCCACGCGCGGATTGTAGATCCCGGTCGACCAGTCGAGCACGCCCGGCACCTTCCAGCGGGTGTCGCCCGTGCCGTTGCCGGCAATGCGCTGCACCGCCTCGATCAGTTCGTGATCGTAGATGCGGCCATAGTCCGGGCCAGTGACGGCGCGCAGTTCGACACGGCCAGTATCGGTTTCGAGCGTCTTGATCTGCTCGGCCCGATTGGAGGTCAGGCCGTATTGCAGGTTGATGGCGGCAAGTGCGGCTGGGAGCTGCCTGAGATAGGCGGCGGGAGCGCCGACCAGGCTGGCGAGTTGTCCGAAGGACCAGTGTGTCGGCGCGACTGCCGCATCCGTGCCCGGCAGGATGAGGGCCAACCGCGCCGAATCGTTGCGGTTCGCCTCGACATGGATGAGCGCGCTCTCCACCACCCGCGTCCGGCTGCGTTCGGTGCGGTCGCGGACCGTGTGGGCCAACTCGGACAAGGAAAGGTAGCGCTCGTCGGCCGGACGCGAGAACCACTCTGACGAGACGCGGCCGACCCGCTCGCCACGGCCGACATCGACCTTGTAACCGCCGCTGGTGTCACGGCGCGCATTGAGGACCTGCATATTCATGGGACCAATCTCCATGACGGGCGTCAGAGACCTCTTCTCCGACCTTCAACCCGTCACGGGAAACAAGTCCACTCTCTCACTCTCAGCGGGGTGTTGCGGGGCAGCCGCCTCGCAGAAGGGGTCGGTCGAGACCAAAGGCTCGGACGCAGGGGAAGGCTTTCCCCTCCCGGTGCGGATGTACAAGGTGACCCGGTGAGCAGTCGTCGCTGTTGGCTCAGGGGTCCGTTTGAGGCGAACGCGTGTCGTAGAGCGGCAGCCTCTTCTACCTGGCACCTTTCCTCGCCATGCGAAAAATGATACAAATCCTCGGATAGTAAGTCCTATGTTCCGAGTATCCGTATCGTGCCATCATCCATGTCCCAACGCCAGATTGCCCATACCGTGCTGACCGCGCGCGGCATTTCGCGCCTGGCAGAGCTGCGCGAGGCGGGCGTAACAGCCGCCACCATGAGCCGCATGGAACGCGACGGCGAGGTGCTTCGGCTCGCGCGAGGACTTTATCAGCTTTCCGACGCGCCCCTCGACGTTCACCATAGTCTCGCAGAGACGGCCAAACGGATTCCCAAGGGCGTCGTTTGCCTCGTTTCGGCCCTGGCTTTTCATGGTCTGACGGATCAGCTCCCAAGGCAGGTTTGGCTCGCCGTGGGTCAGAAGGACTGGTCCCCGAAACCCGAAGGCACGCCCATTCGGCTGGTACGTTTCACAGACCGTCTGCTGACGGAGGGTGTTGAAACCCATCCTGTCGAGGGGGTAACCGTGAAGGTCTTCGGCGTCGCAAAGACGATCGCCGATTGCTTCCGGTATCGGAACAAGATTGGCCTGTCCGTGGCGATCGAAGGCCTTCAGGAAGCACTGCGCCAGCGCAAGACGACGCCGGGCGAGATTGCCAGGCAGGCTGAGCGAGGAACGGTCGCCACGGTCGTTCGGCCCTATCTCGAGGCACTGACCGCCAATGGCTAAGGAGATCGAGAATATCGGCTCCTCAGTTTGCGCCCCGCCTGTCGCAGATTGCCAAAACGAGGTGATGGTGGACCGGGCGGGCGCGGACTAGAATTCTTGACCTTGGAGCTAATTAGTCATATATGATCTGTTAATAGCGACAATCTATCAAATATGGATGATTGATATGGGTTCCCCCAAGGCGAAACCAGCACTGGAACGGCTGGGCCAGGATATCCGCAACGCGCGTCTGCGGCGTGGCATCGCCGTGGCGGATCTCGCCGTGCGTGCGGGAACCTCGCCAAGTTCCATCGCCCGCCTTGAACGGGGCGATCCGGGCGTTGCCATCGGAACGCTTGCCGACGTTCTCGTTGTGCTCGGCCTTCTGGAGCGGCTCGCTGACCTGGTCGATATCCGCAAGGACGATCTGGGGCTGGCGCTGGCAGCGGAGCACGGACCGCGCAGGGGCCGCTCCTTCGCGGCAAGGCTGAAAAAGCAGAAGGCTCAGACGGAGGAGACGCAGGATCGGCAGGACGTTGTGGACCCTGACGGGGCTTCCTTCTGATGGCCGATTTCGTCGCCCATGTCGCGCTTGGCGAAGGCCGGACATCGGTGGGCCAGTTGCGTTTCACCCATGCCGGGCCGCGTCAATTCTCGACCTTCGCCTATGGCGCCGAATGGATCGAGAATCCGCGCGCCTTCGCCATACAGCCCGATTTCCCTCTCGAGGCCGGCCCATTTCACGCCTCGGGGCAGCCCGGCAACATGCGCGACGCTTTGGCGGGCGTTTTCGCCGATGCGGCTCCGGACAGTTGGGGACGAAGGCTGCTGGAACGTGCCTATGGCAATGGTCTCAATGAATTCGAGTATCTGACGCTTTCCGACGATGCCTGCCGGCAAGGCGCGTTGCGCTTTCTGGATGACAGAGGTGAGGTCATTCGCGGCAAGGCGGCGGACGCCGTTCCGCGTCTGGTCGATCTCGAAACCATCACGGCGATCGCGCGAGCCTATGAACAAGGCAAGGACATCTCTCCCGAGGAGATGCAGGCGCTGGCTGGCGCTGGTGGTTCCGGCGGCGCGCGCCCCAAAGCCAATGTCAGGGACGGCGATGCGCTGTGGCTGGCGAAGTTCACCTCGGTCCACGATCAACAACCGATCGAGCGCGTCGAGGTCGCGACCCTCCGCTTGGCGGCGGCCTGCGGTATCCGCACGCCCGAGGCACGGCTGGAACTGGCGGACACGCCGTTCCCGGTTGCGCTGATCCGGCGATTCGACCGGCGTGGGGCCGCACGGATTCCTTACATCTCCGCGCGCACCGCGCTCGGCAAGACGGGAGCGGATCTGGGTTCCTATACCGAGATCGTCGATTTCATGCGGTCTAATTCACCTAATCCGTCTGACGATTTCCGCGAACTCTACCGGCGTCTGATCTTCACGATAATCGTATCCAACAAGGACGATCACCTGAAGAACCATGGCTTCCTCTATGTGGGAGCGGGTCAGTGGCGCTTGTCGCCGGTATTCGACGTGAATCCGGCACCGGATCGCAACCCGCATCTCGAGACTGCGATCCTTGAGGGCGGGGCCCATGATCGGTCGATCATCCTCGCCCTGGAAGCCTGCGAGTTTTTCGAGATCGCCGAGGCGGAGGCACGAGAGATCATCCGGACAACGGCGCAGCGTGTTTCGGACGGATGGAGGGAAGCCTTCAGACAGGTTGGCGTCTCCGGCGCGTTGGCGCGCGACTACGAGGCTGCATTCGTCGGCGCTGAAATAGAAACAGCCTGCACTCTTTAAGTCATATTTGGCGAGTTATCGCAGATTATTTGTCAAATATGATTTTCTGATAATCGACCCGCCTCATGAAGTATGTTGCGCCGCTTCGGTGGTGTCGGATGAACCCGAGAATAAGGAAGCTAGGCTCAGGACCCATTAATTTGCATTGATGCGTGATATGTGATTCAGGGTGGCAAAGGAGTTTGCCATGCCTGATTTGTTTCTGCTCTCGCCTTCCCAGATGTCGAAGATCGAGCCATTCTTTCCGAAGTCGCACGGGGTGCCTCGTGTGGATGATCGCCGGATTGTGTCGGGCATCATCTATGTGCTGAAGCATGGCCTCCAATGGAAAGATGCCCCAAAGGGGTATGGCCCTCACAAGACGCTCTACAACCGCTTTCGCCGCTGGACCGAATTGGGCGTGTTCGATAGGATTTTCAGTCACTTGGCAGCGAGTGGCGGCGCTCCGGACACGCTGATGATCGACGCGACGCATCTGAAGGCTCACCGGACAGCGTCAAGCCTTTTAAAAGGGGGCTTCTTCCCCGCCACATTGGCCGCACAAAGGGTGGACTGAACACCAAACTGCATGCTGTGTGCGATGGCGAAGGCCGACCGCTCGCGATGTGCCTGACGGCGGGACAGGTTTCTGATCACGTCGGGGCCAAGATCCTCTATCCGGTCCTGCCTGAGGGCGGCAGTGCGACAATGATTGCCGACAAGGGATACGATTCCGACGAGTATCGCGCCGCGCTCCAAGCCAAAGGCATCGCGTCCTGCATACCGCCGCGCAAGGGCCGAAAGGCACCTGCCGAATTCTGCAAAACCCAATACAAACAACGCCATAAGATCGAGAACATGTTCGGGCGCCTGAAAGACTGGCGGCGCATTGCTACCCGTTACGACCGCCGCGCTGACGTCTTCATGGCAGCAATTACAATCGCAGCCATCGTCACTTGGTGGATTCAATGAGTCCTGAGCCTAGGTACCGTATTCACGGCTTCAAAAACGTGTGCGTTGATATAGCCATGGTTGGATTGGGCACCCATGACGGTCGGCTTTCTTCCGAACGATCTCCGCCGAAAGCACGTCGTCGATCCGCGCGCGTGCTGCCTCCTCTTTCAAGCCCAGCATTTGTCGTTTTTCAAAGTCGTGCTCCCATAACAGCGCCTCCTGGCATTCAAGGACGGCGGCCCTTTCGGCGAGGACTTTCGGATGCGTATGCAGCCAGCGTACAAAGGCCATAGCATCCGGTGTTCGCTGCCATAGGTCGCCACATTGATTCAGATAGTCCCGAGCCGTTTCCGGTTCGGCAAGGTTCGAGCCGTGCCAGATCGCAAGCGCCGGCGGCTCGGGGTTCCCTGACAACATCTCGGCGACATAGCCGTTCGCGACAAAACCATGGCGCAGCTTGGTCGCGGCAGAGACGTGATTACCGGCCTTCAGGTGCAACAGGGCATGCTCATAGTGAAAAGGCGGGTAGTGGGCGGCTTCATCCGTGAAAATGCGTTCGGCCTTTGCCGTTTCTCCGGCGCGAAGATATTCCGGACCAATCAGGTAGCGGATGCCCTGATTGTCGTTGGGATTCCAGGCAAGCATCCTCTCCATCAGTCGCAGAGCGTTCTTGCGTTGGCCAAGCCGGAGCTGCGACAGGACGACGCCATGTGCCGCGCGCAGAAAGGGGCGATTTTCCAGGAAGCCCCATTCGATCGAACCGGCGTAACCGGCGGGGATCGCACGCTCACCTGCTTCCAAACCCTGAAGGCAGGCTTGGAGTGCAAGCTTGGGTTTGCCTTCCTCCATGAGCGCATGGCCCAGATGGGCATGGCCATCGATGAAGTGGGGGTGACGATCGACGAGCGACTTTAGCATCTTGAGGTACTTTGAAGGCGCGAGCGTCCCGCCGTCGCGCTGTTCAAGCGCATCATCCAGTTCCTCGACGATCCGATCATAGTCATCGCCATGACGGAAAACACCGCCGTCATCGAAGATTTCAAGAGTGATCATAGAGTATATTCCAGAATTGGAGGCTATGCTGAGCGCGGTACATTTGCAGGAGAAATCAAAGTTGAGGCGGATCAACTGAAACCGGACGTTTCCGTAGCCATAGCGACCACCATTGTGGATCATCAGTATGAATGGCTAGCAGTAAAGTAGCGTGGTTCCTGATCTCGTCTGAGATGTTGCCGTCGTTGGCGATCTCGCAAAGGATTTTCAAGCCATCAATCAGAGAGGGGATAATTGCGAACAGTCCATAACCGGAAGAGCCGCGTTCAAATCCCCGATCATCCACAAAATGCAGGAGCGCAACTACCTCTGCCTTCCCGAAGCTCATTACCTCGGCCTGACGCGGGCTGCGGATGGACCATGGAACCTCGTCGCTAAAATATCCCTCGTCCGCATGGCCCATAATGCGGACAAGACCGCGATACACGGAAAAGGACGCATTGGAGCCACGTCGGCGAAATTCTCGGAAAATGGCCTCCCATGTCTCGGTTTCCCGACGGAAGCGTGCGAGAAGCACCCGCGTGCCGAGGTCGTGGGTCCCAGAATCCGCGTCTACCGCCCAGGCTAAAGCTGTCTCAAGATTTATCCGCGGCGGTTCGCCGAGAAGTGTAGGTAGCAAGACCTTCTCAAACCCGTGTCCATCGAACCTATTCCAATCCTGCTTCGAAAAGGTCACGGTTTTGCCGGCGGTTCCGGAACTGTGCGAACGGGCTTCCTCCCTCAGATCCACCCACCAAGCACACTCGGCATCAGGATCGTAGACAACGCCGAGAGTGGTGAACGGATGCCGCGCCCAGAAAGTGAGCTGCGCTCTGGTCGCTGAAAACTTACAGGTCTTCGCCCGGCAGAAGCTCCGACCGGCCTTAATCTGTAGCGCGATCTCCATTGGAGTGACTTCCTCGTCGTCCACGAGGAGGACGAAGGCGTCGTGGCCATAATCACTGGCGCGGTCGATCTCTTTGAAAACGCAGTTTGCGTCTTCCACCACCGTGCGAACATGGGCTACGCCTTTGCGCTCGATAGCGTTTGTGCGCTTGCGAATGGGCAGCCTGCGTTGCTTTCCGGGCGCGCTAGCGCTTCTCACTTGACCTGTCTTCGATACCCGCTTCATCCGAGAAACCGATTGTTCTGATGCCATTCAAGCGCCTCCGCAGAGGGGCGGGCGTCAATCTGCTCAGGTTGAATAAGACGCTGACCATGAAGTTCATAGTAATGTCGACCGTTGTCGAAATCCTCCTTTAAGCGCCGCCCCACTTCAAACCGACCATCTGTTGTGGCCGTAACATATCCAAGATCAAAAAGACGGTGTATGTCCGTGCGCAAAAGCATTCCATTGTTCAGCTCGTGGGATCCTCCCTCCGAGAAGGCTCGAATGTGGGCAGCATCGAGAATCGGCAAAGTCTTCTCGCCTGTCACGGCACACCTTCGTTCATAGCTGTCGGTCACCGCGATGCGGAACGTTCCCTGACCGAGGCGCGGTGCGACGAGCCGAGGAGGTCCGAAACGGACAATCTCGTCCGATGTTGAGAGCTGTCGCGCAGCAAGGCGGATCTGAATCGCGTCCCACAAACCTCGCCCCTCGGGTTCATCGGTATCGAATCCCTTGCCCACAACAATGCTGGGCGCCCAGGACTCCGGAACAGGGATCCAGTCCTCTGGCGGAAAAAAGAAGGGCTGCTCCAGAAGTCGGCAACCAATTTGGGGATCGGCTCGCGGATCGAAAGGCTCACGCCGGTAACGAGCAACGCGCTCGCGCATCTGCAGCAGGGAGCTTGCACCGTTTGACTCGCCAAAAGCCTCCCAAGCCAGCGATGTGGGTGCGAGCGAGGCGTGGGCAAATATTCCCCCACCAACAATGAAGTTGTTCGGGCTGTGCAGCTTGAACAGGAAGAGCTCACCGGAGCGAAGCGCGCGGAATTTAGTGCGTCCGCTCGGCTGCCAGAAATTAACTTCCTCGATTCCTGGCCGACGGGAGAGGTAATCATACCAGTCTCTATCGGTCATGCCGACGAATAGCTTGACCATTACCGCTCGTCACTCCACGCCGCCCGCGTTCCTGTCGGACTCTCGATTTCGGCAAGAATGACTTTAGTGAGCCACTCCTGCATTGCCGCGACATCCCACACGTCGATCGTCATCGCCATCTATCTACCCGCGCTTCGCGAACGCGAGCACACGCGTGCAGAAGTGCGTGAGTTCTTGGTCGTTGATCGCCTCGGTTTCGTAGGCTGCATTTGTGTCGTGATGGAAGCGGTTGGCGTAGACGAGAATTGCCCGCAGTTCGTCAATATCGGCCTGAACCAAAAGCTCATTCTGCTGCCCGACCCGCTGCTGACAAATTCCGAGGTAAGGTCCGAGCAACATTCCCGGTGGGAATGCCGCTGGATAAGCGACCCGCATGAAGGCTTCTAGGATATGGCGTAGCGCCGCCGCCACCCGGCGCTCTACTGCCGGATCGCCCGCGTTCAAATAGGCGGACACGAGCGCGTGCCGGCGATCATGTTCGGTGATGCAGTCCTGTTTGACGTCCCACGCGGCGAGAGTGGAGCCGGCCCCGTCACGTCTAATGAGGATTGCCTGACGGCCTACCGGATCTGCACCTTCCCAGAGCTGGCATAAGAATGGCTTGGAGTGTGAAAGCACTATCACTTGGCTCACCCGTGCGAGCAACCTGCGCATCTCCTGGACGGTGGTCAGCGCGCGATGTTCGTCCAGGCTCGTCATGGGGTCGTCGATGACGACGATCTTGTGCGCGAGCTGCGGATCTTGGTCGAGCGAGGCGAAGAAGAAGGCGAGCGCGAGGGTGTTGCGGTCGCCGGCGCTAAGAGTGTTGCGGAACGCTGGACCGGCGTCCGAAGTGACCGCTATCGCGACATTGTTGATGACGACGTTGTAGCTGCAAGACGACCCGCCACGCGTGTTGACGGGACTTACGGAGCCTAGCCGGAACCCCGCATTGAAGCGCTGGAGATACGTGTTGATGGCTGCTTCGTAGGCGGGGAAGATGTTTTGACGATAGTTGTCGAGAGCCGTGCGCGCCTGCCTGCGCTGGCCCTCGGTAGCGGTCTTCGCTGCCTTTTCGGCCACATAGTCAGCACAGAACGCGTTGACCGGATCGCTGTGACGGGTCTTGACGGCCTGCAGCCGCGTGAGGTCGGCGGTTAGCGCGGCGAGATTGGCCGCGGCTGCCTGCTCCTTCACGATCGCAATGGGCGCATTGCACGCTTGGAGCGCATTCGAAATCGTGTCGACGACCGTGCGGTGGGCATCATATTCCGTGATCAGCGTGATGGTCTCTTGTGCCAGCTCCGTGCGGTCGAGGGGGGCGGCGGCCTTCGCGCGCAGCGTAGTTAGAACGACCTCCCGCGCGGCGGTCCAGGCGCGCAGGATTGCGGCGGTATCGACGTTCAATTCGGGAACGTCAGTGAAAGCGCTCCAGAATGTGCGGCTCTGGCCTGCAATGCGCACGGCCCTTTCAAATGCTGCCGGCACTTCTTCGCCGTGCGTGGTGTTGATGCCTTGGCCGACGTCGTTGATGGACGCTCTCAAACCCGCATAGGCATCGCTGAAATAAGCCTGGTAGTGGCGGATCACGGGAGAGGCAGCCAGGTCCTGGGCACAGAAGGGACAGACCTGGTGGTCGTGGCCCTCTGACGCCGTCGCGATGCGCGCCATCCCGTCGCCAACCCAAGTCTCGCCGCCCCGGCCTAGGCTGCGTAGATGCGTGCGTACGCGGGCAGCGGCTTCTGCTTCAAGATCAGGAAGTGAACGGGCCAAAAGATCGTTCAGTCCCGCGACGTCGAAGGCAGGCAGAGAGAGCGGCAAGAACTCGGCGTGCTGTCGGATGGCGTCGGCTGACTTCCCGGCGCTGAGATTTCGTTCAGCGACGGCGATCGCCGCGTCGATGTTTTGATCGGCGGGGAGGGCGCAGAAGTCGTCGACACTTAGGTCCCCGCGGGCGGCCGCCGGGATTACGTTGCTCTTTTGGGTGAGGGTTCGATTATGCTCCTCGATCCGCGCAACGTGGACCTGCAGCGTTGCGTTGAGGACGACGCCCTGCGCGCCCAGGATCAGCTCATGGAGATTCTGGCGGTGGCCGGCGGCAATTTCGACGCCCGAGCAGACATTGGCCGCTACGAAAGCGTCGTCGAAGATTGCGATCTCCGGCATCGGGGCTGGCCAGGCGCCGTTTTGAAATTGGATCGGACCGCCTGCAAAGCCGAGTACGACGTGTGGAGGATTAGCGGCGCCTAGTCGGTGTCGTTCCAGAACAAGCTCGGAGGCGCCGGAATTGAGCGAACGGAGGATCGAGGCGAGCGTGGTCTTGCCGCGCCCATTTTCCGCGTAAATAAGCGTAAGTTGCGCGAACGGGAGTTGGGCGCCTGCATTTACCGAGTCGAACTGGCCTATATTTCTCAACAACTGGATACGTTCGAGCAAAGCGGCGTCCCCCCAAGATCACATCGCGTTTCTTCTGGTAACCATTCGGTGAATCTTGTTGGTTTGCCAAGAGGTCCGGACCCCGCATTCCGCAGAAACCCCGGCGTTTGATCTTAGATCAGAGAACGGCGTCCCGCAGGGTCTCCCCAACACGGATCAGGGCCGCCTCGCGACATCACACCAGAGCCACCGGGAAGCTTTAGCTGCCCTCGATCGAGAGCGGCTTTCCGCTGAAGACGATGAGGCTGTCCGGCTCAGAGGCAAACCACGCGTAGCTGCCCCAGGCAAGACTGCTGACCGTCTTGCGGAAGGGCTGTCCCGCACGATCAAGATAGGCGGTCACGAAGGCAACGTGTTCGGATGGAAACCCGGCGCCCTCCGAAATCTGGAGTAGAGCGGTCTTGCGTGCTTCGTTCACCGGCCCATCGGTGTGTACCACCTCGACAAAGATCAGCAGGGGATGGGCGGGACCCAAGTCTACCAGCACAATGTCGGGCAGGCTCTTGTCGGCCGGGATCGTCAGGCCGATTGCTTTGGCCAGTTCGTCATCCCGCGCAACAACCTTGTTGCCGCTTTCGCTCAAGGCGATCACACCAGGCTTCTTGAGGAATTTCGACGCAAAGACCTCGATAACGGCCTTTGAGATGTCCGCGCTGGGACCAGTACTCATCCGGCGTGTTTCGCCGTTCGGAAACGTAACGAGTTCATATTCGCCGCCGCCGGCCGCGCCTTTGCGGACGATGGCGATACGCGCAAGCGCCCCGGCGTTAAGGTGCTTTGTCCGCCAGGCGGCCGCCTTTGCGATGAATGTTGCCTCGTCCAGATCTGGTGTCAGCAGCGCCGCGAAATCGGCTTGCAGCGCGTACCGCCCGGCCGGCGACGTCGTCGATAATCCAGGCCGCTCAATGACAGCGCCGTTCTGGATCAACGCATATCGGATCGTGTCGTCGCGGATCGATTCCCGCGTGTTTACTGCGTACCAGCGGCCCGGCACATCGGCCTTGCTCGGCCGGATCGACGCCTTCGCCCACTCCAGCCGCGCATCGTCGCCGGTCTGGCCGGCCTGTTGGTCGGTCATGCGAGTGACCTGATCCGGGCGTATCCAGTTGTCCGTTCCTTCCACGGCACCAACGTAAATCATAACGAAGATGGTCTTCGCCGAAATCTCCCAAATCGAGCGATCACGGTTTGCCGATCCCTCCGGAAAGATCACCGGTAGCCGGGCATGGATCTCGTTCCAAGGCAGAAGCGGTGGGAGGCTCATGCCTTAAGTCCATAGGCGTCGCGCAGGGCCTTCTCTATTGCGGCTCGCGTCGCGCCCCGACGGACCAATTGCTCGATCGGGGCCATGGCGGAAGCCGGGGGCAGAGGGATGGCTTCCAGCTCGAAGGCGGAAACGGCAACGCTGCCGCTGATGCAGCGGAACACCTGATCAATCGTCTCGCTATTCAGAACGGCAGCGACGGCGGCCGGCGAGACCTTCGGCGCGCCCACCGCGCGCACCATATTGAGGTGGTTCTCGACGACAACGCCGCCATGCGTCTCTATGAATTCCTGCGACAGCTCGGCCGCGATGAGGCGGCGCTGCTGCTCCTTAGCAGTGGTGCGCTGGACCAGCACACAGCTCCGGTCGACAACCAGCCATTCATCGCCCTTTTCAGGTTTGAAGAAGGGAGCATGGTTCTTCTTGTCGGCGCGGAACACGAAACGGCCGTCGGCGGTCACAGCTTCCGCCCAGATGAGGGGATGGAGGCCCCGGCCGGCTCTGGCGCGCATTTGTGGCTTGAAGCGATTCCATACGAGCGGGCCTGTTGAAACCTCATAGCCCCAGTCAGCCAGCCGAGACGGCAGATCTTCGGCCGCGGCGATCAGCGCGACGTGAGCGGGCTCCCGCGGCGCGAGCCAGGGTGCGGTAGCGTCGGCGGGCAGGCCTACCTTGCCGTTCTTGGTGAGCCGCGCCTGCCGCTCGCTGTCGACGTTGAGGTAATGCACTTGGAATCGCGTGCGGGCGCCGCCCTTCTGATAAAGGGCGAGAAGCGTTTCCTGCAGCACGTCTTCAAAGACGCCCTTGCGCGCATGGACGAAGTCGATGGCGACGGGTGGAGCCTCCTCGGCCAGCAATTTCCGGAGCGCTGCGTAATACTGCCCGCCCAGCACGCTCGTCGGCGTGAGGTAAGCGATGACGCCGCCGGGGCGTGTCCATCGCAGCGCTATGTCCGTGAACACGCCATAAAGATTGGCATGGCCGTAAAGGCTACGAGCATAGCGGGCACGCTGCGCGGCCGTCAGCTGTATCCGACCATAGGGCGGATTGCCGACAACGAGGTCGTAGATCGCATGCGCCTGCTCTTCCAGCGTGTCGCAAACCTTGACGAATACAGGCACATCGCGGCCGCTCGCCCATGCGAGGTCGGCAAGAGTGATCTCCAAGGCGGCTTGCGAGAGAGAGGCTGCGTGCGGGTCCAACTCCATGCCGGAAAGGCGGGTGCCGAGCTGTGCGAGGATGAAGGCGGGCTCGCTGCCTGCCAGGCTGGCGCGCATCCTTGCGGCCGCTTCCAGAAGAAAAGCGCCTCCACCGCTGGCGGGATCGAGCACGCGCGCCGTTTTCCAGTCAACCCCGCCCTCTGTTGCCAGATCAAGGAGGCGCTGGGTCAATGCGGCAGGCGTGTAGAACGCCCCGAGGGAGCTGCGCTCCTTGCCGGGCAGGAGGGTCGTGTAGAGGCTAGTCAGGGCATTGCAGCCCTCCGTGATGGGCAGAGCGGCCGCAAGGCGGCCCATGGAGTCGGCTAGTTGCTCCGCCGTGGCGTCCAGCTTGCCTTTCGTATTTGCGAAGGGTGGGCTCAATTTCACCCCCGGCGCGACTTCTTCGGCAAATATTTCCAGTGCGGCGCGCGCGAACCTCGCAGCGTGGCCGGTGCGCCTTGTTTCGGGGATAGTTTCAGACCACGCGCGCGCCATTATCCGCGCACGGGTCAATTCAATACGGATCGGCTCTAGGTCCAGAGCCTTGGGCTCGCGAAGCGGTTTCGGTTTCGACAGCACCACGTTCATGCAGCTTGGCCTCCCCTGGCATGTTGAACGTCGAGTGCGCGATAGAGCGTCGATCGCCCGACCTGCAGTGTGCGGGCAATATCTGCCGGACGCTCGCCAGCCTCCAGCAAGGCGCGCGCGCGTCTCACCTGTTCGGCATTCATCGCCTTTCGGCGCCCGATCTGGACACCACGCATGCGCGCCGCGGCCAGTCCGGCTTTGGTGCGCTCTGCGATCAGCGCCCGTTCAAATTCGGCGAGGGAGCCCATTAGG
This sequence comes from Hartmannibacter diazotrophicus, assembly GCF_900231165.1. Taxonomy (GTDB): domain Bacteria; phylum Pseudomonadota; class Alphaproteobacteria; order Rhizobiales; family Pleomorphomonadaceae; genus Hartmannibacter; species Hartmannibacter diazotrophicus. Next base: position 1,824,377 of record NZ_LT960614.1, read on the forward strand.
TGAAACACGCGGCGACCGCCATCGGTCGTCGTGTCGATGTTCTCGGAGAGGGATTGGAAGCCGCAGCCCTTGTCGCCGAGTTCCTGGACAATGGTGATGAGGTGAGAAAGGGAGCGGCCGAGGCGGTCGAGTTTCCAGACCACGAGAACACCGTCCGAGCCGCACTGTTCCAGCGCCTCGTCGAGGCCTGGGCGCTTGGTTGATGTGCCGGAAGTCCGATCCTCAAAAATCTTCCTGCAGCCAGCGAGGCGCAAGGCTCGGCGCTGCTGGTTCAGGTCCTCGTCGTCGGTCGAAGCTCGCACATAGCCTATTTTCATAAGCTTCTTTTGGGACAGAGTTTCGGGACACGCAAGCATCTGAATTCATCCTACCTGCAAACGGTCCCAAAATTGGTCCTTTCCGGGACGGTGTTGCCGTTTAGCAACTCTATCGGAACATAACATGAACACAAGTGGAAATCTACGGCGCAGAGTTAAGTTGCTCTCGTCATCGACCAGCGAAGCTAGGGATTCTTACCCAGCCAGAGTTGTTTATCGCCTTAGAGATCGGAACAAGATCGGCGTTGGCATCACGATGGAGGGACTGCGCAATGCAGACAGAGCAAGCTAAGGCGCATTGCCGAAAACGCATGCAGACCGTTAAACTCGCGTTCGGCATTATCAACAGCGCCATCGGCTTCAGACGCTTCTCTCTGCGTGGTCTGGCGAAAGTCGCCGCCGAGTAGACACTCGTCACCTTGGGTTATAACTGCCGTCGCATGACGACGCTGATGGCGCACCCGTGAACGTGAGACGGCCCGTCTTCTACCCGCATAAATTTGTCAACTCGACAGCCTGCCAGGTCCCCGGTGCGAAAATCACCAGCCATTAGCCAGCGAGCGCTGTGACGCAAATCTTCATCGAGCGCGATACTTCCTCGTCACCATTCGCGCCGGTCAGTCTGGGGCATCATTTTGTCGAAGACATCGGGTTCATCTTCAGATTCAAAGGAAGAGAATGGCCGTGCGTCATCGAGCAGAAGCAGCGAAATCGCGAAATCGTACTGCTCGGCGAACACCGTCATCTCCCGCACAGGTTCTCGGAACCAGACACCGGCCCCATGATCGATAGTCGCCCTGCCATCAATGAGCAGGTCCTGTTTGACGGGAAGCGATGTCGCCGGAATCTCGATCGGTCCTGACGACGTGCGGAAGAACGCACCGGTTTTCAGCGCGGATGGGCTTGAACGGGCCCAAAGAATGAAACCGTCGCGGGATACAACGAGGACCGCTCGCTTCTGCGTATAGCTGAGCCAACGCAATGTCGCAGCGATGAGCGAAACACGATACCGATCCGCGCAATGCGCGATCATGTCGAGATCGACCTTGTCCCTTTCCGGGATCTGGCGGCGGAAGTCATCGAGCGGCATCAGAAAGTTTGCAGCAAACACGTTTGCCTGGTGCTCTACCTGTCCATATTCAGAATCCCAGCGAACCACATCCTGTTCACCGCAGCGGAAGCCATTCGGATACGCCGACCGATGCAGCAGGAAGTGGCCGAACTCGTGAGCCAGGGTGAAGTTGATCCGACCCTTCGAGCTGATCCGGTTGTTGTAGATTATCCCCCAGCCCTTGCGGCCAGCCGGGGCTTTGAATAGCGCACCATCGAAACCCGGCAGATTTTCACCCTGAACGCTAATAATCGGGTCATCTGGAAATCGTTGCACCGTGTATTCCCGTGCCACCGCCGGAATATCGATCGGAAAACGATCCGCCCCGAACACAGCGTTCAGGAGATGAGTAATCTCGAAAGCCCAGCGCTCGGGTGACGGGGCGCGCGTCATTCGTCGTCACCCAACAGGTCAGCCATGCGTCGAATCTTGTCTTTGGTAGCGGCGTCCATTTTTCTGTATTTGCGAAAAAAAGCGTTGTCTGTGGCGTCTTCGACGCCGACCTTCTCGGTCGTGTCGATAAGGTAGTCAGCCGTGACACCGAGAACCGCCGCAATCTTTGCAACCTTATCGGCCGAGGGGCGGGGCGGATTCTTGTTCTCGAGCTCCCAAATGTAGCTTTTGCTCGATTCAGCGAGTTCAGCGAGTTTGTCGAGGGTGTAGCCCTTCGCCTTTCGCAGATCCCGGATCTTGTCGCCTAGTGGCGTCGACACGTCATGCTCTCCATACTCCAAATCATCTCTGTTCAGAGTAGCGATATATGTGGTCCTTGACAACGCGCATTTCGCCTCCCATATTAAGTTCGGAGTAGCGGTATTTTTTATTTTATCACCCTGAGGAAGGATCAAGATATGGCGGATAAGCGCGGACCAGATACCCATCATGTAGTGCCAAACCACGATGGTGGCTGGGATGTTAAGCGTGGCGGCGGTGAGCGCGCCTCGGGACATTTCGATAGGAAGCAAGATGCAATCGACTACGGCCGGCAGGTGAGCCGCAATCAGGAAACCGAACTGCGCATCCATAACAAGGATGGCCGCATCGGCCAGAGCGACAGCCACGGGCGCGATCCCAATCCGCCGAAGGGCTGACCGCCAACGCCGCGCCTGTCCAGGCGCGGCGTTTTTATGAGGCACATTCAACCACCGCCGCAGGCGGCACGAGGCAAACGAAGATGCAAAAGCTGACGGCGGTGCAGAACGAGGATTTCAACCAACCAAAGGGTATCCAGCGCGCACGCCGGCTTCCCGATCCCGCGCTCGGAGCCTTGTGGAATTCGATCATCCTAGATGAGCGCATGAAGGCCCAGCTCCTCTCGCAGGCGATGCTGAACTTCACGATGCGCGGAAAGGTCGACCGTAGTGTCATTCCGTTACACGGCGTGATTCTGCTGGTCGGGCCGCCCGGAACTGGCAAGACCTCTCTTGCTCGGGGGTTGGCGCATCGTATCGCCGAAACATTTCCGGGCGGCGGGTTCCGCCTGCTCGAAGTCGAGCCGCACGCGCTTACCAGTTCGGCAATGGGCAAGACCCAGCGTGCGGTATCGGAGCTGTTCTCACAGTCGATCGCCGAAGCCGCCGCCGCGGGACCGACGATTGTGCTCCTCGATGAAGTCGAGACGCTTGCCGCCGACCGGTCAAAAATGAGCCTGGAGGCCAATCCGATCGATATCCACCGCGCGACTGACGCTGTGCTCGTTCAGCTCGATGCGCTGGCCGAGCGGCATCCGAACCTGTTGTTCCTTGCCACCAGCAACTTTCCCCAGGCGGTCGATGCGGCCTTCACCTCGCGCTGTGACTTGGTCGTCCATGTGCCGCTGCCCGATCGGGAAGCGTGCGGGCTTATCCTGAAGGATTGCCTGACCGGCCTCAGCAAGACCTACCCGGCGATAGCGAAATTGCCCAACTCGCCGGGTTTCGACCGCTGCGCAGCCGAATGCGTCGGGCTCGACGGACGCGCCATCCGCAAGATGGTGGCCAACGCTTTGGCCAGCAGCCCGCAAACGGCCATGAATCCGGAACGTGTGACGATCGAAGATCTGTTTGCTGCGGCACGGGCCGCCAAGTCGGGCCGTATTTCGGGAGGCAAGGCGTCATGAGCACCGTTGCCAGCCGCACATTCAAGAGCACGCCCGAGCGCGACGCCTCACGGACCTGGACGGCGATCGTCGATCTATTGACTCAGGGCAATGCCGGAGATGCACGGACGGAGCTTCTTGCCGTCTCCGGTGTCGCCGCCAGTGTGATCTCTGATCAGGCGCCGAAGTATGCCGCCATCACGGTGACCTGCGATGGTCCACGCACGCGGATCTATTGCCTCTATGACGATGACGCCATCGAGGGTTCCGGTGCGAACGAAGACGCCCTTGGCTTTGACCCGCTGAAAGGGGACTGGCGGGTGTCGCTGCCTTGCTTGGCTGACGATCTCGCATGGGTCCAGGGCGCGCTCAAGAAGCACAGCACCCGCATCACGGCGCGCGATCTCGATGCGGCTGTCTCCAGCGCCGACGGGGCGGCGACCGCGAAATCACAGACCCTTGTGTTCGATCCGAAAGGGTTTCTGGGCTCATGACCAACGTCGCCGTCAACACTTATACCCACTCTGTCACCTATGTGGCGGACAACATTCTCAAAAGCTTGAAGGATATCATCCGCCTTGTGGGCCTCGATCCAACCGAGTTTGTCGGCGACTGGGAATTGCACATGCGCGGTGTCCAGACCTGGCTGAACACAGGCGACCTCGAAACCGTAAAGCTGGAAATCTACAATCCGAAAACGGACGCGCTGATTTTCCGGTGGGACATCGACATCGCCTACGGCTGGTCCGGCGGCGACGGCAGCTTCTGGACGGATACTGAACAGCTCAAATACGCCATCAGAAAGGCGGGGCTGGTTCCGAGCGAGGCGCGGTATCGACTCCTTCTTCAAAGCAAGCCTGGCCGTCCCGACGTGGCCGGTTGGAGCAAGGCGAGCGGCCGCTCGACGGAGGGCATGGTTCGCCAAAGCCTCGGGACGACCGTCGAGCACAGCGGCCTCGGCGCCAGCACATCTTATCTGAGGAGAGCCTGATGCTCACGATCGACGAAGCGTTTCGCAAATTCAAAAGCCGCCTGGAGTTGAACGATCGAGAGCAGGCAAACGCCTCGGCGCGCCAGAAAGAGGTCCGGGATTATCTCGACACCAAGTTCAAGATCGATCGGAGTTTCCTGACCGGATCCTATGCCCGCTGGACCAAGACGAAGCCGTTGAAGGACGTCGACATATTCTTCGTCTTGAAATCCTCAGAGGATCACTACCGCTCGAAGGCGCCGTCTGTGGTGTTGACCGACTTTCACAATGCCCTCGTCGAAAAATATGGTGACAAGGCCAGGAAGCAGAACCGCTCAATCAACGTCGATTTCGGCGTGAAGGCCGATGCCGAGGACAATACCGATTACCGCGTCATCAGCGTCGATGTCGTCCCTGCGTTCGACAAGGATGACGACTTCGAGATTCCCGACAACGAACTCGGCAAGTGGATTGGGACCAACCCTCAGACCCATGCAGCGGAGGCCACCGCCGCGCACCAGGCCTATTCCAACGAATGGAAGGGACTCGTGCGGATGGTGAAATATTGGAACAATAATCCCAAGCATGGCGAGAAGCCGGTGAAGCCTTCGTTCTTGATCGAAGTGATGGCAATGCAATGCCTTTATGGCGGCTGGGGTGGCAGCTTTGACCGGGAGATCCAGGGATTCTTTGCGACGCTCGCGGCCCGGATCTTCGATGAGTGGCCCGACCCCGCCGGCCTTGGCCCGCCGATCAGCAACGGCATGGACACCGCGCGGAAGACGCGGGCGCGCGATCTTCTGCTCGCGGCAGAACGCGAAGCAACTCTTGCAATCGACCATGTCCGCCGCGGCCGGAACGGCCAGGCGTTGCGCGCCTGGCGTGAATTATTTGGCCCGAAATTTCCGCTGTCGTAACGGTAGCCAACAGAAACTCAGTGAGGTTTGCCGATGTCGGAATGGTCCTTGTCCCAGCTTCTCTCCTCGTTGCATGAAGATATTCAGCAGCGCCTCGCGACCGTCCGGAAATCGTTCAACCATCCGGGGACGAAGGGCGATGCCAGCGAGAATGTCTGGATCAGCATGTTGGAGACGTATTTGCCGAAGCGCTATCAGGCCGCCAAGGCGCATGTGGTCGATAGCTTGGGAAACTTCAGCCAACAGATCGATGTCGTGATCTTCGATCGCCAGTATTCGCCGTTCATCTTCACCTATGAGAACGAGACAATCATCCCGGCCGAAAGCGTCTACGCCGTTTTCGAGGCAAAGCAGACGGCGGACGCTAGCTTGGTCGCCTACGCGCAGGAAAAGATTGCAAGCGTCAGACGCCTCCACCGCACGAGCCTTCCGATTCCATACGCCCACGGCGTCTATCCGGCGAAACCCTTGATCCCGATCCTAGGCGGCCTCCTGACCTTTGAAAGCGAATGGAGCCCCGCGCTCGGAGCCTCATTTGAGAAATCCCTGGTAGCCAATATCGGCGACGGGCGGCTCGATATGGGTTGTGTCGCGTCGCACGGCCATTTCTTCTTCGATCAAGCCGTATCGAGCTATAAGTTCGTCAACGAGAACAAGCCGGCGACGGCGTTCTTGTTCAAGTTGATATCGCAGCTTCAGTTTAGCGGCACCGTACCAATGATCGATGTCGAAGCTTACGGTCAGTGGCTTACGAAATGACTTGATGGGGTTGGCGATGCACTCTCTCACGGACTTCCTAGCCAGCCTGCCTGGCATCATGCCCATTAAGACAAGAAAGCTCGTCCTTGAAGGAGGTGTTCTGTCGAAAGCTGATCGCGCCGATATCTACATGCGCGAAAGGAATTGGCTCGATCTCGTTCTTGAGGTTGGTCCTGATGCGGCCGCGGCGATCCTGTCAGCCTACAAGGACGGACGCCTTCCAATGAAGAGAGGCTGTACGCCAACGAATGCGCCGGAAGCAGAGGCTTATCTTGCCGAAGGAGGCAAACTTAGGGAGCAGCTCGCGGAGAGAAGGAGGAGGGAGCAAGCGGTTAAAAACCCATCGCTCATTCTAGAGCGCGATCTCATGGATCATCGCCTGATCGACAGCGCTTTTATTGCTAACAGTGGCACCGGATCAGGTTCGATGGTGTTGGCGGGCATCACGGTGCATAAGCAGGTCATTGGCTACAAGAGCAACAGCGGGAAGAGCACCGGTTGGCGCGTTCGGTTTGACTGGATAGGATCGGATGGTCAGCCTCGGCACTCCGAGACGGTCCCGCCGGAGGCCGACAATCGACGCAACGACCCTGATCGAAACTGGGGCTTGCATGAATGATGGCGCGACAAAGTGTGGATGGAGCAGGCCAGCTCTTTTGGTTTGCGATGGATGGATCGCTCTAGCGGGGCGTGATAGATTATGTTGACGGTACTTTTTGCGATCGAGTCGAGTGTGCGACCGAACACCGTGAGAGCGAAAATCGGCCGATTGGCTCCGATAGTTGGCGAGACGCCAAAAATATTTTTCCGGCGATTTTGCCTTTAAAATCAAAAGCGTAACTTTTTGACGGCCTCTGCGTCGGCAATTTCTCCCCATCAGAAACCATTTACAAGCAATTTCAATGGGTTGTGTGCCTTTTAACAATCGAGTGGGAGTGAGGGATACAAACGGCGGCAATGGTATCGTTTCGGTGGCGGTTTTCGCCTTCGCGTGATTGCCGTTCTCGTCCGTCTTTCACTCCCATTGAGCTGGCCTACTCCATCTGCCCCGCGGGACCGGTCTGCGCGCACTCTCAGGATGATGCAAACCCGACCCGGTGGGTGGGAGTGCTCTGGCGTGGAATGGTGCGCAAAGGCGAGCCTGCTTTGTGCCCTGGCATCGGTCGCTCAGGAACTTTTGCTTACTCTCAGAAGCTGCCGCTATATTTCTGACAGTTTGACCTAAGGCAGATCTCGGAGACGAACAGGCCAGTATTGCCGAGCGTTTTGTACTTCATCGCGCATTCCCATGGATTGAGAGGAAGGGGCTCCGACATATCAAGTCGAGAGTTGGCGGCGCGAGACCCTCTGCCGATGCATCCGTGTGCCAGAGCGGGCCGCGCGTCCACACGTCGCCGTGACATTGCCAAGGACAGCCTGGGTGTCGCTCTCGTCCCGGCGATGCGGCGATGCGGCGATGCGGCGATGCGGCGATGCGCCCGTTGGTCATCGGCGGGTGGCTTTCCGTCACCCCAGCCCGCCGTTTGCGAATACGATCTGAGCGTCGATCCAGGCGCCGTCCTGCGAACAAAGAAGCGCGATGACGCCGGCGATGTCTTCCGGCAGGCCCAGGCGACCGAGGGGGGTCTGTTCGGGAATTCCGCGGAGCGCTTCTTCGCCGTGCTGACGGAGGAGCTGCGTGTCGACGGCGCCAGGCGCCACCGCGTTGACCGAGATGTTGCGACCGGCCAGCTCCTTCGCAAGGACGCTGGAAAAGAGCATCTGGGCGCTTTTTGTGGCGGCGTACGCGCCCGTGGCCGGGGGGGGCGTCTTGATGATGCTGGAGCTCAGGCTGATAATCCGGCCGCCGTCACGCGTCCGTCGCGCCGCCTCGCGCAGCACGTTGAAGCTGCCTTTGACATTGGTGGCCATCATTCGATCGAAGGCCGCGTCCGTCATCTGGGCAAAGGGGCCGACATTCATGATGCCAGCGTTGTTGACCACGACATCAACCCCGCCGAACGCCTCGTCGTTGGCGTCGAATAGAGCCTTGACCGCTGCGGGATCGGCGACGTCGGCCTGGCGAACGATGGCGCGCCCCCCAGCCGCCTCGATGTCGGCCACGACGCGGTCGGCGAGATCACGGTTCGTGAGGTAGTTCACGGTCACGGCAAAGCCATCGCGCGCCAGACGCTTGGCGGTGGCAGCGCCGATGCCCCGCGACGAGCCGGTGACGACAGCTGCCCTGCCGGCGCCGGGGAGAGTGGATGGGCCGACCGTGGCTGCCTGGGTCGAAGCCGTGCTTCCCATGGCGAGAGTCGCGGGAGCGGCCGCCGCGAGGGCCATGAAGGTGCGGCGTGAGGTATCGGCATCGGACATTCTGATGGTTCCTTTCTCGAGATGAGTGGTTTGCTTGCGACAGGTGCGGCCATGCCCGGCGATGGGCGGGCCAGGGCATTTTGTCGGCCGCTCGGGAGGAGGCGAAAGTCGTCGTCGTCAAAGCAAAGCGGCGATGCGCCGGTTTGCGATCAGCAGGGCGATGCCTGTCAGGACGCTCGCGATCGGGACGACCAGCAGCCCGAAGCCAAGGCCATTGGGTCCCTGCGAAGCCGTCACCGCGTCGCTGACGATGCCGACGATGAGCGGCCCGAGCGCTGGCCCAAGAAGGCCGGAGCCGATCATCAGGAGGCTGGACGCCTGCGCCTGCTTGCCCTCGCCGGCCACGAGATGGGCTGAGCCGAAGGCCCATGGCAGCAGGAATGAGAAGGACAGCATCCCCGGCACCAGCAAGGCGATCGATAACCAGCCCGCCGGCGCGAACAACGCCGCGCTCGTGGTCACACTGGCGATCAGGAAGAGAATGGCTGGAGGTCCGAGCACTCTCCCGGTGCCCGAGCTCACCGCGCGGTCGAACCAGCGTCCGCCCAGGAGTGTGCCGGTGATGCCCATCAGGCCCTGCAGGAGACCGAAGGCCAGTCCCACCTCGCTCGCGCTGAAGCCATGCGTGCGGATGAGAAACGGAGCGGAGAAGGCGTAGAAGGGTGCTGCGGCGAAGCCGAGGAAAATGGCGCCGATGAACAGCCAGCCAAATGCCGGGGAGGCCAGCAATCGTCGACTGGATCGCAGGAAAGGTTCGCTATTGGCGGCCGTGCGCGCGAGCGTCGGGGTCGGCCCCGGCACAACGAAGGCCAGCAGGGCAATCAGCCCGCCGATGGCTCCGGCGCCGATCAAGGTGGTGCGCCATCCCAGCGTGTCGCCGATTGCACCTCCCGCGGCGAAGCCGACCATGGTGCCAAGAGGAATGCCCATCGCGAACAGCCCGATCGCCAGGCCGCGACGCTCGGGCCGGATCTTGCGGGCGATCAGGGCATGGCCGGCAGGCACCGCGCCGGCTTCTCCGAACGCGACGCCGAAACGTGTGAATGCCAGCAGCAGAAAGCTTGCGGCAAAGCCACCGAGCGCCGTCATCGCGCTCCAGAGCAGAATGCACGAGACCAGGACGAAGCGGGGCGATCCGCGATCTGAGGCTTGTGCGAGAGGCAACGACAGCAGCGAATAGCATACCGCGAAGGCGAGGCCTGTAAGCAGGCCAATCTGGGTATCGCTCAAACCCATGTCGGTTTTGATGGACTCGGCTAGAATGAAAGGCAGTATTCTGTCGATCTGGGAAAATGCGTTGATGAGAAGAAGTGTAATGAAGATAGAAGCCATGCGCCTGCCGCGCACATATTCACTTTGTGGGTATTTGGAATGGAGAAGAGAAGTTCTTGGTCGATCTATTGACTGCGCGGTGGCTTCTGTCATGTTCGATGCACTCCTCGCTTGGTTCGCATCCTCAAGCTAGATGGAGTGTCTGATGACCAGAATGCCGGAAGCCTCAAAAAACTTGCCCAATCCTGCAGGCGGCGATACGTTGCCCGTTGAGGGCCGGGTGCTGCGCTGGCCTCGCGACACTTCGGAGGTGCGTGTGCCGCCATCGCTGTTTAGCGCAATCACTGCCTATATCGAGGCGCAGGGCGGGGGGCAGGGTGTGTTCCCGACGCCGATCGGCAGCTTCAATATCGTCCGTTCCTTCAAGGAAAGAATGCGGATGCGGCAAGTTTACAAGCCGTCGATCTGCGTCGTGGTCCAGGGGGCGAAGGAAATCATCCTTGGGGAAGACACGCTTCGCTACGGCGCGATGGAGTGTCTGGCAGTCGGCATGACGCTGCCGGCGACGGGACACATCGTCGAGGCAAGCCCGGATGCGCCATACACCGGTCTGACCCTTGAGCTGGACGTGGCGATGATCCGCGACGTGCTGGAACAGCTCGACGTGCCCCCGGCGCCCCCGGCCAGTTCCAGTCCATGCCTGTTCGTGCGGCAGGTCGATGAGCCTCTAGCCGAGTGTGTCCTCCGCCTTCTGCGGATGTGCGAGACGCCGAAGGCGATCCCGATCCTCTTTCCGTCCATCATGCGCGAGATCTGCTACTGGCTTTTGAGCGGTCCGAATGGCGGTGAACTCTGCAAGCTGGTCGAGCCCGAGTCGAACGCGGCGCGGATCGCCAAAGTGCTCCACCTCATGCATGAGGACATGACCCGGACGCTGCGTATGGAGGAGTTGGCGGAAGTGGCCCGAATGAGCCAATCGTCATTCCATCAGCACTTCAAGGCCATGACGTCGATGACGCCGCTGCAGTTCCAGAAGCAATTGCGCCTGCTTGAGGCGCGACGTCTGATGGTGACGGAAGATGCAAACGTCGCCGATGCCGCCTATCAGGTCGGCTACGAAAGCGCGTCCCAGTTCAGCCGCGAATATTCCCGGATGTTTGGCGTTGCTCCCAAGCGTGACGTCATGAACCAGCAGCGCCTCTACAGCGAATATGTCGGTCGCAGGATACAAACGGCGTAGCGGCCTCGCCATGTCCTGAGAGCGACTGCTCCCGGCAATACTGCCAGGAGCGGCTTTTGGTGATCCTCCTCACATGTTCTGCATCGACCGGACGAAGTTGAACCCTTCGTTGGCGTTGTGAACAGGCCCTGGCCGCTGCCGCGATCCTCGATATGCGCGTTAACGGCGGCCGCACGGGACGACGTCCTGTGGGCTCCAGTCGCCTGTGCCGCCAAAGCTGCACCTGAACGTCCGAAGGTGTCCCCAATCTGCAGGAATAGGCAAATTTCTTGAAGGTTCGGATATTCTGATCGTTGGGAACACCATCTAGCCTGGATTTCTGGTCGCCAACCAGCGCGTTGCCGGTTTCCTCCGAGAAGGACGGTCGCCGGAACGGCTGCGTCAGGCTGAACCCGTCAATGATCCCAGATCCGAGGTTGGTATGCTTACGCTCATTGAAGATGCGCTCGATCGCTTCCTGAACGAAGACGACGGACGACCCGTCGTCATGCTGAATCTCCTGCGGTTCCAGGAAGACGGCGGCCGGGAGCGTTACGCGGACTACCTCACCGTGGCCACACCGATCGTCGCCCGGTTCGGGGCGGAGATCGTCTATGTGGGCAGTGGCCTCCCGGCTCTTTCGGCAGAGCCCGGACAGGCCTGGGACGCGGTGGCTCTCGTCCGCTACCCCACCCGCCGGGCCTTTGCCGAGTTGGCGATGGATGCCGATTACCGGGCCAAGGCGGCACCGATGCGCGAGGCGGCGCTGGCTGAAGCCGTCTTGCAGCCGCTCCAGGCAGCTTCCTCCTAACGGCGACGAAAGAATTTCCGGATGCGAAAGAACTGGACCACCCAGGACATGCCGTCCCAGAACGGCAGGACAATCGTCGTCACGGGCACCGGCGGCCTCGGCTTCCATGATGCTCTTGCGCTTGCGCGCGCAGGCGGCGACGTCATTATCGCCGGGCGAAACCCTCGCAAGGGAAGCGACGCCGTTGCCCGCATCAGACAGTCGGTGAAGCATGCGAATGTGAGCTTCGAACCCGTTGATCTCGCGGATCTCGCTTCTGTCGCCGCATTCGGGCAGCGGTTGCGCGACAGCCGGGAGCGGATCGACACTCTGATCAACAATGCCGCCGTGATGACGCCGCCGCAGCGCCAGACGACGACGGATGGGTTCGAACTCCAGTTCGGGACCAATTATCTCGGCCACTTCGCGCTGACTGCGCATCTGTTGCCCTTACTCAGGCGTGGGCAGGATGCTCGTGTGATCACGCTGTCCAGTGTCGCCGCGCGCGGAAATGCCACCATCAATTTTGATGATCTTCAGGCCGAAAAGGCCTATCGGCCGATGCCCGTCTACGCGCAATCCAAGCTCGCCTGCCTGATGTTCGCGCTCGAACTTCAGCGCCGCGGCGATGAAGCCGGTTGGGGCCTGATGAGTATTGCTGCCCATCCCGGGATTTCGCGAACCGACCTTCTGCACAACGCCCCGGGGCGATACAGTGCCCAGGGACTTTTGCGGTCGATCTTGTGGTTTCTGTTTCAGCCGGCGGCGCAGGGCGCCCTGCCAACGTTGTTCGCGGCAACGTCACCAGAGGCTCGCGGCGGCCGCTACTACGGTCCCGACAGGTTTTCGGAGACGCGCGGCTATCCGGGCGAGGCGGCAATCCCGGCAGCCGCACGGGAGTTCCACGTCGCCCGCCGGCTCTGGGACGTCTCGGAAACGCTGGCGAACGTTGATTTCGCTGCGGCGGCGGCAACGCCTCTCAACGCCAATTCGAGTGGGTCCAGCCTTGCCGCGGAGGCGTGACGGATGGACCCCCTCGCAAGTCTCGTCGACTGGATCGCTCTTTACGGGATGCTCGGCCTGTTTGCAGCCGGACTGGCGGAACGCGTCCTCCCGGCCTTGCCGTCCCATGCCATGCTGGTTGCCATCGGTATGGCCGCAGCCGAAGGCAACTGGTCGTTTCCGGCCGCTTTCATCATGACTACCTGCGGAAGCGTGCTCGCCAGTCTGGCATTGTTCCTCGTCGTCCGGGCTGTCGGGCAGGGTGTGTCCGCCAGGCTTTTGTATGGCGTTGGACGGCTCCTTGGCTTGTCATCGAAGCGCATCGACAGGATGCTCATCTCCTTTCGAGCGCGTGACCGGAGCCTGTCCCTGGTTGCGCAGATTATCCCGACAGTCCGCTTCGTCGCGCCGCTGGCGGCTGCGCTTGTTCGCCTGAATGCATGGCGCTTTGCGACCGGCACTCTTTTGGGCATCGCCCTGTGGAATGGGGTGTTCCTCGCCGCGGGCTACACGGCCGCCCGGTCGATCCCCGGCCTCAATGCATCAGTCTTGGCGATCAAGTTTCTGCTCCTCGTTCTGGCGGTTGAGGCGCTGTCCGTGCTGATCTGGCGCCTGCTTGGGCGAACCAATTGGCGCCAGGCCTCCTCGGAAGATCAAGCATGCTGAACAAGTCGTCAGAGACCCTCCAGTTCTTCCGCGCCTGGTTATCCGAACCGCTCAGGGTCGCCTCCGTGACGCCATCGGGACGGGCCTTGGCGGCTTTGATGGTGTCGGAGGTTTCTGCGGAAACCGGGCCAATCCTCGAACTCGGCCCCGGAACGGGGGTGTTCACGCGCGCGCTGTTGGCGCGTGGCGTTGTCGAGGAGAACCTCGCGCTCATCGAATTCGGCAAGGAGTTTGCCGCGAAGCTGAATGCCGATTTCCCGCGCGCGAAGACCTTGTGCATGGACGCGGCGCGATTGCGCCATGTTGAGCTGTTCCATGACACCCCGGCGGGGGCCGTCATCAGCGGCCTGCCGCTTCTCTCGATGGCGCCGCGAACGGTCTATTCGATCCTGGAAGGCGCCTTCGCGCATCTTCGTGCCAACGGTGCGTTTTATCAGTTCACATATGGTCCGCGCTGTCCGGTATCGCGTCCGTTGCTCGACCGGTTGGGCCTCAAGGCCACCTATCTGGGGGGTACCTTCGCAAACGTGCCTCCGGCTGCCGTCTACCGCATCCAGCGTCGCAAGATTCGTCGGCCACGCGCCACGACCGCGGGCAGTCCCTGAAGCGATAAGCCCTTCGCTGCCGTCAGGATCAGGCCTTGCCCTGTATCCCGTGATCAATCGCGGCCGTGATTTGGTCCCAGCCGGCCAGGGTGATTTCCGCGACAGACGCGAGTTCGGCGCGTTCCGCTCCGTCACGGGCGCGGATCGCCATGCCACTTTGTAGGGTCAGCACGAACCTCGCCAGCTTGAGCCCGGGCTCGGTACCGGACCCATTTTTCTTGCGGTCACACCACGAAATCGAACCTTCCGAACCGACCGTCGCCGGTTTCCTTCATGTCGAGAAGCAGCGTCTCGTCAAAGAGACGATCTCTGGAATTTCCGGGCTCTCCGGGAAAATAGAGTTGGGTGGTGAGGACACGACCGCCGGGACGCTGGACCTTGAAATGGAAATGACGCGTTCGGCCGGGATAAAGCGCGGGCACGATCGTATTGAACCACCAACGCCCCTGCGCGTCGGTGAACTGGTGTCCGCGCAGGCGGAAGCCGACGTTGTCATAGTCCCCGTTTTCGTCCGCATGCCAGATTTCGACGAGGCTGCCGGCGAGTGGCCGGCAGTGATTGTCGAAGACGAACCCCGCGACGGTGATCCGCTCGCCACCGGGCGCGTCGGGATAGAGATCGCGTTCGAACGGCGAGTTCGGCCGGAAGAAGGGGCCGGCCTCACTTTCGAGGGTGAGGTCGTCCCCATCGTCGCAGGAGAGTGTCAGCGGCAAATCGGGTGCGGCTTGCGCGAACGCCCTCATCCTGGCGGCATCGATGAGAGGCAGCGTCAAAAAGGCCGTCAGGAGCGAGCGTCGGGTGGAGAACAAGGTCGGTCTCCCGGTCCTGAATTGATGATCGCGCGGCGCAGTCGGTTAACGCAACCGCTGTGCCGCATTTGCCTGCGCCTGCCTGATGAGGCTGGAATATATCCCGGTTCCCGCGGTTCCCAGCGTTCTGAGAAAACCGCGGCGATTGATCTTTGACTGATCCATGAGAGGTTTCCTGTTCGAATATTCTTGAACTCAAAACTGCCAGTTCGCGGGAACCCAGGCGTAGCCGCCATCGGTCTTCAGCATCCGGCCGAGGCCGGGGAAGGGGAAGTGGAAACCGAGTACCGGGATGCGGTCGGTTGCCGCCCTGTCGAAGATGCGCCGGCGGGAGGCGAGCGCGGTTTCCTTGTCGCGGTCGGGACCCGGAAGCCAGGGATTGTCGACGTTGACGACCGGGTGGTAGGCAAGATCCGCTGTCAGCAGCAGCTGATCGTTTCCGGAGTGGACGAGGAAGGTCGCCATGCCCGGCGTGTGGCCGGCGGCGGCGAGCGTCGTGAAGCCCGGCACGATCTCGGCGCCGGCTTCGTAAAGCTCGACATCGTTCATGACCGGTTCGAGGCTGTTCTTGATGTTCGCCGCGAAACGCAGGCGGAACTCCTCGGGCACCGGCATGTAGGAGAGATCCGGATCGGTGCGGACGAAGAAATCCCAGTCCGCCTTCGGCACGAAGACCGTGGCGCGGGGGAAGGCCTTGCCGCCATCCGCGGTTCTGAGATTGCCGACATGGTCCGGATGGGTGTGCGAGATGACGATCGTGTCGATGTCCGCCGCGCTCAGGCCGATCGCCGCGAGGTTGTCGAAGATCCGGCCGCCATTCGGCCCCATCGTCTTGCCCGCGCCGGCCTCGATCAGAATCCGGCGGCCACCGGTTTCGATCAGAAGCGTATTCAGGTTGAGCGTCAGGTGGTCGGTGGGAAGGAATGCTTGCCGCAGCACCTCTTCAAGCTCCACCTCCGGCGCGTCGCTCGCATAGATACGCGGCGGGCCGCCGATAACGCCGTCGCTCAGGACGGTCGCGCTGATCTCGCCGACCCGAAAGCGGTAGTGACCGGAGTTGCCGCTCAGTGAGGGTGCAGCCTGGGCATTCGCGCTGCTGGAGCCGACCAAAGCCGGGACGAAAATGCTCGATGCACCTGCCACAGCGGACAGCATGATAGCGCGTCGATTGAGAGTGAAGGCATTCATCGGACTTCCCTTCTTCGTTGGGCGCACTCCCGCTTCTCTCATTGGTGCGGGGCCGGAAATGACCGGCGAAAGGAAGCGGGCAGGGCGCGATCGGCAACGTTGCACCGACCATGACATGGGACAATTGATCCGATAAGATACGCAGTTATGACCAGCTTGATTAGCGCTACTTCCCAATGAATCCTGTTCGCCTCGACAGCTTCGATGTGTTCGTCTCTATCGTCCGCTGCGGCGGCTTCCGCGCGGCGGCGCTCGAGCGCGGCGTGTCTTCATCGGCCCTGAGCCAGACGATGAATGCGCTCGAAGAGACCCTCGGCATCCGGCTCCTCAATCGCACGACGAGAAGCGTGTCTCCCACGGAAGCCGGGAAACGCCTCCTGGAACGGCTCGCGCCCGCATTGAGTGACATCAGGCTGGCGATCGCGGAAGTCGACGAGTTGAGGGACACACCGTCCGGGACGCTCCGGATCAATGCGCCAGCGCCGGCGGTCGATCATTTTCTCTGCCCGCTGGCGTTCGACTTCATGGATGCCTATCGCGAGGTGAACATTGAAATCTTCAGCGACGCGGCGGTGATCGACATCGTGGAACAGGGCTTCGATGCCGGCGTCAGATTCGGCAAGCAACTGGCGCAGGACATGATCGCGCTCCCGCTTGGCCCCGCGCTTCGCTATGCGATCGTGGCTTCACCGGACTACATCGAAAAGCACGGTGAGCCGCAGGTGCCGCACGATCTCGTCGGTCATGATTGCATCAAGCGCCGATTTCCGGGTGGCACTTTGGTCACCTGGCGGTTTGCCGACGGAGAGGACGAGATAGAGGTCACGCCCACGGGCCGCCTGATGGTCAGTTCGGCGCACAACGAGCTGCAGGCGGCGCTGGCCGGCAGAGGGATCGCCCATGTTTTCGACGACTATGCCAAACCCCATATCCTGAATGGCAGGCTCGTTGAGCTCCTCCCCGATTGGAGCCCGACATTGCCGCACTGGTTCCTGTACTATCCGAGCCGCCGCCTCCCGAGCGCGACCATGCGTGCATTTCTCGATTTCGTTCGGAGCTACGACTGGCAGGCCCGAGCGGCAGACCGGCAACTCAGGGCCCTGCCGTAGCCGGTTGCAACCGTCTCAAACACAGCGGCGCAGGGGCGAGAGCGCGTCCAAACCGTCCACTTTTCATGCCTCATTTGACGCGCTGCCATTCGATCCTGATTTCGGTCCCTTCCGGTCGCCGAAAATGCTCGGTCATGCGGTCGCCGTCGACGACCAGCGTCAGGTCATCACGGGTCCGGACACTGCCAACCCAGTTTGGAAAGGTCGCGCCTTCGACCCGGTTGCCGCTGAATTCGCCCGTCTCATCGACGGTGTAGGTGCCGAAGAAGCCGATGTTGCGAGAGACGGCCATGCGGTTTTCCTCGTCCGTCCCTTCGCCGCGGGCATCGGAGGCAAAGCGCGGGGTATCGGCATCGGTGATCACTGCCGAAAAGTGCATGTCCGGCGTGAAGACGAGCAGGCCATTGGGGTTCTGACCATAGGCCGGGATATCTTGCCCACCCGGATCGATGGTCGCCGACACCAGTTTCCAGGTGCCCAATACCTGATTTTCGGCGGCGGTCTGCGCAAAGGCATACGAAGACGCGATGCTGAGAGCGATCGCCAATAACGTTGGTCGAATGGACATGTCTGTCCTCTCTTTATGTCTGTGTTTCCAGGCCGCTGAGGTGGGTCACGGATCCTGCCGGTCGGCGGAATCGGCCACGCTCCGCTGCGCCTCAAGAGCTGCCAGGCGCGCGGAAATCGCCTGTGAGATCGAGGCATAGGCCGTGCTGCCCAGCGCCAGCCGCAATGGCGGTGCGGCGCTCTCGGCGGCCGCGATCATTGCAGCCACGGTCCGCGCCGCGTCGCCCTTGATCTCGAAACGTCCGTCGCTGATCGCGCGGCGAACGGCGCCGGCAGGGGTTTCCTCGTAGGCAGCCGAGGGTTCTGCACGGTCGAGGTTGGCGCCGAAATTCGTGCCCGTCGGTCCCGGCTCGGCAATGATGAAGTCGATGCCGAAAGGGGCCACTTCCTGTGCGACGGATTCGACGAAACCCTCGATGCCCCATTTGGTCGCGTGATAGAGGCTGAAGCCCGGATAGGCGATTTGCCCGCCTTCGGAGGAAACCTGAACGATCCGTCCGCCGCCTTGCTTTCGGAGAAGGGGCAGCGCGGCACGGATCAGATGGATGGAGCCGGCAAGATTGGTGGCGATCTGCCGGTCGATCTGCGCCTTCGTGAGCTCTTCTGCAGCCCCGAACAGGCCATAGCCCGCATTGCTGACGATCACGTCTATCCGTTCATGTCGCCCAAAAGCACTCTCGATGGCGGAGGCAATGCTGTCCGATTCAACAAGATCGAGTTGGACAACATCCAGGTGGGCGGAGTGATCCTGCCTGAGCTGTGCCAGGGCTTCGGGGCGGCGGGCTGTTGCTACCACCGTGTGACCTTCGGCGAGCAGCTGTTGCGCCATCTCAAGGCCGAGGCCCGAAGTGGCGCCGGTAATGAACCATGTCTTTGGCATGTGAACTCCTCGTTCGTGTACCTCCCGATGTAGATCGCCGATATTGGTGATATAAGATCGTCAATATGGGATAAGGTGGTGAAGAGTGATCACGAATGATGCGTCCGAGTCTGAACGATCTGGCTGCTTTCGCAGCGGTGGCCAACCATCGGAGTTTCCGCCGGGCTGCCGATGTCATGGGCGTTTCGCGCTCCGCGCTCAGCCACGCGATCATCGGCCTGGAGGGAAAACTGGGCGTGCGGCTGTTCAACCGGACGACGCGCAGCGTGTCGCTGACCGATGCCGGCGCGCGCCTGCTCGCACGCCTCGACCCGGTTCTGCAGGATCTTGACCAGGCGCTCGATACCCTCTCGGAAGAACGCGGGACCCCCAGCGGCACGCTGCGGATCAACGCGAACAAGGGCGGCGCCCGCATCCTGCTCACAGACCTCGTGCCGCGATTTCTCGATCTCTATCCCGATGTCGAGCTCGATCTGGTGTCAGAGGGGCGGCTCGTCGATATCGTGGAACAGGGTTTCGATGCCGGAGTGCGCCTGCTGGAGGCTGTCCCGCGAGACATGGTCGCGGTGAAGTTCGGGGGCGACGTGCGGTTCATCGCCGTGGCCGCGCCGTCCTATCTGGAGAGTCACACGACACCCAAGACTCCCGACGACCTGCATGCGCATCGCTGTATCCGTCAACGTTTGCCCAGCGGGAAGCGCTATCGCTGGGAGTTTGCCAAACGCGGCTCCGAGATCGCGGTGGACGTGCCCGGCAACCTCACTCTCGACGACAATGATCTCATCGTGCAGGCAGCGACGGCCGGGCGCGGCATCGCCTATGTGCCCGAGCACTTCGTCCAGCCATTTCTGAAATCGGGTCAGCTTGTGACCGTTCTCGATGACTGGTGCCCGCCGGCACCGGGCCTGGCGCTCTATTACCCGCGCAGCCGGCACGTGCCGTCGCCGCTTCGGGCCTTCATCGACCTGTTGAAGCAGCTGGACAGGGCCCGATGACACCCGCGGAGGCGAACGGTGCCATCTCCCCGTCAGGCGTGAGGAGGCTTGCCGGCCATCTTTTGAACGCCGCGACCCCGTTCGGGGATCTTCGTTTCTTGACATTCGTTCGCTACCATACAAATATTGTATGGTAGCGAACGAATTAAGGGTTCTCATATGAGCAGTCGGGCGGACCCGGATCTCGTCTCGGCGGCAACGTGGACGAAGCGGTGTTACTTCGCGGGCCGGGCCCTTATGGATGCGACCTTGCGACCCTACGACTTGGGTTCCACGCAATGGTTCATCCTCTGCCATCTCGCCAACAACGGCCCATCGGTTCAGCGTGACCTCGGTCGCGCACTCGAACTTGAACGGGCGACCTTGAGCGGCATTATCTCGACGCTCGTCCGCAAAGACTTGGTCGAGCAGACATCGAGCGGAGAAGATCAACGTCAGCGTCTGCTGACGTTGACAACTGCAGGTGAGGTGCTGTGGCGCGAACTTCCCGATCTTTCATTCATTCATGAAACTGCTTTCGGTGGCACCGATGCAGCCGATCTGGCCACGACAATCCGCGTCCTGCAATCGGCGACGGAACGACTGCAGACCCTTTTGCGAAAGGATTGAGCGGATGACCATACTGATCACGGGGGCCACCGGGCTTGTTGGCGAACGCCTTCTTCCGCGGCTGGTCGAAGCGGGCTTTTCTTGCCGTGCTTTGCTGCGGGCGGGCAAGGCATGTCCTGATAGCGTGGAGGCCGCGACGGGCGACATACTCGACCCTGCGACCCTCTCAAATGCCGTACGCGGGGTTTCTGCGATTGTGCATCTGGCCGCAGTATTTCGAACGCAGGACAGCGGTCTCATCTGGAAGAGCAACCGCGATGGGACGCGCAACCTGATCACCGCCGTGCAGGCGGTTGCTCCCGATGCGCGGTTCATCCTGTCGAGCACCAGTCATGTCTATAACAACGACAATCCGCACCCTGGGCGAGAAGATGATCCGGTCAATCCACATCACGCCTATCCCGCGAGCAAGCTGGCAGCAGAGCAGGAATTGCAGGAAAGCGGCTTGAACTGGTCAATCATCCGGTTCCCGTTCGTCTATGGCGACGGCGACGGACATCTCGAATCTCTTCCCAAACACATCAGCACCTGGCATCCCGCGCAACGCATGAGCACGGTGCACCATCGTGACGTCGCCACGGCCGTCCAATTGGCGCTGGAGGGTGCGTTCGATCGGCTCGTGGTGAATGTCGCCGACGACGCCCCGGCCTCGATTTATGAGCTCACAGGCCTCCTTGGTGTACAATTGGAATCGAGCGCCGAACCGCTTTCAAACCCCTGGTACTTGCAGGTGGATAGCTCCCTTGCCCGCAGCCTGGGTTTTCATTGCAGTGTCCACTCGGTCTATCAGGCGCAACAAGAAGGGCTGATTTAAGGGCCCGTTCAAGGCGCGTCGAATGCGCAGGACGGCATCAGCCCACAGCGCCTCGTCGGACCGTGGCTCCCGACCAGCCTTCACATGGTCGATTGGCGCGATCGGATTTGTTGCGAATGTCAGCCCTGCCTATGTTCCGTCCATGCAAAGCCCATATACCTTCTCGTTGTCGACCGGTGTCCTCTCGAAACTCGCCATTCCGATCGAGCGTCTGTGCGCACGCGCGGGCGTGGCGACGTCGAACGCGTGGGTGACGGACGATTTCTTCCGGATCTGGGCGGCGGCCGAGGAGGAGTTCCATGATCCCCGCGCTGGCCTTCGCTTTGGTGACGAAGGGATCGCGCGCGGCTACGGCGTCGCGGCGATCGTCGCCTTGCACGCGCCTGACTTCCGCAGCGCGCTCGCCGCGCTCTCCCGGTACAAAAGCCTGACCTGCCCTGAACTTGTGGAGGTCGAGGCAAAGGGCGGCGAAGCCGTCGTTCGTTACCGCTGGCTGCAGGCGACCGGACCGGCCCCGCGCCTGCTCGTCGATATGACGATGGCCTCGCTGCGCCAGCTTGCCTGGCGAGGCTCCGGCGGAAAGGTCTCGCCGATACGGCTCGAACTGACGCGGCGTCCGATCGACGAGGAGCTTCTGCGTCGCCACTTCGGTTGCCCGATCGTCTTCGGGGCTGCGAGTGACGCAATGGTGTTCGATCGCGCAGCGCTTGACGTTCCGTTTCTCACTGCGGACGGCGGCGCGTTCGCGCATGTGCTGGATGGCCTGGAGCAGCGCGTCCGTGAAGGGGAGGGCTTTCCCGCTTTCATCGGCGAGGTCTGCGTCGCCATCGCTCGGCAGTTGAGCGAGGGACGCCGGCCCAGTGTCGCGTGTGTGGCGAAGCGCCTCGCGATCAGCACCCGCACGCTCCAGCGCCGCCTCCACGCACTGGGGACAAGCTTCCAGGAGCAGCTCGCGCGCGTCAGGCGGACGACGGCAAACCGGCTGCTCGCCACCACCGAGCTCGATCCGGTGGCCATTTCCATGCTGGTGGGCTTCGACGAGCCCAATTCATTTGCTCGGGCCTTCCGCCGCTGGGAGCGGACAACGCCGACGCGCTGGCGCGACCGTCTGGCCGATGATCGTCGCGTTCTCCAAGGAAACCCGTCATGAATCCGTTGCGCGTTCTCGTCACAGGCGGCTCCGGCTTCATCGCCGGGCATTGCATCCTCCAACTGCTTGAGCAAGGCCATCTCGTCCGCTCCACCATCCGGTCGCTGGCCAGGGAAGAGAGCGTGCGCGGCGTCCTTAAGGACGCCGGTATGGTTCATTCCGACAGGCTGAGCTTCGTCGCGGCCGATCTCTTGCGCGACGACGGCTGGGCGGAGGCCGTCGCCGGCATGGACGTCGTCCTGCATGTGGCCTCGCCGGTCCAGCCTGGGAGGGTTGCGAACGAGGGCGAGGTCATCGTGCCCGCGCGCGAAGGCACGCTGCGCGTGCTGCGTGCGGCGCGCGACGCGGGGGTAAGCCGGGTCGTTCTCACCTCCGCGTTCCACGCCGTGAGTTGGGGGCACCCGCATAACGACCACGTGTTCACCGAAGCCGACTGGACGATTCTGGATGGGCCCGGTGTCGATGCCTACGGCAAGAGCAAGACCCTTGCCGAACGCGCGGCCTGGGATTTCATCGCCGCCGAGGGCGGAGGCCTGGAATTGACCACGATGTTGCCGGTCGCGGTCATGGGACCGGTGATGGGCAAGGATATTTCCGGTTCAAACCACATCGTCCAGCGCATGCTCGACGGGGCGATGCCGGTGGTCCCGAACCTCTTCATACCCGTGGTCGATGTCCGCGACGTGGCCAGCGCTCATGTCATGGCGATGACCAACCCGGCTGCGGCTGGTGAGCGGCTCCTGCTCTCGAACGGCGAAGCACTTAGTCTGAAGGAGATCGGCGCCATTATCAGGGCCGCGCTTGGGGATAAGGCCAAGCGGGTCCCGACGCGCATACTGCCCGACTTCGTGGTCCGCATCGCCGCACGCTTCAATGCCGAGATGCGCCCTTTCGTTCCCGACCTGGGCTACGCCAAGAAAACCTCGAACGACAAGGCGCGGAGAGAGCTCGGCTGGACCCCGCGCGAGCCTCGCGAGGCGATCGTGGCGGCAGCGACGTCCATGGTCGGGAGAGCTCGTTAGAGCAGGATCGGTCCTGCGGCGAAGCTTGAAGGGCCTTCAAATACTTCAGACCTCTGACACCCAAAGGTCCAGCCGCAAAAGGCAGGCGCGTCGCGTCTGCCGCTTGCAGGGCGTCAGGGCTTTGCGACCGAATCCGTTCGACGGCGCAAGATCATACCGCCGTGATGCAAGGTGTCGGGGTCCACGAAGTCACCGTCGGCGGTGAAGCCGGTGTCGTCCCAATACTCGATATGCGTGCCGGTCACTTCGTAACGGCCTTCATAGGCGCGCTCGCGCGTGCCACGCGCCTCGACATAGCGACCGGTGGGCAGGAGTTCGTGGCGGATACGACCGTCGTCGGTCACCCACATGCCGGCATAGGGATGGTTGGTTTGCAATGCGGGCTCCTCGGCTTGTACGGATGGGCTCAAGAGTGTGGCGGTCATCAGGACCGCAAATGCATGGCGCATGATCGGGCTCCTAGGGATCGACTGTGGCTGTTGGCTGCGGAAGCCGAATTGGGCGCTGCGAGGGCTCTGAGGTCTGCTGCTTCTCGAAGGCATCGTGGACGATGGCCTTGTTCCGTCTTTCAATGGCCGTGCCATGGGTCTCCGCGCCTGGGTCGGACGCCGTGATCTCGGCGTGCGCCGGTCCGGTGACGGCCAGAAATACTGAAGCGACAACCAGCCTGTGGCCCGCGCCTGCAAGGAGGGAGCGCGATGAAAAGAGAGACATGGGATCGTTCCTTTCGTTGGTATGCGGGGGCGGTTGGTCTTTCAGCTGCGGCGGGCCACGGAGGCGCCGCCGAAGATGAGCTGCTGAACCAGGGGGCGTTCCACGAAGCGGGCCGGGAATATCGGATCGGGTTCGCTGACCCGGTGCAGGCGATCGAGCTGTTCTGGCAACAACGTCACCTCGAGAGCGCCCAGATTTTCCTCCGCCTGCGCGAGGGTTCGGGCGCCCATGATGGGCGACACGACCGCCGGGTTCGCGAGCGTCCATGCCAGCGCGATCTGGGATGGCGTCGATCCCACGTCCTCGGCCACAGCACGGACCTCCTGCGCGATCGCGATCGAGCGCTCGGTGAGATGGCCTGAGGAGGCGATGACGCCCTTGCGGCTGGGAGACACCGCGGCCTCGCGCGAATCCTGGACGTCCGCCGTGGTGTATTTGCCGGCCAGCACGCCGCCACCCAGAGGCGACCAGGGCAGCACGCCGAGCCCCATGGCGGCTGCCATCGGCATGAGCTCATGCTCGACGGTGCGCTCCACTAGACTGTATTCGATCTGAAGCGCGACGAAGGGCGACCATCCGCGCAGATCGGCGAGGGTCTGCATTTCGGCGATCCGCCAGGCGGGCGTATTGCAGATCCCGACATAAAGGATCTTGCCGGACTGGACGAGGTCGTCGAGGGCCCGCATCACTTCGTCCGGCCGGGTCGTCATGTCCCATGCGTGGAGGTAGAAGAGATCGATCCGGTCGGTGGCGAGCTGCCTCAGGCTTTGCTCGATTGACCGCACCATGTTGAGGCGGTGGTTGCCGCCCGAGTTGGCGTTGCCGGGGTCGCGGGCCATCGTGAACTTTGTCGCGAGGACGAGCCGCTCCCGCTTGTCACCGATGAACGCACCGAGGAAGCGTTCAGCCGCTCCATTGGTGTAGTTCACCGAGGTATCGATGAAATTACCACCCTGATCGATGTAAAGATCGAAGATACGGCGGGCCTCGTTACTATCCGCACCCCAGCCCCAATCCGATCCGAACGTCATGGTGCCCAGGCTCAACGGCGAAACACGCAAACCCGAGCGTCCCAGCAACCTGTAGTCAGTAAGTGTCATTTTGGGTCCCTCTGAATTCTCCGGCCGAAAACTAGAGGCCGCCAGCACAGCGGACAACTTGCCCAATCGTAACCATGCTGGTAATTTCAAGTTACCAATGGCTATCGATCTCACTGGACTCTCTGTCTTTCTGGCCGTCGCGGAGATGCGGAGCTTCCGCGCGGCCGCGGAGCATCTGGGTGTCACCCGACCGGCGGTAAGCCAGTCCATCCGTCGCCTTGAGGATCGCCTTGGCGTCGCGCTGATCCAGCGAACGACGCGAAGCGTCAGCCTGACCGAGGCCGGCGAGCAGCTTTTCCAGCGCGTGGCGCCGGCCATCGCCGAGGTCGGCCTGGCCTTGGACGCCGCGGCGGATCGGGACGTCGCGCCGAGCGGCCTCTTGCGGCTGGCGGTGTCCTCGATCGCGGAACGTTTCATCTCGGGGCCACTGCTGGCCGGCTTCGCGCACGCCAATCCGGCCGTTCAGATCGACGTGACCGTCACGGATGAGGAATTCGACATCGTGGCGGAGGGATATGATGCGGGGGTGCGGCTTGGCGAAGTGATCGACCAGGACATGATCGCCATCCCCGTGTCGGGCGAGCAGCGCCAGATCGTGGTTGCCGCACCGGTCTATATCGAGCGCTTCGGCAAACCTTCGCATCCGTCTGAATTGGCGCAGCATCGCTGCATCGGCTGGCGTCCGGCGCCGCAGACGGCGCCTTACCGCTGGGAGTTTGGCGAAGAAGGGCGCGAGTATGACGTCGCCGTCAATCCTGAGATCACCACCAATGACATGTTGCTGATGATCCGCACGGCCTGCGCCGGGGGAGGCATAACCTTCGGCATGGAGGAGACCTTCAGGCCCTATGTTCTGTCCGGCCAGTTGGTGCCAATCCTCGAAGACTATTGCCCGCCCTTTGCGGGCTTCTTCCTGTATTTCCCAAACCGGCGGAATCTAGCCCCAAAGCTTCGGGCCCTGGTCGACCACGTAAAGCGGTGGCGATAGCGCCAAGGATCGACCGGGGGCGGCTCTGGCCTGTTGCCGCAAGCGTCGGGACGGTTGGAAAACGGCCTGTCGCCACATGCCCCGGTCGCGAGTGCGGATCCCCAGTCGCCGCAGTTCACCAGGCCGTCGCCGTTGGCCCTGATTCCGTAGCGGAGCGCCAGTCGGTGACGAGCGCCTCAGGCTTGTCGGAGCGGCGGCGAACCAGCACGAGATGTTGGCCGCGGGCGGCGAGATGGCTGGCATAAACCGCGCCGAGGCCTGCCGTGAGCGCGGGTTGCGAGATCCTTGGACAGGACCATTCCCGGTGAGCCTTGAAGACAGGGCGATCACGAATAGATGATGATCGACATCTTTTTTAGAGGATTATGGTCATCTATATGTAGAGAAGAAGGTGCCGAACATGCGAAACAGCCAAGCTGAGAAAGACAGGAACCGCCGCCGCATCCTCGCTGCCGCCGCGCCCCTTTTTCGCGAGCGCGGTGTGCAGGGGGTGTCGGTCGCCGACGTCATGCAGGCCGCAGGAATGACGCATGGAGGGTTCTATCGGCACTTCGCCGACAAGGACGCTCTCGTTGCCGAAGCGCTGGAAATCAGCGCGGAACAGCGCGCGAACGAGCGGCAGAACGCCGGGCTGAACGATCTTGCCGCCTATGCCACGGCTTATCTTTCGCCAACGCATCGCGAACAGCGTGGCGAGGGGTGCATGTTCGCCGCGCTCGGTTCGGAGATCGTGCGCGGACCGGATAGCGGGCGTCACGCCATGACCGAGGTGATGCGCAAGCTGATCGAGACGCTGTCTGAAACCGCCGCAGGGCGCAATCCGCAGGAGCGGCGCCGGGCAGCGCTGGCGAGCTGGTCGGCCATGGTCGGCGCACTGACCCTGTCGCGGCTCTCCGACGATCCCGTGCTCGCCGATGAGCTTCTCGAAGCGACCCTCAAGTTGATTGTCACCCGCCAGAGCCGCAAGGCGCCGGCCGACGGCTCTGCCGCGCAAAAGGCCTCTTCATCGACCCCGGCCAAACCACCTGAACCACAGGGATCCCTGCTTTAAGGCGCGGCGCTTTGCGGCGGCTTCCGTTTCAAAGGACACCACAGATGGACACTTCTCCGCTTTTCCGTCCGTTCCGTCTCGGCTCGCTCGAGCTGCCGAACCGGATCGTCATGGCGCCGATGACCCGCAAGTACAGCCCATCCGGAATCCCGAATGATGCGGTCGCCCGCTACTATCGCCGCCGGGCGGAGGGCGGTGTCGGTCTCATTATCACCGAGGGCACCACGATCGACCGTCGCGCAGCCTCGAACAACCCCGACATTCCCAACTTCCATTCGCCGGCCAGCCTCGCCGGCTGGGCGCATGTCCTTGCGGAAGTCCACGCCGCCGGCGGCAAGATTGCGCCGCAGATCTGGCATCAGGGCATGTCCCGCGCGGCCGGTACGGGTCCCTTTCCCGATGCGCCGTCCGAAGGGCCTTCGGCGATGGAGGGGCAGGGACACACGATGAGCGACGCAGACATCGCCGAGACGATCGACGCCTATGCGAGCGCCGCCGCGTCCGCCCGGCGCATCGGCTTCGACGCGGTGGAATTGCACGGGGCCCACGGCTATCTCATCGACCAGTTCTTCTGGGCGCCGACCAATCAGCGGCACGACCGTTTCGGCGGCGACGCCGCCGACCGCACGCGGTTCGCGGTGGAGGTGATCCGCGCCGTGCGACGCGCGATCGGTCCGGATTTCCCGCTGAGCTTGCGCTTTTCGCAGTGGAAGACGCAGGACTATTCCGCGCGCCTCGCGGAAACTCCGGAGCAGTTGGAGCGCATCCTCACGCCGCTGGCGGAGGCAGGCGTCGATATCTTCCACGCATCGACCCGCCGCTTCTGGCAGCCGGAATTCGCCGGTTCGGACCTCAATCTCGCCGGGTGGAGCCGCAAGCTGACCGGACGTCCGTCAATCAGCGTCGGCTCCGTGGGGCTCGCCGGACCGGATTTCATGGAAGCTTTGAGCGGCCGCTCCTACGGTGCCGAATTGGGTAGCCTCGACGAGCTTCTCAGGCGGATGGCGGCAGACGAGTTCGACCTTATCGCGGTCGGGCGTGCCCTGATCAGCAACCCGGACTGGTCACTCAAGGTGCGCGAGGCGCGCCTCGACGAATTGAAGCCCTTCGAAAGAACCGATCTCGAAACACTGGCCTGACGGCGCGTCAAGCATTTCGCCGCCTTCGCCGAACTTTCCCGAAGTCCGGCCCGCAGTTTTGTCGCCCGTCGAAGGAGCGAAGGTTCCACTTACATGACGGCGGGCCGGGCCAGAGCAATATCCGACAGGCTGCATCCTGCGGCTGCGGAACAACCATGGAGCAACGATCATGTCGACCTACCTCATCAACCACCTTCGCATCCCGGGCGATGTGCCCAACCTTTCCGCCCTCGATTATCTGGATCAGGTCGAGGCGACGGTCGCGCCCTATGGCGGGAAGTGGCTGGCGATGGGACCGGCGACCGTCACGGAAGGCACCTGGCCGGGTGCGGTCGTGCTGATGGAGTTTCCGAGCCGGGAGCAGGCCGACAACTGGTACAACTCGGCAGCCTATCAGAAAATCCTCCCGCTCCGCGTGAATAGCGCGATCTCCGATATCGTGTTGATTGACGAGTTACCCGAGGGCTTCACCGTCAAGGCCTATGCAGCGGACGTTCGCCGCCAGATCACGGGCGGCTGAGCGCGGAAGACGCGCCTTTTCACGGTCGGCCGCACGGTGAGCGGCCTTCCGCTTTCCGTTGAAGGGGCGCGTCGCGGCGGCAGAATCCGGTCGTGCATCCATGTGTTCTCGTCCATCGACACCGCCGGTCAAAAGGAAACGAAATCATGATGAACAGGCGCACGTTCTCCGCCGCGCTTGCCGCCGGCGCCGCTGCGTCTCTCATCTCCACCCGCAGCAACGCCGCGAGGTCTACGCCGGTGACGGCACGCAACGTGGTCCTCGTGCATGGGCTGTTCGCGGATGGATCATGCAGGTCGTCTGGCGTTCCAGGCCGATTTGGTATGCCGCCTCGACGGAAGATCGCACGATCAACCCGGATTTCGAACGCTTCATGGCCAAGCGCATGGGCGCCAGGACCATCGAACTGAAGTCCAGCCACCTGTCGCTGATCTCCCATCCCGACGAGATCACCCGCCTCATCCTTGAGGCTGCCGGACATCAAGCCTGAAGGCTCGGCTCCGAAGGTCGAGCGCCGAAGTTGTTGAAAAAGCCGGCGTTGCTGCGGCTATAAAGTGCTGCTTCAATCGTCCTTGGGCGGAGAGTATCGGTACTTTGGATGTCGGATTTGACGTGGTGCGTCGAGAGCCGATGGTCGTCGATGCCATGTCCGCAAACGGAGGTGAAGTCCCGCTAGGGCAGCGCCTTGCCGTCATGCAGGCTTGGGTGCGAGCGCACCGTCTCCTGCCGGTTCGACCGACATGCCTTCGGAATTTTCCCCCCCGCTCTCTCCTTAAGCGGAATGACCCGGAACGCTACCGAAGCGTCTCCAGAACGGCGGTCATGGCAGCGACGACCATGGAGTGATCCTCCGCCGAGGCAAGGCCGGAAACGGTGATCGCGCCGATGACGCCGACGCCGGCGACACGGATCGGAACGCTGCCGCCGTGGGCGGCGTATGTGATGAGGTCGAGGCCGAGTTCCGGGCCAACCGTCTTTCCCGCTTCCTTCAGCCGCCGTCCTCCCAGCATGGAGGAACAATGCATGCGCAGGGCGAAGTTGCTCTTCCTCAGCGCCCATTGGTCGTTGTCGGGTGCGCTTCCGGCAAGGGCCGCGTGAAACAGGGTGCGGTCTGGCGTCCGGATGTCGATGACGATCGGCGCCTTGTTTGCCTTGCCTGCTTCGACCAGCGCCATGCCGATCATGATCGCCGTATCCTCGTCGAACGTCTTGAACACCAGATCGGCTTCCTGCTGTTCGAGGTCCTTGATACTCAAAGCTGTGGCCATGTCAGTCCTCGTCAATCTCGGTCGGCGGATCGTTGGGATCGGTATGGAAGATGGGCTACCGTCCGATATGGGGTAAACCGACTGGATGCCTCATCGCCGCCCCAGAAGAAAGGTCCGAAACGTGCCGGAACTCAAAGTCGGTCTCATCGGGTTCGGTCTTGCCGGCTCGGTCTTTCATGCGCCGCTCATTGCCAGCGAGCCGCGCTTCGAACTGGCGGCGGTGGCAACGTCACGCACGCTGCCGGCCGAATTCGCCAGGGCCGAGACCGTCGCCGATCCGCTGGCGCTCATCGCAGACCCGGCGATCGACCTCGTCGTCATCGCCTCGCCGAACGCCAGCCACGCTCCTCTGGCGCGTGCGGCCCTGATGGCCGGCAAGCATGTCGTCGTCGACAAGCCGTTCACCATCGACGTTCGCGAAGCGGACGCGCTCATCGATCTGGCGCGGCTGAAGGAGCGTCATCTCTCCGTGTTCCAGAACCGGCGCTGGGATGGAAATTTCCTCACCGTCCGGCAATTGCTGGACGAAGGCGCCATCGGCGAGGTTCGCTATTGCGAAATTCACTACGACCGGTTCCGTCCGGAACTCAAGGCCGGCTGGCGCGAGACCCTTATCCCGGGAGCAGGGACCCTCTACAATCTCGGTCCGCACCTGCTGGACCAGGCTTTGTGCCTGTTCGGCAAACCCCGTTCGGTGCTGGCCGACATCGCGATCCAGCGCGAGGGCGCCGAGGTCGACGACTATGTCCACATCGTCCTCGACTACGGCCGTCTTCGTGTCGTTCTGCATGCCTCCACGCTGGTGCCGAAAGAGGGGCCCCGACTGATCGCGCACGGCAAGAGTGAAAGCCTCTATCAGTTCGGCATGGACCCGCAGGAACCCCAGTTGGCTGCGGGGCTGCGGCCCGGACAGCCCGGATGGGGCGAGGCCGAGGACGTCTCGGTCGTTGTCGGCGCTGGCGAGAGCGAACGGACGATGCCCGTCAGGCCGGGCGCCTACGAATGCTTCTACCGCGCGGTGGCCGCGTCCATTCTCGATGGCGCTCCGCCGCCCGTCACGCTGGACGACGCGCATACCCTGATGACGATGATAGAAGCCGCGCGCCGCAGCGCGGTGGAGGGGCGCAAGATCGCACTCGCCTGATTGGGGATATCCGGTCCCCAGAAAGCCCGCCTTATTCAGATCGAGCGGGCCTTTCCTTGGGAAAGGAGCCGCAAACGCTCTGCATTCAACCGCATTTAAGCAATGCGCTTGAGATCATGCGGCAAAGGCTCTGCGGCGAGCGTCGAAAAGGGTGACGCCGAAAACCAGAATGCCGGCGCAAGCCAGAAATGCGCCAACGAGCCCCGTCGAGGCGAAGCCCTGGCCTGACGCGATGGCCATGCCGCCGAGCCAGGCGCCGAGGGCGTTGGCGATGTTGAAGGCCGAATGATTGAGCGCGGCGGCAAGCGTCTGTGCATCCGCGGCAACGTCCATCAGGCGTGTCTGCAGGGCAGGGCCGAGCGCCACCGAGCCGCCGACCAGAAACGACATCAGCGAGATCATGACCGCATTTGCGGCGGTCAGGTAGAAGAGAAGGCCAACCGCACCGCTCCAGACCAGGACGCCGAAGATCGTCGCCATCAACGCCTTGTCGGCAAAGCGCGAGCCGATCGTGTTGCCGAGGATCATGCCGGCGCCGAACAGCGCCATGAGCATCGGAACCGCGCTCTCCGAAAGGCCGGCAACGCCGGTTGCCGTCGGCGCGATGTAGCTGAAGACGGCAAAGAGGCCGCCGAACCCGACAGCGCCGATCATCAGTGTCAGGAGAACCTGGGAGTTCTTGAGGGCACCCAGCTCGCGCAGCGGGCTTGCGTCGTGCGGAACGTCGTCCTTGGGCAGGAGGAGCCAGATGAGACACGCCGTCAAGGCGCCCAGAATGCCGACGGCGTCGAAGAGAATGCGCCATTCGAACGTCTGTCCGGCCCAGGTTGCCACGGGCGTTCCGACGAGGGTTGCGACGGAAAGCCCGAGCATGACCATGCCGACGGCCCGGGCACGTCGGTCGACCGTGACCATCGAGGCGGCCACCAGCGCCGCGACGCCGAAATAAGCGCCGTGCGGCAGACCGCTGAAGAAGCGCAGAACGGTGAAAGACGTGAAGTCCGGCGCGAAAGCGCTTGCGACATTGCCGACGGCGAATATCGCCATCAGGCCGAGAAGCAGCGTCTTGCGGGGAAGCTTGGCCGAGAGCACGGCGATCAATGGAGCGCCGACGACGACGCCGAGCGCATAGGCGCTGATGGCATGCCCTGCCTCGGCCGTCGTGACCCCCATGCCTTCGGCAAGCGTCGGCAACAGGCCCATGATCGCGAACTCGCCCGTGCCGATGGCAAAACTGCCGACGGCAAGCGCCAGGATCACGAGCCCCGCCTCCATGCGCGAGGTGTCCCGGGAGGCGGTCTGGTCCGGCAGCGTCAATCGAATGTCCTTCGCAGGGCGGAAAAGCCGCGTTATGCACAGCTGCAGCTTCTGTAGGGTCGGCTACCGGACAATAAGCCCTGCTTCTCAATTCGAGGGCTGCGAAATCCGCATGCAGGCGGTGCCGGGATCGCATGGCGGCTCTCGCGCCGCCCACAAGAGCCTGCCGCTCAAGGCGCCGGACGACGGTCTTCCGGCAAGCGGAGAAACAAGTGCCCGAACGGGTTCGCCCGGATCGGGCATTTTTCGTCAAGGTGGCGCTGCATGCCATGGCGAGCCCGTCCGAAGGCCGAATGCATTAGCGGCATTGATGAGAGTTATCGAAATGCCGGCACTGGTCATCGGGTCGAAGGTTTCTACATTGAAACAGATCGAATGAGCGGTCGATGACGTGACCAGGCGCGGCGTCCATGACCCCGCGGTGTCACGGCTTTCAAGAGCTTTCGGACGATGGCGGCAGATCCGTCCTTGTTCCCCACGGTTCCGCGCAGTGTCTGCCGGGAACCTTCAGCGTTTTGAGCAATCAAAGGCGGCGCATTGGCTCGCTTCGATTGTGGTATGCGGAGACGAATTCCATGGTTGCATTCACCATCAATGGATCACCTCACACATTCGACGGCGATCCGGAAATGCCGTTGCTCTGGTTCCTTCGCGACGTGGCGGGCCTGACGGGGACGAAGTTCGGATGCGGCGAGGCGCTGTGTGGCGCGTGCACCGTCCATCTCGACGGGATTGCGGTCCGTTCCTGCCAGACCTTCATGAGCGATATCGACGGTACGGAGGTCGTGACCATCGAAGGTCTCTCCCCCGATGGCATGCACCCCGTCCAGAAGGCATGGCGGGATCTGAATGTCGCCCAATGCGGCTACTGCCAGGTCGGCCAGATCATGCAGGCGGCCTCCCTTCTCAATGATACGCCGAACCCCACCGACGACGACATCGACACGGCGATGAGCGGCAACATCTGCCGTTGCGGGACCTATCCCCGCATCCGCGCCGCCATCAAGCTCGCAGCCGCGGGGGAATGAGCCATGACGATCAACGTGACTGAACAGCCGGCTTCCGGCGTCTTGAACATCAGCCGCCGCTCGGCGCTTCTGGGCCTGGCCGCGGGAACCTTCGTACTCGCGGCGCGCATCCGGCCGGTGCAGGCCCAGGAAGAGCCGCCGAAATACGGTGGCGACGGCATGCCGGGAGGTCTCAAGGACGATCCGCATGTCTTCTTGTCGATCGCGGACGACGGCTCGGTGACGCTGCTTTGCAATCGCGCCGAGATGGGGCAGGGCGTGCGCACGGGCTGGCTGGCCGTGATTGCCGATGAGCTGGAAGCCGACATCGCGCGCGTCACGGTGCATCAGGCGCCGGGCAACGAGGCGCTCTACGGCAACCAGAATACCGACGGTTCGCGCAGCATGCGCCAGCATTTCGGCGCGCTGAGGCGCATTGGTGCGGCGGCCCGGCAGATGCTCGAACAGGAAGCGGCGGCGCAGTGGGGCGTCGACGTCAAGGAGGTCAAGGCCGAGAACCATGAGATCGTCCACGAGGCGAGCGGCCGGCGCCTCGGCTTCGGCGCACTTGCCAAGGGCGCGTCCGCCCGACCGATCCCGGCACGCGAGGCGCTGGTCTTCAAGGACCCGGCCGATTTCCGCTACATCGGCAATGAAAAGGGCTCGACCGTCGACAATTTCGACATCACGACCGGCAGGGGTGTCTATGGCATCGATGCCAAGGTCGACGGCATGGCGTTCGCCGTGGTCGCCCGACCGCCGACATTGGGTGGCAAGGTCAAGAGCTATGACGCCAGCGAAACGCTGAAGGTTCCCGGTGTCCTGAAGGTCGTGCCGATCGATGCGCCGGACCTTCCGTCCGCCTTCAACCCTCTCGGTGGCATCGGTGTCGTCGCCGAGAACACCTTCGCGGCCATCAAGGGCCGCTCGCTGCTGCAGATCGACTGGGATCTCGGACCCAACGGAACCTACGACTCCGCCGGGTACCGCAAGATGCTCGAAGAGGCGACGACGAAAGAGGCCCAGGTCGTCCGCAATGACGGCGATGCCTACGCCGCGCTCGAAAAGGCGGCAAAGCGCGTCGAGGCGACCTATTACATGCCGCACCAGGCACAGGCTCCCATGGAGCCGCCGACCGCGACGGCGCGTGTGACGAGCGAGAGCTGCGAAGTCTGGTGCAGCGTTCAGGCACCGGAAGCCATTCGCGGGGACCTGTCCAAGCGGTTCAAGATGCCGCTCGAAAAGGTCACCGTGCATACGTTGCTGCTCGGCGGCGGCTTTGGCCGCAAGTCGAAGCCGGATTTCGCCAGTGAGGCCGCGATCCTGTCCCATGCGATGGAGGGACGGCCGGTGAAACTGTCCTTCACCCGCGAGGACGACATCCATCACAGCTTCTTCCACACGGCCTCGGTCGGACGGCTGGAAGCCGGGCTTGACGAGACGGGCAAGCCGGTCGCCTGGCTGTACCGCACGGCGGCGCCTTCGATCACTTCGATCTTCGCGCCCAACATGGTTCATGAAGCCGCGTTCGAACTCGGCATGGGCGTTGTCGATCTGCCGTTCGACATCCCCAATTTCCGCGTCGAGAACCCTGAAGCACCGGCGCATACCCGCATCGGCTGGTTCCGGTCGGTCGCCAATCTGCCCCATGCATTCGCCGTCCAGAGTTTTATTTCGGAGCTCGCCGCGGAGGCCGGGCGCGACCCGAAGGACTATCTTCTGGAAGTGATCGGCCCGGACCGCATCGCGCTGGCGGATCGCTGGGGCGAAATCTGGAACTACGGCGAGGATCCCAAGCTCTACCCGCTTGATACCGCGCGCCTGCGCGGCGTGATCGAGCGGGCGGCGAGCGAAGCGGACTGGGGCAGGGAACTGCCGGCAGGTCACGGGCGCGGCATTGCCGCGCACCGCAGCTTCGTCAGCTATGCGGCGGTGGTGGTCGAGGTGGCGATGGGCGAGAATGGTGCTTTCACCATCCCGCGCGTCGACATCGCCTTCGACTGCGGCGCTGTCGTGACGCCGGACCGGATTCGGGCCCAGCTCGAGGGTGCTGTCATTCAGGGCCTCAGCCTTGCGATGCTCGGCGAGATTTCCTTCAAGGACGGCCGTGTCGAGCAGTCGAACTTCGACACATATGAGGTGCTGCGCATCAACGCCGCGCCGAAGGAGATTCGCACCCATCTCATCGGCGGTTCCTACGACAAGCCGCTTGGCGGTGTCGGCGAGCCCGGCATGCCGCCGGTCGCGCCGGCGCTGACCAATGCGATCTTTGCCGCAAGCGGCAAGCGCATCAGGTCGCTGCCGATCCGCGACCAGCTGGCGTAGAGGCCGTCAGCCGCTCCCGACATCAACAACAAAAAGCCCCGCACCGTCTCCTCAAGGTCGGTGCGGGGCCTGACGTCAATCCGCCGGTTCCCTGGAACTCTGAATGCCGGCCTGGAGCGGCGCTCTCAGTTTTCGATCGGGACCCAGCTTGCGCCTTGCCCGGACGAGGCAAGGCATGCGGAGATGAAGGCAAGGCCGCGCACACCGTCAACCACGCTGGGGACCGGGACGGTCAGCGCCGGGTTGTCCATCGCGTCGGCCGCATCCCGGTAGATGTTGGCGAAGGCTTCCAGATACCCTTCTGGATGGGCCGCCGGCACGCGGCTGCCGTCGATGGCGGCCGCCGTCGAACCGGCCCCGTTCCGCCGCAGAAGCTGGCGCGGCGCGCCGAGCCGGGTGAACCACAACTCCTCCGGCCGCTCCTGCCACCATTCCAGACCGCCCTTGTCGCCGTAGACGCGCAGGGACAGATTGTTGCCGTTGCCGGTCAGCACCTGGCTGGCGAGAATGGCGCCCTTGGCGCCCGAGCCGTAGCGCAGCAGGATCATGGCGTCGTCGTCGACCTTGCGGCCGGAAACGAAGGAACTCAGTTCCGCCAGCAGATGCGTCGGCTCCTCGCCCGTGATGAAGGCCGCCAGGTTGTAGGCATGGGTGCCGATGTCGCCGATGGCGCCCGCGCCGGCCTTGGCGGGGTCCGTGCGCCAGACGGCGCCCTCCGCGCCGGTCTTCTCGACGGGCTCGGCCAGCCAGTCCTGCAGGTATTCCGCCTCGACGCGGCGAAGGGTTCCGATTTCGCCGGCGGCGACCATCTCGCGGGCCTGCCGGATCATTGGATAGCCGGTATAGGTGTGGGTCAGGAAGAAGCCCTTGCCGCTCATCTCCACGAGGGCGGCGAGCGCGCGGGCTTCGTCCAGTGTCGTCGTCATCGGCTTTTCGCAGATGACGTGGAAGCCGGCCTTAAGGGCGGCCTCGGCGACCGGAAAATGCAGGAAGTTCGGCGTGACGACGATCACCGCGTCCATGCGGTCGGCGCGCGCGGCTTCCTTCTCCATCATCTCCTGCCAGCTGCCGTAGGCGCGGTCCGGCGCGATGCCGAGCGTCGCGGCGTCGGCGCGGCTCTTGTCCGGATTGGAGCCAAGCGCGCCGGCAACGAGCTCGTAGCGGTCGTCGAAGCGAAGGGCTATGCGGTGGACGGTGCCCATGAAGGCCGTGCCGCCGCCGCCGACCATGCCGACACGGATACGGGTCTTGCTCATCCTCGTCTCCTCAGTCGATGCCGAGCAGGCGGCGGTTCGCGGCGGCGTCCGTGCCGCTGCTGGCAAAGTCGTCGAAGGCATGGTCGGTGACGCGGATGATGTGGTCGCGAATGAAGGGAGCGCCCTCGCGTGCGCCGTCTTCCGAATGCTTCAGTGCGCATTCCCATTCGAGCACAGCCCAGCCCGCATAGTCGTATTGCGCCATCTTGGAGAAGATGGCCGAAAAATCGACCATACCGTCGCCGAGCGAGCGGAAGCGGCCGGGGCGGTCGACCCAGCCCTGATAGCCGCCGTAGACGCCCGAGCGGCCGGTCGGGCGAAGCTCGGCGTCCTTGACGTGAAAGGCCTTCACGCGCTCGTGGTAGATGTCGAGGAAGTCGAGATAGTCGAGCGCCTGCAGCACGAAATGCGAGGGATCGTAGAGGATCGCGGCGCGCGGATGGTTGTCCACGGCATCGAGGAAGCGCTCGAAGGTGACGCCGTCATGAAGGTCCTCGCCCGGATGTAGCTCGAAGCAGGCGTCGACGCCTGCGTCCTCGAAGGCATCGAGGATCGGTCGCCACCGGCGGGCAAGCTCGGCGAAGGCCTCTTCCACAAGACCTGCCGGACGCTGCGGCCAAGGATAGACATAAGGCCAGGCCAGCGCGCCGGAAAAGGTCGCATGGGCGTCGAGACCGAGGTTCCGGGACGCTTTCGCGGCGAGCTTCAACTCGCGGATCGCCCATTCCGTCCGCGCCTGCGGCTGCCCGCGCACCGCTTCCGGGGCGAACCCGTCGAAGAGGCCGTCGTAGGCCGGATGGACGGCGACGAGCTGGCCCTGAAGATGGGTGGAAAGCTCGGTGATCGCGATGCCGATCTCCGCAAGGCCGCCCTTCAGGTCGTCCGCATAGGTCTTCGATGTGGCGGCCTGTTCAAGGTCGAAGAGGCCGGCCGTGGTCGGCAGCTGCAGGCCGACATAACCGAGGCCGGCCGCCCATTTCGCCATGCCGTCGAGAGTGTCGAAGGGAGGCTTGTCGCCGACGAACTGTGCCAGGAAAAGGCCCGGTCCCTTAAGAGTCCTCATGACGTCAACTCACCTTCCTGTTTCTCGGGTATCCCCGGAAAGGGATGCCGTCTACGGTCAGGAACACGCTAAAAACAAATGCTTGCGGCGTGTTCTTCAAGTAAGGATCGGCCTGCGCTAGGGCGAGACGGTCGCCGCGCACGGACCCGTCGAACCTCGAACGACGAGTTCCGTCGGAAAGCACCGATCCGCCGGCGTGCCGGCCTTCGTCAGCCGCTCGATCATCAGGCCCATGGCGGCCCGGCCGATTTCCCGGCGTGGCTGATGGATGGTCGTCAGCGCCGGATCGATCATCGAGGCCATCAGCGTGTCGTCGAAGCCGACGACGGAGACATTGTCGGGGATGGTGAGGCTGCGGCTTCGAAGGGCGGTCACCGCGCCGATGGCCATCTGGTCGCTTGCCGCGAAAATGGCGGTGAAGGGGATGCGACGATCGAGCAGGCGTTCGGTCTGGTTGTGGCCGACCACCAGGCTGAAGTCGCCGGCAAGAACGAGGTCCGGATCGAAGGCGATGCCGGCTTCTTCGAGGGCCCGCCGATAGCCTTCCAGACGCGCCTTGCCGAGATATTCGTCGAGCGGCCCGGTGATGTGGGCGATGCGCCTGTGCCCGAGGTCGACCAGATGACGCACGGCCTTGCGTGCCGCGGCGACATTGTCGACGCGCACGGTCGGCAGCTCCAGATTCTCGATCGCCTCGAGGGCGACGACGATGGGAGGCAACTTGGCCGCGCCCGTGATCAGCTTTTCCGGCAGATGGCCGATCATCAGGATCATGCCGTCGGCATGACGCTCGCGGACGGTATCGATGTAATGCTCGATGCGGACGTCATCGTCCCGCGCATCGCCCATCAGCACCTTGTAGCCGGCCTCGAAGGCGGCTTCCTCCACGCCCTTGTAGATGTCGAGGTAGAAGGGGTTGGAGATGTCCCTGACGAGCAGGATGACCGTCTTGCTGGTCTGCGTGCGCAGCACCCGCGCGCTGCTGTTGGGCACGAAACCCATGGCCTCGACCGCGCTCATCACCCTGCGCCGGGTTTCTTCCTTCACCATCGCGGGCTGCGCCAGCGTGCGCGACACCGTGGCGGTGGAAACGCCGGCGAGCTTTGCGACATCGCGGATGTTGGGCTTTTGGGTCATCGTCAGGCCCTGAGCGCCCGCTGGCGTCCGTAGAGCGTCAGCAGCAGAAGCAGGGTTCCCCCGAAGATGAGCTGGCGACCCCAGGATTCCAGGTGGAGGGTGATCAGGAGGCTCTGCAGCAGGACGAGCGCGATCGCCCCCGCCACGGTCCCGATATAGCCGCCGGTGCCGCCGGCAAGCGACGTTCCGCCGATGACGACGGCGATGATCGTGGGCAGCATGTACTGGTCTCCGACGCTGATGAAGGAGTTGCCCGTATAGCCGATGACCAGCACGCCGGTTAGTCCTCCTAATGCGCCGGACAGGGCGAAGACCAGCGTGCGGATGACGCCGACCGGCAGGCCGACGAGCCGGGCGGCCCTGGGGTTGGCGCCGATGGCGTAGATGGCGAAGCCGAAGGCTGTGCGGCGGAGCACGAAGATCATGACGACCGTCAGCGCCGCCCAGGCAAAGAGAATGCCCGGAAGGCCGAAAAGCGCTGGCTGGTTGATGAACTGCATCAGCGAGGGAGCGGCATTGCCCGAGGGAATGCCCTGCGAGAAGACGACGAGGCCGCCCTGAATGACCGTCATCATGCCAAGGGTCATGACGAGCGGGGGAATTCGCACGACGGTGACGCCGATGCCATTCACAAGGCCGATGAGGAAGGTCACCGACGTCGCGGCGAAAATCGCCTGGGCAATGGCCGCATCGTTGCCGTTCATGACATTGCCGGCAATGACGGCACCAAAGGAAATCATGGCGCCGATGGAAAGGTCGATCCCTTCGCCGCCTGCAAGGATCACCAGATTCTGGCCGGCGGCGGCAATCCCCAGAAGCGCCGCAACCGTCAACAGGCGCATGATCTGGTCGCCGCGGGCAAAGCCGGGCGACAGCAACTCGCCCACGGCCAGCATCACGACGATCGCCATGATCGCAAGAGCCAGAGGCTCGCGGAGACCGTCCAGAAGGCGGGCTGCGATGGACTGGCTGGATGTGGAGTTTGCGGTAGCGTTGGCCATGGCTTCCTCCTTCAGCGCCGGGCGACGACGATGCCGCCGGCGAGCGCGGCGAGCACGATGAGGCCCTGAACCAGGGTCTGGTATTCGTAGGGCAGGCCGGCAAAGAAGATCACGTTGCCGATCATGCCGAGGAGCAGGGCGCCGAAGATCGAGCCGACGGCGCCGCCGATGCCGCCCGAAAGGAGCGTTCCGCCAAGCACCACCGCCGAAATAGATCCCATCCCGAGGCTTTGCCCGATCAGCGGGTCGCCGGTCGCCGTCTCGCCGGTCAGGCACAGGGCCGCGATGCCGGCGAAGGCGGCGCTGAGCGCGAAGGCGGCAACGCGGATGCGCTCGATACCGAGGCCGCTCTGGAACGCACCTGTCCTGTTTCCGCCGACAGCCGTGAGCCAGCCTTGGAAGGGGCGCCGGGCGAGAAAGAGGACGAAGGCGACGGCGAGGAGCAGCACGACGAGGACGGTCGGCAGGCCGAGGATCGTGCCGATGTAGGTGCCCCAGTAGGGTTCGGGAACCTGAAGCCCGGCTTGCGGCAGGATCCAGAGGGCAATGGCCGAGAAGATGATCGCCGTTCCGAAGGTCGTCACCATGGGCTGCAGGCGGAGGTAGCCGATGAGGAGGCCGTTGACGAGGCCGCAGGCGACGGCGCAGGCCATGCCGGCCGCAACCCCGAAGACGATGGAGAGCGCATCGCCGCCCATCCCCGCCATCGTCGAGACCGTCACCACGTTGACCAGCGCCGCGATCGAACCGACCGAAAGGTCGATGTCGCCGCCCAGCACCACGTAGGTCTGGCCGATGGCGACGAGGACAAGCGGCAGGAAGGTCGTGAGGTTCGACTGCATCACCGGGACGTCGAAGAAGCCCGGTTGCAGAAGCCGGTTGACCGCGACGAGCATGAGGAACGTCAGGAGGGCGAGGAGCCAGGTGGGACGCTCCGAGGGAAGGGCGAGTCTCATCAGGCGTCTCCGAAGGCGGCGCGGGTGAGATGGAAGGTGTCGAGGGTGGCGCCGGACAGTTCGGTCACCACCGAGCCGCCGTTGAAGACCGCGACCCGGTCGCAGTTGTCGAGCAGTTCGCTGTCCTCGGAAGAATAAAGGAGGATGCCGATGCCCTTGTCCGCAAGCTCGCGGATGAGGGCGAAAAGGTCCGCCTTGGCGCCGAGATCGATGCCCTTGGTCGGATCGTCCAGCAGCAGCACCTTGGGATTGGTGGCAAGCCAGCGGGCAATGAAGACCTTCTGCTGGTTGCCGCCGGAGAGTGTGCCGAT
Organism: Hartmannibacter diazotrophicus; assembly: GCF_900231165.1. Classification (GTDB taxonomy): domain Bacteria; phylum Pseudomonadota; class Alphaproteobacteria; order Rhizobiales; family Pleomorphomonadaceae; genus Hartmannibacter; species Hartmannibacter diazotrophicus. The sequence goes on from NZ_LT960614.1 coordinate 1,865,880, forward strand.
GGCATCGGAGAGCCTGGCGTATTTGGTCTTGAGCAGCGCCGCGACGTCGGCAAGGCGTGGCGCGAGCGTGCCGGCCCTGACGATCATACGGCGTTCGCTGACGAGCACGGCAGCGGCAAGATTTTCAAAGATCGAGCGGCCGGGCAGTGCGGCGTCGGTTCCCCGGTCGCCGGAGATGTAGGCGAGCCCCTTGGCGACGGCCTGCGACGGGCGGCGAATGCGCGTCGCCTGACCTTCAAGCCGGATTTGGCCCTCGCGAAATTCCTTGATGCCGAAGAGACCGCGCAGGAGTTCCGACTGGCCCTGACCCTGCAGGCCGCCAAGGCCGAGAATTTCGCCGGGCGCGAGGCTGAGGGAAACGTCGCTGAGGCGGCCGCCGCCGATCCTGTCAATGGCGAGGATGGGCTCGGCTGCGGATTGTGCCTGCGCGGAACGCCTTTCCGCGCGGCGCACATCGCCAATCATCAGGCGCACCACCTCTTCCTGCGTGGTCTCGGCCGTGACGACTTCGGCGACTGTCTCGCCGTTGCGCATCACCGTGATGCGGTCGCAGATGGCGAAGACCTCGTCGAGGCGATGGGAAATGAAGACGGTGGAAACGTCGCCATCGCGCATCTTGCGCAGGATGTCGAAAAAGACGGCCACCTGCCGTCCGTCGAGCGTCGCCGTTGCCTCGTCCATGATGACGATCTTCGGCGCCTTGGCGTAGACCTTGAGGATTTCCACGATCTGGCGCTGGCTCGGGGGCAGGTCGCCGACCCGCGCGTCCGGCACGAGGCCGTTCCCGGCGGCGTCGCCGAAGAGGCGGATCAGCGCTTCGGTGTCCGCCCGCATCTTTTCCCGGTCGACGAAGCCTGCGGCGTTTTTCGGCTCGCGCCCAAGGAAGACATTGGCCTCGACCGTCATCTGCGGAATGAGGCTGAGTTCCTGGTAGAAGAGCGCGATGCCGGCCTCTTCCGCCTCGCGCGGGTTGGCGAACGCGGCAGGCTTGCCGTCGATGAGCACGGTTCCCGACGTTGCCGCATGCGTGCCGGCAATGATCTTCGACAGGGTGCTCTTGCCGCAGCCGTTGGCCCCGAGCAGGGCATGGATCTCGCCCTGTCCGACGGTCAGGCGGCCATTGGAAACGGCCTGCACCGAACCGAATTTCTTGACGACGTCGAACGCTTCGATGGCCGAAGTCATGGCAGCCTCTGCGAAATCGGAGCCGAGGAGGCGGCTGCCTGCGGTTCAATGCACAGGCAGCCGGACGTCATTACTGGAAATAGGCCGCGGCCTCTTTGGGCGACACGGTCGCCGTCACCGACCAGTAGCCGGGCTTGCCCTCGGTCTCATCGAGACGTTCGCCAAGGTTTTCGTTCGAGACGAAGGGGATCGGAATGTAGATGGCATTGCCATAGACGCCGCCGAAAATCCCGTCCTTGAACTCTTTGCCCTGCAGCTTCAGCACGGCGACGTTGAGCGCCGAGGCCATCACGCCCGGAGGGTTGATCGAGGCGCCGGAATTGAGCTTCTCGTCGTTCCAGACGGTCAGGAAGTCCTTGCGGATTTCTCCGGTGGCGGCAATCTCGTCCTTCTTGCCGGCGGCCATGATGGCGCGCCATGCGCCGGCGGCCATGCCGTCCTGCACCCAGACGCCCTGAATGTCGGGGTAGGTGGCGATCAAGTTCTGCATCGCCTGCTGGCCCTGGGCCTGATCCCAGTTGGCATTCGCTTCGTTGAGGACCTTGATGTCCGGGAATTCGGCGAACACCTCGCGGTAGCCGGCAACGCGCATTTCGTTGGCCGGATGCCCGGCAACGCCGTTGATCGTCACCACGTTGCCCTTGCCGCCGAGCGTTTCGGCGAGCCACTTGGCCGACTGGACCGCCCAGCCCTTCTGGTCGATGCCGACGTAGATCGCGTCCTTGGAGGAGACTTCGGCGTCGGTTGCGATGACGAGAATGCCCCGGGCTTTGGCCTGCGCGAAGATCGGGCTGAAGGCGGTCGGGCTGTTGGGGTTGACGATGATCGCGTCGACGCCCTGATTGATGAAGTTGCGGATCTGGCCGATCTGGCCCTGCGCGTCGACGTTGGCGCTCTGGACGACGACTTCGATATCGACGCCCTTCTCCGCCCAGGCCTTCGCGGCAGTCTCGGCTTCCTCGATCATCTGGGTGCGCCATTCGCTGCCGACCCAGCCGTTCGAAAGGCCGATCTTGAACGTCTCGGCGTCCGCATGAACGGTCGCCGCGAAGAGGGCGGCCGCCATGGTCGCCAGTGAAAGCCAGCTCTTTTGCATTTCCTTCCTCCATTCCCTCCGAGGGGAGGGTTGATCTCGATGCCCAGCTCTTGAAGGATTGGCTCGGGCTTTTCGAAATAAAGATGTAACCGATTACATTCTTTGGAAAATTGTTTGGTCAGCCGCTTCGACAATCCGTCGAACGGTCTTGTTGACCGATGGCATCTTGAGGATGCCTGCCCTCCCTTCAAGCCTCACGATGAGTAATGTAATCGATTACATTTGTCAACGATACAGGGCGCCGATCGGGAAGGGCAGGCGCGACGTGGTGGCGTAGGCAAGCAGGGTTGGGACGGCGGCGACCAGCCAGTGAATTCCGGCCCACCCGCCGGCCGCCAGAAGACGGGAGGCGATGATCGGGTCGGCGGTGACGCCGCCGCAAGTCTCCGGCGGACGGGATGTCAGCCGTTGTAATCCTCGTCGGAGACCTTCTCCAGCCAGGTCACGGGGCTGCCGTCGATGCTTTCCTGGATGGCGATGTGGCTCATGGCCGTCTCGGAGGCGGCGCCGTGCCAGTGCTTCTCGCCGGCCGGAAACCAGACGATGTCGCCCTGGGAAATCTCCTCGACGGGACCGCCCTCGCGCTGGACGCGGCCGCGCCCGAAGGTGACGATCAGCGTCTGGCCGGCGGGGTGGGTGTGCCAGGCTGTGCGCGCACCGGGCTCGAAGGTGACATGAGCGCCGCTTGTCCGTCCGGGCTCTTCGGCCGCAAAGAGGGGATCGATGCGAACGGTACCGGTGAACCAGTCGCCCGGCCCGGGACGGGACGCGGCGGTTCCGGAACGGATGATTTTCATGAGAGGCTCCTTTTCTTCCGCGCGTTCAGCCGCGCAGCGTTTGAAATCGGTCGGCGAGGGCCGGACGGCCGTGCGGGTGAGCATGAAGCAGTTCGGCCTGACGGACGCCACGTCCGTTGCGCTCTCGCCCCGCCGATCGAGGGCCTCGGTCCGTCGTCGGGCGCGATTACCGCGCCCGTTCGATCAGGGCCATCGCGGCCGCCGGGTTTTTCACCTTGTGGCCGCTGATGACATAAAGATAGACATCGCGCGGCTCTCCGGGCGCGGGGGCGGCGACATAGTCCAGCCCGTCGGGTGTGTTGCCTGATGCCCAGCCCTTTGCTCGCGCCGCCCAGAGATCGACCGCTTCGGCGGAATAGCCGAGTTCCTCGTTCTCCTGCGTTCCCATGATCCGCGCATAGACGAACGGGGCGGTGGGGTCGGCGATCTGGGGATGCTCGCTGTCGCCCGCGATGACGACGGCAACGCCATGGTCATGGGCGAGGGCGATGAAGTCGGGCACGCGAAAACTGTCGTGCCGCACTTCGACGACATGGCGCAGGGTGCGCCCTTCCACCGATTTCGGCAGCAGCTTCAGGAAGGCGTCGAAGTCGTCCGGATCGAACTTCTTGGTTGCCATGAACTGCCAGTTGATGGGGCCGAGCTTGTCCTTCAGTTCCGTCACGCCGCTGTTGAAGAAGCGCTCGATCGTCTCGCCGGCATCGGCAAGCACCCGTCGATTGGTCGCAAAGCGCGGAGCCTTGAGCGAGAACACGAAATCCTCAGGCGTCTCCGCGTGCCACTTGGCGAAGCTCTCCGGCTTTTGCGACCCGTAATAGGTCCCATTGATCTCGATGGAGGTCAGGTGGCGGCTGGCATAGTCCAGCTCGCGTTTCTGCGACAGCTTTTCCGGATAGAACGCACCTCGCCAGGGCGCATAGGTCCAGCCGCCGATGCCGATTCTGATCCGGCCTCTTCCTTCGACGCTCAATGTCGTCACCTTTCCTGTTTGATGCGACGTTACGAGACCCCAGGAGGCCGGAGCCGCGCAACCCGAATTCTGTTCATGAGTGCCTTTTCGGGGTCGCGTCGGGAGCTTTTTGTTTGCTGCGAGGTGAGGGGATCGCGGGACCGGAGGCTGGAGCGTATGCTCGGCGATCATGCCACGAACTGGCGGTCGCCTCGCATTGTGATTCGCCGAAAGGGGATCGGCGGACCTCGCGCCGGGGCTGCCGGTTCTCAGAAGGCGCTGTCTCTGGATCACTTCTGCGGGGCAATGCCGCGATCCGGCGTCGCATCGCCGATCCGGGCGCTAAAGCATACGGCAAATTACTGCTGGGGCGATGTTCCGCGTTTTCGGTTACGCGATCTTTACGACTATCTACAACCTTCACAACAGAGCGCTTGCAGCCCACTCGGGCTCGCCAACCACCTGTTCCGTCGAGAGTTGACACATCCATGACATTGTCGATCCAGGGCCGTTTCGTCACGATGGTCGCCGCGGCCGCCATCATCATGCTCTCGGGAACCGGTTACGCCTTCTATGTCTTCCGGACTGCGCTCGTCGCCCAGCTTGGCGACGCCCAGTCGGCGGCGGCTTTCGTGGGCGAGGGCGTCTCGGGACGGATCGACAGCCTGATCTTCGAACAGATGATCCGGATCGCCATGGTCTGCCTGCCGGTGGGCGTCGCGTTCCTCGCGCTCGCCATCGTTCTGGCCGTCGGGCTCGCCCGGCCGCTGGCGCGTCTGCAGGGCGGGCTCGAACGCCTGTCGCAGGGCGATCTCGATGTGGAGGTTCAGGGAGCCGAGCGGCGCGACGAGATCGGCCGGATTGCCCGCTCCGTGATCGGCTTCAGGACGAAGCTTGCCGAACGGGCTGAAGAGGAAGTCCGCCAGAAGGCCGCGCAGCAAAGTCGGCTGGAAGAGGAACGCAGCGCGCTGATGACCGACGTGGCGGCTGATTTCGAGCGCACGGTCATCAAGGTCGTCGAGGCGCTTTCCCGGGCGGCCCGGACCGTCGGCACCAACTCCAGCGAGTTGCGCGGCGCGGTCGGGTCGTCGCAGGCCGCCGTCGAGGAGGTGGAGAGGGCGAGCGAGGAGGCCAGCCAGTCCGTCGACCACGTCTCCGCGTCGGCGGAGGACATGGCCCGCTCGATCGCCACCATCGGTCATGACGTGGACCAGGCCGCCGCCATTGCCGCCAAGGCCGTCGCCGAGGCCCGTGCCACGGATGCGGTGGTCGGGCGCCTGTCGGATTCAAGCCGTGCGATCGGCGAGGTGGTCGAGCTGATTACCCAGATCGCCAGTCAGACCAATCTTCTCGCGCTCAATGCCACCATCGAGGCGGCGCGGGCCGGCGCCGCCGGGGCGGGCTTTGCCGTTGTCGCCAACGAAGTGAAGACGCTGGCCGAGCAGACCACCCGGGCAACCGCCGATATCTCCGCCCAGGTCTCCTCGGTCCAGAGCGTTGCCACCCAGGCTGAGGAAGCCATTCGCTCCATCGCGGCGACGATCGATCAGATCAGCGCCATTTCCGGAACGGTTCGCGAGGCGGTCGAGGATCAGACGGTCTCGACCCGGAAAATCGGCGAGAATGTCCGGATCGCGAATGCGAGCTCCGGACGGGTCGTGCGCAACATCGGCATGCTGGCCGAGGCCATGGATGCGAGCCAGGCGGCGACGCGGGAAATGGAGACCGCCTCGGAAGAACTGACCTCGCTCTCGGGCGCGCTTCAGGATCAGGTGAGTCAGTTCATGCGCAACATCCGCTCCTGATCGTTCCAGGGATACGATCCGTCGCCGCGGCGGGCCAGGCTGCGGTCCGTCTACTGGATGTTGTAGGGTACGACCGTGCGGTGATGCGGGTCGATGACGAGCTGGCGCTTGAGGGGCGGCGCGGCGCGCTGGCCGCAATTGGCCCGCTCGCAGATGCGGCAGGAGATGCCGATCGGCTCGAAGGCCGTCTTGCTGGAAAGATCGAGCCCGTCGGCATAGACGAAATCCTCCGCGTAGGAAATTTCGCAGCCAAGCGCGATGGCGTAGTTGCGTTGGGGTGTCCTGAAGCCGTGGCCGCCCTTGGAAATCTCCGTCGCGATGCAGAGATAACGGACGCCATCGGGCGTTTCCGCCAGCTGCCGGATGATGCGTCCCGGCGTCTCGAAGGCCCGGTGCACGTTCCACAGCGGGCAGGCGGCACCGAATCGCGCGAACTGCAGCTTGGCGGCGCTGTGACGCTTGGTGATGTTGCCGGCCCGGTCGATCTTGGCAAAAAAGATCGGGCTGCCCTTGAAGCCCGGGCGTTGCAGCGTACTGAGGCGGTGCGCAACCTGCTCGATGCCCGCCCCGAAATGGGCCGAGAGCAGTTCCAGATCGTGCCGCATGTCCTTGGCGGCGGCGCGGAACGGCCGGTAGGGCAGGACGAGGGCGCCGGCAAAATAGTTGTAGAGACCGATCTCGCAGATCTCCCTTGCTTCCGCCGAGCGGAATTCCGCCTTCTGCACAAGTGCCTCGACCGCCTCCTCCATTTCCAGCTGCCCGATCTGGAAAGCGAGCTGGAAATTGCGGGTGGAGAGCGGCTGATACGGGTTGAGGGTCAGAAGCCGCGTTTCCGGATCGAAATGCCGGATGATATCGGCGTCCGCGGCCGTCCGGCCGATGCGCACGCCGTGCTGCCGTTCCAGATGCGTGACAAGCGCCGCGCCGCTTTCGATCTCGCCGATGCCGAGCTTGAGCGCGAGGTCCTCCGCGGCGATGTCGAGGTCGTGGACGTAATTGTCCACGAAATGAAAGAAGTCGCGGACTTCCTCGTAGGGGGTAGGGTCGGAAACACCGGTCCTTGACCCGAGTGAGGCATCGAGGCTTGCAAGCTGCTCGCTGTTCTTGCGGAAGGACTGGTGGCACAGGATCAGCGCGCGCGCGATATTCGGGGCATTCTGCGCGACGAGCTTCAGTTCCTGCAGGCCGACGGAAAATCCGTCGAAGACCGGATCGGCCATCGCTTCGGCCAGTGCGGACAGCAGCCTGTCGCTGTCGCTGCCGGCGAGCGAGGCGATGTCGACATGGAGCTTGTCGGCAAGGGCCAGCAGCACGGCCGCCGAAACGGGACGCTGGTTGTTCTCGATCTGGTTGAGATAGCTGGCGGAAATGCCGATACGCTCGGCGAAGGCAGCCTGCGTTGCGTCGCTGGCTTCGCGGATGTCACGGATCTTGCGGCCGATGTAGAGCTTCTGAAACGCCATGTTTGCAACTTCGCAAAATGCAATTTGCATTTTTATACATATTGCAGGCGCGCCTTTCAATGGCTTCCGCCTTCCGGCCTAGTCGCCTAAGGAAATGCGCGGGAGATGGAACGTCAGGACGGATCGGCGAGGAACTGCTCCGTCCAGCAAATGCTGCACCTGCGAAGCGATCGGGCGCTGTTCCGTTGGCAATCCGCCAGCCGGACCTCGACAGACCCGTCCGCTGATCCACCGTGCACAGGCGTTCCCGTCACGAGAGCATGATGCTCCGGGCTCAAAGGTGCAGGGCGGCGCGAAAGGCACTCGCATGACTTCATGGGACTGCCGCCGCTCCAGGGAGAAATCGACATGACCGAGATGGCTATCGTCAATATCGACACGAGTGAACCGACCCGCTGGGAAATGCCGGCGACGCGCACCTCTGCGCCATCGGTGGCGAAGCGCTCCCGCGAGGTTGAGCGCGGCGAGGTGCTGGACGATCTGCTCCGTCTCGGCGAAGACGACGTGGAGGAATGCCTTGCCAGCCTGACCACGATGCAGAGGCTTGTGCTGCAGCATCTGGCCTGCGGCTATCTCAACAAGCAGATTGCCTATCGCTGCGGAATTTCACTCGCCACGACGAAGTCGCATATCTCGCAGGTCATTCACAAGATGCGGTCCCACTGCCGCACCGAGGCAGCCGTCAAATACGCCCTGCATATGCAGCGGCAGGCCCATACGGCCGATCTTGAACGCTGCGCGAAGACGGGAGCCTGTGGGCGTCTTTCAGAAGACGTTGCGATGTGAGGCCTTGAGACGTCCGGTCTGAAGCGGACGTCTTGACCGCCGCTCCGCCGCGCAGGCTGCCTGCCGTTCAGCCCTGAAGCCGCTGGCGGATCGACACCCGCCTCGGCGCTTCGGTCGGCTCATCGACTGGCGGTGGGCTCTCGTCGCCATCCATCCCGGCGCCTTGCACCTCAGCCGCGGCGTCGGCCGGGTAGGCCTCCATCTGGGGCGTGGTCGTTGCCTCGATCTGTGGGGGTGCCGCTGCTGCGCCGTCCTGCTCCCCGACCTCGGCGATGGTGGTTTCGTCGGGCGCACCCTCGGCCATGTCGGGTTGGCCTTGCTCCGGAGCCTGCGTGAGCCGGCCGGTCGCCTTCTGGGCCGCCTGTTCGGCCTCGCTCAAGAAGCCGCGTCCCGCCTCCCAGATCGACGAATAGACCCGGTGGACCGGATTGTTGAAATCGTCGTCGTAGTCGTTCAGGCCGTCGATATTGGCGAGCACCGGGTTGGAGCGCCAGAGCTTGCGCAGTGCGGCCTTGCGCAGCGTGTCCGGCACGCCGCGTTTCATGAAGATCTTGAAGTCGTCGCCGAATGTCAGGCTGTCGAGATCGATGGCCTCGGCGGCCTTGCGGTTCTCCTCAAGTTCGAGGTCGGGTGCCTGATCCTCGGGTGCCGCGCCGGCCTCGATAACATCATTGCGCTCGGCGGCAACCTCGGTCGGATCGTCGGGCACCCCGCCGCTCGCGATGGCCTGCTTGCGCCGCGACCAGCGCGTCAGAAAATTCTCTCCGCCATCATCCACCGGAGGCTTGCGCTCAGCCATCGAGCCGACCTCCGCTCGGGCGCTCGCGGTTGAGGAAGATCGGCTCCTTGCCGAAGAGATGCTCCTCTTCCTTGATGCCCTCGCGTCGGCGCTTCTTGAAGGCGTGCTCCACGTGGTGGTGATCGACGAAGGCCTTGATCGCCTCCTCGATTTCGGCGGGCATGGCGACCCGCTCGACGATGTCGTCGGCGTTGTCGTCGTGATCCTGCGCCAGATAGGGCGAGGCCGTCACCGCGTGGACATACCAGGGCAGGGGATGGCTGCCGTCCTCGTTGCGCCGCAGGACGACATAAAGCGCCGGCACCTCGGCGTTGAAATTATGGACATAGGCTTCGGTCTCGGCGGCAAAGCAGGTGAGTTCGGAAACCCCCATGAAATAGCGGGTCACGCTGTCGTCTTCGACCAGAACGTCGCCCGGCTGAAGTCCGTCCGCGACTGGCATCACGCCGACCGGGATCCACGTGTGGCTGATCCATCGGGAGCTCGATTTGCGCCGTTCCACCAGAACGCCGACGAGGATCGTCAATTCGCGGTCCATGCCGATTGCGCCTTCCGTTTCCTCATGTTTTTCTTTCGAATTCCTATAAACAGGGTATCGTGTTTCAGCGCGACAGCAAGGGAATAAGAATGAAGAACGCTCGCCGCCGCCTGATGCTCTGCAACTGCGAAAAATCGATGCGGATCGATGGCCAGACGATCGCACGGCAACTGGGCCTTGACGATCTCCCGGTCCACAGCCAGCTCTGCCGCTCGCAGGTCGACCGCTATGAGGCGGCGCTCGCCGATGGCGAGGAACTCCTCGTTGCCTGCACGCAGGAGAGCCCGCTTTTCGCCGAGATCGCCGAAGAGAAGGGCCTGGGCGCTCCGGCCTTCGTCAATATCCGCGAGCGGGCCGGCTGGACGGCGGACGAATCGCCGCTGGCCCCCAAGATCGCGGCCCTGATCGCGGCCGCCAACGCGCCCGTGCGGCCGGCGCGCCTGCGCACCATCGAGAGCGACGGCCTCTGCCTCGTCGTCGGCGCCGGGCAGGCGGCACTGGATGCGGCGGCGCTCCTCAACCGCACGCTCTCCGTGACGCTGCTCCTGAGCGATGCCGACGATTGTCTCCTGCCCGAAGTGCTCGATTTTCCGGTCTTCTCCGGCCGGGTCCGCATGGCGTCCGGCGCGCTCGGCGGCTTCGATGCCACGATTGACGGCTACGCCCCGATGCTGCCGTCGTCGCGCGCGACGCCCCAGTTCGCCATGGCACGCGACGGCGCGAAGACCACTTGCTCTGTCATCTTCGACATGACCGGCGGCCCGGCGCTCTTCGCCCATGGCCGCGACGGATATTTCCGGGCCCAACCCGGCGATCCGGCGGCGGTGATGCGGGCCGTCTTCGAGGCATCGACCTATGTCGGCGAGTTCGAAAAGCCGATCTACGTGACCTATGACGCCGCCATTTGCGTCCACGAGCGCTCGCGCAAGACCGGCTGCACCAAATGCCTCGACAATTGCCCGGCCGGGGCCATCACGCCGGACGGCGACGGTGTCCGGATCGATGCCGACATCTGCGGCGGCTGTGGCAACTGCGCGGCCCATTGCCCGACGGGGGCCGTGGCCTACGCCTACCCCGACCGGGAAGGGATGATCGGCCGGATCCAGCGCCTGGCGAGCACTTATCTGGAGGCCGGCGGCGACAAGCCGGTCCTTCTGCTTCATGACGCCGGGCACGGAACGCCGCTGATCGGGGCGATGGCCCGCTTCGGCCGTGGCCTGCCCGCCCATGTCCTGCCGGTCGAACTGCATTCCGCCACCGGCGTCGGCCATGATCTCGTTCTTGCGGCGCTGGCCGCGGGTATCCGTGCGGTCGTCGTCCTGGCCGACCCGGCGAAGGCCGGCGAACTCGATGCGGTCCGCGAGGAACTCGCCCTCGTCGATGCGCTGATGAAGGGCATCGGCATTGACGGTGCCCGCGCTCATCTGGCCGTTGAAAGCGATCCGGACGCGGTCGAGGCGCTGCTCTGGGATCTCGCGCCGCCAACCGAAATCTGCCGCACGGCGCCGCTCGCGACCGACAAAAAGCGCGAAACCGCCCGCATTGCGATCGGCACGCTCGCCAAGGCCGGCGCGCCGGCGAGTGATCTTTTCGTTCTGCCGGCCTCCGCCCCCTACGGCACGGTGGAGGTCAACAAGGAAACCTGTACGCTCTGCATGGCCTGCGTCGCATCCTGTCCCGTCGAGGCGCTGCGCGACACCCCGGAGGAGCCGAAGCTGCGCTTCGTCGAGGCCTCCTGCGTGCAGTGCGGCCTTTGCGAGGCGACATGCCCGGAAAGCGCCATCACGCTGCAGCCGCGCTACAATCTGGCAACGGCGGCCTTGAGCCCGGTGACGCTCAACGAGGACGAACCGGCGCTCTGTACCTCCTGCGGCAGACCCTTTGCGACCAAGGGCACCCTGCGGCGCATCCGCGAGATGCTCGGCGGCAAGAACCGCATGTTCCAGAGCGAGGAGCAGGTGGCATTGATCGGCATGTGCGACACCTGCCGGCTGGAAAGCCTGTCGAGCGGCGGACGCGATCCTTTCGCCCTGGCGCGGCGCGAGGCGCCGAGAACGACGGACGATTATCTCCGGGAACGTGAGCAGGACAAGGAAACGTCCGGCAAGAACTGAGCGCTGTTGCCGTCTAAAGGACCGTCCGGTCGGTGAGACGGGTCATACGACGGTGAGTCGCGGCGGTGCGCGGTTCACCGTTTTGGACGCTGCGTGGGGCTCAGTTCCGCCCTGTGCAGAGTTGCCGCGCCCGCGACTCCGTAAGCCGTGCCGCATCTTCGCTCAAGAGCCCCTGTTCCACGAGACGATTGATCTCGCCAAGCCGCTTGTCGACGCAGTCGGCAACGGCAGGCGAGGGCGCGGCCAGCGGCAGGTCGGCGGCGCTCTGGGGCATCATCAGCGGCACGGTCTCGGCATTCCGCCAGATCATCCATGCGAGAAGGCCGAAGGCGATGGCAAGCACCAGCGCGATAACGCGCATGGGCAGGCCGTTGACGAACTTGCGGCCCTGCGCATCGGAGTGACGGGCGGTGGTGGCCATGAAGGGCTGTCCTTTATTGTTTCTCCCGCCGTAGGGGCAGGTTGACGAGAATATTCTGCGGCTTCATCCGGATGACGTTGTCCGGCGTCATTGCAAGGCCGAGATAGGCCGGCTTGCCGCGCATGAAGACGCTGACGCTCTCCTGTTCGAGAAAGTCGGTCCGGAACAGGGCGGCGATCCGTGAAACCGCGCCCTCAGGCAGTGGATCCTCGTTGTAGAGCGCATTGAGGATGCCCGTCGCCTCCGCATCGAGACCGACATGCCATGACCAGTGTTCGTCGCGAACCGATTGCAGCGGTGTGACGCGGATTTCGATGTTGAGGAAATGCCTGACCCACCGCTCGACGACACGGGCAAAGGCGTCGAGGCCGGGCCGCGTGTAGCGGAAGTCGAGCGCGAAATTGAACTGGTCCGCACGGTCGGCATAGTCGCCGGCATTGGTCCGAGACAGGACATCGAGACTGATTTCCCGCTGCGGCATGCCGGCATCCGCGAGAAGGGCATCGAGACCGCCGAGGCCGCCGCGCTGCGAATACATCTCCACCACTTCGGCATCGGCGAGCATCAGCTGCTCGTCGTCGATCGTGACCTTCTGGTCGCGAAAGAAGATTTCGGCGGCGCGGTAGACGAACGGGTCTTCCTCGCCATCCAGGATATGCGCCAGGATCACATGCACGAGCTGTTCGTAGAAGACGGGCGGAACGCGCGGCGCCGTCTCGCTGAAGAGGCCGAGATAGGCGCCTTCGAGCGTGCCGTGCTTCACCAGATGATCGCGGTAGCGCAGGAGCAGCCGGTAGTTTTCCGCCGTATCCTGATCGACCATTGCAGCAAGCTCGTCATTGCCGACGGGCGCGAGCGGATCCATCATCAGCCGTTCGAAGAGACGGTGTTCGACCTCGCAGCTCTCGTCGACGGGGTGGATTTCCGGCCGGGTGTAATAGGCGCGCAGGAAATCCGGCGTCACCTCAAGCCAACCGGCAGCGTCCGGCGCAGTCAGATGAAGGCCGGACGACTTCCAGGCGATCGGCCTTTGCGTCGTGGTGGGAATGTGATGCTCCATGGTCATGAGACGGGTGCCAGCGGTTGCATGCTTCTACGGAAGACGTCACTGAGGTGGATCACCATTCTTGCGTCATTGGTGTCGAGCTGGAAGCCCCCCGAAGGATCGAGGCCGGCCATGCGGCCTTGCAGGGAACGCCCGTGAAGCGGGACCTCCACATCGCGCCCGAGCCCATCCGCGCAGGCGAGGAATGAGCGGCGGGCAAGAGCAAAGCCCTCTTCCTGCCATTCGTCGAGCCGCGCGAGGAAATGCCGGGCAACGGCCCCCAGTATCTGACTGCGATCCAGATCGCCGCAACCTTCCTCGAAAAGAACGGTCGTGCCCGGATTGAGGCCGGGATCGTTCAAAGCTTCCTCCCGATCGACAGCGACACTGAAATCGACGACGAGTCGCGGCGGGATGTCGTCGGCGCCGGTCTCTGGCGGCACCCAAAGTCCGACACGGCCGACGTCCGCACCATTGACCAGCACGGTCTGCGGCCAGCGCAACGTCACCGCCAGATTGGGCGGCCCGATAGCGCCAAGCGCGTCGGCGATCGAGACCATGAGAAGCGGAACGGCCTGCACGGCCTCAGAGAAGGGCACCTCCGGTTCCAGAACGATGGCCGCTTGGGCGTGTGTCGTCCGCAGCGACCAGAGGAGATCCCCGGCGCCAAGATCGCCGCTCCGCGCGCCCTCGATCGCCAGGCGCACGACATCTTCGTCGGTGACAACGGCACGCGGCGCATAGGCAGGCGGAAATCGGGGATCGGACGGGCTCATGGACGCATCACCTGTGCAGCCTCTCAATTGAGACGCACGTTGCTGCTGGAGTAGGCCGAGGCCGATGAGGTTTCGAGCGTGCCATTGAGGACGTAGCTGGCGCCGACCGCGACAACAAGAAGGACCACGACACTGGCGAGAAAGGCTTTCATGATCCGTCCTACTCCATGATCTGATTGTCTTTTGCGGTGCTGACCTGCGGGTTGGTCGCCCGCTTGAGGAAGGAAACCAGCGCATCGCGCCGCTCGACTGCCTTGAGCCTTTGCACCGGCATCTTGGTTCCCGGCACCATGACGTCCGGCCCGTCGTCGAAGAGCGCGCCGACCGTCTTCTCCGTCCAGACGATGCCGGACCGCTTCAGGGCATCCGAATAGACATAACCCTCGACCGAGCCGGCAGTTCGACCGAACAGGCCGAAAAGCGTCGGTCCGGCCCGGTGCGCCCCGTCCGGCGTCAGCGTGTGGCAGACGGAACATTTGCGCTGGAACTCGACTTCGCCCGGATCGTCGGCGGCCTGGCGCTGAAAGCGGCGGGGATAGACGGACTGGACCTCATCGCGTGCAAGACGCGGTTCCACCTGCCAGAGAATCGCGAAGTCGTCGAGGCCGGCCCGGAAGAGGCGATGGCCATCCGGCATGAAGGAGAGCCCCCAGATCGGTCCGTAGGCGTCGTGATAGTCCTCGGCGAGAACGCCCGTCTCGATGTCGAAGACGCGGATATGTCCGTCGCCGCTGCCGCTTGCAAGCCAGCCGACCCGCGGCGAGACGGCCAGCGAGAGGATCGGGTGCTCACCTTCGGAGAGCACGGTCACGTCCCCCGTCAGAAGGTCGACAACGCCGGTCTTGCCGTCGATGCTGCCGAAGGCGAGTTCGGAAGCGCCGGGCAGGGGCGCGAGCACGTTGATGCCCCAGCCGTTGTCGGCAACGACGGTGGGGTCGCCGTCGATGCGGCCGTCGTCGGTGAGCGCGAAGCCCCGGATTTTGCCGTCGTAGCAGCCGGTGAAAAGGGTCTTGCCGTCGAGCGAGAAAGCGACGGCGTTGACGTTGCCCCGATGCCCTTCGGCCCGCGCGATTTCCCGGGCGTCCGCAATCGCATGGACACGGGCCGTGCCATCCCAGCGCGCGCTTGCGGCAAAACGGCCGTTCGGGCTGACGGCGACGTCCAGCACCTTGTCCGGCGTGTCGGTCGCGCGCGCGATCAATCGCCCGTCCGAAAGATCCCAGACCGCGACACTGCCGTCGTCGGATACGGACACGGCCTTGTTGCTGGAAGGGACGAAGGCAACGTCGTTGACGGCGGCCTCGTGGCCGATCAATCGGGCGCGGACCGTTCCGGTCTTGCCAACAAGATCCCAGAGAATGACGGAATAATCGAAGGAAGCCGTCAGGGCCCTCCCGCCGTCGTCGTTGACCGTGACCGCCTTGATCGGGCCGCCATGGCCGGCGAGGCGCGCGGGCAGGGTGTCATCGGCGGCGGCGGGCAACGGCTCTCCGAACGTGGTCAGCAGAAGGGCGAGCGGAAGCAGCGTCTGCAGCGGCTGTGTCAGGAAAGGGGCGGCGATGATCATCGACGCGATCCTTGCGTTGGCTCATTCGGCGGCTTGCCCGCGATAGGGTCTTGGACGCTGCGACGTTCCCTCGGAGGTCATCTCCTCCACCCACAGCGAGTGGTGCTCGCGGGCCCAGTTAAGGTCGACTTCGCCCGATCCCATCGCGTCGAAGGCACCCTCCATGCCGATCGAGCCGATGTAGATATGGGCAAGGATCACGCAGATGAGGAAGACTGCCATCGCCGCATGCCAGATGGTGTTGAGCTGCTGCTCCATGATGGGCGCGTAGGGCGTGTCGGGCAGGCCGGTGAGGGCCGGGATGTCGATGCCGATCCCCTTGAGCGCCGTGAAGGTGTCGGAGAAGAAAGTGTAGTGGAAGGGATAAAGCAGCGCCCAGCCCGAGATGCAAAGCGACAGCCCGCAGAGCATCACGGACCAGAAGATGAGCTTCTGGCCGGCATTGAACTTCTTCGCCGGCGGATGGGAGTGCTTCGACAGGAGGCCGCCAGCCTTGGCCAGCCAGACGATGTCGTGCCGGTTGGGCACGTTGTGGATGACCCAGGTGACGAAGGCGATCGCCAGGCCTAGCATGAATGCGAAGGCCACATAGTTGTGCGACAGCTTGAGGAAGGCCGACATCGGGCCGAACAGATCCTTGCCGATGATGGGCATGACCAACTCACGTCCGAACGAGATGTTGAGCCCGCTGATCGCCAGGATGATGAAGGAGAGCGCCATCAGCCAGTGGGCCATGCGCTCCAGGCCGGAAAAGCGCGGGATGAGCACACCTGAAAGGCCCTTTTCGACCCGGATTCGCCCGCGCAGCGCGAAGAACAGCGACAGGAGCAGCAACGTGCCGACAATGGCGAGGCCGAAATAATCGTAGAGGGAGCCGTTGCGCAGGGACCGCCAGTCCTCGCCGCCGGCCTGGATCAGTGTGGCCGCCTTGGAATCCGGGATCGTGATATTGCCGGTCATGCCGGCCTTCACGCCGCGCCAGAGATCGGAATCGGACGTGTTGCCGAGCGCGCCGCCGGGCGGATTGCCGCCGACCGCATCCGGCGCCGATGTGGACACCGCATTGTCCGGCGGGCGGACCGAACTCTGGGCAAGGGACGGGGAGGGAAGGACAAGAAAGAGCGCGACGACAATGGCCGCGAGCCACATCAATGCGCGGAAAACAGGAAGACGGTCAGGCCCAGCGGTCGCGTGCATGGTTTCACCTTGTGCATTCGGTTCCCGTGGAACTCTCAAGACGCTTTGAGGGACGGAGTTCACCGCCCGCCCCTCAGTCGCAGCATGTCGAATGGACAGGATGAGCCTCAGCCCCCGGTCTTCTTCTCGTAGGCCGTGCCCCAGCCCCAGGCACCCGCGCCGAAGCCACGGGCGACGACGCGCTCGCGATAGATGGACGAGACGACGTCGCCGTCACCGGCCAGAAGCGCCTTGGTGGAGCACATCTCCGCGCAGAGCGGCAGCTTGCCCTCGGCAAGGCGGTTGCGGCCGTATTTCTGGAACTCGGCGGCGGAGTTGTCCTCTTCCGGGCCGCCGCCGCAGAAGGTGCACTTGTCCATCTTGCCGCGCGAACCGAAGTTCGAGGCCTGCGGATACTGCGGCGCGCCGAAGGGGCAGGCATAGAAGCAGTAGCCGCAACCGATGCACAGGTCCTTGGAGTGCAGCACCACGCCGTCGGACGTCTGGTAGAAGCAGTCCACCGGGCAGACGGCCATGCACGGCGCGTCCGAGCAGTGCATGCAGGCGACCGAGATCGTCCGCTCGCCGGGCTTGCCGTCGTTGATGGTGACGACGCGCCGGCGGTTGACGCCCCACGGAACCTCGTTCTCGTTCTTGCAGGCGGTGACGCAGGCGTTGCACTCGATGCAGCGCTCAGCGTCGCAGAGGAATTTCATGCGTGCCATTGGTTCCTCCTTATGCCCGCTCGATGCGGCAGAGCGTTGTTTTCGTTTCCTGCATCTGCGTCACGGAATCATACCCGTAGGTCTGGGCCGTGTTGCAGGCTTCGCCGAGCACATAGGGGTCCGCGCCCTCGGGGTATTTCGATCTGAGGTCGTTGCCCTGGAAATAGCCGCCGAAGTGGAAGGGTGTGAAGATCACGCCGCGACCGACCCGTTCGGTGACCATGGCCATGACCTTGATCTTGCCGCCCTCCGGGCTGTGCAGCCAGACCGCCTCGCGATCCCGGATGCCGAGATTGTTGGCATCCGACGGATTGATTTCCACGAACATGTCCTGCTGCAGTTCGGCGAGCCACGGGTTGGACCGGGTCTCGTCGCCGCCGCCTTCATATTCGACAAGGCGGCCCGAGGTCATGATCAGCGGGAAATCGCTGGAATAGTCGTTCTTCTGGATCGAGGCATAGGCCGTCGGCACACGCCAGAAGGTCTTGTCCTCGTAGGTCGGATAATCCGCCACCAGATCCCGCCTTGGCGTATAGAGCGGCTCGCGGTGGATGGGCACGGGGTCCGGGAAGGTCCAGACCACGGCGCGGGCCTTGGCGTTGCCGTAGGGTGCACAGCCGTGCTTGATCGCGACGCGCTGGATGCCGCCGGAAAGATCGGTCTTCCAGTTCACGCCGCCGATCTTCTTGTCGTAATCGGAGGGAATATCGCCGGTCTGGGAGGTTTCGCCGACTTCCTCGTCCACCTTCGGTCGTTCGGTCGCTAGGCCGGCGATATATTCGATCATCCGCTTCTCGTAGGGGGTGAGGTCGCTGTCCCAGCCGAGCTGCTTCAGCATCTCGTAGGTGAACTCGGGATAGCCGTCCTCGATCTCCGACCCGACGGGCCATGAGCCCTCGGCGAGCAGGTTTTCGCCGTTCCGCTCGACACCGAAGCGGGCGCGGAAGCCCATGCCGCCCTTGGCGACCGGGATGGACGTGTCATAGAGGTTGGCGGAACCTGGATGGTTCATTTCCGGCGTGCCCCAGGACGGCCAGGGAAGGCCGTAGAAGTCGCCGTCGTTCGGGCCACCGACCGCCCGGAGCGTCGTCTTGTCGAAGGTGTACTGGTTCGCCATGTGCGACTTCAGCCGCTCCGGCGACTGTCCGGTGTAGCCGATGGTCCACATGCCGCGATTGAACTCGCGGGTGATGTCCTCGACGACCGGCTCGCCGTTCTCCACCTTGATGTTGCGGAACATGCGGTCGGCAAAGCCGAACTTCTCCGCGAACTTGTGCATGATGACGTGGTCGGGCAGCGACTCGAACAGCGGCTCCACGACCTTCTCGCGCCATTGCAGCGACCGGTTCGAGGCGGTGACCGAGCCGGAGGTCTCGAACTGGGTCGAGGCCGGCAGCAGATAGACGCCGTCGGTCCGGTCCTGCAGCACCGCCGTCATGGTCGGATAGGGGTCGACGACGACGAGCGTGTCGAGCATGCCCATCGCCTTCTGCATTTCGGGCAGACGGGTCTGGGAGTTGGGCGCGTGACCCCAGAAGACCATGATCTTCGTGTTGTCCGGCTGTTCCAGGTTTTCCTTCTTTTCAAGGACGCCGTCGATCCAGCGCGAGACCGGAATGCCGGACTCGTTCATCATCGGCTTGTCCTTGCCGTCCTTGCCCTTCATCGTGGCAAAGCGGCCCTTCAGCCAGTCGAGATCCTCTTCCCACACGCGCGCCCAGTGCCCCCAGGCGCCTGCGGTCAGGCCGTAGTAGCCCGGCAGGGTGTCGGCAAGCACGCCAAGGTCCGTCGCACCCTGCACATTGTCGTGGCCGCGGAAGATGTTGGTGCCGCCGCCGGCCTTGCCCATGTTGCCGAGCGCGAGCTGGAGCACGCAGTAGGCGCGGGTGTTGTTGTTGCCGGTGGTGTGCTGGGTGCCGCCCATGCACCAGATGACGGTGCCGGGACGGTTGTCGACCATCAGCCGTGCGACGCGCTTCAGCTGCGAACCCGGAACGCCCGTGACCCGTTCGGTCTCTTCGGGCGTCCACTTGGCGACCTCGGTGCGGATCTGGTCCATGCCCCAGACGCGCTGGCGGATGAACTCCTGGTCTTCCCAGCCGTTGTCGAAGATGTGCCACAGGATGCCCCAGACGAGGGCGACGTCCGTGCCGGGACGGAAGCGGACGTATTCATCCGCATGGGCCGCCGTGCGGGTGAAGCGCGGGTCGAGCACGATCAGCGGCGCGTTGTTCTCTTCCTTGGTCTTGAGCAGGTGCATCATCGAGACCGGATGCGCCTCGGCCGGATTGCCGCCGATGAGGAAGATCGCCTTGGAATTGTGGATGTCGTTGTAGGAATTGGTCATGGCGCCATAGCCCCAGGTGTTGGCAACACCTGCGACCGTGGTCGAGTGACAAATCCGCGCCTGGTGGTCGACGTTGTTCGAGCCCCAGTAGGCCGCGAACTTGCGGAACAGATAGGCCTGTTCGTTGGAATGCTTGGCCGACCCGAGCCAGTAGACCGAATCCGGC
Source organism: Hartmannibacter diazotrophicus (assembly GCF_900231165.1). Taxonomy (GTDB): domain Bacteria; phylum Pseudomonadota; class Alphaproteobacteria; order Rhizobiales; family Pleomorphomonadaceae; genus Hartmannibacter; species Hartmannibacter diazotrophicus. Next base: position 1,885,635 of record NZ_LT960614.1, read on the forward strand.
CCGGCGCTGTCGCGCACGGCCGTCATCTTGTCGCCGATCTCGTTGATCGCGTCGTCCCACGACATGCGTTCCCATTTGCCGCCGACGAGCTTCATCGGGTACTTCAGCCGGCGCTCGCCGTGGGCATGCTCGCGCACCGACGCGCCCTTGGCGCAGTGGGCACCGAGATTGAACGGGGAATCGAAGCCGGGCTCCTGGCCGATCCAGACGCCGTCCTGGACCTCGGCCAGCACCGTGCAGCCGACGGAGCAATGCGTGCAGACGGATTTCTTGATGTCGACGCCCGACGCACCCGTGCCGGTGGTCTGTGCCTGCGCCTTCGTCACCATGCCGCCGGAGAGGCCGGTAATCGCTGCGCCGCCTCCAATGGCTAGGCCCGACCGTTTCAGGAAGGTTCGCCGGTCGACGGCGCCATTCCCGAACTCAGCCAGGTGAGAGGACATTCGGGGGCCTCGCGCAACCCCATTCGCCTTCTTCCTGAGCATCGTCATGTCTCCGCTGCAGTGGTCTGCAATTCGTTAGATGTTTGTTATTGCAGATTTTTCTGTATCATTGCCTGGCGGTTGGTGCGGCCCTTCGGCGAGCCGGCAACATTGAAACTCCGTCAGATCCCGGCGTCAGAAGCGTGCCGAGGCGTAGAACGCCTTCACATGCTCGCTTTCGCGGTAACCGGCGCTCGATTTGCCGGCCTCCGGTTCCGCTGCCTCGGCGCCTGTGGCCGAGGCGACGACCGCGCCGCCTGCTGCTGCCGTTCCAAGTCCGGCAAGCTTGAGGAAATCGCGGCGGTCCGGCCGGATCTCCGTCTCCCGTTTCGTCATTCTCGCCTCCTTCGCGTTTTTGCGTCTTCTTCGGTTTCTCGTTTCCCTCGGCCCGCGGGCGTCGGGCCATCCCGGCCGTTGGCGATCCGGCCGGGTCTGCGGTCCTACATGTCGAAGGCCGCCATCTCGATGTCCATGAACAGCCGCCCGATCGTGCCGACCGGCTTGTAGAACCTGGCGGATTTGGCTCTCTCCAGATCGCTGAAGAAATGCGGCGCCCACTTGCCGACATGGCGGTCGAAGAATTCCTTCTGGGCCGAAATCGGCTGAGGGTCGCCGAAACTGCCGTCGATCAGCCCGGTCATCATGTCCATCAGCGCGGCGATGTGATCTTCCGGTTCCTTGCTCTGCGCCGAGCGGGCGATCTGGAATCCGGCCATGTCCCGGCGCAGGCGCGCCAGCGGCTTCTCGTTGAGAAACCCGGTCAGGTAGTAGGAACTGTAGGGCAGGAGTTCGCCGCGTCCGACGCCGACAAACAGCTCGTGGAACTCCTCGGCACACTCTTTCGGCGAAACGTCGCCCGCAAGCTGGGCGAGGCGCGCAACAGCCTGTCCGAGTGTTGTGTCGTCGCCGACGAGTGACTGCAAGGTGGCGCGCGTCGCAGAATCGATTGGCGCCGCGAGCAAACGTGCCAGCAACCGGTAGAGATTGACCCTGAGTTGGTCCGGCTCCGCAAGCACGGATTGGATGGCGGTATTATGTTTTGTCACGCCTGATCTCCCGCTGCGAACTATACAACAAGAGCACTGATTTACAACGCGAAGTTCCGTTCACAATTGAATTTGCCCAATTCCAATGTGGACATCGGCAAGGCCTCTGGTCATACTCCTGCAAACAAGATGGAAACGTCCGTTGCACGGTAAATTATGCAGGATTTTGCACACGAATTTGCGCAAGCCTTTGGTTTGATCCTTTCCGGGGACGCCGAACTCTGGGCCATCGTCGGCTTGTCCTTGCGGGTGTCGCTGTTTGCCGTCTTTCTGGCGGCGCTTTTCGGCATGCCAATTGGCGCGCTGCTGGCGGTCGGACGTTTCCCCGGTCGCGGGATCGCGATTCTGCTCCTCAACGCCATGATGGGGCTGCCGCCTGTGGTTGTGGGCCTGGGCGTCTATCTGATGCTCTCGAACGCCGGGCCGCTCGGCGTTCTGCATCTGCTCTACACACCGACTGCAATGATCATCGCGCAGTTCATTCTGGTAACGCCGATCCTGGCGGCGCTGACGCGGCAGGTCATAACGGACCTCGACGCCGAATACGCCGAACAGCTTCGCTCCTTCGGGATTTCCCGCCTGTCGTCGGTGCCGACCCTGCTTTGGGACGCCCGTCAGAGCCTGCTGACCGCCTTGCTGGCCGGGTTCGGCCGCGCAATCGCGGAAGTCGGCGCCGTGATCATCGTCGGCGGCAACATCAATCACGTGACCCGCGTCATGACGACGACCATCGCGCTCGAGACCTCGAAGGGCAATCTCTCGCTCGCCATGGCTCTCGGGGCGATCCTGATTCTCCTGGCCATCACCATCAACGCCCTGCTCAGCATCATCGGCGCGTCGACCTCCGAGGCCGCCCATGCTTGATCGCCGCCTGGCCGATGCATCGCCGGACGAGCCGCCGGCTGTCGGCGTTTCTCAGGCCGCAACGGATCGCCGCGCGGTCGGTGGAACGACCAGCCTGCCCATCGTCATGACCGACGTGTCCTATTCGGCCGGAGGGCGTGACCTCGTGCGGATCGAGGGCCTCCGGATCGAGGCAGGTGAGCCGACCGTCATTCTGGGACCGAACGGGGCGGGCAAGAGCCTGACGCTTCGCCTGATGCATGGGCTTCTCGAGACTCAATCGGGAAGCGTCGCCTATGGCGGCGAGCCAATGTCGGCGGCGATCCGGCTGCGCCAGGCGATGGTGTTTCAGCGGCCCGTGGTCCTGCGCCGCTCCGTTGCGGCGAATGTCGACTTCGCGCTCAAGGCCTGCGGGGTCGGCTGGCGCGATCGCAAGCGCAGGATTGCAGATCTTCTGGCGCTGGGCGATCTGGCGGACAAGGCGCGCCAGCGTGCGCGCTCGCTTTCCGGCGGGGAGCAGCAGCGCCTGGCGCTCGTTCGGGCCATCGCCTGCCGGCCCGAGGTTCTCTTTCTCGACGAGCCGACCTCCAGCCTCGACCCCACGTCGACCCGCAAGATCGAGGATCTCATCCAAGGCGTCGTCGCGGTGGGCACCAAGGTGGTCATGGTCACCCACGACATGGGTCAGGCGCGCCGGATCGCCGGCGACATTGTCTTTCTGAGCCGGGGCCGCGTCGCCGAACGTTCGCCGGCCGACGACTTCTTCGACCGTCCCGCTTCCAAGGTGGCCGAGGCCTTCCTTGCCGGCGAACTGGTGGAATAACAGCGCGCCGGAACGGTGCGCACGAGGACGAAGACCAACTCAAGAAACTGGGAGAAGGATATGCGCAAGTTTTTCCGGCACATGGGAACGGGGACGCTTCTCGTCGCCGGCCTCCTCATCGGATCGGCGACCCAGCAGGCGTTCGCGGAAGATCCCTTCATCGTCGTGCAGTCCACGACCTCGACGCAGAACTCCGGCCTGTTCGACTACATGCTGCCGATCTTCAAGGAAAAGGCCGGCATCGACGTGCGCGTCGTGGCGGTCGGCACCGGGCAGGCGATCAAGAATGCGGGCAACTGCGACGGCGACGTGCTGTTCGTCCATGCCAAGTCGGCCGAGGAGAAGTTCGTCGCCTCCGGCGGCGCGTTGAAGCGCTCCGACGTGATGTACAACGACTTCGTCATCGTCGGCCCGCCGAGCGACCCGGCTGGTGTCGCCGGCTCCAAGGATGTCGTGGCTGCGATGAAGAAGATCGCCGAGACCAAGTCGCCCTTCGCCTCGCGCGGTGACGATTCCGGCACCAACAAGGCCGAAATGCAGCTCTGGAAGGCCGCCGACATCGATGCGAAATCCTCCTCGGGCGACTGGTATCGCGAGACCGGTTCGGGCATGGGTGCGACCCTCAACACCGGCACCGCGATGGGCGCCTATGTCCTGACCGACCGCGCGACCTGGATCTCCTTCGGCAACAAGGGCGACTACAAGATCGCCGTCGAGGGCGACCCGAAGCTCTTCAACCAGTATGGCGTCATGCTGGTGAACCCGGAGAAGTGCACGTCCGTGAAGGCAAAGGAAGGCCAGGCCTTCATCGACTGGCTGCTGTCCAAGGATGGCCAGGACACCATCGCCGGCTACAAGATCGACGGCCAGCAGCTCTTCTTCCCGAACGCGGCGGCCGTGAACGGCTGACGGCTGCGTCAACAGGTTGAGAACGGAAAAGGCCGTCTCGTTCTGGCGAGGCGGCCTTTTTCAGGTCTGCATCCGTGTTCCTGCAGTCGGCGTTCCTGTCTAGGACGCCCCGTTGAAATGCACCGTGCCGAGACCGCTGACGTCATAGCCGGGCATTTCGGCCGCACGCTGCAGGAAGGACTCAGAGCGGAAAAACGCCAGAAGATCCTGGAACGGCTTCTCGAAATAGGCCCGGCGCCAGACGAGAAGATCGAAACGCTCCTCGACAAGGGGCACGAAATCGAGGTGGTACTGGGCGGCAAGCGCCGGAAGCCCGATGATGGCGTCCGCCTTGCCGTCCAGAATCATGAGCGCGGCGTCGGTCTCGGTGCGTGCCGGGGTGGGCGGACCCGCAAGCGTGTCCGGATCGAGGCCGGCCGAGCGCAGCAGGGCTTCGATCAGATGCTGGCTGCCGGAGGTCGGTTGCCGGCGGGCGACCCTTAGCGTCTTGATATCAGCAAGTCCCGAGACACTGTGCGGGTTGCCCTGAGCGACGATCAACCCGCGCTGACGCTTGGCGAATTCGATCAGCACTACCGGCTGGTCGCCGAGGGCGCCGCGCACGAAGCCGATATTCCATCCGTCCTCGCCGTCCGGCACATGCATGCCAGCGGTCAGGGCGGCGCCCCGCGCCAGCCGGTCGAGACCATCGAGACTGCCGTCGAAGAAGGCGGCAAGGCCCGAGCCGGATTCCCTCAGCGCCCATTCCAGCAGCGGGTCGTGGCTGCCGGCCAGAATCTCCGGCGGCAGCGTCTTGGCCGGCACCGGACCCGACCGCGACGAGGCGATCCAGGCTTCGATGTCTGTGCGCGGAAAAAGCAGCTTTCCCACGACCCGCGCGCAGGGCACTTCGCCGTTCGCCGCCAGATCGTAGACCTTGCGTTCCTTGATGCGGAGGAGGTCGGCAAGTTCCTTGGTCGTCAGGTAGTCGAATTCGCTTGCCGTCATCTGGGCAAGGCCTCCCACGGTCAGAAAAGACTGGAATAGGGAAAGAAGCGAACCTGGTCGCCAGGGCGAACGGCGTCGATGTCCTCGCCGAGTTCGACAAGTCCGTCGGTCTGGGTCAATGAGGACATCATACCGGCGCCTTCCTTGCGAAACTTCCGCACGCTCGCTTTCCCCTCGGACGATCTGTCGAGATGGACACGAACATATTCGCGGCGGCCGGCCTTCTTCTTGTAGGAAAAGTCGGCGCGCACCGGCAGGGCAATCGGGGCAGGCGGCAACGCGCCGGAAAGCGCGGCAACGGCCGAGCGCACGAGATGGGCGAAGGTGACGAAGCTTGCGACCGGATTGCCGGGCAGGCCCATGAAGGCCGCACCGTCGATCGTTCCCATCGCCACGGGCCGGCCGGGTTTGATCGCCACGCGCCAGAAATGGAGCCGGCCAATCCGGTCGACGGCCGTCCGGACGAGATCGGCCTCGCCGGCAGAAACGCCGCCGGAGGTCAGGATGAGGTCGCGCCCGCTGGCCGCTTGCCTCAGCGTTTCGGCGATGATGTCGGCATCGTCCGGCAGAATGCCGAGATCGCTGACGCTGCAGCCGAGCCGCTTCAGCATGGCCGCCAGCATGTAGCGGTTGGAATCGTAGAGCTGCGAGGGCAGGCGTGGTTGACCCGGCGCGACAATCTCATTGCCGGTCGAAAACACCGCGACTTTGAGGCGGCGACGAACCTCAAGGCCTGTCAGGCCGAGCGCTGCGGCGAGCGCGACATCCTGCGGGCGGAGCAGGTGGCCTGCGGCAAGGATCCTTTCCCCCTCAACGATGTCTTCGCCGGCCGGACGGACATTGGCGCCAGGCTTCAGGCCGGCCGGCAGCGCCACCGTGCCGTCGTCGGCAACGCGCACATCCTCCTGCATGAAGACCGTGTCGGCCCCCTTGGGCATGGCGGCGCCGGTGAAGATGCGCACCGCTTCGCCGCGCGAAACCTCAAGGCCTGCGTCGGCGCCGGCCTGCAGACGTCCGGCGACACGGAAGATGCCTTCGGCGTCCGACGGAAGGTCATCGCCCCCGATCGCGTAGCCGTCGACGGCGGAGTTGGTGAAGGGCGGCAGCGACTGGGGCGCGACAAGGTCGTGGGCGAGAATGCGGCCGTCGGCCTCCATGAGCGGCAGACGCTCCGTTCCGTCGACGGGCGAAAGGCGCTCGGCAAGCAACTGCTGGGCCTCCTCGACACCGAGCATCGGGCCGCCAAAAGCAAAGCAGTCATCCGTTAGCTGCGCCATGGACCGAACTGCCTCCTTGTTTCTTTTGAATTCTTCTCGGGAATGATTGTTTGTTGCAGTGCCGGCGCGGCCGGTCAAGCGCAGGTCCGGCTTGCCGACCAGCCGTCCTCTTTAGGATGGGGTGAAGCCCGCCGCTTTCAACGCATCGCGCACCTCATTCGACGCCAGTGCCTCAAGAAAGGCGGAGACGGCCGGCCGGCCCCGGCGATCGGAGACGAGCGCGAAGTCATAGTGTTCTTCGGTGACGGGGATGAAGCCGAGCCCGAGGCGCTCGGCCACCGGGCCGATGGCAATGCCCCAATCTGCGCGTCTTTGCGCGACGGCGGCCGCGACGGCGGCGTGCGATTTCGGCTGGTTCCAGTAACCGTCCGGCCGGGCGTCCTTCAGCAGCCGGTCGATCAGGATGCGGGTCCCGGAGCCCTGGTTGCGTCCGACCATCAGGCAATCGTGATCGGCGAGGGCGCTGGAAAGAGCCGCCTCGACCGATTTTCCGGCGAACCGGCTGTCGTCGGGGCGAAAGACGATGCCCTGCATCCGTTTCCAGCCGGGCACGAGTTCCAGGCCCTCGGAGAGGAATGGCGTGTTGTAATCGGCCGTCTTCGGATCGAGCAGATGGATCGGGGCAAGGTCGCATTCGCCGCGCTTGGCGGCGGCAAGTCCGCCAAGACTGCCGACAGCCATCGTGCGGACGGTGAGGCGCTGGCGGACAAGCGGCGTGAGAAGGATATCGAGGCCGACGCAATGGCTGCCGATGACAGCCAGATCCGGAATCCGGACGCTTGGCGTCAAAAGGCGCACCTCGGCCTTGCTGTCCTTCGGCAAATGGTCGGCCAGCGCCTCGATCCGCAGGAATCCGTCGGCCTGCGCAAAGGACGTGACCGCTCCGGAGCCTTTGCCCGAAGGGTAAGCGACGAGACCGTCAGCGCCCTCCATCAGCGAGACCATGACGAATTCGTCCCGCCCGAGTTCGGAGGCAACGCGCAGCGGCACGCGCGCCGAGACGTGCTCCTCGCTCGTCTCCGGCAGGCCCGCCAGCCGCCGCAGCACGGGCACGATGATGTCGTGGAAGGTGAACATCGCTGAGGTCGGAAAGCCGGGCAGTACGATGACCGGCTTGCCGTCGCAGACCGCAAGGCAGAGCGGCTTGCCGGGCTTCAGGGCAACGCCATGGGCAATAATGCCGGGCGAACCGAGCCGGGCGATCAGCTGATGGGTCAGGTCGCCGGCGCCCTTTGAGGTGCCGCCGGAGAGGATGAGCATGTCGCTCTCCGCGAGCGCCTTTCGCATCGCGGCTTCGAGCTTTTCCGCATCGTCCGGGATGGCGCCGAGAAAATCGGCCTCGCCGCCGTTCTCTTCCACTGCGGCGGTGACAATCGGCCCGTTGGCGTCGTAGATGCCGGCCGGCGGCAGCACATCGCCCGGCTGCACCAGTTCGTCGCCGGTCGACAGAACCGCGACCCTTGGACGACGGACGACCTCGACCTCGGCAATGCCGCAGGCGGCGAGCATGCCGATCTCGCGCGATCCGACGAGCGTGCCTTCGCGCAACACCGTCTCGCCGCGCGCCATGTCCGAGCCAGCGCCCGAAATGAACTGGCCGGGAATCGCACTGCGCCGGACCTCGATGCTCGTCCGGTCGGCCGGGGCCGTGTGCTCGACCATGACGACCGCGTCGGCACCGCGCGGCAAGGGGCCGCCGGTCGCGATCGGCGTCGCTGTGCCTCCGGTGACGGTCGCCTTCGGCAGGACGCCGCAGTGAATCACCTCGTCGTTGAGCTGGAGAATGCGGGGGGAAGCGTCGGACGCATCCTTGAGATCCGCGGCCCGCACGGCAAAGCCGTCGACCGCGGAGCGATCGAATGGCGGCACGTCGATCGGCGCGAGGATGTCGGCGGCGAGCACACGGCGCAGCGCCGTCGCCAGCGGCGCGGATTCGCGTTGCAGCGGGCGCGGAAACAGCGCGGCATCGAACCGCGCGATGGCGTCTTCGCGACTGAGTACGGTCAGGAATTGCTGCTGGTCCGTAGCGGCCTTCGACGGGCTCTGGTCGTTCATGATCCTGTAACGTCCCTTGGGCGGAGGAGGGCGGCGGCCAGCGGGCTGCCGGCGCCAAGCCCTTCGCTTGCCGCTGGAATGAGTGCCCAGGCGTCGGCACGACGGACCGAGGCGAGAGTGAGGTCGCTGACGGAGATCGGCATCCAGCCGTCGCCATGGCTCTGAAGAAGCGCGATTTCCGACACCCCCACGGTCGAACTGATCTTGCGGGCAAGCGAACGCATTGCCAATGCAGGCCCATCGCTCCCCGCAAGAAGGTGGATGGAGGGCTCCACCAGAGCCAACAGGCCGCCGAACGCCTGCTCCGGCAGGCCCGGCAGGGCGATGATCGGCATCCCTTCCCATCGTCCGGTCGCGGTGGTGCGCCCGGGCGATAGGGCAAGGCCGTGAGCGAGCAGCATGCCGGAGGTCGACAGCGCCTCGACGGTACGATCGTCTTCCCCGAAGCCGGTCCCGCCGACGACAATGCAAAGATCGGCCGGAGCCGACCGGATCGCCGCAACGATCTCCTCTGAATGATTTGGGCAATCTTCCAGGAATGTCAAAGCGCCGAGCACGTCCAGCCGGTCCTTGATCAGTTGGCAGGTCGTCCGGTCATGCCCGCGACCGGCCGCGTTGACGATGCGGACCTTCGGGCGTCGAACCGCGACCGTTTCGATGCCGGCCCGTCGACACGCGGCAAGATCGAAGGCGTCGATCCGGCGGCCGGCCGAAAGAGGGCTGTCACCCGAGGGCAGATCGCAGCCGGCCGGACGCGTGCCCTCGCCGGGTCGTGCCTCCGCGAACACCTCGGCGAAAGCGCCCTCGTCGGAAAGCTGGCCGGGATCGAGCACGCAGTCGCTGTTGGCCGGCAGGTCGTCTCCCGCGTTGATCCAGGCCGGCGTCTGCGGCAGGACCACGGGGGAATAGGACGATGCTCCGGCAATATCGGCCGAGAAGACCGCCCAGCCGTCTTTGGCTGCCTGGGCGACAGACGGAACCGGGGCCGGCAGCGGCAGGGTCGCCGCCGCGATCAGTCCCAGAGCCTCCGACAACGGCACGTGGCAAGGGGCGACCGGCGCAAGTCCGTCGCAAATGGTCTTGCGGGCAACATCAAGGCTGGTCAGGACGCTGGGAGGAACGGGCATGCTGGTCATCAAAAACGATGGAGCAAGGCCGGCCGGCTCGTGCTGCCTGAATGCCGATCGTGGCTGTCTTCCGCCGCTGTCCGGCTTTTCTCGCCCCGTGCGAGCCTGACGGAGCCATTCCGACAGGCAACCGGAGAACCGGCAGAGGGCGAGAAAATGTGTCCGATGACGTCGAATTCGCAGGGTCGCAATGTCATTATCCTGTTATTTCATGCAAGAATTTCCGACAATGGAAATTATGCATGATTTTTCTTGCGATCACGGCAGGGTCTGCAGTGCCATACGCTAGGGTTGAAAGTTGTCATTCGTCCAGCATATTGATTTTGTGATGCGTATTCATCCTTATGGCGGAAATTGAGCGGCTTCAGGCCCGACCTCGGCAGGCGGAAAAGAATTTATTCTTTTTTTGCTATTGGATTCCGTTCCTGATACCGCACCTAACTGGTATACATAATATCTGTGAGACAAGCCGAAGCCGTTCTCTGGCGCCCCGCGAACGAGGGGTAAGAGTGTAAGGCGCTAAATCGTTTAGGCAAATTTCTGTGGCTGGCGAACGGCAAGAAAAGAAGGCGAGGAACGTTGAATGAGTGATCATGGCACCCCTCGGGACGGGACTGTACGGCGTTTCGAGCATCCCGGTCGCGGGATGATCCGGGCAAGGCCGATCCCCAAGGGCAGGCAGGTCGACCCCCACGCGAAAATGGAGATCGAGGCGCTGCTGGGCGATGCGTCGCGCCAGCGCGATCTGCTGATCGAGCACCTCCACCTCGTCCAGGACACATATGGACAGATTTCGGCGGCACATCTCGCGGCACTCGCCGACGAAATGGGGCTTGCCTTCGCCGAGGTGTTCGAGACCGCGACCTTCTATGCCCACTTCGACGTGATCAAGGAGGGCGAGGCCAACGTTCCTGCGCTCACGGTGCGGGTTTGCGACAGCCTGACCTGCGCGATGTTCGGAGCGGAAAAGCTGCTCGCCGAACTCCAGCAGGTGCTCGGCGAAGACGTGAGGGTGGTCCGCGCCCCCTGCGTCGGTCTGTGCGATCACGCTCCCGCCGTCGAGGTCGGCCACAACTTCCTGCACAAGGCCGACGTTGACAAGGTCAAGGCGGCGGTCATGCACCAGGACACCCATCCGCATGTGCCGGACTATGTCGACTATGACGCTTATCGCGCGGCCGGCGGCTACAAGACGCTCGAACGGCTCCGCTCGGGCGACCTCGATGTCGAGGATATCCTGAAGGTGCTCGACGACGGCGGCCTGCGCGGCCTCGGCGGCGCCGGCTTCCCGACGGGGCGAAAGTGGCGCTCCGTGCGCGGCGAGCCCGGTCCGCGCCTGATGGCCGTCAACGGTGACGAAGGCGAGCCCGGCACCATCAAGGATCAGTTCTATCTGAACACCGATCCGCATCGCTTCCTTGAAGGCACCCTGATCGGTGCCCATGTCGTCGAGGCAACGGACGTCTACATCTATATCCGCGACGAATATCCGATTTCCCGCGCGATCCTCGCGGCCGAAATCGAGAAGCTGCCGGCTGGCGGCCCGACCCTTCACCTGCGCCGTGGCGCGGGCGCCTATATCTGCGGCGAGGAATCCTCTCTGATCGAGTCGATCGAAGGCAAGCGCGGTCTGCCGCGTCACAAGCCGCCGTTCCCCTTCCAGGTCGGCATTTTCGGCAGACCGACGCTGATCAACAATGTCGAGACACTCTACTGGATCCGTGACCTGATCGAGAAGGGCGCGGACTGGTGGAAGAGCCACGGTGCCAATGGCCGCGTTGGCCTCAGGTCCTATTCGGTGTCGGGCCGCGTCAAGGAACCGGGCGTGAAGCTCGCCCCCGCCGGCCTCACCATTCAGGAACTCATCGACAACCACTGCGGCGGCATGAGCGACGGGCACTCCTTCGCGGCCTACCTGCCGGGTGGCGCCTCGGGCGGCATTCTGCCGGCGGCGATGAACGACATCCCGCTCGACTTCGGCACGCTGGAAAAATACGGCTGCTTCATCGGTTCGGCGGCGGTCATCGTTTTGTCGGACAAGGACGATATTCGCGGCGCGGCGCTCAACCTGATGCGCTTCTTCGAGGACGAATCCTGCGGCCAGTGCACGCCCTGCCGTGTCGGCACGCAAAAGGCCCGCATGCTGATGGAAAACAGCATCTGGGACACCGAGCTCCTCGGCGAACTGTCGCAATGCATGCGCGATGCCTCGATCTGCGGCCTCGGTCAGGCGGCCTCCAATCCGCTGACGAGCGTCATCAAGTTTTTCCCCGAACTGTTCCCTGACCACCCGATGGCGGCGGAATAGGCGAGAGGAGCGAATTCATGAGCACGGACAACAGGGGCAACGAGCCCAAGGATCTGGAAACCGACGGCCTGCAGCATGCGGGTGGAAACGCTTCGCAGCCTCGACCTGCGGCCGGCGGAAGCTATTCGCATGGAACCAAGGCCGGCGGCCAGGCTGGAATCCAGCCGAGCGGCGCCATCAACGCCGACAAGATCGCGAGCCCTCCGGGCATCGCTTTCGAGCTTGACGGCCAGCAGGTCGAAGCGATGCCCGGCGAGACCATCTGGCAGGTGGCCCAGCGGCTCGGCACGCATATTCCGCATCTTTGCCACAAGGATGCCGTGGACTACCGGCCGGACGGCAACTGCCGCGCCTGCATGGTGGAAATCGAGGGCGAGCGCGTCCTTGCAGCCTCGTGCAAGCGCACGCCCGGCGTCGGCATGAAGGTGAAGACCGAAAGCGCCCGCGCCACCAGCGCCCGCGCGATGGTTCTGGAACTTCTGGTCGCCGATCAGCCCGAGCGCGAGACGTCGCACGATCCGGACTCCCATTTCTGGAAGCAGGCGGATTTCGTCGAGATTTCCGAGAGCCGCTTCCCGTCTGTGGAGCGCTGGGCGACGGATGCCAGCCACCCGGCGATGCGGGTCAACCTTGATGCCTGCATCCAGTGCAACCTTTGCGTCCGCGCCTGCCGCGAGGTCCAGGTCAACGACGTGATCGGCATGGCCTACCGGTCGTCCGAGGCGAAGATCGTCTTCGATTTCGACGATCCGATGGGCGAGTCGACCTGCGTTGCCTGCGGCGAATGCGTCCAGGCCTGCCCGACGGGCGCGCTGATGCCCGCCGCCTATCTCGACGACAGCCAGACGCGCACGGTCTACCCCGACCGTGAGGTCAACTCGCTCTGCCCCTATTGCGGCGTCGGCTGCCAGGTGTCCTACAAGGTCAAGGACGAGAAGATCGTCTACGCCGAGGGACGCGACGGCCCGGCCAACCACAATCGCCTCTGCGTCAAGGGTCGCTTCGGCTTCGACTATATCCAGCATCCGCATCGGCTGACCAAGCCGCTGATCCGCCTTCCGAATGTGCCGAAGGACCTGAACGATCAGGTCGATCCGGCCAATCCGTGGACCCATTTCCGCGAGGCAAGCTGGGAAGAGGCGCTGGACTTTGCCGCCGGCGGCCTGAAGAAGATCCGCGACGAGAAGGGCCGCAAGGCGCTCGCCGGCTTCGGCTCGGCCAAGGGCTCCAACGAAGAGGCCTATCTCTTCCAGAAGCTCGTGCGCCTCGGCTTCGGCTCCAACAACGTCGACCACTGCACGCGTCTTTGCCACGCCTCGTCGGTGGCCGCGCTCATGGAAGGTCTCAACTCGGGCGCGGTGTCCGCTCCCTTCTCGGCCGCACTCGACGCCGAAGTGATCATCGTCATCGGTGCCAACCCGACCGTGAACCACCCGGTCGCGGCGACCTTCATCAAGAACGCGGTGAAGCAGAAGGGCGCCAAGCTGATCGTGATGGATCCGCGCCGGCAGGCTCTGTCGCGCCACGCCTACAAGCACATGGCCTTCAAGAACGGCGCCGACGTGCCGATGCTGAACGCCATGCTGAACGTGATCATCACGGAAAAGCTCTACGACGAGCAGTATGTCGCGGCCTACACCGAGAACTTCGAGGAGCTCAAGGAGAAGATCGTCGACTTCACGCCGGAGAAGATGGCCGGTGTCTGCGGCATTGACGCGGAGACCCTGCGCGAGGTCGCACGGCTCTACGCAAAGGCCAAGAGCTCGATCATCTTCTGGGGCATGGGCATCAGCCAGCATGTCCACGGCACGGACAATTCCCGCTGCCTGATCGCTCTGGCGCTGACCACCGGCCAGATCGGCCGTCCCGGCACGGGCCTTCATCCGCTCCGCGGCCAGAACAACGTGCAGGGTGCGTCCGACGCGGGCCTCATCCCGATGGTCTATCCGGACTATCAGTCGGTGGAAAAGCCGGTTGTGCGGCAGTTCTTCCAGGAGTTCTGGGGCCAGGAACTCGATCCGAAGAAGGGCCTGACCGTCGTCGAGATCATGCGTGCCATCCACGATGGCGAGATCAACGGCATGTATGTCGAGGGCGAAAATCCGGCGATGTCGGACCCGGACCTCAACCATGCCCGCGGTGCGCTCGCGATGCTCGACCATCTCGTCGTGCAGGACCTGTTCCTCACCGAGACAGCTTTCCATGCGGACGTGGTGCTCCCGGCCTCGGCCTTCGCCGAGAAGGCGGGAACCTTCACCAACACCGACCGGCGCGTGCAGCTTGCCAACCCGGTCGTCAATCCTCCGGGCGATGCGCGGCAGGACTGGTGGATCATCCAGGAGATCGCCAAGCGTCTTGGCCTCGACTGGACCTACGAAGGGCCGGCGGATGTATTCGCCGAGATGGCGCAAACCATGCCGTCCTTCAACAACATCACCTGGGAGCGCCTGGTGCGTGAGGGAGCGGTGACCTATCCGGTCGACTCGCCCGACCAGCCCGGCAACGAGATCATTTTCCACGCCGGTTTCCCGACGGAGAATGGCCGCGCCAAGATCGTGCCGGCCGCGATCGTCCCGCCGGACGAGGTGCCTGATCTCGAGTACCCGATGATCCTGTCGACGGGCCGCGTGCTGGAACACTGGCACACGGGCTCGATGACAAGGCGCGCGGGCGTGCTCGATGCTCTGGAGCCGGAGGCCGTCGCCTTCATGGCGCCGAAGCAGCTCTACGAGCTTGGTCTTCAGCCCGGCGATACGATGCGTCTGGAAACCCGCCGCGGCGCGGTGGAGATCAAGGCGCGCTCGGACCGGGACGTGCCGATGGGAATGATCTTCATGCCCTTCTGCTACGCCGAGGCGGCCGCCAACCTCCTGACCAACCCGGCTCTCGACCCCTATGGGCTCATTCCGGAGTTCAAGTTCTGCGCGGCGCGGGTCTACGCGCTGTCGGCAAGTCAGGCGGCCGAATAACCGCCTGACAGGTCCAGGATAGCGACCCGGATTTCAATCCGGGTCGCGCTGAAATCTGAATCGACCCGCCCCGCATGGTCATGATGACGATGCGGGGCGGGTTCTTTTTTGTCCCTGGCGAGGCGGACGCCCGACAGTTGCTCCGGATGTTGAGCCGGGTTTTCCGGTGGGCCTGCCTCGGCTTATCCCCATTTCATCAGCTGAATTTGGTGTCCGGAATTGATTGCCGGCAGGAGGGCGCGTCTTTGTCATCGTCCTGTCACCCCATGCCGTTAAATAAAAAACAACGGAGTTAGTTGTCTAGAAAATTAGACAAATACTCCCTTCATGGAAATGGCATCTGCCGAGTGGAAGAGTTCCGCTCGACAGTGTCCTTTCGGGTTGTTGCTTGTTTTGCGCGGTGGCGGAATGGCGAAATATTCGGAAACGCCTGTGGTGGACGGGACGTCGAGCATTGAAAGCTCGACGCTTGGCCGATTTACCGAGGTTTCCGAGCATTGCCGCCTCTCCGAAACCGTCCTCGGCGACTATTCCTATCTGATGCAGGGCTGCGCGGTCTGGTGCGCGACGATCGGCAAGTTCGCCAACATCGCCTCGTCCGTTCGGATCAACGCGCCGAACCATCCGGTGGACCGGGCGACGCTGCACCATTTCACCTATCGCGCCGGCGACTATTTTGACGACGCCGAGGACGAAGAGGGCTTCTTCGACTGGCGGCGCAGTCACGCCGTCACCATCGGTCACGATGTCTGGATCGGGCACGGTGCCACCATCCTTTCCGGTGTGACGATCGGCGACGGAGCCGTCGTCGGAGCCGGAGCCGTCGTCAGCCGCGATGTCGAACCCTACACGATTGTCGGCGGCGTGCCGGCGAAGGTCATCCGGCGCCGCTTCGATGAGGAGACCGCGCGGCGGATGCAGATGCTGGCCTGGTGGGACTGGGATCACGCACGCCTCAGGGCGGCGCTCGACGATTTCCGCAAGCTCGATGCCGGCGATTTCCTCGACAAGTACGAGAGCCTCGCAGGCGAGGATGCCGATCGGCGGATCGGCGTTTCCGAAAAGGTCGCCTGAGGCTCTGCGCGCTCAAGGCGGGAAACTTGGGGCAATTGGCCCCTCAACAGCGAAACTGAAGACGACGGGACCAGCCAATGACAGCCATCTCCGTTCGCCATCTTTCCAAGACCTTCGGCCGGTTCCAGGCCTTGAAGGGCGTCAACCTCGAGATTCGACAGGGCGAGATGGTCGCGCTGATCGGCGCATCCGGCTCGGGAAAATCCACCCTGATCCGCCATCTTGCGGGCCTTGAGAGGGCGGACAGCGGCCAGTCGGTGGTGGAGATCTTCGGCGAGCGGATGCAGGCGTCCGGCCGGTTGGCCCCGGGTGCGCGCCGCATGCGCCGCGAGATCGGTGTCGTCTTCCAGCAATTCAATCTGGTTTCCCGCCTGCCGGTCCTGACCAATGTGCTGCTCGGCGTACTCGGACGGATTCCGTCCTGGCGCGGAACGCTCGGGCTCTTCAATCCGGAGGAAAAGGCGCTGGCCCGCTCGGCGCTCGCCCGCGTCGGCATTCCGAATGTCGTCTGGCAGCGCGCATCGACCCTGTCGGGCGGCCAGCAGCAGCGCGCCGCCATCGCCCGCACCCTTGTCCAGCAGGCGCGCATTCTTCTTGCCGACGAGCCGATCGCATCGCTCGATCCGGCATCGGCGCGGCGGGTGATGGACGTTCTCTCCGACATCAATGCCAAGGAAGGCATCACGGCCGTCGTCTCCCTGCATCAGGTCGAGTATGCCCGCGCCTACTGCCCGCGCACGATCGCCATGCGGGCGGGGCAGGTGGTCTACGACGGCCCGTCGACGGCACTGACGGACGATTTTCTGAAGGACCTTTACGGGCTTGAAGCCGAGGATCTGACGTTGCCGGGCGGCGATGAAGCGGCCGAGGTGGCAATCGCCCGGCCCATCCCGTCGAGCAAACCGCAGGCCGGCCTGACGCCGGTCGCCGCGGTCTGACGCTTCGAAGAGATCGGAGCGTAGAAGCGGCTTCGGATGGTGGGGACGGAGGGTCCCGCGCGTTTTTCCGATGCCGTGAGGGGAGCAGCATTGCAGGCATGTCACGCATCGCCCGGCGGTCTCGTCGCGCGAAACGGTGTCGCTTGCGCTCCTCGATCCCAATCGCCGGCGGATCGGCCCAAAGGCCGGACGCTGACCGACACCCCGAGGAAGACAGGGACAAGACGAATGAACGCCTTTTTCAAGACCCTTGCTGCCGCCACCGTGATGGCCGGCGTCGCCCAGGTCGCGGTTGCGCAAGCGACCGAGATCAACTTCGGCATCATCTCCACCGAGAGCCAGCAGAACCTGCGCCCGAAGTGGGAGCCCTTCCTGGCCGACATGGAGAAGCAGACCGGCTTCACCGTGAACCCCTTCTTCGCGTCGGACTATGCCGGCGTGATCGAAGGCATGCGCTTCGGCAAGGTGGACGTTGCCTGGTTTGGCAACAAGTCGGCGATGGAAGCGGTTGACCGCGCCCACGGTGAGATCTTCGCCCAGACCGTCGATGCCGGTGGCAACCCCGGCTACTGGTCGCTGATCCTTGCGCCGGCCGATTCCAAGCTGAGCAGCCTCGACGACCTGCTGAAGTGCGACAAGACGCTGAACTTCGGTCTCGGCGATCCGAACTCGACCTCCGGCTTCCTGGTGCCGATGACCTTCGTCTTCGCCGCCAACGGCGTCGACCCGAAGGAATGCTTCAAGAACGTCACCAACGCCAACCACGAGACCAACGCGATGGCGGTGGCCAACGGCCAGGTCGACGCGGCGAGCAACAACACCGAGAACCTCGCCCTGATCGAGAAGAACCAGCCGGAAGCTTTCAAGAAGATCAAGATCATCTGGAAGTCGCCGCTGATCCCGTCCGACCCGATCGTCTGGAACAGCGAGCTGCCGCAGGAGACCAAGGATAAGGTCCGCGACTTCATGCTGAGCTACGGCACGGAAAACTCCAAGGGCGACATGGCCCATGAGAAGGAAGTCCTTGCGGGTCTGGAGTGGGCGCCCTTCCGCGCTTCCGACAACGATCAGCTCCTGCCGATCCGCGTGATGGAACTCTCCAAGAAGATTGCCCAGCTTCAGGTCGACGACAAGGTCTCGGCCGACGAGAAGAAGGCAACGATCGAGAAGCTTGAGGCTGAAAAGGCCAGCTACGAAGCCAAGATCAAGGCCAAGGGCCAGAGCTGATCCTGGAATGGACGACAAGTGGAGCGGGCCCTCGGCCCGTTCCCGTTCGCCGGTGCACGGGCGGGACCTTCCTCGCTTGCGCCGGCTCTTGCCTGTTGAGAATGAGGACCGACGCATGACGAATGTCGCGGACACGCGAGCCGAGGCGGAAAAGCTGGCGGGCGCCGCGCGGGACTGGCCGCGCACTCTGCGTAACGGGGGAATCGCCGGCGCGCTCCTGCTGGCCCTTGCCTGGAGTTCCGGACCGGCCGAGATGGGCCGCTGGACCTATCTCTTCACCGACGCCGACAACATGGCGCAATACGCCAGCGGCTTCGCGCACCCGGATTTTTCCGACTGGGATTTCTATCTTCAGGAGATGGTCGTCACCGTCCAGATCGCCCTCTGGGGCACATTCCTGGCGGTCCTTCTGGCGATCCCCTTCGGCATCCTCTCGGCCCACAACATGGTGCCCTGGTATATTCTCCAGCCCTGCCGGCGGTTGATGGACTTCTTCCGCGCCATCCACGAGATCGTCTGGGCGGTGCTCTTCGTCGTCGCGGTCGGGCTCGGCCCCTTCGCCGGTGTGATGGCGCTGTTCATCCACACGACGGGCATTCTCGCCAAGCTCTTTTCCGAGGCGGTCGAGGCCATCGACCCGCGCCCTGTGGAGGCAATCCGGACGACCGGCGCGACCAAAGTGCAGGAAGTCGTCTACGGCGTCATTCCGCAGGTGCTGCCGCTCTGGATCTCCTATTCGCTCTACCGATTCGAATCGAACGTCCGCGCCGCGACCGTGCTTGGCGTCATCGGCGCCGGCGGCATCGGCCAGGTTCTCTTTGAATCGATCCGCGGCTTCTACTATCCGCAGGCCGCCGCGATTCTTGTGGTCATCGTCATCACCGTTGTGCTGACCGACTTGCTGTCGCAGCAGCTCCGTCGCTTCTTCATCTGAGCGCTGGACGGCCTGAACCCGCCGGTGCCCCGGAGCGAATTCCCGGATCAGGGCACGACATCGTCGATCGCGATCGACAGTTCGACGCGGTCGGCGGCAAAACGGGTTTCGGCAAACTGGATCGGCCGCCCGTCGAGATCGACGTTGATCGCGACGGCGACCAGCACGATCGCACCGGGCGCAAGCCGCAGGTCTTCAAGGTCGTCGACGTCGGCATGGCGCGCGGAGATGACCGTGGACCGGCGCAGATAGTCCTCGATGCCGTAGCGCCGGTAGGAGAGGGTGATCGACCCGAGTTCGGCAAAGGCTTCGGCAAAACCCGAAAACCGCTCGGCGTCGAACCAGGCGGTGGAGCGGGTGAGCGGGAAGTTGTCGGCCTCGCTCAGCGTTTCAAGGCGAATGACCTCTGCTCCGGCGGGAAGCCCGAGGGCGTCGGAGACGCGGGCAGGGGCCTTCTCCACCCGGTGCGTCAGGAGCCGCGAGCGGCGGGCGCTGACCTGCCCCTGGAGGCCGGCCGAAAAGCGCGTGCGGGACGAGATCGGAAAGGAGAGCTTCTTGCGCTTGGCGACAAAGGTTCCCCGTCCCTGCTCGGCGCGTAGCAGTCCCTCCTGCATCAGCGCGGCAATAGCCGTGCGCACCGTATGGCGGTTGACGCCGTAGAGGGCGGCAAGTTCTACCTCCGGCGGCAGGCGGCCATCGCCGCCGAGCGTTCCATTGGCGATGCCGAGACGGATCCTGTCCGCGATCTGTCGCCAGAGCGAAATTCCGTTGCGGCGTTCCACGTCTACACTGCGGGGGCGTCCGGAAATTTTAGCCACGTCGTCATAACTCCGTCACAAACTCCTCATACCAATAGAGAATATTCATCTAGTTGTCTAGATAAATAGATAAATTTGAGCGGAAAATTCTCTCCGCAAAAGACTGCAAGAGGCAAGGTCGCATGACGTCAGGAGAGGTCCACGAACAGGAGCGCCGCAAGGCGGCGATGGCTGTCTTGGCGCACGCATCGGGCGAGGACATTGTCCGCCTGATGGCAACCTCCGGACTGCCGCTGGACGCCGAGATGCTGCGCGGACCGGAATGCGGTCTCGTGACCGTGCGCGGACGCATCGGCGGCGGCGGTGCGCCCTTCAATGTCGGCGAGGCCAGCGTCACGCGGGCAACCGCCCGGGTTGCCTCGGGCGTTGTCGGCCATGCCTATGCCCTCGGCCGCGACAAGGAAAAGGCGCGGCTGGCCGCCATTGCCGACGCGCTCTGGCAGGAACCGGAGCATCAGGAAACCCTGGAGGCGAAGGTGCTCGCGCCGCTCCGGCAGGGACTTGACCAGGCGCGGGACGTGAAGCGCGCCGAAACGGCCGCCACGAAGGTCGATTTCTTCACCATGGTGCGGGGGGAGGACTGATGGAAACGCTCGCTCGGTCTCTGGAAGGCGGCTTCGCCAATCTGGTCTTCGACGCCCAGTCGATCTTTCGCGCGGTGATGGACGCCATGGCAAGGCCGGGCCGGGTCAACCCGGTGAGTGACCTCGCGCATCCGCCCAAACCGCTGGCCGCGGCCGCGGGTGCAGTCATCCTCGCGCTCTGCGATCAGGACACTTCGGTCTGGCTGGCCCCCGATCTCGCCGCGAGCGAGGCTGTGAAGGCATGGATCGGCTTTCATGCCGGCACTCCTCTGGTCGCACGATCCCAGGAGGCCGCCTTCGCGATCTGCGCCGGTGGCGGCCATCTTCCCGTTCTCGACAGCTTCAAGCAGGGCGAACAGGATTATCCCGACCGCTCCACCACGCTGGTCATGCAGGTGGAGAGCCTCACCGGCGGCGCGGAGCTTCGTCTCGAAGGCCCTGGCATCGAGAGTTTTGAAACGCTGGCGTCACGCGGGCTGCCGGAGCAGTTCGTCGATCAGTGGCGCTGGAACAACAAGCGTTTCCCGCGCGGCGTGGACGTGATCCTCGCGGCCCCGGAGGGCATTGCCTGCCTGCCGCGCACCACGCGCATCACCGCGAAGGAGGCGTGAAATGTATGTCGCCGTAAAGGGCGGAGAGACCGCCATCGCCAATGCGCACCGGCTGCTCGCCGACCGTCGGCGCGGCGACCGGTCGGTGCCGGCGCTGCGCCTCGACCAGATCGTCGAGCAGCTCGCGCTCGGTGTCGACCGGGTGATGTCCGAAGGCTCGCTCTACGACCGGGATCTGGCGGCGCTCGCCATCATGCAGGCGCGCGGCGACATGATCGAGGCGATCTTTCTCGTTCGCGCCTACCGGACGACCCTGCCGCGCTTCGGCTATACCCAGCCGGTCGAGACGGGGGCGATGGACGTGGAGCGGCGCATCTCCGCCACCTACAAGGACCTGCCCGGCGGCCAGTTGCTCGGCCCGACCTTCGACTACACCCACCGCCTGCTCGACCCGGAGCTTGCGGCCGGCGCGGAGATCGACGAGCCCGAGCAGCGCGATGCCGACTGGCAGCCGACCCCGCATGTCACGTCGCTGATGGCCGGCGAGGGGCTGATCGAGGCCGATGGCGAGATGCCACAGGATCACGTCGCCGGCGACATCACCCGCGAGGCGCCGTCCTATCCGATGGACCGCGACCTTCGCCTTCAGTCATTGGCACGCGGCGACGAGGGCTTTCTCCTTGCCCTCGGCTATTCGACCCAGCGCGGCTATGCCCGCTCGCATCCCTTCGTCGGCGAAATCCGCATCGGCGAGGTGGAGCTGGAACTGGACGTCCCCGAACTTCCCTTCGCCGTGCCTCTCGGCACCATCCGGCTGACCGAATGCCAGATGGTCAACCAGTTTCAAGGCTCGGCCAAGTCGCCCCCGCAGTTCACACGCGGCTATGGCCTCGTCTTCGGCCAGAGCGAGCGCAAGGCAATGGCCATGGCGCTCTGCGATCGGGCGCTTCGGGCCGACGAACTGGGCGAAGACATCGTCGCCCCGGCGCAGGATCAGGAATTCGTGCTGTCCCACTGCGACAACGTTCAGGCCACCGGCTTCGTGGAGCACCTGAAGCTGCCGCACTATGTGGACTTTCAGGCCGAGCTCGATCTGGTGCGCCGCATGCGCGCCGAACACGAGGCGGCCCGCAAGGCCCCGGTCGCAAACACGAGAGCGGAGGCGGCCGAATGAGCGCGACGCAGGAGATTGCCACCTACAACTTCGCCTATCTGGATGAGCAGACCAAGCGGATGATCCGCCGCGCCATTCTGAAGGCAATCGCCATTCCGGGCTATCAGGTGCCTTTCGCCAGCCGCGAGATGCCCATGCCTTACGGCTGGGGCACCGGCGGCGTGCAGGTCACGGCCTCGATCATCGGACCCGACGACGTGCTGAAGGTCATCGACCAGGGCGCGGACGACACCACCAACGCCGTCTCGATCCGGGCCTTCTTCAAAAAGGTCGCGAGCGTTGCCGTGACGACCCGCACCACCGAGGCGACGATCATCCAGACGCGGCACCGCATTCCCGAGCAGCCGCTCGCCGAGGGGCAGGTGCTCGTCTACCAGGTGCCGATCCCAGAGCCGCTGCGCTTCCTGGAGCCGCGCGAGAGCGAGACGCGCAAGATGCACGCGCTCGAGGAATACGGCCTCATGCATGTGAAGCTCTACGAGGACATCGCCCGCAACGGCCATATCGCGACGACCTATGCCTATCCGGTGAAGGTCGAGAGCCGCTACGTGATGGACCCTTCGCCGACGCCGAAATTCGACAATCCGAAAATGCACCGCTCGAAGGCGCTGCAGCTCTTCGGCGCCGGACGCGAGAAGCGCATCTACGCGATCCCGCCCTATACGGAGGTCGTCAGTCTCGACTTCGAGGATCATCCCTTTGAAATCCAGACCTTCGACCGTCCCTGCGCGCTTTGCGGTGCCGAAAACGTCTACCTCGACGAGGTGATCCTCGATGACCGGGGAGGGCGGATGTTCGTCTGCTCGGATACCGATCACTGCGAGGGCCGGCGCGCCGATGGTCATCGCGGCGAACTGTCGGGCGAAACCATGGAGGCGGCGCAATGAGCGACGACCCGTTGCTGCGCGTTTCCGCGCTGTCGAAATTCTACGGCCCGCGCATCGGCTGCGAGAATGTCTCCTTCGATCTCTGGCCGGGAGAGGTGCTGGCCATCGTCGGCGAATCCGGCTCGGGCAAGACGACGCTGCTGAACTGCCTCTCCACACGGCTGATGCCGAGCGCGGGCTCGGTCAGCTACCGCATGCGCGACGGCGAATGGCGCGATCTCTATCACATGAGCGAGGCCGAGCGGCGCTTCCTGATGCGGACGGACTGGGGCTTCGTGCACCAGAACCCGGCCGATGGCCTGCGCATGGCCGTCTCCGCCGGGGCCAACGTCGGCGAGCGCCTGATGGCCGTCGGCGAGCGTCACTACGGCAACATCCGCTCCACCGCCATCGACTGGCTCGGCCGCGTCGAGATCGGTCCGGACCGCATCGACGACCAGCCGCGCGCCTTTTCCGGCGGCATGCGACAGCGCCTGCAGATCGCGCGCAACCTCGTCACTCATCCGCGACTCGTCTTCATGGATGAGCCGACAGGAGGGCTCGACGTCTCGGTTCAGGCACGGCTGCTCGACTTGCTTCGCGGCCTCGTCAACGACCTCGGCCTTGCCGCCATCGTCGTCACGCACGATCTTGCCGTCGCCCGACTCCTCTCCCGTCGCATCATCGTGATGAAGGACGGGCATGTTGTCGAAAGCGGCCTCACGGACCGGGTGCTCGACGATCCGCGCGCACCCTACACCCAGCTTCTCGTGTCATCCGTGCTTGCGGTCTAGACCGTGCGGCCATTTGGGAAAGACTGATCATGCCCGTTCCGCTCGTCGTCTCCGAAATCGGCAAGAGCTTCGTCATGCACCTGCGCGGCGGGGTGACGCTGCCGGTGATTTCCGGCGCGTCCTTTTCGCTTGAAGCTGGCCAATGCGCGGTCCTCGGCGGGCCATCCGGCGTCGGCAAGAGCTCCATCCTCAAGATGGTCTACGGCAACTATGGCGTCGACGAGGGCCAGATCATCGTCCGCCATGGCGGCGGGCTCGTGGATATCGCGACTGCCGATCCGCGCACGATCCTGGCGGTCCGCCGCGACACGATCGGCTATGTCAGCCAGTTCCTCCGCGCTGTGCCACGGGTCTCGGCTGTCGATGTCGCCGCCGAGCCGCTGGTCGAGCGCGGCGAGGACAAGGACGTGGCGCGCGACAGGGCGCGGACGCTGCTGAGCCGTCTGAACCTGCCTGAACATCTCTGGTCCCTGCCGCCGGCCACTTTTTCCGGCGGCGAGCAGCAGCGGGTGAACATCGCCCGGGGCTTCATCACCGATCATCCGATCCTGCTCCTCGACGAGCCGACGGCCTCGCTCGATGCCGAGAACCGCGCGGTCGTCATCGGCCTTATCGAGGAAAAGAAAGCGGCTGGCGTCGCCATGCTCGGCATTTTCCACGACAAGGACGTGCGTGACGCGGTGGCCGACGTCGTCATCGACGTCGCGGCCTTCGCGCCCGGAAGGGCGGTGGCATGAGAACCGGTCCGCACCAGCCGGCCTCGGCAGCGCAAGGTCCGGCGGCCGGCGCGTCGTGGCGCTATGCGCTCTACTACCTGCCGCCAAAGGACCACGCTCTCACGCGCCGGGCCGCCGAATGGTTCGGCCGCGATCCTTTCACCGGAGAGGATGTCGAGACCCCGGCGCTCGACGCGATGGATCCGGCGCGCATTGCCTTTTTCCGCGCGGTTCCAAGGCGCTACGGTTTCCACGCGACGTTGAAGGCGCCGTTCCGCCTTGCGGACGGGGCAACGGAGGCCGATCTCGTCGCCGAGGCAACGGCCTTCGCGGCCCGGACGCGGCCTTTCTCGATCCAGCGGCTGGAGATCGAGCGATTGAAGAACTTCTTTGCCCTGCGTCCCGCGGAGACGGAAGCCGAGCTTGACCGGATGGCCGGCGACGTCGTCGGCACATTCGAGCCCTTTCGCGCGCCTCTTTCCGATGCGGAGATCGAGCGGCGCAGCGAGACGCTGAGCGGCCGGGCGGAACTCGGCAACCTGCAGCGCTGGGGTTACCCTTACGTCTTCGACACCTTCCGCTTTCACATGACGCTGACGGGTCCGGTTGCCGAAAAAGACTTCGATGAGGTCTCCCGGGCGCTCGACGAGCAGTTTTCGAAGGCCCTTTCCGCACCCATTCCGGTCGCAGGCCTTGCGCTCTGTGTCGAACCGGAGCCGAACGCGCCATTCCGCATGCACAGCTATTTCGCCTTTTCCCAAGACGGCACGACAACGAGGGCCTGATGTCCAGCGAGACCATTCTCCGCAATGCCAGGATCGTATTGGCCGACGAAGTCCTTGAAGGCGCGATCGTCATCCGCGATGGCCGGATCGCCGATGTCGCCGCCGGTCCGTCGGGGATCGGCGAGGACATGGAGGGAGACTATGTCATCCCCGGTCTCGTCGAGCTTCACACCGATCATCTGGAAAGCCACATCCAGCCCCGACCCAAGGTGCGCTGGAATCTCGACGCCGCGATCCTCGCTCACGACGCACAGGTCGCAACCGCCGGGATCACCACGGTGCTCGACGCGCTACGGCTTGGGCGCGACGAGGATACGTTCTTCACCGGCGAGGACCTTCGCGCGCTGGCCGACGGCATTGAGACGGCGGTCGACAAGGGGCGGCTGCGGGCCGACCACTATCTTCATCTTCGATGTGAAGTTTCAGCGCCAAACTGCCAGGAAGACTACACCTTCTTCGCTGAAGATGATCGCGTCAAGCTGGCCTCGCTGATGGATCACGCGCCGGGCCAGCGCCAGTTCGTCAATTTTGAAACCTATGCCACCTACTATCAGTCGAAACTGAAACTCTCCGACGAGGCCTTCCGGGCGTTCACGGAAAAGCGCATTGAACAGTCGCAGCGCTATGCCTCAGTGAACCGCGATGCGATTGCCGCTGCCTGCAAGGCGCGGGGCATCGTTCTTGCCAGCCACGACGATGCAACGCTGGAGCATGTGGAGGAGTCCGTGGCCCGGGACATCAGGATTGCCGAGTTCCCGACGACACTGGACGCCGCCAGAGCGTCCGGCGCGGCGGGCCTTGCCGTCCTCATGGGCGCGCCGAACGTCATCCGCGGCGGCTCTCATTCCGGCAACGTCTCGGCCGGCGAACTTGCGCGCGAAGGGCTGCTCGACATCCTGTCGTCGGACTATATCCCCTTCAGCCTCATCCAGGCCGCCTTCTTCATGGCGGACAGGATGGATGGCATCTCCCTGCCGCAGTCGGTGGCGATGGTGACGCGCAAGCCCGCCGAGGCGGTCGGCCTCGATGACCGGGGCTGCATCGCGCCGGGCCTGCGCGCCGATCTCGTGCGCGTGCGGGCCGAAGACGCTGTGCCTGTCGTTCGCACCGTCTGGCGCGAAGGACGCCGCGTCGCATGACCGGCGAAGATCACATTCTCGAGGATCGGCCGAAATGCGGCGGCATGCGACGTGAAGGCGGAGTCTTCGTTGCCATCGTCGGGCCGAGCGGCGCCGGCAAGGACACGCTGATCCGTCGCGCGCGCGACCAGTTCCGCGAAGACGGCCGAATCCATTTCGTCCGCCGAGTCATCACGCGTGACGTCGACCTGGCAAGCGAGGATCATGCGACGATGACCCCCGAGGCCTTCGAGGCTGCCGAAAAAAAAGGGGCTTTTGCACTCTCCTGGGCGGCGCATGGTCTCCATTATGGATTGCCCGCCGAGATCGACAAGCGCATCGCCGAAGGGCAGGTGGTGGTGGCGAATGTGTCCCGCCGCGTGCTCCCGGACATCGAGGCGCGTTATCCGCACGCGCTCGTCGTCGAGGTTACGGCGTCCGTGGATGTGCTCGCCGAGCGATTGTCACAGCGTGGACGCGAGACGCGGGAGGCCATCGCGGCCCGCCTTGCGCGCAACGTTCCAGTCGCCCTTGAAGCCTGCGAGGTCGTGAAGATCGACAACAGCGGTCCTGTCGAAAACGCGGCCGGTATGCTCGTCAGGCTTCTGACCGATCGGCTCAACTGGCGCGAGGCGGCGGCATCCTTGAGGAAGGACTAAAGCATTTTCAGGGAAAGTGGATACCGGTTTCCCGTCCGGAAATGCGCAAGAATAAAAGATCAGGCCGTCAGGTCCAGAAGCTCCCTCAGTTCGGTCCGTGACGGGCAGGAGGCGTGCGTTCCTGGCCGTTGCACCGACATCGAGGCGGCAGTGGCGGCAAATGGAAGACTATCCCCGATGGTCCGACCCTGCGCCATCAGGCCCGCGAGGACGCCGCAAAAGACATCGCCCGCGCCGCTGGTGTCGACAGCCTCGACGGAGGACGCCTCGACAGACATGCTGCCCGCAGCGGTGACGTGGATGACGCCCGCCGCTCCCAGCGTGATGACGACAGATCCGGCGCCGCGCTTGATCAACTCCTGGCCGGCGCGTGCGGGGTCGCTCTCTCCCGTCAGCGCCTCCGCCTCGGGCCGGTTGAGAACAAGAACATCGACGAGAGCCAACGGCATGGCTGCCATAGTCGCGATCGGGCTCGGATTGAGAAGGGCGCGCGCGCCGGCGCGCCTTGCCGCTTCAAGGCATGCGATGGTTCGTTCCGTCGAAAGATTGCCTTGCATCAGCAGGATATCGCCCGGACGCAGACGCGTGGCGAGATCGGTCATCACGAGCGGATCGTAGGTTTCCGCGCAGGCCGCCGCCGTGACGATCCGGTTGTCGCCATCCTCGACCGAAACGAGGATGGCCGACTGGTCGGTCGCATGAGGAAGGCGGGTGATGCTGGCAAGGTCGGCGAACTCGATCTCGATCAGCGCCGCGATGTCGTCGCCGGCCGCATCGACGCCGACGGCGGTCCAGAACATCGTCTCCGCCCCGCTTCTGACCGCCGCCACGGCCTGGTTGAGACCCTTGCCGCCATAGTCGCGCGAGGCGCTTTCCGCATTGAGGGTCTCGCCTGCGCGCGGATGGCGGGCGAGGCGAAAGGTCGTGTCAAGACACGCGTTGCCGACGACATGCAGCACCGGGGGAACTCCGCGACGACGTCAACGCGATGTGGCCCGGCCGGTTTTAGCCGGCCGGCGAGAAGACCCGCGCCGGATTGGTCGTCATCATCCGGTCGATGGCCTCCTGAGGCACGCCATGACGCTTCAGTCGGGGAATGAAATGGCGCTGGATATAGGCATAGCCGAAGCCGCCATAGCGCGTCAGCATGATTTTCAGGAAAACGTCTTGTGACAACAGAAGCTTGTCGAGATAGCCGGCCTCGACGAGCGCCGCGATGGCCCGGGCATTCTCTTCGTCCGACGGCGACTGCGCATCCTGGTCGGCATAATAGTAGTCCATGCCGATCATGTCGTATTCGAGAAAGGCGCCGCGTTCCGCCAGGCTCTTCTGGTAGGGCAGGTCGTTATGGCTCGGGTTCATGTGGCAGAGCACGGTGTTGGCAAGCGACGCACCCTCCGCTTCCACGATGTCCAGCACCTCGTGGGCCAGCCGCTCCCAGCCGGGCAGGTGGATCGAGAGCGGCACGCCGGTGATCGCCGAGGCGCGGGCCGAGGCCTTCAGCGACTTGCGCTCTTCCACCGTGAAATCCTTGCTGACGCCGACTTCGCCGATGATGCCGGCCATGATCTTCGGCTGTTCGTCTCCGCCGCCGACGTCGTTGACGAGGAACTCCGTCACCGCGTCGACGTCCATCTTCTTCAGCCATTCCGGGTGACTGAATTCGAGATAGAAGCCCGAGCCCATGACGACGTTGAGGCCGCTCATCTTGGCGATGCGCAGGAGCGCTTCCGGATCGCGGCCGATGCCGATGTTGGTCGGATCGACGACCGTGTTGCCGCCGAGCTTGGCGAAGCGGCCGATTTCCCCGAGCGCCAGATCGACGTCGCCGAGGGTGACGTTGTCCCGGTTCATGTAGGGGTTCATCCGCAATTCGCCGATGATCTCGATCGAGACCGGCTGCTCGGCAATGGCCCGCTCGTCCGGGTGACAGGGGCATTTCCACGACTTGGCACCGTCGAGCATCAGATGCTCGTGCATCAGCGTGACACCCATCTGCGAGACCGGGATCGGGCCGCGCACGGTCATCACCTGACCGCTGGAAACGCCGATCGTGTGCCTTTCGCTCGCCATCGTCTTCACCGTGTCCGGATCGCGCCCCGGAAGAGGCGGAAGTTGAGCCAGATGGCGATGAGGATGATCGAGCCGGTGACAATGGGCGTCAGGAATGGCGACATGTGGGCCAGGATCAGGCCGTTGCCGAGGACCGCCACCGTCAGCGCCCCGAGCACCGTTCCGATAATCGTGCCGCGCCCGCCAAAGAGGCTGGTGCCGCCGAGCACGACCGCCGCGATGACCTCCAGCTCGAACCCCTGTCCGGAGTTCGACGACCCCGAGCCGAGGCGGCCGGCGAGGATGATGCCGGAGAGCGCCGCCGCCATGCCGGAGATGACATAGACCATCAGGGTCGTGCGGCGAGTATCGATGCCGGCCCTGCGCACGGCCTCGGCATTGGCGCCGATGCCGGTGACATAGCGTCCGAAACGAGCCTCGTTGAAGACGATCCATGCGATCACCAGCATCGCCACCGCGATGATCGCCGGCAGCGGCAGGCCGAAGACCCAGGCGCGGCCGATCACCACGAAGGGGCTGCCGGAATCGATCGGGATCGAGTAACCGCCGGTGATCAGCAGGGCGACGCCGCGCACCACCGACAAGCCGGCGAGCGTGACGATGAAGGCCGGAATGCCCTCATAGGCGATGAAGAAGCCCTGGAAGGCGCCGATGAGGCCGCCGCAGGCGAGCATCAGCACGATGACCAGCGGCCACGGCACGCCGAGTTGCAGCAGCGCGGCGGAGAGCGAGGCAACCAGCGCGAGGATGGAGCCGATCGAAAGGTCGATGCCGCCCGTCGTGATGACGAAGGTCATGGCCGCCGCCGAAATCAGCAACGGAGCCGATTGGCGGATGACGTTGAGAATGTTGGGGCTCGTCAGGAAGTTCTGGGTGACAAGTGTGAAGAGCAGGCAGCAGGCCGCGAAGAAAACGGCGATGGAGACGACCGAACCGTTGGCCATGATCCAGTCGCGCCAGGTCGCCTTGCGCACCCGCTCGGTGCCGTTGGCGTGCATGTTGACGGGGCGGGCGGGGGCGGTCATGGGGCGTCTCCCACGGTTGCCGGACCAGCGGAGCCAGCCGAGCGAGCCTGGAACTTGTGGCCAACGATGAGGTCGACGACCTCCTCGATGTTGGTTTCCGAGGTCTTGCGCTCGGCGACGTTGCGGCCCTCGTACATGACCTGGATGCGGTCGCAGACGAGGAAAAGATCCTGAAGCCGGTGCGTGATGAGGATCACGCCGACGCCCCGTGCGCTGACGGTGCGGATGAGGTCGAGCACCGCTTCGACCTCGGCGACGGCAAGCGCCGCCGTCGGCTCGTCCATGATCAGCACCAGCGGCTCGAAGGATGCGGCCCGGCCGATGGCGATGGACTGGCGCTGGCCGCCGGAAAGGTTCTCCACCTTCGCGCGGGTGTCCGGAATGACGATGCCGAGCCGGTCCAGCATGTCGCGGGCCTCGTCATGCATGCGCTTCTTGTCGAGCAGGGAGACGCCGGCAATGCGGCGGCGCGGCTCGCGGCCAAGGAAGAGATTGCCGGCGACATCGATCGTGTCGCAGAGCGAGAGGTCCTGGTAGACCATCTCGACGTGACGCTCGCGGGCATCGGCCGGCGAGGAGAAGGCAACCGCCTGGCCGTCGATCTCGATCGTTCCCGAATCCGGGATCACGGCACCGGAAAGCACCTTGCTGAGGGTGGACTTGCCGGCGCCGTTGTCGCCGACAAGTCCGAGCACCTCGCCGGGCGCCAACGTCAGGGAGACGTTGTCCAGCGTGTTGATCGGGCCGTAACGCTTGGAAATCCCGGTCATCTTGACCCGGGGCGGGGGCAGGGTCATCGGTCTCGCTCCGGTTCTCTTGGTACAAGGGCCGGTACAGGCGGGAGGCCGCCCGTACCGGCAGTTCGACGCGGTGCGCAGGGGACGTCAAGCCGCATCGTGAACCTTGGCCTCAGGGCTTACTGGAACATGCCCCGGAACTGGTCGACGTTGTCCTTGGTGACGATGGTCACCGGGATGTTGATGACCGGCTCGATGCTCTCGCCCTTCTTGAGCTTGACGAGCGCCTCGACGGCGGCCTTGCCTTCGCCGGCCGGGTCCTGCTGGACGACGGCGGTGACCCAGCCCTCGTCGATGCCCTTGACGGCCTGGGCGGTCAGATCCCAGCCGAAGACCTTGACGTCGCCGGTGCGGCCCTGGCTGTCGACGGCGGAAACCGCGCCGATGAGGGCCGGTTCGCCGGTGGCGTAGAGCGTCGTCATGTCGGGGTTGGCGGTCATCAGGTTTTCAGCCGCGCCCAGCGCCACGTCCTGCACGTTTTGGCCATCGACCGTGTCGACGAAGGTCACGTTCGCGCCGCTGTCGGCAACGGCCTTCTTGAAGCCGTCGAGACGCTGGTTCTGGATGAAGGAGTTGAGTGCGCCGATGACGCCGATCTTGGCCGTGCCGCCCATCTCCGTCTTGACGTAGTCGGCGTAGAACTTGCCGATTTCCTCGCCGGCGGCCGTGTTGTCGACGCCGATGAAGGCGGCGTTGTCGCCGTCCGGAATCTGGGCGTCGATGGCGACGACCGGGATGCCGGCCTTCTTGGCCTCGGTGATCGCCGGCTTCACGCCGTTGACGTCGATGGCGACGAGGATGATGCCGTCGACCTTCTGGGTGATGTAGGTCTCGATGGCGTCGTTCTGGGCCGACGGCACGTTGTTGGCGTTGAAGATCACGAGATCGACGCCGGCGGCCTTGGCGGCTTCCTTGGCGCCGTCATTGATCTGGTTGAAGAACAGCGCCTGCTGGTTGATCGTCACGAGGGCCAGCGTGTCGGCCATCGCGGAACCGGCGGCGAACGCGCCGAGGCCCGCGGCGAGCGCCAGTGTGGCGGCGGAACGGGTCAGTGTCTTGATAAGTGCCATTGAAGTTCCCCTCTTGTGTTTATCCGATGTGCAGGGCCGCCCCCTTTTGCGGATGGCCGGTCCTGGCGGCCGCCCGGGTCAATTCCTGTGGAACCCGGGCGATCGCGTTCGTGCCGCCGGCAGAACCTGCCGGCAAAATTCGGGGCATCAGGCCTTCGCCGTCAGCCAGTCCAGCATGTTGATCCAGAGCTGCCGGTAGCCGGACCATTCGACAAAGGCATTCGGCAGCCAGTGCGGGCCGATGTCCGAGGTCCAGGCAAGCGTCCGCCCGTTGCCGTAGCGTCCCGTCACGAGCAGCGGATGGCTGCCTTCCTCCTCGGGAAGCTGGGCGATCACATCGACGTCCGGGCTGCGCTTGACGCGGACTTCGTTGGCGCCGAGTAGCAACGGCCATTCGCCAGGAAGTCCGGCGAGGATGGCGTGATCGGGCTTGACGAAATCCGGGGTGAAGCCCTCGGGGATTTCCAGCCGGTCGTCGTAAGGCAGGCATTCCACCGGCAGCGTCCGCTCGACGGGCGTTGCCCGCCAGCGCGCCTTGCCGTCGATGCCCTGGAAGCTGAAATAGCCGCCGAACATCGCCAGCGCGCCGCCTGCCGCCACATAGGCCTCAAGCAGTTTCAGCCGGTTGACGACCGGATTTCCGTGCAGCCAGACCTGCGGATGCAGCAGCAGGGAGTTGGAGCCGACGTCGGACAGAAGGAGCGCGTCATACTCCTGCAGGCCGTCGAGCGAGAAGGGCAGGGCCTCCACGGCTTCGTGCGCCGGCATCTGCCGGACGTCGTAGTCGCTGTCGGACAGGGCCTTGAGCAGCGGCTCCGCGCCCGAATGGAAGGTTACGCTGCCGAACTGGTCGAAGCCCTTGTAGTGGGTTGCGGAACTCATCCAGGTTTCGCCGATCAGCAGGATTTTCTTCTTTGACACGTCACACCCCAGTCTCAGGTCTTGTCCGGCTCGGCCGTGTCGCGGCTTGAACCGTTTCGGATTGAAGGCAGCTTGAATTGAACCGGTTCAAGTTTCAAGGGGATGTTTTGGGCAGAGTGCAAAATTTTTCGGCGGGAAGGGCGCCATCGCTGCCCTTGAGGTCGGAAATGAACTGTTTCAATAATGAAAACGGACACTTCGCGGTGGGTCATCGTTCCAGTGCTGTCGAGGCAAGGCAGATGCGGACACTTTTCGCGGGCTCGCTGATGTGCAAATAAGCGTTGGACGGGAATGTTGGCCCCTTGATGTGGCGTCTTCGCGTCCTCTGTGGGCAGGCGAGCAATGAACCCGGGGAGCCGGAATGGCGGTTGAGGGCGGCAAGGGCAAGAGCCGGAAGAAGATCACCATCCGGGATGTCGCACGTACGGCGGGCGTCTCCATCGGCACCGTGAGCGCGGTGATCAATGGCGGCAGCACGGTCGCGGCCGAAACGCGTCGCAGGGTCGAGGCCTGCATTGCCGAGATCGGCTTTGAGCCCAACAATTCGGCCCGCAGCCTGAAGCGCGGACGCATCTCGTCCATCGGCTTCATCGTCCCGGACCTCGGCAATCCGTTCTTCGCCGCCGTCGCCGAGGGGGTTCAGGATGGCCTCGGCGATGCCGATGTGCTGCTCGTCCTCTGCATGACCGGGGCAAGCGCCGAGCGCGAGGATTACTATGCCAAGGTCCTTCGCACCCAGAGGCTCGACGGCGTCGTCTATCTGTCAGGCACGGGTTTGCCGAGTCCGTCCTTTCTGGAACTTGCCCGCAAGGGTGCCGTGGTGTTCGTCGACGAACGCCTCCCCGGCGTCGACATTCCCTTCATCAACGCCGCCAACAGGGATGGCGCTCGTGATGTCGCCCGGCATGTGATCGAGGCCGGCCACCGCGACGTCGCGGTCATCACCGGTCCGCCGAGACTCTGGACCAGCGAGCAGAGACTGGCCGGCTATCGCGAGGCCTTCGCCTTCGCGGGTATCGACCCCGACACCGTCACCTACGTTCAGGGCGACTACACCGAGGCGAGCGGCTACGAGGCCGGACGGCAGCTCCTCGCAGAATCATCACGGGGATCACGTCCAACGGCGGTTCTTTGCGCCAACGACCTGATGGCCATGGGCCTCATTCGCCGTTGCCGCGAAGAAGGGCTGAGGCTGCCCGACGATCTTTCCATCGCGGGATTCGACGATGTCCCCTCCGCCGCCTTGCTCGATCCGCCGTTGACGACGGTCGCCCAGCCCGGCCGGGAGATGGGGGCTGCCGCCGCCAAGTGGTTGTTGAAGCTTATCGGAATCTCCGACGCGATGCCCGGGCAGACGGAATTTCCGACAAGCGTGCGGATCAGGGGATCCGTCGCCACGCGAGCGTGAGCGCGGCGCTCAAGGTCCTGAACAAGACAAAGGAAAGGCTGTGTCGAGCGCATGCCCGCTTTCGGTTGCCGTCCGCGAACAAAGTAGGCTAGTGTCCGCGCCGGGCGTCGCCGGTTGCATGCTTCGCATGTGGCTGCGGCTCCATCTTTCGCCCCGGACTGGCGCCCTGCGATTGGCGGCCGGCCGAGGCAAGGACATGCGGCTTATCTAGCCTGATCGGGAAACGCCGCCGAGCGGCGATCCGGCCAGGCCGACCAATGGGTGAAGTGAATCTCATGATTTCCAAGGGTTATCCTGAAAACCTCATGTCGCGGCTCGATGACGAGGAAGACGAGAAGACCGAGAAGGCCAAGGAAGCCGCGCCCCAGGTCGACAAGTATCTCTTTCAGTCGCGCACGGTGCTGATCACCGGTTCCATCACCCAGGAACTGGCGCGCGACGTCACCTCGCGTCTTCTGGCGCTGTCGCAGGCCTCGTCCGATCCGATCACCGTGATCGTTTCCTCGCCCGGCGGCCACGTCGAATCGGGCGACATGATCCACGACATGATCCGCTTCGTTCCGGCGCCGGTGAACATCCTCGGCACCGGCTGGGTCGCCAGCGCCGGCGCGCTGATCTACGTTTCGGTACCCAAGGAGCGCCGCTTCTGCACGCCGAACACGCGCTTCCTGCTGCATCAACCGTCCGGCGGCGCCGGCGGTCAGGCGACCGACATCGAGATCCAGGCCCGCGAGATCATCAAGATGCGCGACCGCCTCAACAAGATCTTCGCCGCGGCGACCGGCCAGCCCCTGGAGCGCATCTCCAAGGACACCGACCGCGACTACTGGATGGGTCCGGAAGAGGCGATCGAATACGGCCTCGCCGGCAAGATCGTCAACAATTCCGGCGAGATCGCGTAAAGGTCCTTGCAGACCGATTCCACGCGTCAAACCCTGCGACCGGAGGCATGACGGCCGCAGGGCAGGTGAGTTCAAGAAGAAGAGGCGAGACGTCGAGATGAGCGAGTTTCGTGCGTGGCGCCGGCAGCTCGGGCGTCTGATCGCGGCGGCGGCTGTTGGAGCGGCTGTGATTGGAGCAATCGGGCAGATCACCGCGAGAGCCGAGTCTCCCAGCCCTTACGACATGAAGTATGCGACCTTCAGCGCGCCGTCGGGCGTTCCGATGCGGTCGGCCATGCAGGACGGCGCTTCGGTCGTCGGCACGATCCCGGCGGGTGGCAAGGGCATCGTCATGCGCTGGTGCCGGCCGGAGTTTCCCTTCGGTGCGTGGCAGTTCGGCGGCGCGAAGATGCAGCGCCAGCTTCTCGACCAGCGCTGGTGCGAGGTGTCCTACAAGGGCAAGATCGGCAACGTCGACGGGCACATGCTGGCTCCGGAATAGACCGGGCAGGGGACGCGGCGACCGGCGATTGAAGTCACGAGCGGTCTGGCCGCCCGGCCAGCACCGATGGCGCATCCGGCGACGTTGTCATAAGGGTATTGCGTTGATCCACGATGGTCCGACGTATGGGTCGGGCACCGGCCGGATTGTCTATCGGCGGGCCCATTGGCCACGCCGACGTCCCAGCTCGGATATTCCGGATGTTCTTTTTCTTCTCGAAGTTCATTTTTCTGTTCCTGAGGCCCTCGAATTTCATCGTCCTGCTCCTGCTGGGCGGGACAATCCTGCGTATGCGCGGCCGGATGCGGCTCGGCGGTACGCTGTCCTTCATGAGCCTCGTTCTGCTGGTGCTTTGCGGCTGGGGCGGCGTTTCGTTTCTCGGTCTTTCGCCGCTGGAGAACCGGTTTCCGCAGATCCATGAGCTGGACAAGGCGCCGACCGGCATCATCGTGCTCGGCGGTGCGATCAAGGCGGAACTGTCCAGCGCCCGCGGCAGCATCGAGATGGACGAAGGCTCCGAACGCCTGATCGCCGGCGCCGAACTGGCGCGGCAATTTCCCGACGCGCGCGTCCTCTTCACCGGAGGGTCGGGTGTCTTCATCGGCGACGACACGCCCGAGGCGGTCTTTGCAAAGAAGCTGCTGCTGCAACTCGGTGTCGAGCCCTCGCGGCTCGAAATCGAATCCGCCTCGCGCAACACGCGGGAAAATGGCATCTTTTCCAAGAGCATGGTGAACCCGAAGCCGGGGGAAACCTGGCTGCTCGTCACCTCGGCCTGGCACATTCCCAGATCGATGGGTGTTTTCCGCAAGGCCGGCTGGCCCGGCCTCGTGGCCTATCCGGTCGACTTCCGCACAAGCCCGCGCGACACGATCCTCGGCGGCTATTACGCATCCGATGGTCTGACGTTGACCGATATCGCCGCCAAGGAGTGGATCGGCCTGGTCGCCTATTACATTGCGGGCTACACCGACGCCCTGTTCCCCGGCCCCGGCGACCTCCAGCCGTGACTGGTCACGGCCGCCGGAACGGATTGATAGGAAAGGGCAGGGCCGGTCAGGTCGGATGACGGCTCGGCAGGTCGAGCCGGTAGACGCCCTTGAACCCCGATGGATCGACCGGCTTGCCTTTGCGCAGGATGACGATCTGCCCCGATTTCGCGAGAACCACCGCCTGCGCCCGGATGCGGCCTGCCAGCAGCCGCCATTTCGCCGAATCCGACCCTGCAAGCCGCCTTGCGACATCGTCCGGGCTGATCGAGCGGCCCGTCGCCGTCATCAGGTCGAGGATCGCCTCGGCGATGGCGCCGTCGGAAACATGGGGAGCATCGGACACGTCGGGTAATCTCCGGTAAAGGCAGGCTCGGCAGCGTGGGAGCCTTATGACCGCAACGCTTTTGCGGCGCGGGAGAAATACTGCCGGCGCAGCAGGACGACAAGCACAAGCGTCGACGTGACGATCAGGCTGGTGCCGCCTGCGAACCAGCCGAGATAGCCGATCGACAGGAAAAAGGCCCTGAGCCCGCGGTTGAAGTGCCGTCCGGCGAGGATGTTGAACGTCGCCGCGCGATCGATGGCTTGTTGCATTTCCTCGCTGCCCACCAGTTCCTTGGGCGGCAGGGCGCCGACGAGGATCGAGCAGTAGTTGAAGAGGCGGTAGGCCCAGCCGAACTTGAAGAAGGCATAGGCATACATCAGCAGGAGGCCCATGACCTTCACTTCCCAGTTCTGCTGGCTGACGTTGATCGGGAGCGGCAGGTCGCGGACCACCTCGATCACCCTGTCGGTGGAGTTGAGCAGGGCAAAGCAGCCGCCGAGCGCCAGAAGCGACGTCGAGGCGAAGAAGGCCGTGCCGTTCTGCAGGCCCGAGATGATGCTGGTGTCGATCATCCTGAGGTCCCGCGCCGCGGCGCGCCTGATCCACTCCGCCCGCTGCCGGTTCATGTTGCTCGACAGCGAATGCGAGCCGAATCGGGCGCCTTCCACAACAAGCGAGAAGAAGAGCCAGATGCCGGCGAACCAGACGCCGGCGATGAGGTCGATTGTGGAAAAGGACTGAAGACTGGACACGATGGCG
Organism: Hartmannibacter diazotrophicus; assembly: GCF_900231165.1. Classification (GTDB taxonomy): domain Bacteria; phylum Pseudomonadota; class Alphaproteobacteria; order Rhizobiales; family Pleomorphomonadaceae; genus Hartmannibacter; species Hartmannibacter diazotrophicus. The sequence continues at coordinate 1,923,452 of NZ_LT960614.1, forward strand.
CTTTCGCTTGTCGGTGCGGCAAGGCTGACGGGAGGGGCAATGGGCCGGGCTGGACTGTCCACGCAGGGTTGTCGGCTCGGGGATGGAACTCTACTGCCCGTGCGCAGCTGCCAGAGGCCAATTGACTGATTCAGGGTAGGGAATGCGCCGCGTCGGTCATGTCTGTAAAGCCGTCTGATGAGGAGCAACGGTTTTCACGGTTCCGGTTTCTCCCTTCATAATTGTTCATCTGTTTGGCTGCCGGAGGACCACTTTGCCACAAAGGTTTACGCGAAAGATCAATTTGTGGCGTCAACGTGGCAAAAAAGTGGTTGAGGGCGAAGACGGTCAGAGGACGGCAATTCCCTGAAATTAATAAATTCTTTACCTAATCCCTGCAGTTTCTGCATAGCCGCCCCCAAAAACGGCTCTTGCACTGCAGAGCGGAGGCGACTAAACGAAAGCTGTCTACGGTCACAAATGCGGTGGCAGCGAGGCAATGTGCGCACCGCATGCGTTAACACAAAGACCGGAGTGATGGAGCAAGATCTCATGGACGATAACGTTCAGAAATCCTGCTGGGGAGTAACGACCTGGACGGTGGTTGCTCTCGGCAGCGTACTGGTACTCGCCTATTTGCTCGGCGGTTTTGAAACCGTCGCGATTGCTGCAAAATAAAAATCATCAAAAATAAAGCGGCAGGGATGTCCCGCCGGGACATACGGGGAATTCATAAGGCGCGGCCCGCGGAGCCGCGCCTTATCCATTTCTGGCCCTCTGTTCCTGCCGCCGCCAACCGCTCGGCGACCTTGCCGTGTGCCGGCAATGGCAGAGCGGCGTTGGCGGTCGACGTTGGCGAGCGGCGCGCTTGATCAAGTCGCCGCGCTGAAGCGATCCAGACCGGCCTCCAGATCGGCGATCAGGTCGCCGGCATCCTCCAGTCCGATATGCAGGCGAATGAGATGGCCCTTTTCGGTCCATTCGCTGGCCGTGCGGATCCTGGCCGGCTTCGAGAGGATGGCCAGGCTTTCAAATCCGCCCCAGGAATAGCCGAGCCCGAAGAGCTTGAGCCCGTTCAGAAGCGCCTTGACCGCCGCGAAGGGGGCCTCCTCCGTCACGAAGGAAAAGAGACCGCTCGAGCCCGTGAAGTCCCTGGCCCAGAGCGCATGGCCGGGATGGCCGGGCAGGGCCGGATGCAGCACCCGCTTGACCTCGGGCCGGCCGGTGAGCCAGCGGGCAACCTTGAGCGCGCTGTCCTGATGTCGCTGCAGACGCACGCCGAGCGTCCTGAGGCCCCGCAGGGCAAGGAAGATGTCATCCGGGCTGGCGCAGAGGCCAAGGGATCCATGCGTCTCCTTGAGCGGGCCGAACGCCTCGGCATTGGCCGTTACCGAGCCGAAGATCGCATCCGAATGGCCGACGAGATATTTCGTCCCGGCGGAGATCGAAAGGTCAAAACCGTGGTCCAGCGGACGGAAGAAGACGGGCGTTGCCCAGGTGTTGTCCATCAGGAGCCGCAGGCCGGCCGTCTTGGCGGCCGCGACGATCGCGGCGATATCGGGCATTTCGAACGTGAGCGAGCCCGGCGCCTCGACATAGATCGCTCGTGTCTGCGGCGTGATGAGGCTGCTGATGTCGGCCCCGATCAGCGGATCGTAGTAGGTCGTCGTGATGCCCATGCGCACGAGGACCGTATCGCAGAGATGGCGGACGGGTTCGTAGACGCTGTCGATCATCAGCAGATGATCGCCGGAATTCAGGACGGACAGGAGCGCCGTCGAGCAGGCGGCAAGGCCCGATGGCAGCAGCACCGACCCGGCGCCGCCTTCCAGTTCCGTCAGCGCCTCTTCCAGGCTCCGGGAGGTCGGATTGCCGCGCCGCCCGTAGGTGTAGGGCTGTCCTCCGGCCTGCATTGTCTCGAGATCGGGATAAAGGACCGTTGAGCCGTGGATGACGGGCGGATTGACGAAACCGAACTGCTGGTCGGGATGGCGACCCTCATGGGCAAGGCGGGTCATGATGTCGAGATTGGAATGGTCCGGTTGCTGGCTCATGTCTGGGTCCGGTTGCAGGGAAGAAGAGCTGGTCCTTGGCGGCCGGCAAGGCGCGCCCGAAGCAGGCGACACGAGCCAACAACCATGCTTTGTGGCCATCATCAACGGTCATTCGTGTCATTTTTTTGTGCAAATTGAGCAAACGCCCGGGCGGTTGGCAAATCCGCAGAGCCACCATGCGCTCGCTGGCAGGTAACGGAAAACACAGAAAAAAGGGCGGAGGTCCCATCCCGGATGGTGCATGTGGACGATGATTGATCAGCCTATTTTGCGGTCATTCATGGTTTCAATAAGGGCTTGACCGTCACCGGGAATTGGCCTGTAGTCGTAAAGCGCAGGCATTTAAGGCCTGAACGCGCCCGATTTGAAGCCGCGCAACAAGAAGCGGCAGGCGCGAACGCCAACGACATCAACAGTCAAACCTGGTACAGGGGCATTTCAATGAAAAGCAGGTTTCTTCCGGTCCTCGCGGGCGCAGTACTGGCTACGGTCGCCGCGTCCGCTGTGCACGCCACGACGCTTGACGATGTCAAGAAGAAGGGTTTCGTGCAGTGCGGCGTGAGCACCGGACTTGCCGGTTTCTCCAACCCGGACGACAAGGGCGATTGGACTGGTCTGGACGTGGACTACTGCCGCGCCGTCGCCTCCGCCGTCTTCGGCGATCCGAAGGCCGTCAAGTTCTCGCCGCTTTCCGCCAAGGAGCGCTTCACCGCGCTGCAGTCCGGTGAAATCGACGTTCTGTCGCGCAACACCACGTGGACCATGTCGCGCGACACCCAGATGGGTATCGTCTTCGCTGGCGTGACCTACTACGACGGCCAGGGCTTCATGGTTCCGAAGTCGCTTGGCGTCACCTCGGCCAAGGATCTCGACGGCGCTTCGGTCTGTGTCCAGCAGGGCACGACGACCGAACTCAACCTGACGGACTACTTCAAGGCCAGCGGCATGACCTTCAATCCGGTCGTGTTCGAGAAGCTCGACGAGGTCAACGCCGCCTATGACAGCGGCCGTTGCGACGTCTACACGACGGACTCCTCGGGCCTCTATGCCATCCGCCTGACGATGTCCAACCCGGACAACCATATGGTTCTCCCGGAGATCATCTCCAAGGAGCCGCTTGGCCCGTCCGTCCGCCAGGGCGACGAACAGTGGTTCGCCATTGCCAAGTGGGTCTACTACGCGCTGCTCAATGCCGAGGAAATGGGCATTACCCAGGCGAACGTCGAGGAAATGAAGTCCTCCGAAAATCCGAACGTCAAGCGCCTGCTCGGCGTTGATGGCAACTTCGGCGAATCCATCGGCCTCGACGCCGACTGGGCCGTCAAGGTCATCAAGGGCGTCGGAAACTACGGCGAGATCTTCGAGCGCAATGTGGGCAAGAACACCCCGCTCGGAATCGCCCGCGGACTGAATGCGCTGTGGACCGAGGGTGGTCTGCAGTACGCGCCGCCGATCCGCTGATCGAAGGCTGAAGCGACAGGCCCGATATCGGCCGTCTGCTACCGGTTGCGCTCGATGAAGCGGAGCCTGGCGGGTGTCGTGTCGATATCGGGTTGTCCCTCAAAGGCAGGTCCGCCCTGTATGCCCGATGCGGTGGCAGGGTGGGGAGCCTGTAGGGTCTGGTAAGACTGTCTGGCGCTCACTCACGTAGCGGAGCGCGCGGACAAGCTTTTGCCGGAGCGTTCCTTCGCTGCAAGAGGCCGTCAAGAACGGCCGGGATGGTGAGCCATGGCTGTCCAGGACGATGCGGGCCAAACCCGTTCACGAGGAGCCGCTCTGCCGGCCTTCGTCTATGACCCGGTTATCCGCGGGTATATCTTTCAAGCACTTATGGCAATCCTGATCGTTTGGGGTGCCTACGACATCATCTCCAACACGATTGCCAATCTGCAGCGCGCGAACATCGCGTCCGGCTTCGGCTTTCTGGAGAACAGGGCCGGGTTCGAAGTTTCCCAGTCGCTCATCGATTACTCCTCGGATTCGAGCTACGGCGACGCCTATCTCGTCGGCCTGCTGAACACCCTGCTGATCGCCGTTCTCGGCATCTTCTTCGCCACCATCGTCGGCTTCGTGATGGGCATCGCGCGCCTGTCGCCGAACTGGCTCTTGCGCAAGGTCGCCACCGTCTACGTCGAGATCTTCCGCAATGTCCCGGTCCTGCTCCAGCTTCTCTTCTGGTACAAGGCCGTCCTGGCGCTGCTTCCCTCGCCCAAGCAGGGCATCGAATTCAGCTGGCTCGGCGCCAATCTCAGCAATCGCGGCCTGATCGTCCCGCGTTTCGTTCCTGAGGAGGGGTTCTCCGTCGTCACGATCGCGTTCGTGATCGCCATTGTCGCGACATTCCTGGTGGCGCGATGGGCGAAGGCGCGGCAGATGGCGACCGGCCAGCCTTTCCACACATTCTGGGTCGGGCTCGCCATCATAATCGGCCTGCCGCTCCTGGCCTTCCTGGTCATGGGCCTGCCGATGTCCATCGAGACGCCGGTTCTCAAGGGCTTCAATTTCCAGGGCGGCATCGCCCTGAAGCCCGAGTTCCTCGCCTTGCTGCTCGGGTTGACCATCTATACGTCCACCTACATCGCCGAGATCGTGCGTGCGGGCATCAGGGCCGTGAGCTGGGGCCAGTCCGAGGCCGCCTTTGCCCTCGGCCTTCGCCCGGGACTGACGACGCGGCTGGTGATCATTCCGCAGGCAATGCGGGTGATCATTCCTCCGCTCACCAGCCAGTATCTGAACCTGACCAAGAACTCTTCGCTGGCGGTCGCGATCGGATATCCCGACCTCGTTTCGGTCTTTTCCGGAACGGTCCTGAACCAGACCGGGCAGGCCGTCGAAGTGATCATCATCACGATGGCGACCTATCTGGTCTTCAGCCTGGCCACGGCCACGTTCATGAACTGGTTCAATAGCCGTATGCGTCTGGTGGAGCGGTAAATCATGGCCAATTCAGCGATTTCCTATGTCAGCACGGCGGAAATTCCGCCGTCTCCGCCGCCGGGCAATGCCATTGGACCTCTCGCCTGGGTCCGGCAGAACCTCTTCGCCACGCCGGCCAACTCGGCGACCACGATCATTGTCGGTCTATTGGTCGCCTGGTACCTACCGCCGATCCTGAACTTCCTGTTCTTTCACGCGGTCTGGGAAGGCGAGGGCCGCGATGCCTGCGTCGTCGAGGGCGCGGGCGCCTGCTGGGCTTTTGTCAGCGCGAAGTTCGGCCAGTTCATTTACGGTCGCTATCCCGATCCGGAGCGCTGGCGCGTCAATCTGGTCTTCATCCTCTTCGCCGCGGGCTTGATCCCGATCGCGATCCCGAAGGTGCCGTACAAGGGGCTGAACGCCGTCTACATGCTGGCGGTCTTTCCGGTCCTGGCCTTCTTCCTGCTGACCGGAGGCTATTTCGGTCTGGAGCCCGTCGAAACCGCGCTGTGGGGCGGCCTTCTGGTGACCCTCGTTGTCGCGGTCACCGGCATCGCCGCCTCGCTGCCACTCGGCATCCTGCTGGCACTCGGTCGACAATCGAAATTGCCGGTCATCAAGACGGCGTCGGTGATCTTTATCGAGTTCTGGCGCGGCGTCCCGCTGATCACCGTTCTCTTCATGTCGAGCGTGATGTTGCCGCTGTTCCTGCCGCCCGGCACGAACTTCGACAAGCTTCTTCGCGCGCTGGTGGGTGTGGCGCTCTTCTCCTCCGCCTATATGGCCGAGGTGATCCGCGGTGGTCTGCAGGCCATCCCGAAGGGGCAGTATGAAGGCGCGGCGGCCATGGCGCTCGGCTACTGGCAGTCGATGTATCTGGTGATCCTGCCGCAGGCGCTGAAGATCGTCATTCCCGGCATCGTCAACAGCTTCATCGCCCTCTTCAAGGACACGAGCCTCGTGCTCATCATCGGCATCTTCGACCTTCTCGGCATCGTGCAGCTCAACTTCACGGATCCGAACTGGTCGAGCCCGGTGACGCCGGCGACAGGCTACATCTTCGCGGCCTTCGTCTTCTGGATCTTCTGCTTCTCGATGTCGCGCTACTCCATGTTCGTGGAACAGCGGCTCGACACCGGGCACAAGCGATAGGACCGGCAGCGTGCATCCGGGGCCGAAGGTGAGCCCCGGCTGCACGCAGGCTTCGAAACCGAGACAAGAAATCCGGAAAATCCGGACCAGCATTAAATTGCGCCATCAGGCAGGGGAACCGAATTATGAGCAGCGTGGCATCCGAAACCCCCTCGGGTATGACGATCAGCAACGAGGTCGCGATCGAACTGATCGGCGTCAACAAGTGGTACGGCGAGTTCCACGTTCTTCGCGATATTGACCTGACGGTCTATCGCGGCGAGCGCATCGTCATCTGCGGTCCGTCCGGCTCTGGCAAGTCGACCATGATCCGGTCGATCAATCGCCTCGAAGAGCACCAGAAGGGCAAGATCGTCGTCGACGGCATCGAACTCACCAACGATCTGAAGAAGATCGAGGAGGTGCGGCGCGAGGTCGGCATGGTGTTCCAGCACTTCAACCTCTTCCCGCACCTGACGATCCTTGAAAACTGCACCCTCGCGCCGATCTGGGTTCGCAAGATGCCCAAGAAGCAGGCCGAGGAAATCGCCATGACCTATCTGGAGCGCGTGCGCATTCCCGAGCAGGCGAACAAGTATCCGGGCCAGCTGTCCGGCGGCCAGCAGCAGCGCGTGGCCATCGCCCGCTCGCTGTGCATGAACCCGAAGATCATGCTCTTCGACGAGCCCACCTCGGCGCTCGACCCGGAGATGGTAAAAGAGGTGCTCGACACCATGATCGGCCTCGCCGAAGAGGGCATGACCATGCTCTGCGTCACGCACGAGATGGGCTTCGCCCGGCAGGTCGCCAACCGCGTGATCTTCATGGACCGCGGTCAGATCGTCGAGCAGAACGAGCCGAACGCGTTCTTCTCCAACCCGCAGCATGAGCGCACCCAGTTGTTCCTCAGCCAGATCCTGCACTGATCGGACTGGACGGAACGGTCGGCGCGTGAGCGCTGATCGCCGGGACTGAATTGCAGCCGGATGCCTATGGTGTCCGGCTGTTTTCGTATCCTCCGGCTGCTGCCGCGACAGCGGAATCGTCTGGCATCCACGATGTCGGGTGGTAATCTTCGCGAACTGTGATTTGGGGCGGGGAGGAACGGGATCGATGAAAAAGGGATACAAGGCACTGCTCGACGAGGCGAATGCGCTGATCGAAACCCTGCCCCTGGAAGACGCCATGGCGCTGCACGGGGCGGAGGATGTGCTCTTTGTCGACCTGCGGGACCGGCGCGAACTGGAACGGGAAGGGCGTATCCCGGGTGCCTTTCATTGCCCGCGCGGCATGCTGGAATTCTGGATCGATCCCGAGAGCCCCTATCACAAGACGCTGTTCGCCGAGCCCAAGCGCTTCGTCTTTTATTGCGCCAGCGGCTGGCGGTCGGCCCTTGCCACGAAGGCGGCTGCCGAGATGGGGCTTGAGAACGTCGCCCATGTCGGTGGCGGCTATAACGCCTGGAAGGCAGCCGGCGGCCCGACGGAGACGCTCGAGAAGAAGGACTGATCAGCCGGCCAGCCGGTAGATCATGCGGCCGTTCCGCTTGCCTTGCTCATCGGTCCGGGCAAAGCCGCATTTTTCCAGCACGTGGCTGCTCGCAAGATTGTCGGGGCTGCATTCGGCGTGGATCGGTGCTCGCGGGGCGTCGGCCTTGAGCCAGTGCAAGAGGCCGCGCAGCGCTTCGGTTGCGTAACCCTTGCCCCGATAGTCGTGGCCAATCCAGTAGCCGACTTCAATGTCGGTCCCCTCTTCGCGTGCGCAAACAACGCCGACCAGAGCGAAACCGTTGTGCAGGCCAAAGAAGGTCCACGGTGCGCCGTTGGCTGCAATCAGCGCCATTGCGTCGTCACTGGTGAAGGGAGATGGCAGATCGTCCATCGCTCCCGTGATGGACGGATCGTCGGTCAGGTGCCGCAGCGGCTCGCAATCGGGGCGGGCGAGGGGATAGGCCTCAAGCCGCACGGTGCGAAAGCCGGAGACCAGCATCGGCTCATTCTTCCGGCAGAGGCATCTGCGGCACGAGCCACTCGTCGGTCGGGAAGTCGTAGATCAAACCCGTGCGCGACTGCTCCGGCGCCACCATTTCAAGGACGAAGGGCGCGAGGTCTTCCGGCGTTTTCAGGATCATCGGGTCTTCGCCCGGCATGGCCTGCGCCCGCATGCGGGTGCGCAGCGCGCCCGGATTGAGCAGGTTGGCCCGCACGTTGCTCGTCGTAGCATTCTCCGCCGCATAGGTACGCACCATGACTTCGAGCGCCGCCTTGGAGACCGCATAAGGCCCCCAGTAGGCCCGGCACTTGTGCGCGGCGCCCGAGGTGACGAAGACCGCGCGGCCCGCAGGCGACTGCCGCAGCAGCGGGTCGAAGGAGCGGATCAGGCGCCAGTTGGCGTCGATATTGACCCGCATGACCTCGTCCCAGCGCTTGGGATCGACATGGCCAAGCGGCGAGAGCGGCCCGAGGACGCCGGCATTGCCGACGAGAACGTCGAGCCGGCCGTAGCGCTCGTAGACCGTCAGACCCAGCCGGTCGATGGCCGGGCTGTCGGTGAGATCCATCGGAACGAGCGTGGCGCTGCCGCCGGCGGCCTGGATTTCGTCGTCAAGTTCCTCAAGGCCGCCCTGCGTGCGCGCCACGGCGATGACGTGGTGGCCAGCCTTGGCGAGCTCCAAGGCAATGGCACGCCCGATGCCACGCGAGGCACCGGTCACCAGCGCGATACGGTTGTCCATGGTTTCGGTGGCCATGACGCGCGGGAACTCCAATCGAACGGTTGAACTGGGATCAGGAGACGTCCGACAGCAGCGAAAGCTGGCGGATGTTGTTGGGGCCGGAGCGGTCGGTCAGCACTGTCGGGTAGTCGCCGGTAAAGCAGGCATCGCAATACTGCGGAATGTCGTTGTTCCGCCGCGCCTCGCCCACAGCGCGGTAAAGGCCGTCGATCGACAGGAACGCCAGGCTGTCCACGTTGATGTAGGACGCCATTTCGCTGATCGACATGCGCGAGGCGAGCAGCTTGCCCTTCTCCGGCGTATCGACGCCATAGAAGCAGGAATCCTTCGTCGGAGGGCTGGCGATGCGCATGTGCACCTCGGACGCTCCGGCATCGCGCACCATCTGCACGATCTTGAGGGACGTCGTGCCGCGCACGATGGAGTCGTCGACGAGAACGACGCGCTTGCCGGCGATCACCGCCCGGTTGGCGTTGTGCTTCAGCTTGACGCCCATGTTGCGGATCTGGTCCGACGGCTCGATGAAGGTGCGCCCGACGTAGTGGTTGCGGATGATACCCAGATCGAACGGAATGCCGGACGCCTCGGCAAAGCCGATCGCAGCCGGGGTGCCGGAATCGGGCACCGGAACCACGACGTCGGCGTCCACCGGCATTTCCCGGGCAAGCTCTTCGCCAATGCGCTTGCGCACATTGTAGACGCTCGTGCCGCCGTGAACCGAATCCGGCCGCGCGAAATAGACATACTCGAAGATGCAGAAACGCGAGCGCTGGCTCTCGAAGGGGCGGATGCTTTCGACGCCATCGGGCGTGATGACCACCATCTCGCCGGGCTCGACCTCGCGCAGGAAGCGGGCGCCGATGATGTCGAGGGCGCAGGTTTCCGACGCGAGCACCGTCGCCCCGTCGAGGTGGCCAAGCACCAGCGGGCGGATGCCGAGCGGATCGCGGCAGCCGATGAGCTTCTTCTCCGAGACGCAGACGAGCGAATAGGCCCCCTCGATCCGCTTCAGCGCATCGATGATGCGGTCGACCAGATGCTCCTTGGCACTCGTCGCGATGAGATGGAGGATCGTTTCCGTGTCGGAGGTCGACTGGAAGATCGACCCGCGCCGCTGCAACTCCTTCTGGAGGGTCAGGGCGTTGGTGAGGTTGCCGTTGTGCGCTACGGCAAAGCCGCCGCCGGCGAATTCGGCAAAGAGCGGCTGGACGTTGCGGATGCCGCTGTCGCCGGTCGTCGAATAGCGGTTGTGGCCGATGGCGCGGTCGCCGGGCAGGCGCGCGATGACCGAGGGCTTGGTGAAATTGTCGTCGACGAGGCCGACGTGGCGTTCGGTGTAGAACTGCGTGCCGTCATAGGTGCAGATGCCGGCCGCTTCCTGCCCCCGGTGCTGGAGCGCATGCAGTCCGAGCGCCGTCAGTGCCGCGGCGTTCTGCGCCCCGAACACGCCGAACACACCGCATTCCTCGTGAAAGCGATCGTCATCGCCGCCATCCGCGCCCTCGCGGGCGAAGGGATGCAAGGAGAAATCACTCATCGGCAGCACTCCGGGCCACAAAACTGGAACGGCTGTAACTTTTGGGGGCAGCGAAAGCAACCCTGAACCGGCTCATATCCGCCATGTGCTCATTGCAGGGGCGCAATTCAACTCGCCGGTCTGCCCCGGAACGGTTGTACAGCCCGGATTTGCTGCAAAGACTTGAGCAAAAACCGCAACGGTCTTTCGAACCAGCGATGCAAATCCTTGCCGCGCAACCGCGGTTTTTGCTTCAGGACGCAGGCGCCGGCACGGACGGTACATCATCGGCTCTCTTCCGTCCCGGAAGCCGCGGGCTCTACTGTTCGCCGGTCGACTGGATCAGCTGATCGAGGCCGTTCTGCTCGTTCTTCTTGTAGTCGCTGTCGTTGGCGGGCGTCTCGGTCGTGTTTGTCGCGGGAGCCGTGGTGTTGCGTTCCGGATTGCGGAACTGGTCAAGCACCGCCTGTTCCGGATCGGCCGGCAGCGCGGCCTGGAGCTGGTTGCCGAGGGCGATCAGCAAGGGGCGCGACTTGGCCTCCGCGATCCAGCGCGGATAGGTGTCGATATCCGGCATGAACCAAGTGAAGAACATCATGCCCACCACGACCAGAAGCAGGCCGCGCAGGGCACCGAAGACAAACCCGAGCGTCCGGTCGAGCGCGCCGATGCGGCTGTCCAGCACGAGGTCGGAGATGCGCATCGTGATGAAGCTGACGATCAGCAGCGTGATGAGAAAGATGCTGCCTGCCGCGACCGCGATCTGGATCGGCTTGTAGCTGATGTGCTGCTGCACATAGGGCAGGAGGTCGTCATAGAAGAGATAGGCTGCCCCCGCGGCGGCAATCCAGGAGACGATGGACAGGACCTCGCGCACAAAGCCGCGGATCATCGCCAGAACCGCCGAAATCATCATAATGACCAGCAGGATTCCGTCGAGCAGCGTAATCGGCATCGTTCTACTTCCACTTCCCCCGAGAAAGGCGCGCCGGCTCCCGTTCGGGGTTGGACGCCTTCCGAATGTCTTTCCGCTTCGGCCCGGACGATACGCTCCCGACGACACGTTCCGGCTGGCCACGTCGACCGACAATCCTCATGTCGCGGGCAAAATGCACCGCCATGTCGGGCGCACCCGCGATCCGATGCGATCCACCGGCGGCCATCCGTGCCCCGTCCTCCGGCAAGAAAGGAGGATGGATCGCACCCTCCACCAGAGCCGCCCGGCGGAACGCCCTGCCGCAGTGTATGGCCGCAAGGTAAACGCTAGCCACGAATCGCGCCAGCATCACGCAGTCTTATTAACCTTGGCAGATTGCAGACACCATATTTTTCGGCATGGCACAAGCGCCGCTCACTCCGCCGCCCGCCCCATCTGTTCCTGCCTTCCATGCGCTCTCGCCGCCACGCGGGCGACGAGATCGGCAAGCTGCTCGACCGTGTCGAGCCTCATGGGAGAGGGGCCGCGCTCCTCGCCGCCCCGGCTTGCGGGGGCAACGGCGGTCATAAATCCGAGTTTCTCCGCTTCCTTCAGTCGCAGCATGGCGTGGGCGACCGGGCGCACGAGACCGGAAAGGCTCACTTCGCCAAAGAAGACGCTGGTCGGGTCGAGCGTCGCACCGGCAAGGGAAGAGACGAGAGCGGCGGCAACGGCAAGATCGGCCGCCGGTTCCTGGATGCGCAGGCCGCCGGCGATGTTGAGATAGACATCGTGCTGGCCGAAGCGCACGCCGCAATGGGCTTCGAGCACGGCGAGGATCATGGAAAGGCGCGCGCTGTCCCAGCCGATGACGGCGCGGCGCGGCGTGCCGAGGGGCGAGGGCGCCACGAGGGCCTGGACCTCGACGAGGACCGGGCGGGTGCCCTCCATGCCGGCAAAGACGGCCGCGCCCGGGCTCGCGCGGCTGCGTTCGCCAAGGAAAAGCTCGGACGGATTGGGCACCTCGCGCAGGCCCTTGCCGGTCATTTCGAAGACGCCGATCTCGTCGGTCGGGCCGAAGCGGTTCTTGACCGCGCGCAGGATGCGGAAGTGACCGGCGTTGTCGCCCTCGAAATAGAGGACGGCGTCGACCATGTGCTCGACGACGCGCGGACCCGCGATGGTGCCCTCCTTGGTGACGTGGCCGACGAGGACGACGGTTGCGCCGCTCTCCTTGGCATAGCGGATCAGCGCCTGGGCGGACGTGCGCACCTGCGCCACCGATCCGGGCGCGGATTCGGCCATTTCCGTCCAGATCGTCTGGATGGAATCGATAATCACGAGGGCGGGGCGCTCGCCGGCTTCCAGCGTCGTCAGGATGTCCTCGACGCTGGTCTCGGCGGCAAGCTGCAACGGTGCATCCAGAAGGCCGAGGCGTTCGGCCCGAAGGCGAACCTGCGCGACGGCTTCCTCGCCGGAGATATAGACGACCCGCTGGCCCCGGCGGGCAAGTTCCGCGGCGGCCTGGATCAGGATGGTCGACTTGCCGATGCCGGGATCGCCGCCGACGAGCAGGGCCGACCCGCGCACGAAGCCGCCGCCGGTGACCCGGTCGAACTCACCGATTCCCGAGACGATGCGCGGCGCGCTGTCCGTCGCGCCGACGAGCGGCAGCAGGGGCACGACCCGGCCCCGGCGCGGCTTGCGGCCCGGACCGCCGCCGATGCCGCCGCCGTCCATCTCCTCGACGATCGAGTTCCACTCGCCGCAGGCCTCGCATTTGCCTGCCCATTTGGTGGTGACGCCGCCGCAGTGCTGACAGACAAATCGTGCGTTTCGCTTGGCCATGGATCTCTCGATGCTGCAGAATCAACTGCATCAGACCAGAATGTTCCTGTTTTGTCCATTGCTGTTCGCGGGAATTCTTCTTGGAACATCAGTCCATGGATCGCCCGCGGCGATCCCGGTGCATGGGAGCGAGGACCCGCAGCGGGGCGCCCGATGGTCTGACCGGGCGCCCTTCGTATGGGTTCACCCGGTCATCAGACTGGCTCGGTCCGCAGGCCCTTGAAGATCGCCCAGCACATCAGGAGAAGCACCAGAGTGAAGGGCAGGCCGGTCGAGATCACCATCGCCTGCAGCGCACTGAGCCCGCCGCCGATCAGCAGCACGATCGCCACCGCACCCTCGAAGGTGGCCCAGAACACGCGCTGCGGCACAGGCGCGTCGACCTTGCCGCCGGCGGTGATGGTGTCGATCACCAGCGAGCCTGAGTCCGACGAGGTGACGAAGAAGACGATCACCAGCACGATCGCGATCACGGAGGTAATCGAGGAGAAGGGCAGGCCTTCCAGCATCGCGAACAGCGACAGCGGCGGATTGTAGCTGTCGATCACATTGGCCTTCACCGCCGATGACGCAGGATCCGACAGCACCTGGTCGATGGCGACGCCGCCGAAGACCGCCATCCACAGGACGCAGACGAGCGAGGGAATGATCAGGACGCAGGTGATGAATTCACGCACCGTGCGCCCGCGCGAGACACGGGCGATGAACATACCCACGAACGGCGACCACGAGATCCACCAGGCCCAGTAGAAGGCGGTCCAGCCGTCGCGATAGGCATCGTCGGTCCGCCCGATCGGATTGGACAGAGGGATGATGTCCTTGGCATAGGCGACCAGGCCCTGGCCGAAATCGGTGAGGATCAGCACGGTCGGGCCGACAAAAAGCACGAACAGCAGCAGCAGCGCCGCGATGGCCATGTTGATCTCCGACAGGAGCTTCACCCCGCCGTCCAGCCCGCGCAGGACCGAGAACAGGGCGATGCCGGTGATCGCGGTGATCAGGACGACCTGCACCGGGATACTGATCGGGATGCCGAAGACATGGTTGAGCCCGGCATTGGCCTGCTGCGCGCCGAAGCCGAGTGAGGTGGCAAGGCCGAAGAGCGTGGCGAAGACGGCGAGGATGTCGATGACATGGCCGGTCCAGCCCCAGATGCGTTCGCCGAAAATCGGGTAGAAGGCCGAACGGATCGTCAGCGGCAGGCCCTTGTTGAACGAGAACAACGCCAGCGCCAGGGCGACGATGGCATAGATGGCCCAGGGATGCAGGCCCCAGTGATAGATCGTCGCCGCAAGCCCCATCGCCTTGGCCTGATCCACATTCGCGGCGATGATGTTGCCGTCGGCGTCGAAGGGGGAGGGCGTGCCGAGCGGGCTCGAGATCGCCATGTGATAGACCGGCTCGAGCACGCCGAAGAACATCAGCCCTATGCCCATGCCGGCGGCAAACAGCATCGCGAACCAGCCGATATAGGTGAAATCGGGCTTGGCATCCTTGCCGCCCAGCCGGACTTTCCCCCAGGGGCTGACGATCAGGAACAGGCAGAAGATGACGAAGATGTTGGCCGAGGTGAGGAAGAACCAGTCGAAGGTCGAGGTCAGCCACGGTCGCAGCCAGCCGAAGACCGCTCCGGCCTGCTCGGGCAGCGCCAGCGCGTAGAAGACGAAGGCGACGATGCTCAGCGCCGAGACCATGAAGACGGGATTGTGGACGTCGAAGCCGAACGGCCCCACTTGTCCCTCCAGATTGTCCTGGCCGATCTCGTAATCGGTGTAGATAAGACCGGTATGCCCTTCCGGAGCGGGTATGCCTGCAGTGTCTCCAGCATTCGACATGTGCCGTCCTCCTCTCGCTCGTTTCGGGTTTGTAGAGTGATGGTCCTGCGCTCAGCCGCGCACCAGGAAGACCGAAGCCCGGGCGTGGTTGGCCAGATAGCCACCGTGCGAGGACCAGACGTAGTCGGTCACATTCGGAATGTGGGTCGCCATCACCACCAGATCGGCGCCGGTTTCCTCGGCGGCCTGGGTCAGCTGGCTGTCGAGATCGATCGCCGGGTCGTTGGCGACAATCATATGGGTTTGGGCGCTGTGGCCATGTGCATCGGCCTGAGCCGCTGCGAATTGTTTCAGCTTCTCGCTGTATTCCGCCGGGTTGTGCCCCAGTTCTCCAGGTTCAGGGCTGGTGACGCCGACATAGGTGACTGTGGCATTATTGGATTTTGCCAATTCGGCTGCGATGTTCAACGCCTTGCCCATGGAGGGCGTGTGACGCAAATCCACCGGAATCATGATTTTTTTGAACATAGACTTCATCCTCATGTCTCCGTGAGGACCAGCCTAGGGGGGCGATGCCGGCCTGTCCACCGGCAGACGCTAAGACGTCATACAAATTTTTCCGAAAGACGGTCGTTCGCCGGAGACGTTCCGTCGTCCGCAATCGTTCCAGGGTCGACCCAGACAACAGCCGTTTGGGTCCGCCCCCCGAACTCGCGGCGCAAGGACGATCTCAGCCTGCGGCCTCGCGTCGTTGCACGGTTCTCGTGGCGCTCAGAAGTGCGAATGAGGCGACAACGCACCAGGCCGCCATCCAGAGCATCTGGCTCGGCAATCCGACGCCAAGATCGATGAGAGCGCCGGTCAGCCCCGGGCCGATCGCCGTCGAGAGGACCATGGCGGCGACGACGATGGCCCGGATCCCTCCGAGGTTGGCGACGCCATAGACTTCCGGCCACAGCGCGCCGAGCAGGGTCGAGGTGAAGCCGAAGCTGATGCCGAGCAGCAACATGAAGAGATAGACGCCCCAGACGGGCGTCACGAGACCGACGGCGGCAGAAGCGACGGCAAGAGGCGCGAGAAAGAACGGCAGTAGCCTGAGCGCGCCGAAGCGGTCGACGAGGTAGCCGCAGACGAATCCGGCCACGATGGTCGTCACCGACATGACGGGAAAGGCGATGGCGAAGACCAGCGGATCATAGCCCCTGAGTTCGATCAGGTAGCCCTGGTGGAAGAAGACCACGGTGCCGATGAAGGCCGGTGCGAGGATGCCCACGAGCAGCAGGTAGAGCACCGGATCGCGGATGACCTCCTTGCGTGACCAGTCCCGGGCCGTGCGTGGGCCGGCGACGGTCGTCTCCTGCGACTGTGGCACGCGCTCCACCCGCATCAGGCCGACGATCGCCGGAAGACCGACCAGCAGGACGAGGGCGGCGGAGGCAAACCATGCCATCCGCCAGTCGCCGCTGGATTGCGTGATGAAGATCACCACAGCCGGGAAAATCGTCGAGCCCAGTTGCTGGCCGGGCGTGATGAGCGCCATCGCCCGTCCGCGGTTGGCCGCGAACCAGCGTCCGATTTCCGTCAGGGCGATCTCGGTCATCATCCCCTGCCCAAAGAGCCGGAGCAGGTAGATCGCGATGGCGAGGACGGCGACATTCGGAGCGAGCGCGATGAGGACGCAGGCAAAGGCCAGCGCGGGCATGGAGAAGCGGGTGACCTTCCAGCCCGGCATCAGGTCGAGGGTGCGCCCGAGCCACGGCAGGCTCGCAGCGCTCGCCAGCGTCGCGACCATGTAGATGGCGCCGAATGCGCCGCCGGAAAGGTTGAAGGTCTGGCGCAGGTCATTCCCCGACAGCCCGATGAAGAACGTCTGCCCGAAGGAGGAGAAGAGGGTCAGCAGGAAGCCACCACCGAGCCAGCGGGCGTTGTCTCGGACGAAGCGGGAATTCTCGCGAAGAACTGTAAGCATGCCTTCGCTTTATTTCATTCCCGTGGCCCGAGGAAGAGGCGTCGATCGGCTTCCGCGCGGGCGGAGAGAAATTGCGGGGGATGGTTGGAGATCCCCGGCCCGATACGGGGTCTGGCCTCACACATAGCGCCGCAAATATCGCGGCCCCAATCCAGTCAGGAACTCGTAGCCGATCGTGCCCGCCCGCGCCGCCGCGCGGTCGATGGGAATGTTGGGGCCGAAGAGTTCGACGAAGCTGCCGCGCTGGACGAGGCCGTCGGGCAGGGCTGTGACGTCGATGGCAATGAGATCCATCGAGACGCGGCCGACGATGGGGGCAAGATGGCCCTCGATGGCGGCTGAGGAGCCGGTCTTGCCGGTGTGCGAACCTGCGGCGCGCAAGAATCCGTCCGCATAGCCGACGGAAATGACGGCGATACGGGTCGGCGTCTCACAGAGCCAGGCCGCGCCATAGCCGACGCTCTGGCCGGGAAGGACGTCGCGCACCTGGATCACGCGCGCCTCCAGCGTGACGACCGTGCGCATCGGGTTGAGGGCACCCACGACCGCTGCCGCGCCATAGAGCGCGATGCCGGGCCGCATCAGGTCGTGATGGGCCTCGTTGCCAAGGAACACGCCCGCCGAGTTCGCGAGCGAGCCGGGAAGGCCCGGAAACATCCGCCGGACGTCGGCGAAGTCGGCAAGCTGGGCGGTGTTGAGCGGATGCTGGGGCGTGTCGGCGCAGGCAAAATGGCTCATCACCAGCGATGGCGACAGCGCGTCCATGCGCGCTGCGTCGCTCGCCAGCATCTGCGCTTCGCTCAGCGACAGGCCGAGCCGGTTCATGCCGGTATCGACATGGATCGCCGGGGAGGGCACGTCGCCGGCGATCCGCCCGAAGGCGAGCCATTCCTCGATCTCAGGCATGCTGCCGAGAACAGGGCGGAGATTGTGGGCCGCGAGAAACGGCGCGCAGCCATCGAAGAGACCATTGAGGATGTAGATGGTGGCGTCCGGCACCGTGCGGCGGACCCGTGCGCCTTCCGCCGGCAGGGCGGCGAAGAAGGTGTCGCATCCAGCATCAGAAAGGGCTCTTGCCACCGGCTCGATACCAAGGCCGTATCCGTCCGCCTTGACGACCGCCGCGCAGCGCGCCTGCCTCGCTCGTCCGCCAAGATCGCGCCAGTTGTGGACGAGCGCGGCGAGATCGATCGACAGGCGGGCGCCCGCCGTCTCGGGCTGAAGGTCGGGGGCGGCGAGCGGACGATCCTCGATCATGGTGCAGGCTTGATCTCCCTGTCGGCGTGGGTCTCGTCCGCCGACGGGGATCACTCCATCCGCATCGGCATGTGGTCGGACTGGGCGAGGTCGGAGAAACGCGTGACCTCGCTGTCGAATTGCAGGTTGACGGTGCCGGTCGGGCCGTGGCGCTGCTTGGCGATCAGCACCTCGGCCTTGCCCTTGGCCTCGTCCATCTCCTTCTGCCACTTGAAGAACTCTTCCGTTCCTTCCTTGGGCATGCGGGACTGCAGGTAGTATTCATCACGATAGATGAACATGACAACGTCGGCATCCTGTTCGATGGAACCGGATTCGCGAAGATCGGAAAGCTGGGGCCGCTTGTCGTCGCGCGATTCCACCTGTCGGGAGAGCTGGGAGAGCGCGATGATCGGCACCGCCAGTTCCTTGGCGAGCGCCTTGAGGCCGGTGGTGATTTCGGTGATTTCCTGCACGCGCCCGCCGGCCGCGCTCTTGGCCGTGCCGGAGAGAAGCTGCAGATAGTCGACGATGAGGCAGTCGAGGCCGCGCTGGCGCTTCAGTCGCCGGGCCCGGGCGGCGAGCTGGGCAATCGAGATGCCGCCGGTGTGGTCGATGTAGAGCGGCAGCGTCTGCATGAACTGCGCCGCCGCCTGCAGCTTGCCGAATTCCGATTCCTTGATGTCGCCGCGACGGATGCGCGAGGACGAAATCCCCGTCTGCTCGGCGATGATACGGGTCGCGAGCTGTTCGGACGACATTTCGAGGCTGAAGAAGCCGACAATGCCGCCGTTGACGGTCTTGAGGCTGCCGTCCGGCTGCTCCACTGCCTCGTAGGCGCTGGCGACATTGAAGGCGATGTTGGTGACGAGCGAGGTCTTGCCCATCGCGGGACGGGCGGCAAGGATGATGAGGTCGGAGCGCTGCAGGCCGCCCATGCGGCTGTCCATGTCGCGCAGGCCCGTGGAAATGCCGGACAGATGGCCGTCGCGCTCGAAGGCTGCCGCCGCCATGTCGATGGCCTCGGTCAGCGCCTCGGTAAAGCTGTGAAAGCCGCCATCGTAGCGCCCGGTTTCGGCGAGCTCGAAAAGCCGCCGCTCGGCGTCCTCGATCTGGCTGCGCGGCGGCATGTCGATCGGCGCGTCGAAGGCGATGTTGACCATGTCCTCGCCGATGCGGATCAGGTTCCGGCGCACGGCAAGGTCGTGGATCGTGCGGCCGTAGTCCTCGGCGTTGATGATCGTGGTCGCCTCGGAGGTGAGGCGCAGGAGATAGGTCGTGACCGGCATCTCGCCGATCTGGTGTTCTGCCGGATAGAAGCTTTTGAGCGTGATCGCCGAGGCGACCTTGCCCGCCCGGATGAGCTGGCTGACCTTCTCGTAGATGATCCGGTGCGGCTCGACGAAAAAGTGCTGCGGCTCCAGGAAGTCGGAGACCCGGAAAAAGGTCTCGTTGTTCATCAGGATCGCACCCAGCAACTGGCGTTCGGCCTCCACGTTGTGGGGAGCCAGACGCTGCAGGGTCGCGTGATCTTCAAGTTTCTTGGCAGGGGCGCTCATTGCAATCCGGTTGGTATCTGTTTTTTCGTTTCAATGGCAAGGGCCCGCCCGCGGGGGCGTCTGGCAGTCGACGTATGATGCTGTTTTGCCGGGCCGGAACTGGGGGACGAACGGCCGAAGACGAGCCGGCAGTCCGGACCCTCTCGGTCACGTCGCCGGTCTGTCGGAGAATAGCGCCGATTCCGTGCGAAAGTGTGGCTTTTCGGCACGGTCGCCACGCATCCCGACTCTATCCATGATTTCAACAGCCGGCTGAGAAAATATTGTCGCGAGGCCAAATGAGCCGTTGACTCGCGCCGGGGTTCGGCGGACCGGCTCTTTGACGTGCATCGCCCGTGCAATGCTCTCGCGGCGGCTGCACCAGATAGAGCCTCAGAACGAAACGGGGCGCCGCAAGGGCACCCCGGATCGAGCGTTCGAACGGGCCGGCCGACGCTGTCCGTCGACCCATCCGGAAGCTTGAGAGGAACCGATCAGGCTTCCTCGCCTTCGTCGGAGGCAGCAGCCTCGACGTACTCGCCCTCGTCCTCGTCTTCCTCATCGAGGATCGAGCCGACCTCGCGCACGAAACCCTCGTCGCGCTGGGTCAGGTCTTCGCCGCGCGCCTGACGCGAGGCCTCGTCCTCGGAGCGGGCGACGTTGAGCGTGATGCCCGCGTCGACTTCCGGGTGAAGCTGGATGAGGACGTTGTGCAGGCCGATGGTCTTGATCGGGTTCAAGAGGTCGACCTGGTTGCGGGTGATCGAGAAGCCGGCTTCGGAGAGAAGCTCCATGACGTCACGAGCGGACACCGAGCCGTAGAGCTGACCGGTCTCACCGGCCTGGCGCACGACGACGAAGCTGCGCTGGTCGATGCTGACCTTGAGCTTCTCGGCCTCGGCGCGGCGCTCGTCATTGCGGGCGATGAGCGCGGCCTTCTCGGCCTCGAAGCGGACCATGTTGGCCTTGTTGGCGCGCAACGCCTTGCCCTGCGGCAGCAGGAAGTTGCGGGCAAAGCCGTCGCGGACCTTGACGGTGTCGCCCATGTTGCCGAGACGGCCGACGCGTTCCAGTAGAATGACTTCCATGATGTGATCTCCTTTCGGGATGTCTTGATGCGTCTTTGAAGTGGATAAGGATTCAGCCTGACGGCCTCGCCCCGAGAATGCGGCGCCTGAGGCCCACGAGCGTGTCGAGGGCCCCAAACAGCGTCATGATCGAGACGGGGAGCAGGAAAAAGGTGACGGTGAGGACGTAGAGGAAATAGAGCGCGAAGCGTCCGCCGCGCCCGCGCCGGGCCACGAGATGGGCCAGCGCATAGCCGGAGATCGCGAGCACCATCGTCGCCGCGCCCGCGATGCTGCGCATGGCAAAGCCGAGGCTGCCGTCCTCCACGGAGAGAAACGCGCTGCCGGCCGCCACGAAAACGAGCGCCGGCGGCAGCCGAAGCGTCTCCGGCAGGTTGTCGGAGGGCCGCGAGAACCGGCCGGAATAGCGCACGACCAGGCCGCCGAGCCACAGCGTCAGCGCCATGCTGGCGGTGAGGCCAAGGCCGGCGAAGAAGGGGAAGAAACTGACGTAGAAGCGCAGCGTCTCGACAAAGGCCTCGCTGTCCTGCGCGTTCAGTTCGTCCAGCCGGTCGCGCAACGCATCGACGCTTTCGTTGACGAAGGTGTCGACCGAGAAGTTGGAGACGGAGAAGGCGATGATGGCCGTGATCGCGCTCAAGGCAGCGATGACGACGAGAATCTTGCCGTAGGGGAACCACTCCATGCCGGAGGCCTCGCCGCCATTGGCGTGCGCGCTCTGGCCCGGCCGTGCAAGACCATAGAGATAGGAATAGCCCGCTGCCGGCAGACCCACGATGACGAGATAGAGGCCGGCAGCGATCGGACCCTCGTGCACAGCCGCAACGAGCGTTGCGACGGCCACACTGACGAGCCCGATCGTCGTGCCCCAGCCAAGAGACGCGATGACGATCGGCAATGCCGAGATGAACGGCAGCGGCAGGGTCATGAACCCACCGCCGGCATAGGGCGCCGCGAAAAGCGCGGCGGCCGCAAGGCCGCTCAGGATACCGATCAGAAGACTGTTCATATGCGTGTCGCTGTCCCGCGTCGTGCGGTTAGGGGCCGATGGATCGAATCCCATCCGGACCCAACTCGGGTTGCTGGCGAAACCGGGGACCGGACCGACCGGTGGTCCCGGATGATGCCGGGGCGTCACCGTCCCGGCATGGCTAGCATCGGTATCGTGATTACTTGATCACGAAGGGCAGAAGGCCGAGGAAGCGGGCGCGCTTGATCGCCTTGGCGAGCTCACGCTGCTTCTTGGCCGAAACGGCCGTGATCCGCGAAGGAACGATCTTGCCGCGCTCGGAGATGTAGCGCTGCAGCAGACGCACGTCCTTGTAGTCGATCTTCGGGGCGTTGGCGCCGGAGAACGGGCAGGTCTTGCGGCGGCGGAAGAACGGCCGGCGGGCCGGGCTGGAAGTCGCTTCCATGTCTTAGACTCCTGCTTGCTCGTCACGGCGCGGACCGCGGTCACGACGCGGGCCACGGGGGGCGTCACCGAAGCGGCCGCCGCGCTCGCCGGGGCGATCCTCGCGGTCGCGCTTCTGCAGCATGGCGGACTGGCCTTCCTCAAGCTCGTCGACCGAAACGGTCATGAAGCGAAGGATGTCCTCGTTGATGCGCATCTGGCGCTCCATCTCGGCGACAGCCGCGTGCGGCGCATCGAGATTCATGAGGACGTAGTGAGCCTTGCGGTTCTTGCGGATGCGGTAGGCGAGGGCCTTGACGCCCCAGTTCTCCACCTTCTCCACCTTGCCGCCATTCTCTTCGATGACGGACTTCAACTGTTCGACCAAACCGTCGACTTGCTGGCTCGACACATCCTGTCGGGCCAGGAACACATGCTCGTAGAGCGCCATGTGATCTTGCCTTTCCTACTCTTTAAGCCCGGCGCGGAGCCTCCACGAACCAGTCTCTTGGAAAGGCTCGATGAAGTCGGTGCGATTCGAGAGCGGGAACACGGGAAGTCGGACCATTCGCGAGGATCCTGCCAAGGTGTGGACCGATCTGCGCAATGCAGTTACGAGCCAAACTCAAAGCCTTCCGTTCAGCCCCCGGCCGGGCAACGCATGTCATGCGATGGCGGCGCTATAAAAGAAATTGAGGCTAAACGCAATGCCTCCACCGCAGAAACAGCGCAAGAGGCGCCGCTGCGGCGAAGGCAGTTTTATAGCTCCGAAAGCGTTTGAGCCGGGCTTTGCGAAGCCGGTCGACGTCAGCCTGAGATGATGTCGCCCTGATTCCAGCGGCGCTTGCCCCAGTTTCTCAGACGCATCCGCGGCGCGATCCACCAAGCGATGATCGGTGAAATCACGATGCTGGCGGCGATGGCAACCGGGATGAGAATGGCTGCATGCACCGTGAGCGCCGGTATCGTTAGAATCGTGACGACAAAGGTACCGAAGGCAACGGCATTGATCTGAAGGGCGCAAATGGCTTTGAGCCAAGTATCTGTGCTGAGCATGGTCGCTCTCCTTTCCGTCTTGGAACGGATGGGGGGGCACAATGTTCCGCCGGCTGCGGAATAGCCACAAATGTGCCGATCTTCCTCGGGCGAGCTTGACATTCCTGACCGTCGCAAGCATTAGCCGCAACCAACATGGGTGACCGGTGGCCACCTGCAGGGTTATTGCAGCAAGCCGATGGTTCCGGATCGCCGCCAAGGCATCGCCAGGATGCGCCAGAACAAGAAGAACGAGAGAATAGTCATGCGGGCATTCGTTTTCCCCGGACAGGGCAGTCAGGCGGTCGGCATGGGCAAGGCGCTTGCCGAGGCCTATCCGGCCGCGCGCGCCGTCTTCGAGGAGGTCGACGACGTCCTCGGCCAGAAGCTGTCGGCGGTCATGTGGGACGGTCCGGAAGATCAGCTGACGCTGACCGCCAACACCCAGCCGGCGCTGATGGCGACCTCGATGGCCGCCATGAAGGCGCTCGAGGCCGAAGGCGTGATCCTGTCCAGGGTGGCTTCTTATGTCGCCGGCCATTCGCTTGGCGAGTATTCGGCACTGGCCGCCGCCGGCGCTCTTTCCATCGCCGATGCCGCCCGGCTGCTGCGCATTCGCGGCGATGCCATGCAGGCCGCCGTGCCGGTGGGCGAGGGCGCGATGGCGGCCCTTCTCGGTCTCGATCTCGATGCGGCAACCGAAGTCGCCGCCGAGGCCGCCGAGGGCGACGTCTGTTCGGTCGCCAATGACAACCAGCCCGGACAGGTGGTCGTCTCCGGCCACAAGGCGGCCGTGGAGCGCGCGACCGCGATCGCCAAGACGAAGGGCGCCAAGCGCGCCGTGCTTCTGCCGGTCTCCGCGCCCTTCCATTGTTCGCTGATGCAGCCGGCGGCCGATCGCATGGCCGAGGCTCTGGCCGGCGTCGAGATCAAGAGCCCGGTTGTCCCCGTCGTCAGCAACGTGCTGGCCGCGCCGATCAGCGATCCGGCCGAGATCCGCAAGCGGCTCGTCGAACAGGTGACCGGCACCGTGCGCTGGCGCGAATCGATCGAGTGGCTGGCGGCAAGCGGCGCGGACGCCTTCGTCGAGGTTGGCTCGGGCAAGGTGCTGTCCGGCCTCATCCGCCGCATGGCCAAGGAAGCCGCCATCCTCAATGTTGGCGCGCCGGAAGATATCGCGGCGGTCAGGGAACTTATCGGCGCCTGATCCTGTCCGGCGCCGGACACTGAGACCAAGTCTGGAGAATTCTGATGTTCGATCTCACCGGCATGAAGGCGCTCGTAACGGGCGCAAGCGGCGGCATCGGCAGCGCCATCGCCAAGGCGATGCATGCGCGCGGCGCCGTGGTAACGCTCTCAGGCACGCGCGCCGGCGTTCTGGAAGACCTCGCGTCCGAGATGGGCGGCGAACGCGTGCATGTGGTCGCCGCGAATCTCTCGGACCGTGACGCCGTCGACGCGCTCGTTCCGGCGGCGGAAGCGGCGATGGACGGCCTCGACATTCTCGTCAACAACGCCGGCATCACCCGCGACGGTCTCTTCATGCGCATGAAGGACGAGGACTGGGACGACGTCATCGAGGTCGACCTCACGTCGGGCTTCCGCCTCTCGCGGGCGGCGATCCGGGGCATGATGAAGCGCCGCTATGGCCGCATCATCGGCATCACCTCGATCGTCGGCGTCACCGGCAACGCCGGCCAGGCCAACTACGCCGCCGCCAAGGCCGGCATGATCGGCATGACCAAGGCGCTGGCCCAGGAGGTTGCAAGCCGCAACATCACCGTCAACACGGTGGCGCCCGGCTTTATCGAAACGGCGATGACGGATGTCCTCAACGAGAAGCAGCGCGAAGCGACTTTGGCGCAGGTTCCGGCCGGCCGGTTGGGGACCTCCGACGAGATCGCCGCCGCCTGCGTTTATCTCGCCAGCCGCGAGGCGGCTTACGTCACCGGTCAGACGCTTCACGTCAACGGCGGCATGGCCATGTTTTGATTGACGGATTTGTATGGTTTCCGGTCGGCCGGCAGAGCGGAAAAGCATTGCTTGCTTCTGCTGGCAAAGCCTAACAAAGTGTGTTACCTACCCGCCGACTAACTCCGGATTTTTCCGGGAAACGGCGGAAAACGGCCGTCCCGCCGGCGGTAGCGAGGCACTTTGAACGGGGGGCGCGGCACTTGATGGACGTCGCCGTCATCCCGATCAATCAGAAAGAATTCCGGTAAGCGCCGGGAAAAATGTGCAGAACTTGCAAACGAAGGACTTCAGGACATGAGTGACATCGCTGAGCGCGTGAAGAAGATCGTGATCGAGAACCTCGGTGCGGAACCCGAGAAGGTCACGATGGAAGCCAGCTTCATCGAGGATCTCGGAGCGGATTCGCTCGACACGGTCGAACTCGTGATGGCCTTCGAGGAAGAATTCAGCTGCGAAATCCCGGACGATGCGGCCGACACGATCCAGACCGTTGGTGACGCGGTGAACTACCTCACCAAGGCGACCGCCTGATCCCGGTTCCGGACAGGTTTCTATCGAAAAAATATTGCCAGCGAGGGCCATCGGTCCTCGCTGAATCAACGATCCGGTCGGGCAAACCCGACGGAAATGGGTGGGCATGAGACGAGTTGTCATCACCGGTGTTGGTATGGTGTCGCCGATGGGCGGCAACGCTGACGTGAGCTGGCAGCGCATCCTTGAAGGCAAGAGCGGGGCTTCGCGCATTTCGACCTTCGAGGTCGATGACCTGCCGTGCCAGATTGCCTGCACCATCCCGCGGGGCGATGGCAGCGACGGCACCTTCGATCCCGACCTCTACATGGAGCCGAAGGAACAGCGCAAGGTCGACGAGTTCATCGTCTATGCCGCAGCGGCTGCCGATCAGGCTCTTGACGATGCCGACTGGCATCCGACCGAATACGAAGACCAGATCCGCTCCGGCGTTCTCATCGGTTCGGGCATCGGTGGTCTGCAGGGCATCGTCGACGCGGCCTATACGCTGCGCGACAAGGGTCCGCGCCGGATCAGCCCCTTCTTCATTCCCGGCCGCCTGATCAACCTTGCCGGCGGCCACGTGTCGATCAAGCATGGTCTGAAGGGCCCGAACCACTCCGTGGTGACCGCCTGTTCGACCGGCACCCACGCCATCGGCGATGCCTCGCGACTGATCATGCTCGGCGATGCCGACGTCATGGTGGCAGGCGGTGCGGAATCGCCCGTTTGCCGGATTTCCATTGCGGGCTTCTCGGCTTGCCGTGCCCTGTCCACGAGTTTCAACGACCGTCCGACCGAGGCCTCGCGTCCCTATGACAAGGACCGCGACGGCTTTGTCATGGGCGAGGGCGCCGGCGTCGTCGTTCTGGAAGAGCTGGAACATGCGAAGGCGCGCGGCGCCAAGATCTATGCCGAGGTCATCGGCTACGGTCTCTCCGGCGATGCCTTCCACATCACCGCTCCCTCCGAGGACGGTGATGGAGCCTACCGCTGCATGAAGGCGGCGCTCGAGCGCGCCGGCGTCACGCCGGACGAGATCGACTACATCAATGCCCATGGCACGTCGACCATGGCCGACACGATCGAGCTTGGCGCCGTGGAGCGGCTTGTTGGCAATGCGGCCGCGAAGATTTCGATGTCGTCGACCAAATCGGCGACCGGGCATCTTCTCGGAGCGGCCGGCGCGATCGAAGCCATTTTCTCGGTCCTGGCGATCCGGGACCAGATCGCACCGCCGACGCTCAATCTGGTCAATCCGTCGGTCGATACCCCGATGGACCTGGTGCCGAACGTCGCGCGCAAGCGCGAGATCAATGTCGCCGTTTCGAACAGTTTCGGCTTTGGTGGCACCAACGCGTCGCTGGTCTTGAGGAAGTTCGACGCCTGATTCAGGTGGCGTGAAGGTTGAACGTCGGCGAAAAACTCCGCAAATGAGTGGGACCGGCGGGCAACGCCATTTGTGATGCGCGTGCCGGGCGAGCGATCGTTCTGCCCTCATGTCGTACCGATGTGCAGGCAGGCTGTTCCTGCACTGAGCGGCCTGTTCCCGGCTCCCCATGCCCGGCATCTCATGCCGGTGGCTTGGCCGATTGCCGGACGACGCGGAACCAGGCGTGCGCATTCGGCATTTTGCGCGGAAAGAACAGGGGGTTAAGACGGCATCAGGCCGTCCTCGCTGGATTCTTGCCGCAAGTGCATGCATCATCCTCCGCACTCGGCAGATGGATTCGCGACCGAAGGGTCAGCCTGTCGGGGACAGGATCCGGGCGGCAGGATAGCCGGTGGAAGTACCCGGACAGACAGAGGCATTTGAGGTATGGACGGCAACAAGGAGACGCCGGAGACGAACGGCGTGCCAGACCAGGAAACGTCCGGCCGGATCAGTCCGAAGAGCCCGCGTGAATCTCTCGCCCCCGAGCCGGCGCCGCCGCCGCCGCGCTCCCGTCATGTGCGCAACCCGATCGTCGTGGCGCTCAACGGTATCATGATGATCCTGGTGCTTCTGGCGCTGGGTGGCGGTGGCCTCGTTTACTGGGGCAAGCTGAAGTTCTCCGAGCGCGGACCGCTGCCTCAGGAGACCACGGTAATCATCCGTGCCAACTCGGGCCTCGATGAGATCACCAGCGTCCTGATGAGCGAGGGAGTCATCACCGAGCCCCAGATCTTCAGTTGGGGCGTGCGCGCCTATCGCATGCAGAGCAAACTGCGCGCCGGCGAATATTCGGTGCCGGCCGGCGCCAGCATGCAGCAGGTCATGAACCTGCTTGTTTCCGGCAAGGCCATTCTGCATCCCTTCACGGTGCCCGAGGGACTGACCAGCGAGCAGATCGTCGAGCGCCTGCGCGAGGAGGAACTGCTGACGGGAGACGTCGCGGAGATCCCGCCGGAGGGAAGCCTGCTTCCGGAAACCTATCTCTTCACGCGCGGCGCGGCGCGCCAGAGCATTCTCGACCGCATGCGGCGCGAGCACGACAAGGTGCTGGCCGACGTCTGGAAGAGCCGGCGCGAGGGATTGCCGATCAAGACGCCCGAGGAACTGGTCACGCTCGCCTCCATCGTGGAGAAGGAGACCGGCAAGGCGGACGAACGGCCGCGCGTGGCCGCCGTCTTCATCAATCGCCTGAACAAGGGGATGAAGCTCCAGTCCGATCCGACGATCATCTATGGACTTGTCGGCGGCAAGGGTGCGCTCGGGCGTCCGCTTCGGCGCAGCGAGATCGATGGCGAAACGCCCTATAACACGTATGTCATCAACGGCTTGCCGCCGGGACCGATCGCCAATCCGGGACGGGCGGCCATGGAAGCTGTCGCAGGGCCGTCGAATACCAACGAGCTCTATTTCGTTGCCGAAGGGACCGGCGGGCACGTCTTCTCCGCAACGCTTGCCGAACACAATCGCAACGTCGCCAAATATCGCGCGTTCCTGAAGGCGAATGCCGCCGCCGCGGCGGATACGTCGCTGGCCGCCGAGGAGACGACTGGCAACGCCGATGCGGCCTCCGATGAACTCGATCTTCTTGACGGCATGCCGCCTCGCGATCCTTCCAAGCCGGTGCTGCCTGTCCCCAAGCCCTGATCGCCCGCCGTGCGGTCTCACGCGTGAGAATGCACTTGACCGGCGCCCGAGCCTCGGCAATGTCCGGTGCTGACAGAAGACAAGCCTTGCCGCTGCCAGATCCCGCACCGGGAGATGCGGCAGACAAACGGAGCCGGTTCTTGATGGCCGAGGGAAGCAGTGCCGCAGTCCACCCGATGAGCATGACGGGCTTTGCCCGGCGAACCGGAGCCTTCGGCCCGTGGCGGTTTGCCTGGGAACTGCGGTCCGTGAACGGACGTGGCCTCGATCTCAGAATCCGGCTGCCGCAGGGCAACGAGCCTGTCGAGCAGGCCATTCGCGCCAGACTGCCGAAGGTTCTCTCGCGTGGCTCGGTGCAGATCACGCTGACCGTTGACCGGGATGCGCCGCAGGCCGGCTATGCGATCAACCGGGCGCTGCTGGATCTGCTCGTGGCGACGGCGCGGGACTATGAAGGGCAGGGGCTTGCCCCGGCTACCATCGACGGGCTGCTGGCCGTGCGCGGCGTCGTCGAACCCGTGACCGAGGAAAATGCCGACGAGGAGATGGTTGCAGCCTTCCACGGCGAGCTGCTGACCACCTTCGATGCCGCATTGGCGGATCTCGTCACCTCGCGCGGCGAGGAGGGGCTGGCGCTCGCGGCCGTCGTTCTTCGCCAGGTCGGCGAGATCGAGACGCTGACCGGAAGGGCCGAGGCCTGCCCTGCCCGGACGCCCGAGGCGATTGCCGCACGGATCGCCGATCAGGTCGCGCATTTGACCGGGCGCGACGACCTCGATCCGGCGCGCCTGCATCAGGAGGCGGTGCTTCTGGCCGCCAAGGCGGATATCCGCGAGGAACTCGACCGCCTGATCGCCCATGTCGCCCAGGCCCGCGCTCTGCTCGCCAGCGGCGATCCGATCGGCCGTCGTCTGGACTTTCTGGCGCAGGAGTTCAACCGCGAAACCAATACGCTCTGCTCCAAGTCGAATGATACGGAGCTGACCGGGATTGGCCTGGCCTTGAAAGCGGTCGTCGACCAGTTCAAGGAGCAGGTGCAGAATTTCGAGTGAGTCCCTCCGTCGTCGGTGACGGTGGACCGCATCCGTTTTGTCGATGGCCGAGTGACCGGACAGCACGAGTCGAGTGGCGGGAAAGAGCATGAGCACGACAGCGATGAAGGCGACGACAGGGCATGAGCGTCTGGCGCGGCGCGGCGTCATGATGGTGATCTCCTCGCCGTCGGGCGCGGGCAAGGGAACGCTGTCGCGGCTGCTTCTCGAGCAGGACAAGGAGATCGAACTGTCGATTTCCGTGACCACGCGCGGCCGCCGTCCGAGCGAGATCGACGGCGTCCACTACCATTTCATCGAAAAGAGCCACTTCCGCTCCATGGCCGAGAACAACGAGTTGCTCGAATGGGCCGAGGTCCATGGCAACTACTACGGCACGCCGCGCGCGCCGGTGGAAAAGGCGCTGGAAGCCGGCCGCGATGTGCTCTTCGACGTCGACTGGCAGGGCGCCGCGCAAATCCGCGACCGCATGCCGGACGATGTCGCGGCGATCTTCATCCTGCCGCCCAGCATGGCGGAGCTGCGCTCGCGCCTGACGCGCCGGGCCGAGGATGCGGACGACGTGATCGAGAAGCGTCTCGTCAACGCCCGCTACGAGATCCAGGAGTGGACGCGCTTCGACTATGTGGTCATCAACGACGACCTTGAAGGCGCCTTCAACGACCTGAAGTCGATCCTGACCGCCGAACGCCTCAAGCGCGAGCGGATCAGCAATTCCGTCGGCGGATTCATCGAACGCCTTCTCGGCTGACGCGAGCCGGGATGACGCGGGAGACGGGGCGCTCCTATTTTTGAAGGCGATGCAGGGCATTGGCCTGGAACGAAATCGCCCGCTCCCGTGGTCGCGGGGGCGGGCGATGTCTTGTCCGGCTGAACGCCTGAGGGTCGCGATCCGCGATCAGGCGGCGCCTCGCACATTCTGAATGAAGGTCCCTACCTCGTTTTGCAGGGCTTCCGCCTGCTCGCGCAGGTCGGCTGCGACCGCGCTCACTTCCCGTGCCGTCGAGCCGGTCGTCTTAGCCACATCGGAGACCACGAAGACGCTCGTCGAAACCTCCTTGGTGCCGTTCGAGGCCTCGTGGATATTGGTCGTGATCTCGCGTGTCGCGATCCCTTGCTGCTCCACGGAATTGGTGATGCTGCCGGAAATGTCGTTCATCTGCTGGATGGTGGAGGAGATATGCTGGATCACCTCCACCGTCTCGTTCGTCACCGACTGCACCGCCTCGATCTGAACGGCGATCTCCTCGGTTGCCTTGGCGGTCTGGTCGGCAAGCTGCTTGACCTCGGCTGCCACCACGGCAAAGCCCTTGCCGGCCTCGCCGGCCCGTGCCGCCTCGATGGTGGCGTTGAGGGCGAGAAGATTGGTCTGCTGGGCGATCGCGTTGATGAGTTTGACGACCTCGCTGATGCGATTGGCCGCGCCAGCCAGCGCATCGACCTTGGCATTGGCCTGGCTCGCCTGACCGACGGCGCTTTCGGCGATGCTGGCCGAATGCGTCATCTGGCGCGAGATCTCATTGACCGAGGCGAGCAGCTCCTCGGCCGCGGAGGCAACGGCGCCGACATTGGCCGACGCCTGCTCGGAGGCCGCGGCCACCGCCGCGCTCTTCGCGCTGGTGTCGTCCGCGCCGCGGATGAGCCCGGCCGACGCAACATTCAGATCGCCGGCAAGGCGCATCACCCGTTCGGTGAGTTGCGACACCTTCTTGTCGAAGTCCTCCGAATAGGTGCGGACCTGTTCGGCGCGGGTGGAGCGCTGGCGCTGGTGTTCCTCCTGCTGGGCCGCAAGCTCCTCGGCCTGCAGGGACTTGTTGCGGAAAACCTCCAGAGCCTTGTTGATCGCGCCGACCTCGTCGTCCCTGTCGGTGTCGCTGATCGTCACGTCGTAGCGGCGGTCGATGAGCGCGTTGATACTGACGAGCGTGCGGTCAAGCGGGCGCTGGACGAAGCGCCTGGCCATAAGAAAGATCATGCCCAGCGCGACGGCCAGCAGCAACAGTCCGCCGAGGGCGGTGTTGCGCACTTCCCGGTAGATCGGCGTCAGGAAGGTTTCCGCCGGCACATCGACCACGGCGGCCCAGGTCCTGTTCATGCCCGGGGCACTGAACGGATAGACGATCCGGGTCACACCGTCCGCAAGACCGTCGACTACGCGCATCCCGCCGTCCTTGAGGGCTGCCATCACGTCACTTTGACCGGCATCCTCATAGCCCTTCATCATCAGGTCCTTGTTCGGGGGAACGAGCCACTTGCCGTCGCTGGCCAGCAGCATCACGCGGCCGGTGCCGAAGGGACGCATGGCGCCGATGGTTGCGGCAAGATTGTCCAGCGCGATATCGACACCAGCCAGACCGACGATCTTGCCGTTGTCGCGGACCGGCTGCGAGACGGACGTCAAAAGCTTGTTGGTGGAGGAAAGATAGGGCGGCGTGATCACGCCGCGGTCCTCCGCCAGGGGATCGGCATACCAGTTTTCGGTCGGATTGATCTTCCAGGTCGAAAATTCCATCTCGCCGCTGTCGGACTTCGTCCAGTAGGCGGTGAAAACGCCGTCTTCGTTGGTGCCCTCGGTGCCGACGAATTTCTCGGCGGCGGGACGGTCGGTAACTTCGCCCATCCATGCGCCGTAGATATTCGGGAAGCGCTGAGCGATGGGCTCGATCATCGCGATGATGTCGGCGCGCTTGACCGGCCCTTTCTCGATGGCCCCCTGAAGGCTGGCGGCAAGGGTCGTTCCGGCGGAAACGGCTTCGGAGATCTGGACCTCGGCTTGCCGCGCGACGTTGGACGCCTTTTCGACCGCCACCGTCATGACGTCGTTCTGGGTTCGCTCCATCGAGATCCAGGCGGACCCACCGATGAATGCGAGGAGCGTGGCGGTCCCGCCGCGCCGGTTGCAACAACAAGCTGTGTCGACAGGTTGCGCCGAAAGCCATTACCCTCTCCGTGAAAAGACCATTCGAGGGAAAAATCACAGCAGGTGCTGTATAAATGATTAAAGACTAAGGAAGATTCGGCCGTGAGGGCTTTGTTCGTAGCGCCGACGGATAAAAATCGATGCACGGCTAAGTTTATGTGGCGTATCGAAAAGAGACTTTGGGCGAGCCAGGGTCCAAGCCGGAGAAGAAGGGGCGTTGCAGCGATACCCGGATCTTGGAGGGCTGCCTGGAACATCGCAGGCTGACAGGGGCGACGCGCCCGAAAAATGCGCCTGCAACGAAAAACGCCGCACAAGGGATTGCGCGGCGTTTCGTCATTCACAGCCGGGACCTGCAGGCAGGCCCGGTGGCATTGATCAATCTCAGGCCGAGTTCTTCAGGCGCGGCTCGAAATAGGACTTGAGGTCGGCCATGATCTTGGCCTTGTCGAACTCTGCGCCCATCTCCAGCATCGCGTCGGCGAAGCGGCCGACGATCTCGGTGATCGATTCCTCAGTCAGCTGGTTCAGGATGCCGATACGGACCTGGACCGGCTCGGAAAGCGTCGGCCAAATGCCGAAGCCCTTGGCGCGGCAGTTGCCGACGAGTTCCTTTTCCTTGCCGGCAAGCTTGCCCGGCAGGTTGAGGACGACGAGGCTCGTCATGTTGGACGTGACCTCGCAGCCCATAGCCGAAACGGCGTTGCGCAGGGCCTTCTCGCAGAAGGCGTAGTCGGCGGCCTTCTGGGCGCGGCCGTAGGTCAGCAGGATGCGCAGCGCTTCGTGGAAGGAGGCAACCGCATAGCCCGAGTGCGTCTGGTGGTAGACGCCGGCCGGAACGTCCTTGCCGTCGACGATGCCCCAGTGGCGGCCGTTGAGGATCGGATGATGGACGTAGGTGTAGCAGCCGCGCTTCTTGACGACGTCGATATACTCGTCCCGGAAGCTGACGGGCGCGTAGGTCAGCGGCAGGGCGAGCACGCCCTTCTGCGGACAGGACGCCCAGCCGACGACGGCCGGATACTGATCGATGTTGAAGTCGCCGACGCCGAGGCTGGAGACGGCATCGACGAGACCGAGGGCGCCGTGCTTGGCGCAGGCGTCGTTGAAGCCCTGGACGTCGTTGATGCGGCCCGAGCCGGTTTCCCAATGCGCCATGAAGGCCCACATCGGCTTGTGCTCGGCCAGCGCCTTCTCGACCATTTCGCCGGTGACCGACTGGCCGTGCGGCACGGTGATGATCGTCACGTTCGCCGGCTGCGGGTTCATCGGGTTGGCGGCGAGATCCTCGGGCGTCGACGCCTTCATGCGGATCGTCATGCAGTCGATGCCGGAGAAGGTGCCGTTGGTGAAGGCAACCACCTTGTCACCCGGCAGGATGGCGCTGAGCATGCAGTCGAGGCCGGAGAATCCCGTGCCGGCGACGCCGTAGGTATAGGCGTTCTTCGTGCCGAAGATCTCGCGCAGCATCAGCTTGGATTCCACCATGCCGCGCAGCACGTCCTGCTGCATGTGGTCGGCGACACCGGCGCTGGCGAAGGCCTGGAGCACGCGGGGATCGGTGTTGCCCGGCCCGGGTCCGGCCGCCAACGTGTCTGGAATCGTGAGCGTCGGGAAAATGGTCATCGTTCGTCCCTGTTGTGCCGGGATTTCTTTCCCGGAAGCGTCAGAACTTCCGAGGGCTATTCCGCACGATCGCCGGTCCAATCCGATCGGGCGGAGCAGGCCGTGAGGCCTGCGCGAAGGCGAAGCTGTGCCCCTGACGCACATTGGCCCCATGCGGATGCAGGGGCCGAATGCGGGACGGGAGCCTTTTCAATGCCGGGAGTGTGATCCCTGCGGCCTTCTCCGTCGATGCCGCCCGTCCGAAAAAGATTTTCGCCTGCTGATCGAAAATGATCTGTCAACCTGCCCAATCAGAAAAAATCGGAGGCGTTTCGATCCCGCGGAATTTCATAACCGATTGATCAAACATAAATTTCCTGACGCCCTCGACCGGCCGGCATTTCAACCCGTAGATGGCGGCAGCGAGGCTGCTCAAGGCCTAAGGCGTCACCACGCCGCAGGTTGAAGCGCGTCAGAAGGCGCCGCGACCGGTCAAATCCGGTCTCGCCAAGGCCGGATTTGACCGGGTTTTGCGGGGAAGGGCCGGCAAGATCAGCCAACGGAAACAGAGGATGGCCTTGCAACGGCCGGCGGCGAAACAGGCCGCATCGGCACCGTGGCTGACACGGGTGGTACCCGTGCCGCGCGCTCGGGACTCCTCATGAATGACCGCATCGGCGCTCTCGTTCAAATGAGATTGACTGCATTCAAAGAGTGGATGAAGGCCGGTCAGACTATCGAATGGATACCGACTGGGTTGGACATTTTGGGCGATATCGAGATCGACCAGCTTGTGATACGAGAATAAAATACATACAATATGGAGAAATGAATGCAAATTTGAATGCATTCATTCATGACACGCCTGACAAGGAACCGCCCGATGTCGATGAACCATGACTGGCCACCGCTGTCGCCGATGGAAACAGGGCTGAGAGGGCGCTGTCCACGCTGCGGGCAGGGGCATCTGTTCGATGGCTTCCTGGCGGTGCGGGAAGGCTGTGAGGTCTGCGGTCTGGATTATTCCTTTGCCGATCCGGCCGATGGCCCGGCCTTCTTCGTCATCTGCTTTGCTTGCGTCCCGAGCGTCGTCATGGGGCTCTGGATCGAGGTTGCCTATTCCGCGCCCTATTGGGTCCACCTCTTCACGACGCTGCCCTTCATGCTGCTCACCTGCATTCCGCCCTTGCGGCCGTTGAAGGGATGGCTGATCGCCAGCCAGTATTTCTACAAGGCTGAGGAGGGGCGGCTCGTAGCGGAGTCACCCGGCAGCGGAGCCGCGGGCTGAAGTATCCCGGATCGCCGCGAAAGAACTAGGCGTCGGCGGGCGCCTCTGGGTCGAAATGGTCCGCCGCTATCGTCCGTGCGGACCAAGGACGATGACCAAGGCGCCGACAAGGCAGAGGCCGGCGCCTGCCATGTCCCAGCGATCGGGACGGACGCCCTCGATCGCCCAGAGCCAGACAAGCGAGGTCAGGATGTAAATGCCGCCATAGGCGGCATAGGCACGCCCCGCGAAGCCGGCATCGACCCGCGTCAGCAGGAAGGCGAAGAGGGCAAGGCTGACGAGGCCGGGCAACAGCCAGAGCATGGACTTGCCGAGGCGCAGCCAGGCCCAGAAGGCGAAGCAGCCCGCAATCTCTGCGAGGGCTGCCAGAACATAAAGCCCGATGGCGCTCATGCCGTGTTTCCCGATCCAGACTGGTTCAACACTTACCGGGAAACCGTTGAAACAAAAAGGGCGGCAGACGTTCTCCCTCGCTGGCGCACTACCAGCATCCAGCATCCTGAACCCTCTTCAGCGGTGCCTGAGTATCATTCTCAGGAAGTCCCGGGCTTCGCCATGGGCCGCCTCCGGTTCCCTGCCATAGAGCGCCCGGTCGAGTTCGCGGGTCTCCGTCCCCGAGACGGGCAAGCCTAGCCCGTGCCGGCGGTCGAGGTAACGCGCCGCCGCCGCCCGAAGGTCAAGAAGATCGCCGCTTCTTGCCGCCCGGCGGACCTGCCAACGGCTGCGGTCGAACGGTGCAAGGCGCCGCAGGCGGCGGTTGAGGTCCGAACGGCTCTGGCCACCGAGACCGGCGAGGGCGCCGACGATCCCGACCGCAAGCCCGAGCCCCACGGCTGCGGTTGCAAGGCCTGCTTCTTTTCCCGGCAGTCGATCCGTTCCCGTCTGGTTGGCGTGAAAGCTCTGGTAGCCGAGCGGGATGGCCGGAATTTCGGCCATCCGCATCCGCCGCTGGCTGGTGTCGAACCATGGGATTTCGATCGGCGGGATGACGCCCGGCTCTCCGGTCTTGGGCCGAAGATGCCATTCCCAGGTGACCGTCGTCACGGGGCCGCCGGGCGTTGGCTTCATCGTCCGCTCCTCCGGTGCCGTGAAGCTGATGAGCCATGGCTCGCGGATGACGGGCCGGGGTGGCAGCATCTGCGGCAGGGTCCCCTCGGCGCGCAGCGTCACCTTCCGCACCAGCGTTTCGCCGTCCCGAAGCGCTCCGGGTTCGGTCGAGAGCGCGTCCTCGACGGTGAGGTTCGAGGCGGAGAGCAACCCCGCTTCGCCCGGATAGGGCGCGACGGAGATCGTGACCGCCTTTGCTTCGACCGGCATTTCGGTGCGGCCCGCTCCGTCCATGATGGTCAGGCGATGGGTGAGAGGTCCCAGGCGGAGATCGCCGCCATGGCGCGGGAAAATGGCAAGCCGCCGCTCGAAAACCCGGACCGAGCGGCCTTCCACTTGCTCGTCCTGCCAGCGGTCCCGGGAAAGCTGCACCCAGTCGAAGTCGGCGGACTTCGGCAGGATAAGCTCCTCCAGCGTGATCATGTGCGTGTACTCGCCGCGCAGGGTGACGAGGATCATCTCGCCCGCAACAGGCTGCTCGTTGCCGACGACGATGCGAAGTCTGTCGGCCCGGGCAGCCCCGGTGAAAAGGAGAAGCATCAGAGCGAGCCGGATCACCATGGGTCTGCCTCCTGTGGACGGACGAGCCCGAGAGCCGCGCGCCGCTCGTATTCCTTGTCGAGCCGCAGGCGCAGGAACTCGCCCGGATCGTCCGCGATCGTCTCGAGCCACGCATCGGAGGCCGCATAGCTGCGGGCTGCGAAGGGCTTCTGTGCTTCCGGATCGGGCGTGCTCGGCAGCCCCTGACCGCCCGGCGGCGTTGGAGCCATGTTGCCGCCGTAGCCCGTGATCCGGCCGGGCGCGTTGCTGTCTCCGCGAACGACCGGAGCGAAGGGAAGAATGAGGTCGCGGGTAGCGGCCGCCTCGGCGTCGGCGGGATTGGCGAACAGGACGGCATCGAGATAGGCGACGGCGAGCCCATGCCGGCCGGTGGCCGCAAGCGTCAGCGCACGGTTGAAGGTCTGGTCCCGGCCTGCCTGCCTGAGGGCCGCGTCGGCCTCGGCATGCCGTCCGCCGCGATAGAGCATGAGGCCGCGAGAGGCGGGGTCGTCGACGAAGGCCGCAAGACGGCTCGCAGGTCCGGAAAAACCGGTCCAGAGCAGGATCCGGCCGATGGCTTCGGGGCCGGCCAGGGTCAGGCAGACAAGGCCGAGGACGATGATGAGCAATGGGCGCTTCATCCCTGCCTCCTGAACAGGACGAGGAGCGGCAGAAGCGCCAACGCCGCCATCAGCGGACCGATGTCGCGAAAGCGCACGGATGCCAGCATGTCCTGCGATCCGGGAGCGCCCGACGTCTCGATCCGGGCAAGAACCGGCTCCGGCGACCGTGCGGGTGCTGAGACGTTTGCCAGTTCTGTGAGGGCGTCGACATCGGCACGGCCGCCGGCTGCCCCCGAAAGAACGAGGGCCGAAATGCCGACGCCGGCGCTTGCCAGCCGGCCGGCCTCGATTTTCGCGGTGTCGTCGAAGCCGCCACCGTCGGAGATCAGAACCAGTTCGGCATCCGTCGTGTCCTTGAGCATCCGGCGGGCGAGTGACAGGGCGGTGGCCGGCCGGCTGCCACGGTCGGGCATCGTGTTGGCCGAGAGCACGGCGATCAGCGTCTCGAGGTTGGCGGGATCGCTGGTCGGCGCCGCCACCGGATAGGCCTCGCCCGCATAGACGATCAGTCCGACCTGCCGCCCCTGGGCCGCCGTCATCACTTGCGCCGCGGCGGCCTGTGCGTCGGCAAGGGCGGGGCCCGACGCCACCGAGGGCGACATGTCGATTGCGATCAGGACAACGCCGGAGCCGACGAAGACGGGAACGTTGGCGCGCGGAATGGCGGGGCCGGCAAGCCCGAGCACCATGAAGGCGGCGGCGGTCAGCGCCGCAAACCGGGTCTGCCGGCTCCGCACGGTCGCAAGATGGCCGAGCGCGACCATGGCAGACAGCATGGCCGGCGGCATGACGCGTTCCCAGCCGCCAGCCTCCGGGCCGCGGCGCCAGACATAGAGGGCGATGGCGGCAAGGACCGGCAGGGCGGCCAGCCACCAGGGGCGCAGGAAGACAAGTCCGATCATGACCGCCTCCGCAGCGCGAAGATGAGCGTGAGCGCGAGGGCCGCACCGCCCGGCCATGGCCAGAGTTCCTGCCAGACCTGCAAGGGAGGGCGTTGCATGGGGTTGGGCTCCAGCGCGTCGAGTGTCTCGCTCATGGCGGTGAGATCGGCCATCGTGCGCACGCGAAAACTGGTGCCGCCGCCGGCCTCGGCCATAGACCGGAGCGCCGCCGAATCCACGGCATCGCGCGAGGCGGGCGCGGTCTCGAGATCTTCCGGACCGAGCGCGATGGTGTGGACGCGAATGCCGTGGCTGGAGGCAAGGGCGGCGGCATCGCGTGCCAGCACCTTGCCCGAGGTGTCCACGCCGTCGGAAAGCAGCACGATGACCTTCGATCCGTCCTTGCTCTCGATCAGGCGTTTCGCGGCAAGTCCAAGCCCGTCGGAGATGGCCGTCGATCGGCCGGAAATGCCGATCTGCGCGGTCTCGATGGCATTGGCGACGGCATTGACGTCGAAGGTCGGGGGCTCGGCGACATAGGCGCGGTCGCCGAAGATCACGAGGCCGATCCGGTCGCCCTTGCGCGCGGCAACGAAGCCGGACGCAACGCGCTTGACGGCGTCGAGCCGGGAGATCGGCTCGCCGTCGAGGACGAAATCCTCCTTCGCCATGCTGCTGGATAGATCGAGCACCAGAATGATCTCGCGCCCGGAGGCGGTCACGAAGTCGGAGGCGGCGGGGACCCGTGGCCCGGAGAGTGCGACGACGAGCGCGCTCCAGGCGAGGGCAAGCAGGAGCAATCTCCGCCGGTCGCTGCCAGCGTGGGCGGGCTGCGCTGCCTCGTAGGACCCTGCCGGGACCGAAAGGGCCGCCGGGATCGACCCGTCGGGAGTGATCAGTCGCCGGATCAGCAGCGGCAAAGGCAGCAGCAGGAGCAGAAACGGATAAGCGAGCGTCATTTCCATCGGCGGGCGGCCTTGAGGGCGATGCGCTCCAATTCGGCGCCGGTGGGGGCCGCTTCGGATCCGTAGGCGGCGGTGCGGAGCGGATCGGGCAGGCGGCCGAGAATGCGGGCGATCGCAAGAATGCGTTCCTCGGGTGGTAGCCCCCGCGTCGCGCGGATCTGCTGGCGCTTTGAGGGACGGCGGGCGAGGAAGGGCAGGGCGACGGCGGAAAGGAGCGCCGCGACGATCAACCCGGCGCCGAAGAGGGCGAGGGCGTCCGTGACGCCGACATGCATCAGACTGGACGGCAGCCGCCCGGCCGGCAGCGCGGCGATCAGTTCATCCTGCGTCATCGGCCAACGTCTCCAGCGACACGTTCAGGGTCTTGAGCCGTCCGGCGAGTTCCCGGATCTCGATGGGCTTCATCCGGGCAAGCCGGGTTCTGCCATCGGACCGGATCGGCAAGGCCGACGACGGCGGTGCGATCTCCACGGGGTCGAGAGGCAGGAGGACGGTCACGCGCCGGCGCCGTGCGAGCCGCGCGAGCGCGGCCTCGTCCGAAGGCGCGATCCCGTCCGGTCCCGTCGCGATCAGGACCTCCGATCCCGCTGGCGCCATCTGTGCGAGCCGGGCCAGGACTTCCTCCAGCGATGGGCCGTCGCCGGGCGCCATCAGCGCGCGTTCGTGCTGGGCCGCCAGCATTTCGGCGATGGCGGACATCTGCCTGAAACCCTGGCCAGCCGGAACGGTAGCCGAACCATGGCTGTTGACCGCGAGCGCCCCTATCGAGGCGGACCGCTCGGCCGCCTCCCAGCCTCGCCTTGCCAGCGCGCGGGCGGCGCGGACCGAACGCAGCGCTTCGCCCGTTCCCCAGTGCATTGGTGGGCGGAAGTCGGCGACGAGAATCGTCGTGTCGTCCCGGTCTTCGTGGAAGCTGCGGACATGGATCTGCCCGGTGCGGGCTGTCGTCGACGGGTCGATGCGGCGCGCATCGTCGCCCTCCGCGAAGGCGCGGATCTCGCGAAGGTCGATGCCGGAGCCGGGCGGTTTGGCCGGCACTATGCCGGTGCGGCCGGAGGCGGGACGATGGCGGCCCGTCCGGGCTCCCGTCTGGCGCAGTTCCAGCAGTTCCTCGGCCGTCAGACGGATGCCGGGCGCACGCAAGGCCGACGTCACCATGGTGCGACGGCTTTCAGGGCGTCGGCAACGAGACTGCGGCCGGTCCGGCCTTCCGAACGGGCCGCCCATGTAGGAACGAGCCGGTGGGCGAGGGCGTCCGGCGCAAGCGCAATCACATCCTCGGGCAGACCGAAGTCGCGCCCCTTCAGCCAGGCCCGCGCCTGCACGGCGGCTGCGAGTGCCAGCGTGCCGCGTGGCGAGATCGGGTGCTCGACCCATTGGGACACCGCACCATCCCGGCGCGAGGCCATGACGAGACGGACGATGAAGTCCCGAAGTGCCGGGGCCAGATGCACAGCGGCCGCCTCGGCCCGCGCGCGATGAATATCCTCCGGTGCAAGCGGTTTCCCGACGGCTGGAGGGGGCGCCAGCCGTTCCGCCGAGACAAGGTCGAGAATCGCCCGTTCATGCTCTGCATTTGGCAGGTCCAGCGAGAGGTGGAGCAGGAACCGGTCCATCTGCGCCTCGGGCAGCGGGAAGGTTCCTTCGTGTTCGATCGGGTTCTGGGTCGCGACCAC
The DNA here is from genome assembly GCF_900231165.1 of Hartmannibacter diazotrophicus. Lineage (GTDB taxonomy): Bacteria > Pseudomonadota > Alphaproteobacteria > Rhizobiales > Pleomorphomonadaceae > Hartmannibacter > Hartmannibacter diazotrophicus. The sequence continues at coordinate 1,964,800 of NZ_LT960614.1, forward strand.
CATGAAGGGATCGGGCAGCGCACGGCTGACGCCGGCCGTCGTCACCTGTCCCTCGGCCATGGCTTCAAGCAGAGCCGATTGCACCTTGGGGGGAGCGCGGTTGATCTCGTCGACGAGCACGAGGGCGTGGAAGAGCGGCCCCTGCACGAAGTCGAACCCGCCGGTCTCCGGCCGGAAGACCTGCGTGCCGGTGAGGTCGGCCGGCAGGAGGTCGGGCGTGCACTGGATCCGGGAGTGGCTGCCCGGCAGGTGGACTGCCAGCCGCTTCACCGCCCGTGTCTTGGCGATGCCCGGCGGCCCCTCGATGAGCACGTGACCGCCGGCCAACAGGGCGGTCATGAGGCGCTCGACCATCTCCTCGTGTCCGATGAGGCCGCTTGCGACCTCGGTCCCAAGCCGCAGGACCGGGTGAATCATTTCGTCCATGTGTTCCTCCCTGATGCTGGGAGGATGGGCCGAAGCAGCAAAGGCGCGCCAGAGCACGCCTCCCGCGCCACCCGGGAAGATCACCCGGTCGGGGCGGGGGCGAGCGGCAGGCGCGTGATGGCCCGCATGCCGCCGTCGATGGGGTCGAGCACGAAGCTGCCGCCAAGCGCATCGACACGTTCGCGGATGCCGAGAAGGCCGTGCCCGTCGGTGATCGGGCGCGAGCGGCCGGCCGGCGACCCGTCGTCGATGACGGTGAGGACGACCTCGCTGTCGGCCGCGACCGTCAGCGAGACGGTGGAGGGATGGCCGTGGCGGATCGCGTTGGTCAGGCACTCCTGCGCGATGCGGTAGAGGCTGAGCGCCAGTTCGTCGGGAATGTCGTCCGTTCGCCCGTCGAAACGCAGCTTGAAGCGCACGCCCTGCGCCCGCGCCCGCCAGCCATCGGTCAGCCGCTCCAGAGCGGGCCGCAGCCCCAGCTCGTCGAGATCGGGCGGGCGAAGGCGCGAAAGCTCCGCATTGAGGCTCTCCATCATCTCGGCCGTGATCTCGCCGATCCGCCGGCCTTCCCGGGACGTCTCGCCACCGGCATGAACGATCGCGGCGGCGAGAGCGCGCGTCGCCGTCAGGCACTGGCCGAACTCGTCGTGCAGTTCGCGGGCAAGCGCACGCCGCTCGTTTTCCTGCACGGTGAAGAGCCTGCGGGTCAGCTCGGCCCGGCTGTCCCGCGCCTCCTTGAGTGTGGTCGCCGTGTCGCCGAGGGCAACGCCGAGCCGGTCGAACTCGGTCACCCGAAATCGCGGAAGTCGCCAGGCAAAATCCCCCCGCTGAAGCCGTTCGATCCCGGCAAGGATCGCGCGGAACGGCATCAGAAGCCGGGCGACGAGAAGGCCGGTCAAGAGCGCCCCGCCAACGGCCATGCCGACGGCCACGCGCATCAGGTCGCCGGTCCGCTCCCAGGCGCGGGAGACGATGATGTCGCGGTCGGCGAACGCCGTCACCCGGCCGTCCTTGGCGGTGCGCGAGCGGACGGGAACGGTTATCGGTTCGGGAACGAGACCGATGGTCGTCGCGATGGCAACGAACCATTCGGGCACCGCCTTGTCGGAAAGCACATACGGTCCGCAGCGGCGGTGTGTCGCCTGGCTCGTCGAACCGAACTCCACGCAGACGCCCGGCGCAATCAGCGTCCAGGTTGGAAACGCCTGCCAGTCCTGGAAGACGGGTGTGGGAGCGACGCCGCCGAAGGCAAGACCGACGAAATCCGGCCGGGCGTCGATCGCCACGGCCACGCGATGGGCCGTCACATCCACGTCCTCGCGCGCCTTGTCGGCGGTCTCGAACAGAACATAGCCCGCGGCGAGCACGATGGTCAGCATGCCCGCCGCCAGGACCCGTATTACCAACTGGGGCAGGAGACCGCGCATCAGGGGCTCGGCACGAGACCGGCGCGCTGCGCCTTCAGCACCATGTCCGCGTCCCCTGTCACGTCCAGTTTGGCCCGTATTTGCGAGAGATTGTTCTGAACGGTCTTCGACGACAGGCCAAGCTTGGCCGCGATCGACCGGCCGTTCATGCCGCCGGCAAAAAGCAGCAGGATGTCGCGCTCGCGAGGCGTCAGCGACGCAATCTCGTCGCCGTCGATGGCCGAGTAGGCCAGCGCCTGCGCCACATCGGGAGAGAGCGCCTTGCGGCCGGCCATCACGGTGGCGATCGCGCGGACGAGGTCGTCCGGCGAACTGCTCTTGGAGACGAAGCCCCGCGCGCCCGCCGCCATCGCCCGCTGGGCGAAGATCGCGCCCTGATGCATGGAAACGACAATGATGCGCGCCGACGGATCGCGCGCGAGAATCTCCTCCACCGCCGCGATCCCGCCGCTGCCGGGCATGGACAGATCCATCAGCACGATGTCGGGCGCGAGTTCCGCAAAGGTGCGCACGGCGGCCTCGCCGTCTCCGGCTTCCGCCAGGACGACATGGCCCGGCTGCCGTTCGAGCAGCCGCCGATAGCCCTCCCGGACGATGGGATGGTCATCGACGAGAAGAATTCGAACAGTCAATGACGATCCTCCTTGCGAACGTGAAGGAGAGGAAGGGCGATTGTTCCAAGGCAGTCAAGGGCGGGCGCGGTCAGAGGTTGTCCGCGATGAAGGGAGCGAATGCGCCGGGAGCCCGCCGGGCTGCCATGAAGCCGGCGATGTCCGGGAGAAGTGCCCCGGTCAGGAAAAGCCCAGTACGGCGGCCGTCAGCGCCAGATAGCGCCCGACCTTGGCGACAGTGACGAGCGCGAGAAAGATCGGGAACGGCTCGCGCAACACACCCGCGGCGACGGTGAGCGGATCGCCGATGATCGGCGCCCAACTGAGGAGCAGCGACCATTTGCCATAGCGATGATACCAGCGCTGGGCCCTGTCGAGGGCCGCCGGCCCCACGGGAAACCAGCGCCGGTCGCGGAACCGCTCGATACCGCGTCCGAGCAGCCAGTTGACGACGGAGCCGAGCACATTGCCGACGCTGGCGGCAAGAACGAGAACCCAGACGGGATGAGAACCCGCGAGCAGCAGACCGGCCAGCGCCGCCTCCGACTGCATCGGCAGGATCGTCGCGGCGATCAGCGCGGACAGGAACAAACCCGAATAGACGGCAAGATCGGTCATTGCAGGCGTGGCCATTCCGGATGATGGCTGTCGATGACGAAGCTGTGGCGGTGACGGTGGCCGTCCCCGACCGGCACCGCGTCCGCAAGATGCGGATGGTTGGGCGCAAGCGTCGCATGGATATGCTCAAGCTCATCGGGATCGTTGGCGGGCCAAAGGCGGGTGGCAGCGATTGCCGCGACGGATGCGATTGATCCAAGCACGGCGAACGTGACCGGCATCCCGGCCTTTGCGCCAAGCCAGCCGGCGAGCGGATAGGTGATCAGCCAGCAGGCATGCGACAGCGCGAACTGCGCGGCAAAGAGCGCCGGCCGGTCCTGCGAATGGGAGGATCGCCTGAGGAGGCGCCCCGACGGTGTCTGCGCCAGGGAGTAGCCGAGGCCGAGAAAGAGCCAGAGCGGCAGCAGAGCCAGGTAGTTGGTAGCGGCAAGCCCGATGAACAGTCCCGCGATGAGAACGGTGGCGCCGGCAAGCATCGCCTGGCGGTCCGGGATGTTCTCCAGGAGGCGCGGCAACAACAGGGCGGCCAGCATGGACCCTGCGCCGAAGGCGGCCAGAGCCAGGGCCGTTGCCCGCTGGTCGAGATCGAAGTTCGACTGGACCAGAACGACCGTGTTAACGATCACCATGGAACCGGCGGCCGAAACGGCAAGGCTGAGGGCAAAGAGGCCGCGCAGGCGCGGCGTGGCGAGATAGATGCGCAGGCCGCGCGTGGTGCGGTCGTAGATGCCGCGTCGCTCGGATGGCGTCGGGCTTGGCAGCACGACCGAAACGACGAGCATTGCCGATGCGAGGAACCCGATCACCGTTCCGCCGAAGAGGCTATGGAAGCTGATGACGCTCAGGAGCGCGGCCGCAATCATGGGGCTGACGACGCTTTCAAGGTCATAGGCAAGGCGCGAGAGCGACAGTGCCCGGGTGTAGTCCTTTTCCTCGGCAAGGACATCGGGGATCGTCGCCTGAAAGGTCGGCGTGAAGGCGGCAGACGCGGATTGCAGGACGAAGATCAGCACATAGACCTGCCAGATCTGCGTCACGAAGGGCAGCATCAGCGCCACCCCCGCTCGGACCAGATCGAGGCTGACCAGCATGGTCCGGCGGGGAAGCTGTTCGGCAAAGGCGGCGGCAACCGGCGCGACGCCGACATAGGCGATCATCTTGATGGCGAGCGCCGTGCCGAGCACGACGCCGGCCTCGGCCCCGGCAAGGTCGTAGGCGAGGAGACCGAGCGCTACGGTCGCAAGGCCCGTGCCGACAAGCGCGATGACCTGCGCGAAAAACAGATGGCGATAAATACGGTTGGCCAGCACTTCGAGCACGGCATCGGTCCGGTCTGATCATGAGGGCGCCGAAACGGTCGACATCGGCCATATTGGATATCCGGACAAACCGCAATTGGCGTTCCTGGCGACCTCAGGTACAGGTTGCCGGGAATGGTGATCAGGACCGAATGGAATCAGATGTCGCCAGCGATGGCCGGCCCGCTTCATTCCGGCCACGCGGAAAATCCGCTTGACCTTTCTGTAACTGGAATGTTCATCATCCGCGAAACGGAGAAGGGACGCTCAGCGCCACCCTTTTCACCAGGCCAGCCATCACCCGTCCGGAGTGACCGTTTT